>NZ_CP042467.1:1340000-2065000 GCF_007993755.1 Microvenator marinus
CCGTCCCCCGCATTGCCTGCGGGCGAAGGCTCCGCCGACGCCGGTCCGGGTGACTCCTCTGAACCGGCGGACGACGCCTCGTCAGAATGTGGAGGCTCACCTGCGACTTCCTCTGAGCCCGGCTCGCTTCCTCGCTCGGGAGGATGTTCGTGCCCCGTGTGGCTAGGGGGCTGCGCGCCGTGGTCGTGGACCTCGGCCTCGGCCTCCTGATCGACATGCGCGTGGTCATGACCATCGGAGTGGGGGGGCGTCTCTCCGGCCACTCCGATCCCGTAGCGGAAAACCAGCTCGGCCCCGCGATCGGCGCCGATCGTCATCACGCCAAGCAGGAGCAGCGATCCCACCATCAACCCAACTCGCCAACGCCGAGATGCGTCACCGCGCCACCAAGCCAGGGCCGTGACCACCAATGCGATGCCCGTTGCAACGAGCATGAGGTCGCGGTGAACGTGGACGAGATCGTGCCCCGGGGTGTCGTGCCCCATCTCCTCGGTCGCCCAGAATCCGAACCCGACGGCTACCGCCGCCCCGAGCAGCCCCAGCAGGTGAAGCCATCGGCCGAATCGCCAGGCGTCATCTCGCTTCCGGGCCAGAGCCAACGACCACGCACCCGTGGCAGCAATCCAGAAGGCGATGGGGAAATGCACCACCATGGGGTGCAGGTTGGGGGCCGATGTTAGGCCGGGAAGAAGTTGTTCCATGATGTCCTCTGAATCCGGGTTAAAACCAAAATCTCAGGCCCGCCACGCCTTGAAGATCGCTCGCGGTGCGGCCTGCAGCTCGTCTGAGGTCGGCGGTCTCCGCGAAGGCCTGATTCCACGAAACGCCGATATAGGGCGCGAACTCGCGGGCGATCTGGTAGCCGAGGCGAAGGCCGAGATCGATGTCGTTGAAGCCAGCACCCACACCGAACTCCGGCACCGTCTGAACAGCGATGTTCGTCTCGAAGCTCGGGTGCGCGATGAGGCGCTGAGTGATGTACAGGTCGTAGGTTGCGCGCAGCCGAAACGAGACGTCGCCGCGGTGACTGATGAACACTGCCGGCTCGACTTCGAACCAGTACGGCGCCAGACCTTCGACCCCAAAAACCAGGTGCCCCCGACCTTCGGTCGACTGGCCCTCCGCGGCGACCAGATCGCCTCGGACGCCAACCTGGAACTCCCAGAAGGGCGCGATCAGGCGGCTGTATAGCAGCTGCGCTTCGCCCTCGACCTCGGGGTCAACCGTCGCCGCTTCTCCCTCGACCTTCAACCAGACCCGGTTCCAATCCCCGCCGAACCAGGCGGTCGAATCCCAGCTCAGCGGATTGTCGCGGTCGTTGAACCCGTACTCCAGCTCCTCGAACTGCATGAAGTGGTTGAACGGCGGCTCGCCCATCTGTGCGAATGCGGGGGCGCTCCAGAAGGTGCACACCAACGCGAGGAGCCAAGCTCCTGCGGTGGATGCCAAGAATGCGTGTGGTGGAAGTCTCATACCCGCACCTCCACGACACGGAACATGCCTGCCTCCATGTGATAGAGGATGTGACAGTGGAAGGCCCACCGGCCGACCTCCTGCGCGGTCACCACAAAGGAAGTGCGCTCAGCAGGCTGGACGTTGACGGTGTGTTTGAGCGGGTTGCGCTCGCACGCGCCCACGTCGAGTTCGAAGAACATGCCGTGCAGGTGAATCGGGTGCGCCATCATGGTGTCATTGATGAGCACGAACCTCACGCGTTCCCCATAGTGAAGGACGATGTCGGGCATGTCGCGGTGATACTGCTCCCCGTCAAACGACCACATGTAGCGCTCCATGTTACCGGTCAGGTGGAGCTCGATCGTCCTGGTCACCGGCTGGCTGTCTTCGCCAGGCGTGGCACGTCGCAGCTGCGAATAGGTGAGAACACGCCACCCGTCCTGGCCGAGTCCAACCCCGGGTTCGCTGATGCGCGAGCGTGCGGTCTCGGCGACCATCGCGTTGCCGGCGCCGTGACCGTCGCCGTCATGGCGCGCGACGACGTCGAGATTCTCGCTGCATGCTGCAGCCATCTCGTCCATTCCCGACGCGTGGCTGTGGTCCATGCCGGACATGCCCGAATGTTCCTCGCTTGGCGTGTTTTGGTGCGCCGGGCCATGGTCCCCACCGGCAGCGCCGCCGTTATCCATGCCCTGCATGTTGCTGTGGTCCATGCCCATGTCCGCCATCGTGAGCAGCGGCCGAGGCCGCCTTCCGGGCACTGGTGCTGTGGCGTGTGGATCGGTGGCCAGCGTCCCTCGGGCGTGCCCGCTGCGGTCCATGGCCTCGGCGAAGATGGTGTGCGCAGCACCGGTGGGTTCAACGAGGACGTCCAGCGTCTCTGCGATAGCCAATCGAAACTCATCCGTCTCGACCGGCACGACAGGCATGCCGTCGGCCTGGATGACTTGCATCGGTAGTCCCGGGATTCTGACGTCGAAGTAGGTCGCCGCCGACGCATTGATGAAGCGCAGCCTGAGGCGCTCACCGGGCTCGAACACGCCGCGCCAATTTTCGTCAGGCGACAGACCGTTCATCAGGAAGGTGTAGGTGGCACCGGTGACGTCCGCGATGTCGGTGGCGTCCATGCGCATTCGCGCCCAGCTGAACCGATTGGCGAGCGCGCCAGGCGGCTCGTCCGCAAGATTTGCCAGGGTCCTGCGCTGGAAATTGTAGTACCCGCCGTACCGCTTCAGGTTTGCCAGCACGCGATGCGGGTTCTCGAAAGTCCAGTCCGACAGCACGATCGTGAACTCTCGCTGGTAATTGTACGGCTCCGGCTCTCGAGGCTCGATGACAATGGGCCCGTAGATCCCGGTCTGCTCCTGAAACCCGCTGTGGCTGTGGTACCAGTAGGTCCCGCTCTGGCGGACTGGGAAGCGATACTCGAAGGTCGTGGCCGGAGGGATCCCTGGAAAGCTCACTCCTGGCACTCCGTCCATCCCCGGCGGGACGAGGAGACCATGCCAGTGGATGGAGGTGTCCTCGTCCAGCGCGTTCGAGACTCTGAGTGTGACGTCCTGTCCTTCGCGGAGGCGGATCTCAGGGCCTGGAATGCCGCCGTTGATCGTCGTGGCGACCGCAGACTGACCGGCGACAGCGAGCCGTGTCTCGGCGATGTGCAGATCGATGGTTCGGCCATCGACGACGCTGAGCCTCCGACGCGGGGCTGCCAGCACACCCGTTGTCGCGCAACCCGTTACGAAACGCCCCAGAAGGACGGCAGCTGTGGCCCTGCCCGTGTTGGCCAGGAATCCCCTGCGGGTGAGGCCTCGTCGGTCGTGATTGTCGTGACTTCGGCTCATAGGTCGCTACTCCTCAGGCGCAGGGCATTGCCGATCACCGACACCGAACTCAAGCTCATCGCGGCAGCCGCGAACATGGGCGAGAGCAGGATCCCGAAGAACGGGTAGAGCACCCCGGCGGCGATAGGCACACCGGCCGTGTTGTAGGCGAAGGCGAAGAACAGGTTCTGGCGGATGTTCGCCATCGTCTGTCGTGACAGCTTCCGAGCTCGCACGATGCCTCGCAGGTCACCCTTCACGAGGGTCACGCCAGCGCTCTCCATCGCCACGTCCGTGCCGGTCCCCATCGCGATGCCGACGTCCGCACGAGCGAGCGCGGGCGCGTCGTTGATTCCGTCGCCCGCCATGGCGACGACCCGCCCCTCGCCCTGCAGCGACGCGACCTTGGCGGCCTTCTCGTCGGGCAGCACGCCGGCGACGACCTCGTCGATGCCCAGCTTGGCGGCGACGGCGCGGGCTGTAGTCTCGCTGTCACCGGTGAGCATGACCACGTGCAACCCCTCCTCGTGGAGCGCGGCGATCGCCTCTGGCGTGCTCTCCTTGATGGGATCGGCCACGCCGATGATGCCGGCGAGCGAGCCGTCGACGGCGACGAACATCACCGTCTGCCCTTCACCCCGGAGCGCCTCGGCACGCTGCGAGAGCGGCCCTGGGTCCACCCCAACTTCAACCATCATCGCGAGGTTGCCGAGCGCCACGTCGTGTCCGTCGACGGTGCCGCCTACGCCTTTGCCCGTCACCGAGCCGAAGTCGTCGGCCTTGGGCAGCTCGTGCCCGCGCTCCTCAGCACCCCGGACGATGGCCTCGGCCAGCGGATGCTCACTGCCGCGCTCGAGGGCGGCGGCCAGACGCAGCAGCTCCGCCTCATCCATGCCGTCCGCGGGTTCGACCGCGACCAGCGCAGGTCGGCCTTCGGTTAGCGTCCCCGTCTTGTCGACAACCAGCGTGTCGACCTTCCGCAGCACCTCGATCGCTTCGGCGTTCTTGAAGAGCACCCCGAGCGATGCGCCCTTGCCGGTCGCCACCATGATCGACATGGGCGTGGCCAGACCAAGGGCGCAAGGGCACGCAATGATGAGCACCGCAACGGCGTTGATGAGGGCGTAGGCCATCGGGGGCTCCGGGCCAACGAGTGCCCACACGATGAAGGTCGCGATCGCGATGATGACGACCGCAGGCACAAAATAGGACGACACGAGGTCAGCGAGCTTCTGAATGGGCGCGCGGCTCCGCTGAGCCTCGGCGACCATGGTCACGATCCGAGAGAGCAACGTCTCGGCGCCGACCTTCTCTGCACGCATCACGAGCCCCCCGGTGCCGTTGATGGTGGCGCCAATGACCTTGGCGCCGGGGCTCTTCTCTACGGGGATCGGCTCACCGGTCACCATCGACTCGTCGACGTGGCTGGTTCCCTCGAGCACCTCACCGTCGACGGGCACCTTCTCGCCTGGGCGGACGCGCAGACGATCGCCTTCGCGCACCTGGTCGAGGGGGACATCCTCCTCGCTGCCGTCGTCGCGAATGAGCCGAGCCGTCTTCGCTGCCATCCCGAGCAGCTTTTTGATGGCTGCGCTGGTCTGGCTACGGGCCTTCAGCTCGAGGACCTGGCCGAGCAGGATCAGCGTCACGATGACGCCAGCCGCCTCGAAGTACACGGCGACCTCGCCGCCGTGACCGCGGAACGAGTCGGGGAAGATGCCTGGAAGGAGCGTGGCGATGAGGCTGTAGACGTAGGCGACGCTGACGCCGAGCCCGATCAGCGTGAACATGTTGAGGCTCATGTTCTTCACCGAGCGAACCGCGCGCACGTAGAAGGGCCACGCCGACCAGAGACAGACCGGGGTGGCGAGCGCCAACTCGATGAACGCCCGTGTTCGTCCGGGCAGGACGCTGGAGATCGGCCGGCTCGGGAGCATGTCGATCATGACGATGGTCACGAGCGGCAGCGAGAGTGCGGCGGCGAACCAGAAGCGTCGCGTCATGTCGCGCAGTTCCGGGTTGTCCTCTTCCTCGTCGAGCGTCACGGTGCGCGGCTCGAGGGCCATGCCGCAGATCGGACAGTCACCCGGCTCGTCCCGAACAATCTCGGGGTGCATCGGGCAGGTCCACTCCGTCTTCGTCGCCAGCACCGGCACGCCCTTGGCTTCCAGCGCCATCCCGCACTTCGGACAGTCGCCCGGGCCGATCTGCTCGACCTCGGGGTGCATCGGGCAGGTGAACACCGTGCCCGCAGGTGCCTCGTCGGCCTCGTGGTCGTCCAGGTTGAGGTAGCGGTCAGGGTCGGTGGCGAACTTCTCTCGGCAGCGTCCTGAGCAGAAGAAGTATGTCTCGCCGTCGTGCTCGTGTCGGTGTTTGCTGTCCTCGGTGACCTTCATCCCGCAGACGGGATCTCGGAGCGCAGCGCCGTCACGGCCGCCGTGTTCGTGGTCGTGGTGGTGTTCGTGGCTCATGAGGTCCTCGTCAGCAGTTGCAGTTCTTTTCGAAGACCCGAACGAGCTCCGCGATCTTCGCTGTCCGGTCGTCCTCGTCGTCGCTCTCGAACGCGCCGGTGACGCAGGTCTGGATGTGGGACTCGAGCAGCATCTTGCTGACCTTCGCCAGGGCGGCGCGGGCCGCAGAGATCTGCATCAGCACGTCGATGCAGTAGCGGTCGTCCTCGACCATCTTCTGGATGCCGGACACCTGCCCGGCGACCCGCTTGAGGCGGGCTTCGATCTTCTCTTTCGTGTCAGGGCTCATCATGGGGCGTTTCCTCGGCAGCGCATAGTACTCATACCCGGGCATGGGTATATTGGACGCAAAGGATGTCCGCGTCAAGGAGGCATTTTGTGGCCTCCGGCCGTCCCACTCTCGCCGGGCTAACCATCGGCTCTCTGGTGTGAACCGGCTTTTCGGCGTCTGGCGGCGTCTCTGAGGCCCAAGAGCACTCAAAGAGCACCGTTCTCGGTCCGGCGACGAGGCGAGGTACTCTGGCGCCGCCCGACCAGAGAGCACACCCGGCGAAGGGACACCGCCCGCAAACCCGCACCAGCAGGGCAGATACGACAAGACCCCCGCCGGCATCGCCGACGAGGGTCCTGTTAAGAGAAAGGCCCAAGCATTTCTGCTTGGGCTTTTTGAAGCTCCGGCTGCTAGATTCGAACTAGCGACCAATCGGTTAACAGCCGATTGCTCTACCACTGAGCTAAGCCGGAAGACCGTCAAGTGACGGGGTAGGAATGCTAGTGTTTTCGCGCAGCCTGTCAACCTCTTTTTTGCACTTTTGACCAAATTTTCTTTGAGGAGTGTCGCATGTTGAACTGGCCCGAGGAAGAATGGGAGCGCCAAGCGCCACTCATCGAACTCACGCCCCTAGAAGTTCAGAATCTAATGACCGAAGCTGGACTTGGTGAAGTGCGCCACTATCGAGGCATGGATGGTGGAAAGTTCAACACGAATTTCGAGGTCTTAGGGTATGATTATCATGTGGTGATTCGCATCTACGAACGCGATCCGTTGGGACTCGCTCGGGACGAGGCACTAGAAAAAATACTCCCCTCCGAGCTTCCCCGTCCAAAGCTGATACACGCCGTTCATGGCGAAAGGCCCATCGGCGTGTTTGAGTTCAAACACGGCGTCAAACCTCATGAGCTTGAGTGCCCCACGCCTCAAGACATAGAAACTGTGGCGTTTTACATCGGCGAGTTGATAAGTGGTTACGCGGGAGCCAAGAGCTTTGAAGAGCACGGATTGCTCGATGGCAATCTGGAGCTCAGCAAACGATTTGGAACGCTCGAATCCTCCTTTGAAGACTTCATCGAATGGTCCCTTTCCAAAGGTCGTGCAGGCGGCCGTATGGGGCCTGCAAGAGCTGCGAAGCTTGAATCCCTAGCCCAACGCCACGCACAACTCCTAAGGGCCCTAGACGGCCAATACGGACTTCTTCATGGCGATCTGAAATTCTCGAACATCTTGGTGGACGCCGAGACGCTCAAAGTCAGTGCTCTACTCGATTGGGAGTTCGTCTATTCTGGGGCTCCGTTGCTCGATCTGGCGATCTTCCTGCGGCACAGCTCGAAGCTATCGCCTCTAAGCAAAGGCGCCATCGCCGGCTTTGAGTCTTCTGGAGCGACTGTCACGAATGAGTGGTGGGAGACGCTTCGACTCTGGGATCTGATGAACCTCTGTGGGTTCTTGAACGGCTCACAGCATCGCCAAAAGACCTTTGACCATGTGCTCCAACTCCTCGATCGAAATCTCGCGGAAATCGAGGAGCTATCGGGTTAGAATCATCACGCCCATCATGGTCCAGAGCAGCGCGAAGAAAATGATCAGAATGACAGTGATACTGGTGAAAATGGACCTGGGTGTCCCCGTAATATTCGCCTTATCCGCCGCTCGACCGACGATATTGAACGCCACAAAAGCCATGAAGATGTTGATGGCAAGCGTGGCCACTGGAGTGGCTTCCCAGGCATAGCGAGGCCAATCCAAGGCGATGGCGCGGATGGCGTAGGTCAGGCCTACGCACACCGAGGTCTGGATGAGCAGTGCCAATCCTCCGCCAAGCCAGGCTACCAGCGGCTTCGGTCTTTTTTCACTCATTCGAGTACCCCAATGCTTTCCAATCGAGCTGGACCTGGTCTACCCGGCGTCCACCGGCGAGTTTCCTGAGTAACAAGTCGTGGTTGAAGTCCTCGGAGTTTGGCGCCTTGACCCAGAAGATTGGGTGACCTTCACCACTTCGGACTTCAATAGGCCCGAACTCAATGAGCAACTCTGGGATCCCGTCTGATTCAACACTTCTTTCGAGCGCCAAACACACCTCAGCTACACTCACCTCCCCTCCCTTCACCTTTGGACTTCCCCAAGTAGAAAACTCCAATACCAGCGCCTCGATCATGGTGTGCAGCTCGCCCTCCCACTTTGCGTCCGAGTCCGAAAAATCCTTAAAGCCCGCGGCTTCGAAACACTGATCGTGGTCGACTGGTGCGGGCCAAATCGCTGTGGTGACAAAATCCAAGTCCCCCTCGACCATTCCCCAACAAAGTCGCTCAACTCCGCCTTTCTTCACTGCCTCCTCTTGAACCAAGACGAACGGGCTTACGATCAAGGTCGCAAACCGAGTGTCTTCGTCTCTCCACCTCTCAAGTGTCGCGCGGTCGGGACGAGTCAAGGCACCAGACTGCACCCAATTCCCCACGCGCGCACCGTCATCGGATGCGATCGCCTCCGCCACATCCAAGAGAGGTAAGCCTACAACCAGGAAAACAGCCTCACGCACCACATGCGGTTTAACGGCCTCCCATGCTACGTCTCGAAGGAGTTCACCTGCTAGTTTTTGTCTCAATTCACTCATTCTAAGCTCTTCAAACCGTCTGAAACACTGGAATAAACGCGCCTTGCCCGCTATGGTGGCTCGCGTTTTAGAACCCCAAAGTCCAAAGCCTTATGCCTCAGGAAGACCCGATTCTCTACTCTTTTCGACGCTGCCCTTACGCCATGCGCGCAAGACTCGCGCTGACCGCCTCCGAGCAAAAGGTGGAACATCGCGAAGTGGTCCTTCGAAACAAGCCTCAAGCCCTTCTCGATGCGTCTCCCAAAGGCACGGTTCCCGTGCTGGTTCTACCCGATGGGCCGGTGTTGGATGAAAGTCTCGACATTATGCTCTGGGCGCTCAATCAAAATGACCCGGAATCATGGCTGCCTGACGCTCAGAAACACGAGAGCGCAATGGCCTTGATTCGGCAGAATGATGGCCCGTTTAAAGCTGCACTCGACCGCTACAAATATCCAGACCGCTACGCAGCGGCATCAAGCGAGGAGGCCCGCGAACAAGCGTGCAGAATCATTGAAGGGCTGGACGAGAAACTCTCGCAGCACGCGTGGCTCTTGGGCGAAAGTGCGGGACTTGCAGATATGGCCATCCTACCGTTCGTCCGGCAATTTGCGCACGTGGATCGCGACTGGTTCTATGCACAACCCTGGCAGGCAACCATCAGTTGGCTGGACCGATTCAAGGCTTCTGAAATCTTCAAAACCATCATGAAAAAACACGAGGCGTGGACTCCATGAAAAAGGCAATACTCACCTTGTGCGTGCTGGCGACTTTTGGGTGCGAGGACGACCCCGCGGACCCAAAGCCAGACCTCGGAGAAAGCGATATGACCTCTATGGATCAATCCGATGACGGGCCCGCGATGACCGATTGCGAACCAATTCCTTCCGGTTTTGATTCATGGGAGCACAAAGGGTCCGAAGCGCGTGTTGACGTAGCCCTAGGTTCAGACTGTGAGCGCACCTATACCTTGACCTCAAATGCACCGCGGCGAGACAATCTGCCCGAGTCACCGCGACGTATCACCGAAGACCCAAATGCGGCGCACTTGAGGACCGCAAGTCCCATGTTTGATGCGCTCTACGCCCTGGCCCTAGAAGAAGTCAGAGAGCTTTCAGTGGACCAGATCCGAGATGGAGCCTTCAACAACGGAGACCCCGTTGATTGTGGTGGTTGTTTTGAGACGGGCGCCAAATGGAACTACGTCTGGACGCGTGACACTGCCTATGCGGTGGACCTCGCCCTCGGTGCAGTAGAGCCGCAACGCTCCAAGAACTCTTTGGCCTTCAAGACTGCCCTTCGAAGGGATACAGGCGAGCGGCAAATCGTTCAGGATACGGGTACCGGCGGGTCCTATCCGATTTCCACGGACCGAGTCTCGTGGGCGTTGGGCGCACGGTCTGTGCTCTACTCCTTGAGCGAGGCCGAACGAGGCGAGTTTGAGGATTTAATCTGGGAGTCCCTGACCAACACCATCGAACACGACCGCGAGGTTGTTTGGGACCCGACGGACGGTCTCTACAGAGGTGAAACCTCCTTCTTAGACTGGCGCGAACAGACCTATCCAGGGTGGACCGCACAAGACACGGTTCAGATAGGCATGTCCAAGTCGCTGAGCACCAACATCTTGCATGCGAACGCACTTAGACTCGCGGCGGAGCTAGCCATTCAGCGCGAAGAACCCGATTTGGCTACGAAGTATTACGAGTGGGCGAGCCTCCTAGACACCGCAATCATCAACACATTTTGGAAGGAAGACGAAGGCCTTTTTCACGCCTACACACACAACGACCTCGCCCCATCTTCGGTGGCGACTTACGATTTGCTAGGCTTATCGCTGGCCATACTGAGCGATGACTTCCCCGGATATTTTTCGACACTGATACTCAACAACTTTCCTCATTATGGGGCAGGCGCGCCGGTTGTTGCACCGCAACAACAGTTCACCCCCATCTACCATAACCGGGGAGAATGGCCCTTTGTGAGTTCTTATTGGTTACTCGCAGCAGCCAAGGAGAAGCATGCACCCGTGTTCGACAGAATGTTCAATGCGCTCGTCCGAGGTGCGGCGATGAACCTCTCCAACATGGAGAATTTCGAGGCTCAAACGGGACTTCCATGGGTTGACGATGGCGAGTATTCCGGACCGGTGGTCAATTCACAGCGCCAACTCTGGAGCGTTGCAGGGTACCTCGGTATGGTCAACCGTGGGATCTTCGGAATCCAAACCACGGAATTGGGCATAGAATTCAAACCATTCATCAGCAAAGCTGTCGCGGATAAATTGTTCGGTGAAAATAGGTCAATTACACTTAATAACTATCCCTTCCGCAACAAAACAATAAATATAACGCTAGAGCTTCCTGACACCATCGATCCGTTAATCGAAGACACCCATAACGGCTTTGAGCTTGGTGGCCTGTTTCTCGGGAACGCACTCCTCGGAGGAGGCATTCTCACCCACGAAGGACTTGAGGATGGAAGTGATGTGCTCATAATTTTACAAGCACATAACCCGGAAGAGCCACAAACAATTAATGTTATTGACCAAGAGAACTGGCGAGCAGTTTTTAAACCACGGCCGCCAGAAATAGTTTCAGTGAATGAAGACCAGACCTCACTAACCTTGAGCTTCAACGCCTCCGAAGAACTCGTCGAAGACATCTCCTTTACGGTGTATCGAGACGGCGTGATGGTCGCTTCAGAAATTGAGGGAGACGCGACAACGTGGGTCGATCCGGCGTTTGACCCTGCTTCCGACCAGACACCTTGTTACACCGTGAGCACAACGTATCAGGACTCAGGAAATGAGTCACACCCTTCAAAACCTGTGTGTTGGTGGGGTTCAGAATTTGAGCGAGTGAGATCATTCAGCGCTCAAGAGTTTGAAGTCACCGGAGGCACCCCGGTCACGAATCACGGCCGCTTTCACTATGAAGGCTGGGGAAGCCCTGACCACACCATTTCAGTGCTTGAATTCAGTCCCAATAAGACGGGCAAGCACCTCCTTCAAGTGGTCTATGGCAACGGTGCCGGCCCGATTAACACAGGAATCACCTGCGGCGTAAAGCGCATCGACGTTATCGACACAACCACACAAGAAGCGGTCGGCGCGGGCTACCTGGTGATGCCTCATTTAGGAGATTGGGGTCGGTGGGCTGAATCGAACTTCGTAGCGGTTGAACTCAATGAATCGAACACATACGAGATTCGGATTAGTGGTGAGGGGCGCGCTCAAAACATGTCCATCTTGGAGCATTTTGATGCCTACACGGGTGGACTTGGAGGAGAACAGCCCTTCAACGATGTCAACATCGCCGAGCTGAAAATCCTATCCCTCTAGGACTCGGCGAATCGTGGTGAGTAGGGTCTCGGCGGTGTAAGGCTTCGGCACAAAATCCTTGACCCCGGCGTCAACTGCCTTTGCCACGTTACCATTGGCATCAAGACCACTTGACCCCACAATTTTGACGTCTGGATCTATGGATCGAAGCGCCACAATGGTGGCCGGGCCGTCCATGACGGGCATGGCCATATCCGTGATGACGAGCGCTATTTCGTTTCGCTGCTGTGCATAGAGCGAGACCGCCTCAGCCCCGTTTTTAGCTAGGATTACCCGATGACCAAATCGCTCTAAAGTGCGCTCGGAGACGTTTCGAATGGTGTCCTCGTCGTCAACTACAAGAATAAGTTCACCTCGTCCTCGTGGAAGCTGCGTCTGTGCAAGCGCGACCTCTTCGGAGTCCGCACTCGACGCGATTGCGGGGAGGTAGACCTTGAACTTCGTCCCCTTGCCCTCTTCACTGTAGACATGAATAAAGCCACCGTGCTGAAGAATAATCGAGTGAACCGTTGAGAGCCCAAGACCAGTTCCCTGGCCCACCTCCTTCGTCGTGAAGAACGGCTCGAACATTCGATCGAGAACCTCAGGAGGCATGCCAGTGCCAGTATCTTCGACCACGATATGCACGTAGGGGCCAGGCGCCGCCTCGGGATTCATATCCGAATACACTTCATCCAAAACGACGTGCGTAAGGCTCAAGGAGAGCACACCACCGCCTGGCATGGCATCGCGCGCGTTGATACAGAGATTCACCAGAACTTGATGTAGCTGTGTCGGGTCCGCCTGTACTTTCCAGAGGTTCTCTGGGCCTTCGAACCTGAAATCAATGTTCTTTGGGAAGGTGTCCCTCGCGATCTTTTGAACGTCTTTTGCGACTAACCCAATGTCCACGGGCATATGCCCACCGTCAGCCCCCCGCGCAAACGTGAGCAATTGCCTCACCATCGCGGCACCGCGCGCAGCACTCATCTCAATGTTGCTGAGATCGCGAAGTCGGCTCTCGTCGTCTTCGTCTTCCTTGAGCAGCGTTACTGACATCATGATTGGCGTCAGCATATTGTTCAGGTCGTGAGCAACGCCGCCGGCGAGCGTTCCTACAGTCTCCATTCGTTGGGCGCGGAGGAACTTCTTCTCCAGGCGCTTTTTCTCAGAGATGTCGGTATTGATGGCGAGGATTGACTTGGGTGTCCCATCGTCTTCGCGCACAAGAGACCAATGCCCCTCTATCGTCACTGTGGATCCGTCGCGAGTCTCTTGTTCTAGCTCACCGACCCATTCCCCATTTTTGAGCGTCTCGCCGACGGCCTGATAGAATTGGGCTGGATCTTTGAAAAGCAAACGGTCCAGCCGCTGCCCCTCCGCCTCTTCCGCTGACCAGCCGTAGAGCCGCTCAGCGCTTTTGTTCCAAAATTGCACACGGTGGTCTAGGTCCCTCACGATAATCGCATCCTGAGCTTTATCAAGGAGCGTGGCGAGCTCTTCGAGCCGAGCCTGAGCTCTGCGGGCCCGTGTTATGTCGCTCATGCCTCCGACCATTCTAAGCGCCCGTCCATCAGCATCGCGAATAATGAAGCCACGGTCAGACACGATGAGCTCGGAGCCATCTTTGTGGATGTAGCGATACTCGTCCGACCATGTGTCTTTTCCATTTTCGATCGCGTCAAAAATCGCGTTTACGACACGTTCGCGGTCCTCTTCATGGATGTGATCGGTCCATGAAGCCACACCTTCCTCAAGTGTGTAGCCGAAGAGCCTGACGTAGCCGTCATTCCACCAAACGGCTTCTGTGGTGAGGTCCCAATCCCAGATGGCGTCGTTTGTTGCGTTCGAGAGAATACGGAACTTCTCTTCACTGCTCGCGAGCTTCTCCTGATACTCTTTGGATTCGGTGATATCCTGGATGGCACCGTATAGCTCGACAACCTGACCCTGCGTGTTTTTGCGAGCCTCGGCGATTGTTCGAACCCATTTGATAGTCCCGAGTCGGGAAACAAAACGGACCTCAATTTCGAACGGCTCCGCAGAGCCCATACAGGCAACAAATGCAGCCTCAACACGCTGGCGATCGCTTGGGTGATAGAAATCCAGAAGGGACTCCAACTTCGGCAGTACGTCCTTTGGTCCAAGATCATGGATTCGGCGAACCTCGTCAGACCACCAATAGGTCCGCCGCTCCAGGTCCACTCGCCAGGCCCCCAGCTTGGAGACCCTTGAGGCAATGCTCAATACCGTTTCAGACTCTCGAAGCTCTTCCTCACCTGAAATCTTCTGACAACCAACCTCTAGGATCTGAGCGAAGCGTTCCAAAAGCCTAAGCTCAATCGCCTCGGGTTCGTGCTCGTAGTGAGGCTCAACTACCAGTACAAAATGAGCTCCCTCGTGTTCGAAGAGATAGTGACACCAGGGAATAGACACGGTGCTCGTTCTCGCCCGAGCGACCGCCGTTGCCAAACGCGCAAACTCGGTGCATTCGCCTCCTAAGCAACTTATCAGGACGGCCTCGTTGTGGACGACGTAGACCGATGAACGCTTGGTAGGAAGAAACTCTCGCGTGTCACCGAGCATTTGGTCTACCAACTCCTTTAAGCTTGCGCCGCTGATGATCGAGTGCAGCGAATTGGCCTCCCACTTCAGGAAGGCTTCGTGAAGATGCTGTTCGGTGACATCCACAACAACGCCCGAAAATCGAAGCTTTCCTTCGGCGTCCATCTCCTCAAGTTCGCCTTGTTCCCGCACCCAGCGCATAGATCCGTCTTCTAGAATGATTCGGTGCACAATATCGAGTTGGATCTCGCCTCGAATCGCGAGATCATTGAGCTGCTCAAATGGCTCCAAATCGTCGGGATGCACTCGTACCTTGAAATGCCCATAAGTTACGGGGGTACCTACTTCGTAGCCAAAGATTCGGTACGTCTCATCGGACCAATAGAGATCCCGACTCGTAAGGTCCAGCTCCCAACTCCCCATGCGGGCCATGCGTTGAGCCAACCTCAAGTTGCGGGTTATCGAGCGCAGATTTGCGCCCTCTTCGTTCTCGTTTTGGCCCATGAATCCCTCCTAAGGCACAAGGACGCTACTGAATACCTCTAGTCCTTAAGTCTGCGATTCTGAGTGATAAAGTCAATCCGGCTTTCGCGCATGTTCTGCGCAAACATGGTGCAGTCCAACAGCTTTAGGTAGAAAAAACCACGCGACCTGAGATAGAAGGCCAGCGCTTTGCAAGATTTTGAAAGGATTACCGCATGAACTCCAGATATGAACAGGTATTTGAAAACAACAAGAAATGGGTAGAAAAAAAGAAGGCGGGCGACGCGGATTTTTTCGTCAAACTCGCTGCGGAGCAGAACCCGGACTTTCTTTTCATCGGATGTTCGGACTCTCGAGTACCTGCCAACGAAATCATGGGACTTGAGCCAGGTGAAGTCTTCGTCCACCGTAACATCGCAAATCTCGTGGTGAATACCGATGTAAACTGCCAATCCGTGATCCAGTATGCGGTCGATGTTCTCAATGTGGACCATATCGTCGTGTGCGGACACTACGGCTGCGGAGGCGTTTTGGCCGCCATGCAATCCGCCGACCTCGGGCTCTTAAACGGATGGCTTCGCGAAGTGCGTGACGTCTACAGACTGCACGCGGAGGAGCTAGACGCCATTGAAGACGTGGACCAGAGGTACCGAAGGCTTGTGGAGCTCAACGTTCGTGAGCAGTGCGCCAATGTCATCAAGACTGCGCAGGTACAAAGACAGTTCATGAGTCGCGGCAACCCCAGAGTCCACGGCTGGGTCTACGACCTTGGAGAAGGTCTACTGGTGGATCTCAATATCCCATTCGAGGAAACTCTCGAACACGTCCGTAAAATCTATCGGCTTGACCCCTAATCTATTCAGGAACACTGCGTACCGCAAAACGAAAACCAAGACTTTTCGGTACGAATCGTTCCGTACCGCAAAGCACCTATGACATTTCCAAAACCTGGCGGATCATAACCAGTAGATTATCTGCAGTATAAGGCTTGGCCAGGAAATGCCGAACGCCGGCCTCAAAAGCAATCGAACGGCTATTGCCCGAATCAAGGCCGGACGAACAAATCACCCGAACGTCAGGATTGATGGATTTTAGTGCCACCACCGTGGTTGGGCCGTCCATGATGGGCATGGCCATATCCGTGAGGACGAGTGAGATATCCTTTCCGCTGACGGCGTAAATGGAAACAGCCTCAGCTCCGTTCGAAGCGCAGAGAACGTTGTAGCCGTAATGCTCCAACGTATTCTTCGCCACGTTGCGGATTGGGGCTTCGTCGTCCACAACCAGGATGGTCTCGCCACGGCCACGCGGAAGCTCCGGCTTTGTGTCCTTTGTGCCAGCGGAGCTCGATTCGAGGGCTGGGAGGAACACCTTAAACGTAGTCCCGCGCTTGACCTCGCTATAGACTCGCAAGAAGCCACGGTGATTTCGAACGATGGCGTGAACGGTCGAGAGTCCAAGGCCCGTACCCTTCCCGAGTGCTTTGGTGGTGAAGAACGGCTCGAACACACGATCCATCGTCTCTTGGGACATGCCAACGCCGGTATCTTCGACCTCCAAAATCACATAGGCACCAATACCCGCGTCGGGATTCATGCCAACGTAGACATCGTCCAGAACCGCTTGTTTGGCCCGGACGGTCAAGGTACCGCCATTCGTCATGGCATCTCGGGCGTTGACGCAAAGATTCGTCATGAGTTGATGAATCTGGGTTGGGTCGGCCTCGATATCCCAGAGATTCTCTTCGATATCCAAAACAAGGTCGATATTCTTAGGGAAAGACTCCTTCATCATCAGCATGATTTCGTCGATAACTTCCACAGGTTGGACCGTTCGTTTTTCCCCGTCCACACCGCGCGCAAAAGCCAAGAGCTGGCGCACCATATCTGCACCACGCTGAGCACTGGTGCGTATCACACCTAGATTGGTAGCTCGCGATGGGTCAGCCTCATCTTCCTCAAGCATGGAGATCGACATCAGAATGGGGGTCAACACGTTGTTCAAGTCGTGCGCAATACCACCGGCGAGCGTACCAACGGTTTCGAGACGTTGGGCGCGCATGAATTGCTTCTCGAGGCGTTTCCGGTCCGTGATATTCGTGTTGATCGCCAAGATCGCCTTGGGTTTTCCCTCGTCATCTCGGACAAGATTCCACCGCCCTTCTATATCGATCTTATTTCCATCTTTATCGACTTGTTCTAGTTCACCCACCCATTCCCCACGGCTCAGCACCGAAGCGGTTGCCTCAAAGAACGGTGCCGGATCCGCATAAATCGCGTTGAAGATCTTCTGCGTAGCAATTTCCTCGGCTGTCCAACCGTAGAGTAGCTCCGCGCTCCGATTCCAATAGGTGACGTTATGCTCCAGATCGCGGACCAGGATGGCATCTTGAGCACGGTCCAGAAGTTCGGCTTGCTCACGAAGACGCTCACGCTGCGCACGACTCTCGGTCACGTCTCGGAAATATACCGCGACACCTTCAGCCGAAGGATGAGCCGAGATCTCGAGCCATTTATCGATAGCTCCCAGGTACTCTTCGAATCTCTCAGCCTTGTTCGTATCCAAGACGCGTTGATACGCGTTGTAGGACGGGCCGCCAACGGCTTCTGGAAACTCAGCCCATACGCTTTTCCCAAGTAGCTCGTCTCGTGTTTTTTGCAGGAGACGCTCCGCCTCGGAGTTCATAAACGTGACTTTCCACTCGGAGTCGAGCGTCAGGAAAGCATCTGATATCGACTCAAGGGTGCGTGACAATCGCTCAGCCAGAGTTTGCGCCTCGGTCACATCGGCGAAAGCACCGTTGATCTTAATGATTTTACCGTCGCCGTCCCGAACTGCCTCACCCAACACTCTGGCGTGCATCCAACGCCCGTCCCATGCCTGCGCACGAAGCTCAAGATCGAAAGGATCACCTCCCTCCAAACAACGCACCATGGCGTTTTTCAGGGGAGCCTGATCCGATGGATGGTACCTCTTGAGCACGTCGCGTAACTTCGGAGGTTCGCCTGAATATCCGACCAGTGAGTGTATTGATTCGGACCAGAAGAGCGCTTCGGTCGCAGGGTCGTAGGCCCATCCACCCACACGAGCAAGAGTACCCGCAATTCGCATCAAAGATGCCTGATCCTCAAGCAATGCAGCCGCTTTACGCTCAGGTGT
This sequence comes from Microvenator marinus, assembly GCF_007993755.1. Lineage (GTDB taxonomy): Bacteria > Myxococcota_A > Bradymonadia > Bradymonadales > Bradymonadaceae > Allomicrovenator > Allomicrovenator marinus. The sequence goes on from NZ_CP042467.1 coordinate 1,358,146, forward strand.
GATGTTCTGCACGACCGCCACAAGGCTCTTTGGCTTCTGGTCGTAGTCTCTCAAACACGACACGCTCACGCGCGCCCAAACTGAAGTACCATCACGATTCACAAATCGCTTTTCGATGGTGTAGTTTTCGCGGTTTCCAGCGACCAAGTCCTTCATCCCCTCGTCGCTCATCGAGCGGTCCTCAGGGTGAGTCAGTTCAAGGACACTCATCTTGGAGAGTTCTTCGACCTCGTAGCCAACCATCTCACAATAGGCTCGGTTCGCTTCCAGATACATCCCCTCCAGGCTCGCTACCGCCATCGGGGAGGCTGCGTCCCTGAAGGTGCTCCGGAATTTTTCTTCGGACTCCTTAATCTGGCGCTCTCGGAGGTGTCTTTGGAGCGTGATGCGAACGAGGTCAGAGGCACGGTCGATCAACGTTTGGATTTCACGGGTTGGTTCACATTCGTGACTCCAATAGAGCGCAAATGTAGCCACAACGTCCCCTGACTCGCCGAAAATCGGACGAGACCAACATGCACGGAGGTCAAACTGCTCCACGACAAATCTGAAGTTGTTCCATAACGGATCGGTTGCAATGGACTTCACAACCACCGGCTCTTTTCGCCACGCCGCCGTTCCACACGAGCCCACATCAGGGCCAATCTCTAGGCCATGAACGAGCGCGTTGTATTCGGCAGGTAGGTTGGTTGCCGCCCCGTGCCATAGACGCCCTTCACGCACGAGAAGGATCGAAGACCTGGCCCCGCCGGAAAGCTTGTCCACTCCATTTGTAATATCCTCTAGAATGCAATTGAGCGAATGACCCTCGGCGACCTTGGCCAGCATGGACGCTTCCCAATCGAGCCTCTCTAGTGCCGAATCACGGGCCGTGAGCGTGACCTCTAGCTCCTCCCGCGCGAGGCGCAGTTCCAGCGCTGCCACAACTTTATTGGCTAACATAGCCAATGCATCGCGCTGCCGAGTAGTGAGAGTCCGCGGTACGTAATCGATGACGCAGAGCGTACCAATCGCCACTCCCTCCGGAGTGCGAAGGAGCGCACCGGCATAGAACCGGATACCACCATCACGCGTCACATTCTCAAGGCCTTGAACCCTTGGGTCATCTTTAGCGTCAGGAATCTCGAGAAAGGCATCCTGATCGATCGCAAATTTACAAAACGATACTGATAACGGAGTTTCTCTGCAGCCTAGACCTTTTTCTGCCTTAAACCATTGCCGCTCTTTTTCAACGATTGAAATGAGCGCAACCGGGGTCTCACAGATTTGAGCCGCCAACTCGGTAAAATCGTCGAACTCCGCCTCTTTGGGCGTATCGAGCACGCTGTACCGGTAGATGGCGTTAAGCCGTGCCCCTTCTTGTCCTAAGAAATGTCCCATGGGTGATGCCCTTCTACACGGAAGGGTGCAAATTTTCCGCTCAACACTCACGTTACGCTTGCCCTGCTACGTGTCAACCGTAGTTTGAAAATTGTGCTGGTTTTGCACACTTTTCGGACAAGTGGACGACTCCATTTGAACACTACAGCTTCCTACATCTCCTCATACTTCCAGAGTTTTAATTTCTGCCGGACACTTTCCGGAGCCAAAAGAGGAATTCGCAGATGTAATTTATAAAATATTTATTACTTCTGTAACTATTCCACGCTGGCGAATTCGCACATCCTTAGACCAAAGGCTTGCGCAAAAATTGCAGACCATCACGGGTCAAATCGATTCAGTATCAGGAGCGTCGCGAAAGTGAGAACGAATCCAACAACTATACTCAGGCCCAAAGCACCCAGAGTTCCAAAGCCCTGCCACTTCAACACGAAAAAAGTTACACCGATTGAACAAAACCAGACCAGATTTGCGACTAACCGAGACAAGGGCATAGTGTCCTCCGTTGAATTCAATCTATCGCATTAGACGAACCATGACCCAAGATTTTCGATTTCAGTACTTCTTTTTGATTTTTGCGTTGTTGTCCCTTCCCGTAAGAGCCTACGCGGAGCCACACCCAGAGGAGTCGCCCACAATTTGGACCCTTGGTGGCTACACGGATTTGGGAATCGTTGCCAAAAACCGGATCCCCGGCAAAGCCAACATGCTCCTCAATATGGGCCTTGGAGTCGCCTTTGACGTTGATGTTTCCAAGCGTTGGAGAGTCGGCGCTGGGGCAGGCTTGGCCGTCCCCGCAGAGACCTTCAGTCTCGCCCTGCCACTGAGTGCACGTTTCTTTCCATTCGGAGCCAAAAAGAGTGGGGTCTACATCCCGCTTCAGCTCACGCCAGCCTACACCATCGGCACGCCGTGTGCCTTCGCGAGGGAGTGCGACATTCCTTATCCCAACGAGGACGGCAACGGCCTCTATCGGGCGCTCGCGCTCTATGCCAAGGTGGGTGTTGGCTTCCAAATCAACTTCTCCGCGGTGTGGCTCTTTTTAGATGGTTCCATTTCATCCGCCGCTGTCTACGGAATCGAAACCAAGGCCGGCTACAAAGTGAGTGACGGGATCTACTTAGGGGGCGAGATGGCGCTCGGAGTCAGGGTTCCTCTGGACCCGTAGTCCGAATCTCTCTAGAGTGCACGCGCGCTTCCTCTGCTGTTCTAAAGGAGTCATGTGTGCGCGAACTCATTATCTTGCTTGTAATTCTTCTGGTGGGTTGTTCCGAAGACTCCCCGACCAATCCTAACGTTGATATGGGAAGCCCCGATGCCACGGATTTGGCACAGGATCAGGCCCCGGATTTAGGCCCAGATCTTCCTCAGTCTGATGCCGATATGACGCCAGACCAAGGGCCTCTGGTCCAACCCGAGCACGTACGCGAACTCAAAGCGGCGGCAAGTGGCCAACTTCTGGCGGGAATCGGGCGTATCGCGCTCGACCCTCCAGTCGGCATTTCACAGGGTGGATATGGGGGAAGAACAGGCCCCACGTCTTCGCCTTGGGCCGGCAATTTTAAGGCTTCGATCGGCACCCACGGCGCACTCTGGGTCAAGGCCCTTGCCCTTCAGGTCGAAGACGAAACGCTCGTCTTGGTCAAAATTCCACTTGTCTTCTCTGACGACACGCTGACCGCCGAAACAACTCGAATCCTAAAAGAAGACCACAATCTCGACCTTGAGGGCCGAATCATCTTTGGCGCCACGCACACCCACCACGGGCCGGCGCGGTTCTGGAGAATTCCAAAGGAACTTGGTTTTGCCGGCATCGACACCTACGACCATGAGGTGATTTCAATCCTCTCGCGGCGATTCGCGAGCGCGATTGCCGCAGCTGTAGAAGACCTAGAGCCGGCTGAGTTTGGATATGAAGAACTCGAAGACTGGGACCCAGAAGACCGCGTGTACTCCGACCGCCGCTCGGTCAACAACGACCTCTGGGGAAAGGACCCAAGGCTCAGCGTACTCGCTGTTCGTCGCGACGGCCTACCCTACGCGGTACTCACCAATTTCGGGATGCACGGCACCATTCTCGGCACCAGCAACTCCTTGCTTTCGGATGATTCCGCGGGTGGTTGGGAAGAAGTGCTCGAGCAAAAACTCTTTCAAAAATACGGGTTTCACGTCACAGGAATGTTCATGCAGGCGGGCGGTGGAGATGCCGCACCTCGCGGTGGACACCTCGGACATCAAGACGAACAGCGCATGCGCATGGTCGGTGAGCTTGGAGCACCGGTCGCCATCTCCGCCCTTGATGACATGACTTTCGAGTCCAACACGGAACTCGCCGTTCGAACGCGACTCATCTCCCTCAGGCATCAATTCATCTACGGCGAGTCCGGCGAGTTCAGCAAGAACGAAGAGGACATCTATGAATTCGGAACCTTGAATTGCAGTATCGACCCCGAGAATGGCAAGAGCCAGGAGGGCGAAACCAAGAGCTGTATTGACCTTGCGCCACTTTTCACATCGCTCGACCAACCCACGCCACATCACGAAATCAATCAGACTTTCCTCAGTGTGGCACGAATCGGACCGCTCTTCTTGATGAGCCTGCCCGGTGAGTCAACCCACTCTATCGTGGACTACGCCCGCAAAAGTGTGGCCGAAATCGCGCCGGAAAATCGACTCATGGTGATTGGCTATTCGCAGGACCATTTCCTTTACCTCACTCATCCTGATGACTGGTATCGGGGAGAATATGAGGCTGAGTTTAGCATCTGGGGACCCTGGGGTGGAAAGTACTTCGTGGACCGGCAGATCGAGCTGGTTGAAGACATGCTCGATGGTTTTAACGGCCCAACCTACTACCAAGAGATTCCGAACCTCCAAGGCCCTGTGGACTTCAGCAAACGCCCCACAGAAAGGAGCCTAAATCCGGGCACCGTGCTCCAGAACCCCGCAAGCACTCTTAACCGCCAAGAAGTGCTAAAGTTCAGGGTAGCAGGTGGGGACCCGGCTCTCGGCACCCCAAAGTTTACGATCGAAAAAGAGCACCCAACCATTGAAGAAGCTTTCATTCCTATGGCCGACCCCGCTGGACTCGAGGCGAGCGCGTTAGGAAGCCATACCCTGGCCACCACAACACTTTACGTGCCTGTTCCAGCCACGACCTCGGAGATCTTGCCGGAGCGCGAGCATGGTTGGGAGTTCAGCTGGCAAGTCCCTGCAGATTGGCCTACCGGCAACTATCGAATCGTGGCCCGCGGCCGTGCTCTCACGGATGTACCCGGTACCTGGACAGCGCCGAGCTCAATGTTCTCTGTGGTCAATCCTTCCACCGCAAATCTGGACGTATCAACGGGCACCAACGCCCTGAATATCGCGCTCACCTACCCTCCAGTGAACTACAGCTCTGACGCCGGCGCACCGCAGAGTGGCTGGTGGGAGTTCGACCCGCAAGGCCAGGCCACTGAGCGCGTTCGTTGGCGAGCCCCACTTCAAGTCGCGATCGATGGGCACCCTGAATTGTCTGGAGTTCTGAATTTTGATGCTCAGACGGGCTTCCACGTCCTAACAACTACCGGTCAAAATCTGAGCGGAAAGACCATCCGAGTCGGGCACCCTGACGACCGAATTCCAGCCGAAATCACAGCGACGATCCCCTGAACTAATGGCTATTGATCGTGGCTAAATCCGCCTGAAGAGCCTCGCGCGAAGCCTTGTCTGGGACCAGATTGGCGAGCTCTTCAGCTGTTCGAAGCGCGGCGTCTAAGAGCTCGGTATCTCCCACCAAATCACACGCACGTGCCAGCGCCTCGAAGCCGTAGCCTAAGAAAAACGGGTCACTCCCCTTCTCGGCTTCTTCCACACTCCGCCTGGCCCAACGTACGGCCTCGTTGCCATTGCCGAGCACTGCATAAACCCGGGAGATCTGCCAGGTCGCGATAGACACTTTCTCAGGATTGACGTCCGGACGTTGCGTCCAGTGATAATACGACGCAAACGCCGTAAGCATCATCATTTCCTCGTCCTCTTGCGTGCGCTCGGTCTTATCCAGGTACTCCCACGTCTGGTTGAACAACGTGGCAGAAAAATGCCGATGCGCCGCGTTCTCGTCTTCAAAACTCACAATAACTCCTTAAAAAAACCGGAATTTATTAGGTGCCAAAGAATCTTCTGGGTTCTATCTTACTCTAAGACGTACGTTCAAACACACGAATGGAGATACAATGGGTTCTATCGAATTTTCTACGGAAATCACGACTCTGGGCGGCAAAAGCAAAACCCTTGAAGACTATAAGGGTTCCGTGATTTTGGTCGTCAATACGGCCTCAAAATGTGGGTTTACGCCGCAGTACAAGGGGCTCGAGGCTCTCTATCAGAAGTACAAGGACCAAGGGCTCGTCGTGCTCGGATTTCCTTGCAATCAATTCGGAAAACAAGAGCCTGGCTCCGAGTCTGAAATTCAAGAGTTTTGCCAAATCAACTACGGTGTGAGCTTTCCGATGCACGCCAAGGTCGATGTGAACGGCTCCGACACTCACCCACTCTTTAAGCAGCTCAAATCGGCAGCTCCAGGCTTACTCGGCACGGAAGCCATCAAGTGGAATTTCACCAAGTTTCTCATCGACCGCCAGGGAAATGTTGTGGAGCGATACGGCTCAAACACTGACCCTGCCGATATCGCCCCAAAGATCGAGTCCTTGCTCTAGGCCTCGGCTCCGACCATCTATCGATTTTCGCAGAGATCTGTTTCTGAGCTCGTGGCTAAGAATCGGTGATTGTCATCGGACGGATTCCATCGTAAATTCTGGCCGCTTGTTATAGTTCGCGCTCATCGCTCAAATTAGCTTGAAGGGAGCTGAAGTGAATCATCAAATCACTCACGACCCGTCCTTTTCCATGCTTCGCGTGGATTTGCAGCCGGGAGAAATTCTTGTGACGGAGGCCGGCGCTATGGCCGCCAAATCCGATCACGTTCAAATGGAAGCCAAACTCACGGTCCGTCCGGACGCGGGCCTTGGAACCACAGTCGGGGCCCTCTTCGCAGCGGTCATCCGAAGGTTCTTGGGCGGTGAGAGTTTCTTCGTTACCCACTATTCCACGAGCCAGCCAGGTACGGTTTGGGTCACGCCAACCATGAGCGGATCCATCGTCCACAGACGACTCGAAGCCGGCCAGACCATCATGCTTTCCGCGGGTGCCTATGTGGCGTCCACCGGAGATCTCGACGTGATGGTCCAATACGGCGGCATCCGTGGAATCCTCGCCAAAGAAGGCGCCTTTTTCCTCAAAGTTGTCGGCAACGGTGGAGACCTCTGGTTCAATAGTTTCGGCGGAATCGAAGCTATCGACGTCAACGGCTCATACATGGTCGACAACGGCCATATCGTGGGCTGGGAAGGTAATCTGCAGTTTGACATCAAGTCCGCGGGCGGCGGATTGATGGGCATGATGGCCTCCGGCGAAGGACTCGTTTGCGAGTTCAACGGCCAAGGACGCGTCTACATCCAAACACGAAATATGGGTTCAATCATTAGCTGGTTGCTCCCAATGATGCCGAGTTAGACCCATGAAATGTGAATTATTATATCAACCCGTCAGCACCATGGCGCGGGTCACTTTGGACCCGAACGAGTCGTTCCTCGTGGAACCTGGCGCGATGGTCGGAATGTCTCCAAACCTCAACATGACCACGGGCATGGCCTCGTCGAACTCCGGCGGTGGACTGCTCGGAAAAATCGCGAGTGCAGCTGGTCGGCTCCTCACCGGTGAGTCTTTTTTCCAGAACACCTACACCGCTCAAGGTGGCCCAGGTGAACTTCTCCTCGCGCACACGCTGCCTGGAGATATGGTGAAGATTCCGGTTCCTCAACAAGGCCTCAAGATGCAGTCCGCGGGCTTCATCGCCAGTACGACGGGTGTCAACCTTCAGGCTGAGTTCGGTGGTGCACGCTCTTTCTTTGGTGGCGAGGGCCTCTTCCTCATCAACGTCACCGCCAATGGGCCAAACCAAGAGATTTTGGTCGGCTCCTTCGGAGGCATCCAAGAACTCCAATGTGACGGCAATCTCGTCATCGATACCGGTCACCTTGTGGCGTGGGATGCTTCACTAAACTTCAATGTGACCAAAGCAGCAGGCGGCTGGATCGCCTCGTATCTCTCGGGCGAAGGCCTCGTTTGTAGGTTCCAAGGTCAGGGGCGTATCTGGATTCAAACCAGAAACCCCAACGAATTTGGCACCACGCTTGGCAAAATGCTCCCACCTCGAACCAACTAAAGGCAAACCATGCAATACGAAATACGTCAAAGACCCAATTTCAGCATCGCCAAAGTCGTGTTCGACACCCCAGGCGAGCAGCTCGTAGTCGAGGCAGCAGCAATGGTTGCAAAGGACTCGAGCATTCAGATGCAGACCAATATGCGCGGCGGTCTTATGGGTGCAGCCAAGCGCAAGTTACTAGGTGGTGAAAGCCTCTTTCAGAACACCTTCACGTCCACCCGACCCGGCGAAACCATTTGGGTAGCGCCTGCCGCTGAAGGCGACCTCTTGCCCTTTGATATGGACGGCCAACGCTCCGTCTTCATGTCTTCCGGAAACTACGTCGCGTCTGGCCCAGGAATCACGCTTGATACCGCATTCCAAGGCGCCAAAGGCTTCTTTAGTGGCACGAGCCTCTTCATGATCGAGGCCAAAGGCCAAGGTCCACTAATCCTTGGAAGCTATGGCGCGATTCACCCAGTCAAAGTGGGTCCGCAGGGATACCTGGTAGATAATAACCATATCGTGGCGTTCACTCAGGGATTGAACTACAGCATCCGAAAAGTCGGTGGCTTGCGTTCGCTCTTCAAAGGTGGCGAAGGTCTAATCTGCGAGTTCAAAGGGGAAGGCACCGTGTGGGTTGCCACACGCTCTTCTTCAGCGCTCGCCGCATTTGTACATCCTTTCCGTACCGTACAATCAAAGTCCTAGAGATTAGGCCAAAACTCGGGAGTTTCGCATGGCTGGCGCGAATCTGCTCACTCTTATCGACGACATCGCCACAATGCTGGACGATGTCGCCATCTTGACCAAAGTCGCGGCAAAGAAGACCGCAGGTGTGCTCGGTGATGACCTTGCGCTCAACGCACAACAGGTCTCAGGGGTTGTCACCGACCGAGAATTGCCCGTGGTTTGGGCTGTGGCTAAAGGGTCCGCGCTAAACAAGGCGATACTTGTCCCGGCCGCACTCGGAATCAATTTCATCGCCCCATGGGCTGTGACCCCCTTGCTCATGCTCGGTGGCGCATTCCTTTGCTACGAGGGCTTTGAAAAGGTCGTCCATAAATTCTTCCATAAGGAAGAGCAACCCGAAGAGGGTGAAACACTGCAACACCTCATGAATTCTAGCCCCGAAGAGGTTGCAGAGTTTGAAAAGAACAAAGTCAAAGGCGCCATCCGCACAGACTTTATTCTTTCCGCCGAGATCATCGTGATCTCGCTCGGCACGGTTCAGGCCTCGCCGTTCATGACCCAACTTGGTGTACTGACGACCATCTCGGTGCTCATGACCGTGGGCGTGTACGGGCTCGTGGCTGGTATCGTTAAACTAGACGACGTGGGCCTCCACCTCACCCAGAAGCCGAGCGCGGCTCTTGCTGCGTTTGGGCGCGGCATTGTGCGTTTCTCCCCAATCCTGATGAAGCTCCTCGGAATCGCCGGTACAGTAGCTATGTTCTTGGTGGGTGGAGATATCATGGCGCACGGTATCCCTGGCGCGATGGACCTTTCAGCTACCATCGCTGCGGCTTCTGGCCCGCTAGCCTTCATCACCCCTACCTTATTCTCTGGGCTCATCGGTGTACTGACCGGAGCCGTAGTCTTGGGTTTGGTGACATTCGTCAAGAGGTTGAAGCCGACCGCAAAGGCTCCTTCAACATAAGACTTTCAGGTTCTTTCAGATCGATTTCAGGGGGTTTCATTAGGTTTTCAGGGACCTGAACCCCTAGGTTCGCTTTGTTGTTAATTCAGACGAGGTGAACAATGGTTAAATCAATTCGAAATCTTCTCCCAATTCTTCTACTTGGCGCGTGTGCTCCAATCGACGACGCAAATGAAGGTGTTGACCCAGTCGATGAATGTGTCTTCTGCGACGACAAGGCCGACGCCTTCGGCATCTCCAGAAACTCCTACCTCGCCTACGGGATCGTACACCTCGCGAACAACGCGAGCTTGAGTGTCCTCGATGACGATGTCCCACTTGATGCTCGTGCTGCGCAGGGAATCGTAAACCAACGTCCATTCGAGTTTATCGAAGAGGTAGACACAGTCCCCTATGTTGGGAAGGTCGCCTTCAACAACATGGCTTCATACGTTCAAGACAACGGACTCGTCCCCTTCTGCGGGGATGGTCAGGTGCAAAACCTGCTCGAAGCATGTGATGACGGCAATCAGGCAGATGGCGATGGTTGCTCATCAACGTGCGAGGTCGAGTCAGGGTCTACAAACACTTTCTTTGCTGAGCAGCCTGAACTGATAAAAGGTGATGCCATTGGAGTCGCCCTTGTGGACGCAAACGGCTTTTACTTCAGAACTCGGACCCTGGAGAGCCTGAGGGTCGACGGCGAGCTCTTGGAGCTACTGGAGCGCGCTGACGGTATTATTGCGAACCGTGAAGAAGACGAGAGCATCGACTGGGACGAGCTTAAGATTCTCTCTCAAGAGCCATTTTACAGCTCGCTCTTTGCGGACGAAAAGGCGGCACTTGCACAAGCCTGGGAGCTGCTTCGCATCAATACTGCGCCAACGGCCGTCGTCGAATACTACGGGGATGTTCATACCACCTATCCGTACGACGTGAAGATCGAGCGACCTGGTCCTGTTGAAGTCTACACGGTGGTCGATATCTCAAGCGCAGACTCAAATGCAGCTGTACGTCGCCTCCAGCAGCTTCCTGGATTGAATCGAGACGGCGACCCGAACACGGTCGAACTCTACGACCTCGAAAAGGGCATCGAAGACTTCTATCAGGTCTTCACTCAATCTGAACTCGACAGCTTCGAGCGCAGCATCCAACGAATGTTCGACACTGCGCTTCCATCCTCTGGAGGTGAGTTTGTCATCGAGTATGACTTCTTGCCCGAGCCTTCGACTCAGCGCGAAATCGTCACCGAATTCGATGGTTGGGAGTTTTCATTCACCGCATCTCGAGAGCTTCACTACGACGCAATCGACGGCGGCAGTGGATACTACGACACATCTTTTGACGGAAACCTGCAAGTCAAAGCAAGCCTCAAAACCATGCTCAAGTACAACGGAAAGTCAGCGTGGTTTTGCGGCGGTTGGAACATGTGTTCGAGCCGGCCATTCCGATTTGAGGGCGTCAGATGGCAACGCCTAAACGGCACACAAACGTACCCGAACGAGCGCGGACTTATGCTCATGGAGTACTGGAAAGACGGTGAGCGCATCTACAACCGACTCGTGGAGTTCAAGCAATCTTTCATGGAGTGGGAGAGAACATCCTACATGAACGAGTACATGGGCGCTCGACCACAACTGAAGACCGGGCAGCCGCTCTCGTTCCGAAAGATCGGGACTCATCGCTACAATGGCGACTACTACAATCGCTACCGTCTCAACGAAGTCAGCACGGTCTTTCATCGAAACCTAACCCGCTTCTTCCCAGAAAGTGCCGACATGATTCGTACACGGTTGCCGATGGGGCGTTACCAGGAGTTCGAAGGGGTCTCGCTTGACATACATTCCTCGGGCAACGCGATCGCCTACTTCGATGGCTGCACATTGCCCTTCAAGTTCCAAGACGGGCACTTGGAGACCGACAAGTGCAATAACGGCAGAAAGGCTAAGATCTACTTCTCCAACGGAGGCGCCGAACTCTTGGTGATGGGTTCAAACACCAAGCGAATTCATATCACCACACCCTATTCGCAGTACGAAACTCTTGAGCTCGACCGTTCCGACTACGTGATTCGAAATACCTTGGCTCCGTGATGTGTTAGCATAGCAAGAGGAGACTCGAGCTATGCCAAAACCACGAACTCTTTTGGCACGCGTTGGCGTGCCATTTTTATTGCTCTTGAGTGCCGACGTAGCGGCAGAAGAGACCGAAGCCAGCCGCAGCGCCGACCTTAGAGGTGTACTTATCGGTGGCGTTGAAGGCGCGCCTTTCGCCTCCTACATCTGCGGCGATTTTGCGCTCAGCACTTCTCTTAGTTTTGTAGGATGTGGAACTGCCTCAGAGACCTTCCTGACGCCACAATTGGGCGCGGAACTCTCCCACTACCGCCTTGAATACGGCTGGCAGCTCAACCCGCTGATGAACTTTTCTTTGGGAGCAGGAATGGCCGAGGCCCAGCTGGGCCAAGATGCGGCGGGCTTCTTCTTTAATCCAGAGAGCGACCTCTCCACAATTGAAGCAGCAGGCGGGGAGCTCGCATTGGGGCTGGATGTATTTGTTCCCACAGCTCTGAAAACTCAGATGCGAATCCGACTCGATCTCGGAATGGCGTGGCTCCCCGGTTGGAAAGAAGTAGGTGGAAACTCAGAAGACGTGGTGCCTTTTGGGCTGATAACGACAAACGCCGAATTCTGAACTAGGCCATGCGCTCGACTTTATCGGCCGGGAAAAGGCCAGCCACTGAAAGATATCGCTCACCGCTATCGCAGATGATCGAACATATCTTTTTGCCGGCGTTCTCCGGTTTGGCCGCGAGCTCTTTCGCCACCCAAAGGGAGGCACCGGCTGTCACGCCGGCCATGATTCCTTCTCGCAGCGCCAGCTCTTTGGTCATCGCGAAAGCGGCCTCGTCTGTCACATGATAGAGCTCGTCAAGCCTTGAGCGGCCTCGCTCAAAATTCTCGGTCACAAAACCAGGACCAATTCCAACCAATTTGTGTTTCCCCATCTGACCACCTGCATAGACAGGACTTGCAGCGGGCTCAAAACCAACGATTTTGACATCACGATCGCGGCTCTTGAAGAATCGGGACAGCCCTTCGAACGTGCCCGAAGTGCCAAGCCCAATCACCATGATATCCAGTTCGCCGTTGAGTTGCTCCCAAATCTCTGGGCCAGTCGTAGCTTCGTGGGCGTCGCCATTGTTGGGGTTAGAGTGCTGATTGACGAAGAACCGCTCACCCGGCTTCTCTTCACAATAGGCGATGGCACGTTCCCTAGACCCTTTGGTGTGTTCAACGCCAGGCGTCAAAACGACCGTTGCGCCAAAGGTGTTGAGGATCTTGAAACGCTCTTCGCTACAAAGCTCGCTCATGAAGATTTTGACAGGAAAGCCGTGCGCGGCGCCTACCATGGCGAGCGCAATTGCGGTGTTTCCGCTGCTCGCCTCAACCAACTCAGCGCCTGGCTTGATACGGCCCTCAGCGATGGCGCGATCAATGATGAACTTCACCGGACGGTCTTTGACCGACATCGGATTGAAGAGCTCAAGCTTTCCATAGATTTCGGCCGGGGAATCTCGGAAAAGTTTATTCAATCGGATCATGGGCGTGTTGCCCACCATCTCGCTAATATCGTTGATAACTCTCACTATCTACTCGATTTCAATAACTTCAAAAGAATGCGTAATCTTCACACCGCCGCGGGAGAGCATGATGGATGCCGAACAATATTTTTCGGCGGAAAGGGCCACGGCACGCTCTACCTTGGAGGAGGTTAGGTTGCGGCCAGAGACCACAAAATGCATGTTCAGATGCTCAAAGACCCTCGGAGGTTCCGCAACGCGTTCAGCTTGAATCTCGCACACGCACCCTTGCACGTCTTCTCGCCCCTTCTTTAGAATCGAAACCACATCGTAGGAAGAACACGCACCTACGCCAACAAGCACGAGCTCCATGGGCCTAGGGCCAAGGTTCTGGCCTCCAGACTCCTCTGGACCATCCGTAATGATGGTATGTCCCGAACCCGTCTCAATTTTGAAAGATACGCCATCTTGCCAAGAGATTTTCGCTTTCACACTGCACCTCAGGTGATCAACACCGTGGCAGCATAAACCTTGAACGCCGTCCTGAATAGCTACAATTCATACTAACTTGGTTGGATATATGGACGGACGCCTCATCTACTCTTGGTACTTCATGAATCTGCGTAGTACGGCCTTCTCACCATTACTCATTTGAAGGACCACATCGATGGAGAGTTGGTCCTCTTCAAAAACCACTTCGCCGATCACGATCCCGTTCTCAACGAGCGACCGCTTTCTTATTCGACAAATCGTCACCACAACCCAAACTCAAAAATAAACTCAGCAACAAAAATCTATTCATATCTTCCCTCAAGTTTAGAAGTGTTCCCTTCACGCCTGAGCATGCCAATCTTTGCCCCCAAGATCAACCCTTAGTAGCCAGCGCAACCATCGTTTTAGCGCCCGCAAGTACGAGAAAATCTCAGTTTTCAAGCACCCTAAATATCGTCGACTTAAGGTCGTTGACAGTAAATGGTTTGTACATAGCTGCCACCCCTTTTCCCACATAGGACCTCAAGCTCTCCGGCAACTTATGGTCTCCTGTCGTGAAGATGAACTTCAGATCTGGCCTTTTTTCGCGCACTGCCTCGAAGAGTTCAGCCCCGTTAAGTTGCGGAAGATGAATATCGGAAATCACCACATCAAACTCACCGGAGTCGATTTCCTCAAGCGCTGCTTGACCGTTCTTGACCCAGGTAACTTTGTGTCCCGCCTTCCTCAACGTCTGCGAAGTCAACTCACCCAAAATGAGTTCATCCTCAACAACCAGAATCTTGCGAGAACGTGTCATCACATCGAGTTCATCGGACGAAATCCGCGAAGGAAGGGTATTCAAATCCCCTGGTGTTTCTCGCAAACTTTCATCGATCAATTCCCGAATATTGGCCAAGAGGAGCTGAGAAGAGAAGGGCTTGTTGAGGAATCGATGACACTCTTCTGGGCGAGTTTCGTCGTCCCTGAGTCCTGTCACGCCAATCACCTTGACGTCCGCCTTCAGAGCCTTAATGGCGCGAATCATCGCCGGTCCATTCATCACGGGCATGTTCATATCCGAGACAACCAGAGCTAGAGCGTCACGATTCATCGCAAACTTCGACACGCCTTCCGCACCATTCTTCGCCGTGATGACCCGATATCCAAACTCTTCGAGAACCCCTTTGGTCACGGTCACAATCTGTTCGTCATCGTCGACCAAGAGTATGAGTTCGCCGCGGCCCCGCAAGCCTGTGTGCAGGTCGTCACTCGACGTGAGCGCTAGTTCACGTGTCGCAGGAAAACGCACGGAGAATAAGGCCCCTTCACCCGGTTTAGATTTCAATTCGATTTCCCCCCCCATCTGTCTAACAATTGAATATGTCGTTGAGAGCCCTAGGCCGGTGCCTTTACCAACGCCCTTCGTTGAGAAGAACGGCTCAAAAATCTTCTCATGCAAATCTTCTGGAATTCCATGGCCGTCGTCTTTGACATGGAGCTCCACAAAGTCTCCGCCCGCCTCGCGAGCGTTTCGCATCGTGAGCTGAATCGTCCCTTTTCCAGAGACCGCATCACGCGCGTTCACAAGGAAGTTCATCACGATCTGTTGAAGATGAACCTCATCGCCCATCACATTCCAAACATCGCCCTGCACGTCCCAGACGAGTTCGACATCGCGAGGAAAAGTCTCCTGCACGATCTTTCGCACATCATCCACAACCTTGGCCGGAGAAATTGAGACCTTCGCGCCGCTCGCGCCCTTTCCGAGTCCGAGAATTTGACGAATGAGTCCTGCTCCTCTTTTGGCGCTGCTCTCAAGGGCAGCAAGAGTTCCCTTGAGCTCCGGGTCTTTGACTCTGCTCTTCAGCACATCGACGGACATCAAAATCGGCGAGAGCACGTTGTTCAGGTCGTGCGCGATGCCGCTCGCAAGGTTTCCGATACTCTCCAAACGTTGAGTTTTGAAGAGTTCTTCCTGGAGATGCTTTTGCTCCGTGAACTCTCGCATCGTTCCCACAACACGAACCAACTCATCCGCTTCCATGACCGGATATCCGCGATCCCTAACCCAAACTGCGTTGTTGCCAGCCCCAATTCTGAACTCGAGCTCGTTGGAGTGCCCACGCTTGCGCTCTTCGAGCCCCAGTCCGACCCGCTCAGCATCCTCGGGATGAATCAGGCGCATCAGGTCTTCCCAAGACCCTATCTTGGAAAACTCCTGGCCCCAGAGCGTGCTGAACAAGGGGCTCGCGTAGACCAGACCACCCGTCTTAGCGTCTTGGATATAGAAGACCTCCTGAATATTTCTGGCGATCTGCGAGAATCTCCGCTCGCTTTCTTCGGCATCATCCAAAGCGCGTTGTTCCGAGAGCCAAGCCTTTTCAAGGGTGTTGATCACAGCTCCAATCGCAATGACAATCAACGAGTTGATGATCATATAGTTGGCTGTGATGACCACCCACTCCACTGTAGGTGGGACCAACCCATTCCCAAGAGGCATGCGGCCCATCGCCACCCAAGCACCGACTGCCATCATCCCCAAGAAATTAAAGAAAATCGCGACATAACCGGCTTTGCGCCCCATAAGGAGCGTCGCAAAAACCGAATACCCCATCATGAAGACCCCGGACACCGGCAGGACCCAGACCAACATGCCAATCGTGAGCGCATACAAAACTAGCAAGAAGCCAAATGCGCGAATTCTGAACGCGAGCCTACGAAACACGAAGAGCGAGGCGACGAGCATCATCGCTACTGTATCGAGCCAAACAACGCCCCACATCTCGTGCTTATACGCGAGCACCACACTCGGAATGTAGACTAGGATGCCGCTGTAAAACGCATACTGGACACAAAGGCTAAGAAGCCCTTCTCGCCACCTTCTCGGATCCCACCGTAAAGACCAACTATCCCCGCTCATCTCGGATTGCTCTTCCCCGTTCTTCAAATCACCTCCGCTACGACGAAGATTAGACGCTAAGGCGCAGAAAGACAACCCGGAACAAAGTGCACCAAAGGGAACTCGAGCCATTTTGACGCCGTCTTTGTCGTTATCGGGAACATTTTGAGCTCGATGTTGTCAATTCAATTATGACGAAACACCCTCCCCATATTTTCGGTCTTCTACTCGCGTTGACGCTGGCAATACTCGTTAACACGTTCACCAAAGCAGCCGAAATGCCCGCGCTCTTGGGACTTGAGGTCCCCGACTTCATGCTCTTGGAGGCCCAAGGATATCCTGGCTTTCGAAAAATATCGGTGAGTCGACACAACGCCTGTGGAATCAACGACATAGACCAAACAATCACGTGTTGGGGGTGGAATTGGACCGGCCAGTCACAACCACCAGCGCAAGCAAAATTCCTCGAAGTGAGCACTGGTCCAAAATTCTCGTGCGGCATCTTGGTAGATAACACCCTAAAATGTTGGGGCCTTGATGATGCCGGCAGAACCTCCCCTCCCAAGGGTAAATTCAAAGCCGTCACGGTAGGGGTGGACCATGCCTGCGCGTTGAACAATCAAGGAAAACCAAGATGTTGGGGAGAGTCCACTTTCTACCAACTCTACGAGGTACCCGAAGAGACACGATTCAAATCCATTAGTGCTGGACTAAAGCATACATGTGGAATTCGGCTTGAGGATGACACCGTGCAGTGCTGGCAGGCAGACCTTTACTCTGGAGCAGACCCTCCCAAAGATGTGAGGTTTCGCACCATTCGCGCAGGCACTCAATCCACATGCGGAACACGATTGGACGATGGAGTCTTGACCTGTTGGGGGAGGCCAGTCAGGGCATCAAGAAAGCTTCCTAACCTCTTCGACAAGAGCCCCATCGACGTACCGCTACAAAGCATTAGCGACGGTTGTGGGCTCACGTCGGCCGGCACAATTCGTTGTTGGCTGCCTCGAAAACACCTTGAAGCTTCGCCACCTCTATTCGAAAAACTCGACGGCTCATGTGGTATCGCCTCCGGTTCAAAAGCACTCTATTGTTACCGCAACGACTCGACCTCCAGTTGGAAACGCGTCTCAAAGCGAAAATTCAAGGAGGTTTCTGGAGGGTCCGCGAGGTGCGGTATCCGCGCCGACGACTCGGTGATCTGCTTTAACTTGTTGGGCCGAGGGAGTCTTGAAGTCACCGACGATGCCTACAGGAATATTGTGGCCGCCAGGCGCTTCGCCTGTGCCATTCGGAAATCGGATTCACGAGTCAAATGTTGGGGTAACACCGAGCTCCCAGAGACTCAACCACCAGACACAGCATTCGATAGCATCAGTGCGGGTGAGAGAAGAGTCTGTGGCATTCGTTCATCAGATTCGCAGATCGAGTGCTGGGGCCGTAGCGGAATACAGATACCCACGGGAAAATACAGCAAGGTATTAAGTTGGTTCGGTGTTTGCGCGATTCGAGAGGATAAGACGGTTGCATGCTGGGGACACCAGAGGCTAGCAAACGTGCCCAAGGGGGAGTTTAAAGACTTGAGTATGGGTTTAAGCCAGGCTTGCGCATTGACCTTGGAAGGTGAACTGATTTGCTGGGGAGAAGTTGTTCGAAACTTCAAACCGGGTCCTTGAGTTCGAGGGCCAGCAAGATTCTCTTTCTTTCAAGCCCCCAATGGTAGCCGCCAAGGTCCCCATTTGAGCGCAGGACTCGGTGACACGGTATCAAGACCGCCACAGGGTTCGCCCCGACGGCTCCGCCCACAGCGCGGCTCGCCCGGGGGCTCTGAACTTTCTCGGCGATTTCCCCGTACGATGAAATCTCACCGCTAGGAATCTCTAGAAGTGCACGCCAGACGCGAATCTGAAAGTTTGTACCTTGCACATAAACGTGGATAGGGTCAGCGATTTCGCCACGGAATCCGGAAAAGATGAGGGCTGAAAGTTCCTCGGCCCGGGTGTCGTCCCTGTACAATGTTGCACTGCACCATTCCTTCTTCAGGCGCGCAAGAGGCCCCTCATCTGACTCATTATCGAGGAAACTCAACGCGCAGATTCCACGGGGCGTGGCTGCAATTAGCGCAAGACCGAGGGGCGATTCAGCATAACCCCACGTAATGGTCAGATCAGCCCCAAGTGTTCGAATCTCGCCGGGCGTTGCTCCGTAGACATTCACCGTCAAATCATGAAGTCGACCCGGCCCAGAAAGTCCCACATCGAGGCTTGTTTGAAGTACGTTCTCTTGGCTCAGGAGCTTCAGTCGAGCCTTTTCCGCTACAATAGCTTGCGTAAATCGTTTGGGAGAAATTCCGGCCCAACGCGCAAAGAGTCTCTGCGTCTGAAACACGCTCAAGCCTAGGAATGTGGCGAGCTCTTCGAGCCCCGGAGGCGTGTGCCTCGAGTCTAAGAACTCAATGGCGCGCTTGATGGTTTCATAATCTGACATGACTGACTCGTGGTACCGACTTCTCGAAGACTACTACTCAGCCCAAACATAACCACCCGATTCTTGCACTTGAACAAAATCGATGTCGATTCGTCCTTACACGAGTACACGGCCTCATTGGGCTCTGAAATTACTAAGGTCTTGAAATGAAATTTTTGATCGCAATTGCTCTCCTATCGCTTTCCAGCTGTGCGGTTCATCACCACCATCACTACCCCGATGCACCTCAAACATCGGCAGAGCCTGAGTACGGAAACACCGACGAACTCTATGCCGACGAACAAGATTACGTTGACGACGACGAGGAACCCGATTCACCCGCGGTGGCCTATCCGGAAGACATGCCGGAAGAGGAAGCTGAACCTACGACACACCAACCAGAGTATCCGCAATATGAGCCGGAAGAGACTCGGACTGCGAACCAACCGAAAGTGCCTTCGGTTCTACAAAATTGTGATGTCGAGAACTTTGAGACCGGTTGGATAGTGGCCAAATGTGGTTCAGCTGAACTCTTCGTTCAGACAGGTCCAGCGGCCCGCGGAAGCTACTATGAACTCTCAAACTTTGCGGCCACGTACGCGACGATGGTCACTAACCAAGAGACAGCCTACTGGGGAAAACGCAGCGCTATCAGCGTGAATGGGGCTCGTGGAGAATCCACCGAATACCAATTCCGAGCCATGAAACCGGGGCTCTTCGGAGGGGGCACGGTTGATAAGGATGGCGAAATCATTGCTCACGGCATATTCACCACCGCCAAGACCCAACACGGGAAGGCGGGAATGCTCTGTTTAACCTACGGTTCTGCGGATAAGGCTTCGTGTCAGCGATACTTCAATGCGTTGGGCAAAGACCTCAAGGAGCTCGGACGCAAGAACGGCCCCGTAATGGTCGGCGGCGTAGCCCTTCGAAGTGAGGGCAAGTGCCACTTCCTGCGTCCTCGCGAACTTGCGTGCTCCAATGGTTCTCTGACGTGGCAAGGCGGGTCGCGCCAAGCACTAGAGAACCTGGTAGAAACCACCATCGCAAAGTGGACTGATGACCACGGCATTGCTGGGTTTTACAACCCGCATCTTGTCACAAAATGCACAATTGCCGGCCAAACAAGCACCTGCCATGAGGTTCGATTCCAAGGCGTCATGAGTACACCTGCCGAGATCCGGCATGCGACGTTGCTCGAACACCAGAGTCTTGCGGTGATGTGTACCTACTCTACTCAGGAGTCTGCTCCTCCACCGTGTACAAAATTCTTCGGCAAGTCCTGAGGGCATGATTCAGATCACAATAGGTGAAACCAGACTTGGCTAGGCTCCGCGCCGTGGCACCACGCCACTAATATCATTGAGGAGTCCAGATATGCTGAGCAAACGAGCAACCGTCAACGAAATTGCCGCTGAATACCCAGTCAGTACCCGAATCTTTCAGCGCCACAAGATTAACTTCTGCTGCGGAGGCAGTGTTCCACTCGCAGAAGCATGTGCAAACAAGGGTATCGAAGTTCAAACGGTGGTGGCTGAAATCGAGCGTGAAATAGAACTCGCAAGCCCCGAGGAGCTTGAGACATGGCTGAACAGGCCCACGGGTGAGTTGATTGAGCATATTCTGACGAAGTACCATCGCCCTCTCGACGACGCTCTGCCGCACTTGGAGTTCCTTGCGACCAAAGTGGCTCGTGTTCATGGCGAACTCGACCCTACCCTTCTGGATTTGGCCTACAATGTGGTGCAACTCAAGGAAGAGCTTGAGTCACATTTCATCAAGGAAGAACAAGTCCTCTTTCCCGCGATTTTGGCCGGGGAGGCCGAAAAGCTGGCGTGCCCAATCGCCGTGATGCTGCGCGATCACGAAGACGCAGAGCGACATCTCGAAGCGATTCGAGAGCTCACCCACGATTATCAAAAACCACCGCACGCCTGTGGTTCATGGCGAGCCTTGTGGGATGGACTCTATGAGCTCGAACGGTCACTTCAGGAACACATTCACTTGGAAAATACCGTACTTTTTCCTCGGGTTGGTCCACCGGCTTAAGTGCATCTACGGGCTTGGTTCTCCAACCCGCAGGAAGGAACCAAGCCTCTTGGCACCCAAGTCTTCTGAGAATTGGCCGCGCTCATACACAACGTGGCCCGAGATGAGTGTCGCGACTACAGCGTCGTCGTTGCGACGAACCATTCGTTCCAAGCCCCCCATCATCTCCATCGGTGCCTCATGGTACCCGCCGAGCGAGTCGTCTAACCCGTCTGGGTTCACAATGACAAGGTCCGCGCGATCGTCCGGACAGATATAGCCCGCATCAATTTGGTACCAATCGGCGAGTTCTCCAGTCACTTTACGAATCGCCTTTTCGATAGGGATGACGGGCGTTTTTGCACGTTCCGCATCCCAAACGGACTTGAGGTAGTAGAGGGCAAAATTGTAGAATGCCATATTGCGAACATGCGCACCCGCATCGGAAAAACTCACGTGGACACTCTTATCGCTGGCGAGTTTCACGAGCTTTTCAGACCGGTGATTTGCGATGGTGGTCTTCCACCGAAGCTTAGTTCCGTGCTCCACTACGAGGTCCAAAAACGCATCTACCGGATGTAGTTTTTGTTCATCTGCAACTTCGCCAAAGGTCTTTCCAACCCAAGTTTCATCGGGGCATTCCACAATAGTGGCATCGTAGAAATCGCGATGCCAAACTCTGGGAGACCACCGCTTTTCATAGTCTCGACGGAACTCTCTCCGATAGTCCTCGTCTTTGAGCAGCTCGTTTCTCTCCAGCTCATCGGCGAGGTGCAGTGCGGCCTCACCTGCCCCAAACTCTTCGAAGACCACAAGGTCCATTCCGTCCGCATACACTTCAAAAGGCATGGGTACCGTCTGCCACTTCAGGTCCGCGCCCAGAAGCTTGTTCCACCAACCCGTGGTGGTCGTCACAAGTGTGGACAGCCACGGATCGGCCTTGGTATCAGCTGCCGAGATGAGGGTCACCTTGAGTGGGCGCCGAACCCAAAAACTGGCCGTTTCAGCTAGAAACGCAAAAACATTGTACTTCGTCGTGATATTGGGCGCGCTTTGAAGGATTCGCCCACGCTTCCTCAGTATCTTGTGGAAATGCCGATATTCAGCCCAGGTCGCATAGGTCGAGGGCAATTTGCTGGACGTAAACCGCTCGCCGCCAACCTTGTCCCAGGGGTTGGTCATGGTGGACATCCCCAGATATCCCGCGTCGAGCGCCTCGTTAAGCCAGGCCTCCATTTGCGCCAATTCCTCTTTGCTCGGCCGAACACTTGCGTCCACCGACCTTCCAAGCCCCATCGCAGCGCAACGCATATCCGAGTGACCCAGGAAACACGCCACGTTTGGTCCAAGCGGCCTACTCTCAAGTCCCTCGATATACTCCTTTGGAGACGTCCACGTTTTGTACTTCTCCAAGGCTGGGAGCACGTGTTCACGCGGGAGCGCTTCGACCCTCGTGAAGAAATCCGCGCAATCTTCGGGCGGGCTCAAAATGGTACTCAAGGAACAAGACCCGATGCACACCGTGGTCACGCCATGCCTGACGGACTCGTGCAGTCCCGGGCCAGCCAAAATCTCAGCGTCATAGTGCGTATGGGTATCCAGAAACCCTGGCATTACCCAACACCCTTTGGCATCAATCACCTTGTCGAATTGCGCTTCATCAACCTCGTCTGCAAACTCATGAATCCGGCCCGCCTTGATGATGATATTGGTCCTGAAACCGGGTTCACCCGTTCCGTCGAAAACTAAACCATCCTTGACGAGAATCATGATTCCTCTGTGCGACTCGGGCTCTGAAAACATTCGATTTACACAAGTATAAGGAATCGCGCCTCTTTAGCCAATTGTCAGCTTTATTTGGGTCATGTCAAAGAGGGGCTCTTCCTAAGAATCTCACTTAGACGATCAAGGAAGGTATACACCACGGGAATTACGATGAGGGTTAGGAACGTGGACGTTACGAGGCCCCCAATCACAGCAACGGCCATGGGCGCTCGAACCTCACCGCCAGAAGACATTGCGAGCGCTACTGGCATCATTCCTCCAATCATGGCCGCGGTCGTCATGAGGATTGGTCTAAGGCGGACGGTACCGGCTTTGACCAAAGCCTCGAACCTATCAAGTCCCTCAGCCCTCAACACGTTGGTATAGTCCACCATCAAGACGGCATTCTTCGTCACCAGACCCATCAACATGATGAAGCCAATCATAGTGAAAATACTCATTGGCATGCCAAAAATGACCAGCGCTCCGAACGCACCGATGAGCGAAAGCGGAAGAGAAACCATGATAGTTAACGGATGTATCCAACTCTCAAACTGCGCGGCTAGAATCAGATAGATCAGAACAATCGCTAGAATCAACGCCTCGATCATGTAGCCAAGGGTCTCCTCGAGGTTCTTTGATGTACCCGAAAGCGCACCCGAGACCCCATCGGGACTGACTTCTTCTACTATTGTCCCGACCTCCTGCATGGCAGCACCTAGCGCAATGCCATCCAAGTTGGCGAAGATTGTGATTTGGCGCTGACGGTTCATTCGCTCGATCTGGGCAGGCCCCAGTGTATCTTTGACTTCCACGAAATTCGAGAGTGGGACGAGCTGACCTGTCTTTCGCGACCTGACCTTCAACCCCAAAATTTGGCCTGGATCGTGCCGCAATGACTCATCCATTCTTACCTTAACCTCGAATCGCTCTCCATCAGTCGCAATTTCGGTAGCCTTGTCTCCTGCGTAGAGCATCCGAATCGCCAGTGCGATATCTGCCACAGGCACACCGAGGTCTGCGGCACGTACGCGGTCGATAGCAACGCTTAGCTCCGGCTTTCCAGGTCGAGAAGACTTGTCTACATCTACATAGACTCCGGCCTCTAGCATTCGGTCGATGACTCTATCAGCCGTCGCATCAAGGCTTTCCATATCATTTCCCTGCAGCACGTATTGCAGAGTGGCCTGACGTCCGGAACCGCTAGAGACGTTTGCCAACGGTTCAATGGCGTATGTCCCTGGAAACCCACTTATCCTCTCTCGAAAGTACCGAATAGCTTCCTCCTGAGAGAATTCGCGCGATTTCGAGTCGAGGATCTCCACGTGAATCGTCCCCTTGTTGACCTGCCCCTGAACCCCGCCTCCAATGGTAGCAAGCGTAAGTTCAACGCCAGGAGACTCCCGGATAGTAGACGCGACATCTTCCATGATCTGAATCGTGTCCTCCAATCGCGTCCCTGGAGGATATTCGGCAAACACGATGAACTCACCTCTGTCTTCGGCAGGCGTGAATTCCACGGGCAGTTTCGTGAAGAGTCCAAGGGAGAAGACAAATGCGCCTAGCGCCAGCGCCAACACCACAAAAGGATGAGAAAGAGATTTGCGAGCAAGCGCCTCGTAGCCTCGATCCAACGCCTCAAGAATACGTTCCAAAAATGCACCTATTCTTCCGGGTTTGTGATGGGCTTCTTTGAGGACACGGGCAGAGAGCATTGGAGTTAGAGTCAATGCCACAAAGAGAGACATCGCCACGGCAAACGCTACCGTGAGTCCGAACTGAAAGAAGAATCTGCCGATGATGCCTTTCATCATGGCAACCGGAACGAACACAGCCACGATCGAAAGCGTGATGGCGAGCACAGCAAGCGCAATCTCTTTGGTGCCCTCCTGTGCCGCCTCCCAAGCAGACTTTCCCATCTCCATATGGCGGTGGATGTTTTCAATGACCACGATCGCGTCATCGATGAGAATTCCGATGGAGAGCGTGAGAGCCAACATCGTCAAGGTGTTGAAAGTAAAGCCCATGACATAGATGAAGAAGACTGTGGCGATGACCGATGTTGGCAGAGCAAGCGCCGAAACGAGCGTTGCTCGCCAATCTCTCAGGAAGAAGAGGATGATAAGAATGGCCAAGATCGCGCCGAAAACCAGGTCAAACTGAACGTCACCGATGGTTCGCTCGATGAAAACCGAGTTATCGACCGGCATGTCCAAAGTCCAACCCTCAGGCAGCGCCCTGGTAATCTCCTCGACCTCGGAGCGCGCATTCCGCGCCACTTCGACTGTGTTGGCGCCGGACTGCTTGGTGACCGTGATGGTCACGGCTGATGTTCCATTTAGCGAAGCGTGCGAGCGCTTCTCCTCAGATGTATCGAGGACTTTCGCCACGTCGCTGATCCTCACCGCACGCCCGTCTTGGGAAGCGATGATAAGCTGCCCGATTGCCTGGGCTGAGTGAACTTCACCCACGGTCTTCAGGCCAAACTCGGTGGTCGCAGTGATGATACGTCCACCCGGCAACTCCACGTTTTGAGCCTGCAGAGTGCTGGCAACGTCAGTCACGCTCAATCCGAAAGATTCGAGCGCAATTGGATTGATATCGACGTGAAACTCCCTTTCACTTCCACCCACAATATCAATATTACCGACTCCCTGGATCTTCTGGAGTCTCGCTTTCACCTCATCTTCCGCGAAGTTCGTGAGTTCTCGGGTCTCGACAGGTGCGGAGAGCACGAGAGAAATGATGGGCTGAGCCCCGAGGTCAAGCTTTTGGATAACCGGGGCTTCTACACCTTCTGGAAGCTGAGCAAGAATTGACGCGACCTTGTCGCGAACATCCTGAGCTGCCTGGTCACCGTTGACCTCTAGCGCGAACTGAGCAACGACCACGGCCACGTTTTCCGAGCTCGTTGAACGCAATTCTTCGAGACCACTTACCCCGTTGATCGCCTCTTCAAGCGGTTCAACAACGCGAGATTCAATCGTTAAAGGGTCAGCTCCAGGATAAACAGCCGTGACCGTTACCACCGGAACATCCACATCGGGGTAGAGATCGACACCAACTTTGTTGTAAGCCCAGCCACCAAAGACAACGAGCATCAACATCAAGACGCTTGTGAATACGGGTCGGCGAATCGTTAAGTCAATGAGGTTCATCGCTGGCCTCCGATTGTAGCTTCAACGAACATTCCCGGTCTGAGTTCTAGGTCTGTATTTTCGAGTTCCATTAGTGCTGCAAAGGACCGGGTTCCCGGCTTGATTAAGGGGTTGATGCTCTCCACTTTCGCGTTCAGGGACTTTCCTGCAGACGGCACTCTGAGCGTGATATCTTGTCCAATGGTCACCCGGGCAAGGTATGACTCCGGAACTTCTATCCTGGCGCGAAGTCTCGAGATTTCGGCGAGCTCAATCAGTGCCGTTGGACCTGCAGCGGCAAAGTCGCCTTCCGAGACGGCCACCCGTGTGACCACCGCATCGTACGGCGCCGAGACTTTGGAGTCTGACAACATGTTTCGTGCCATTTGCACTCCAACTTCTGCCTCGGCGACCCCGGCGCGAGCAACCTCAAGTTGACCAGAAATCATGTCAAAATCCGCCTGTGTTGCCGCGTTTCGGTCGAGGAGTTGTTTGGCACGATTAAACTGTTTTTCAAGCATTGCGACTTGCGCTTCGCCACGTCGCCGCGCTGCTTCAGCTTGCCGAACTCTGAGTCGATAGGTCGCCGGGTCAATTTCAACCAGCACATCGCCTGCTTTGACGACTTGGCCCTCCTCAACCAAGACCTTTTCAACAACACCACTGACCCCCGCAGCAACTTTGGCGTCCCGATAGGTCTCGACTGTACCGGCGAGCGTGAGGTTTGTGTTGATATCACCAGTACCGTTGGCAATTTTACCAATGTTGGGTGTCTGTACTTTCGGTTTGGCAGGTTCGACGTCAACAGGAAGAGACACCTTTTCGCCTTCACCTCCGCATCCCCAAAGCACAAGAGCCGCTAATATTATCATGGTTCGAATATTCATCTTAAACTTCCTTCAACTAAGTTCTTGCGAGTCAACGGTCGACCCAATGCCCAAATCAATTCACTTCGATGGACAAGAGCCTGATAAAAAGCTGCGTCACGGTTATTGCGTGCTTCCGTAAGGGCGGTTTGCGCAGATAGCAGGTCGGTTGCCGCAGTCTGACCTGCTTCAAATCGCTCGGTCTCTACGCGATAAGCTTCTTCAGCTTGCGTAGCAGCGACGCCGGCAACCTCGTAGCCTTTCTGCGCGGCAACATAGTCGAACCACGCTTTTCGAATCTGCAGCCCAATCTGATGTTGCGCCTGAG
Organism: Microvenator marinus; assembly: GCF_007993755.1. Lineage (GTDB taxonomy): Bacteria > Myxococcota_A > Bradymonadia > Bradymonadales > Bradymonadaceae > Allomicrovenator > Allomicrovenator marinus. The sequence continues at coordinate 1,384,960 of NZ_CP042467.1, forward strand.
TTCTTGCTGCCTTGACTTTGATCGAAGTAGCCTCTGCGGCATCCACCGCTCGTGAAGTCCTACCCCACTCGAAGAAGGTCCACTCCATGGCAGCCCCTACAAAGAACGTGTTTTCTCCCGCTAGCCCCTGGCCCTGAGCATGTTTTGCCTGCGCCAACGCCACTACGTCTGGATAGTAGTTGGCACGCTCCAAGCCCACACCTAAGTCGGCCTGTTGAATGTTTTGTTCCAGGCTCTTGAGCTCTTCCCTATTCCTCAGTGCCTCGTCGACCAAGGTGTTGATGTCTGTTTCTGGAGCAAGCATCTCCGATGGCTCTATCGCTGCAACATCAAGCCCGGGCATGGAAGCGCGTCCCATCGCCACGGAAAGCGCAGATAGAGAAAGAGAAACATTAGCCTCCGCCTCAAAAACACTCTTCTTAGCCGCAGCCAGCGCCACATCGAGTCTCAATTTGTCCACATTCTGGGCCGCGCCAAGCTCCACCAAAGTCTGAAGTCGCGATGCCTGGGATTCGAGCTCGGCGACCGAAGCTTCAGCGACCTCCAAACTCTTCTTTGCCTGTACCACTCGCCAGTAGGCCACCACAGCGTCTTTCTGGATGCGCCGAGTTAGTGCGTCATTTTGTGTTTTGGCTATCGACTCATCCAGCTCCCTAACCTGAGCAGCAAGATAGACGTCCCATAGCGGAGACAGCGGCTGAGTTATGGTAAGAGACGCGTCCCATGTAACCTGGTCGCGAATACTCACTGTTCCAGAATTCAAGAAGCCTGAGATAAGGGCTTCATACTCGTTCGATGGCTCAGGAAGCGGTGGTATACCCTCGGCAAGATTCATTTCTATGGCATCATTCCAAACCTGTACGCTAGCCGCTGCTTTCAAACTCGGTCCATAGCTGGCGCGAGTTCTTGCACGGTTGGCCCTGGCGATAGCTACGTCGGCATCGGCGCCTTCAAGTTCAGGATGCGACTCCACGGAAAGCCGAAGAACGTCCTCTAGATTCAGAGATTGGGCAAATGAAGGGGAAGAAAAAAGTGCCAGGAAGAGGACTAAGAATCCTTTTGCCGCGCGCCATTCATAAAGATATCCAGTGCTTGTTCGCCGATCGGTTCGGGTGCAGGAGTCTGATTTCGACCCCAGCGCGTCCCGAGTGCATCTAGAATCCCCGTAAAGACGAGAGCAAGACTCTCCGCCGTGTGGGTCGGACTCAGAACTTCTTCGTCGATCCCCTGCTGCATCACGCGAGTAAAGTAGCTGATGTGTTGATTCAGGAGTTCGTCTTGATCCGGCGGTCCGACACTTCTGAGCCCCGGAGACGCCGAGTGAACCGCAAAAAAGAAATCTGGATCCTCCAGAACAAAATTCGTCAGGCGACTCATCACCCAACGAAGTCGATCCTCGAATCGCAATGGTATTGGAGGCTCCTCGGTATAGACCTGCTTCATTCGAGACCGGACCTCTACGGCTAGAGCCTGAAGTATGGCGTCCCGATTGGCAAAGTGTTTGTAAAGGGCCGAGGTCGAGTATCCAGCCTCCGTCGAGATTTGGTCCACCGTAGCCCCCAATCCATGTTGTCGAAAGGCACGCGCTGCGGCTTCCAGTATACGCGCCCGAGCCTCGGGACCGGACAAGCGTTTCTTCGTACTCACGTTCTTGACTCTTCGGTTTGGATTCAGTGTCTGAACCTAGTTTGCGCTTAGACATGTGACAAGCTCTTCTAGTGTAAAAAAGGCAAGGGTATTCAACTACACATTAAGCGAATCCTTCTTCGCCTAAAGAGAACACATACACACCAACCAAACACTTCGCAAGAGCCAAGTAAATATTTTTTCACCTCGCTTCGTTATTTTTCTTCGATGAGGCGTAGCACCAACGGGTCCATCACCTTCCTCCAAACTGGAGGCAAAAAGGCCATGAGGAGCATGGTCGGATAGCCATACGGAAGTTGCGGACCTTCTTCCGTGGTTCTCAACAAGTGGTACGGCCGGCTAGCCCATGCGTGATGGTCTGCGTGGCGCTGTAGATTGAAGAGCCAATAGTTGCTGACTCGGTGGTTTGCGTTCCACGAATGGTGCGGTTGAACGCGCTCATACTTGCCCGGAGACTTCTCCTTGCGCATCAATCCGTAGTGTTCCACGTAGTTAATGGTCTCAAGCAACAAGATCGCAACGGCACTTTGAACCACAAAGAACAAGACACCTTTCGGTCCAAAGAAGAACATAACTCCGCCGTAAATCACTGCCGTCAAAAGCGTGTAACGGAGCAGTCGATTCTTCAGACTGAACACAGAGATCCCAGCTCTGGCGATCCGCTTCTTTTCGAGCTCTACCGCACTGGTCAAACTATCAACGAGGACCCGTGGTAAAAACGCATAAAGGCTTTCGCCAAGCCTTGAGGTGGCCGCATCCAAAGGTGTGGCCACGTGTTTGTGGTGACCAAAAACGTGCTCGATACAGAAATGTGGATAGGTGACGCTCAGCATTAGGACTTCGGCCAACCCACGTTCGTGCCACGGTTTGCGGTGCATGAGCTCGTGCGCAATGGTGATACCTATTCCGCCCGTGAACAGTCCGACCGAGAGCGCAAGTCCAAGCCAATTCAAGCCTTGGCGTCCACCTGCCTCTGACATCGCCCATACCAAGACGAAGATCTGCAGCGGCACCCATAGATAAAGGGGCAAGCCGAAGGTGAAGTCGCGGACTGGATTCTTCTTTTCGTGTTCTTCACCAGGGTTCCAGAGGTTGTGTTCGGTCATCGCATCCGCAACCGGGACGAGCAGGAAGGCGACGAGTGCCGGTAAGATGTTTGCCCAACCGCCAAAATAAATCCCGGCAAATAGTGCAGGTGCGGTAGCGTAAACGATGAAAAAAGGTGCGAGTTTCAACTTTCCTCCTCAAACAATGTGTAGATGAGTGAGTGATAGTCAGGACTTTTTGGGCCCCATAAATCGTGGGCGAGCGCTGCGTTGGAGCCGCGCATGAGTGCGCTTGTCACAACTTGCATCATCACATCGCGCACCGAGACATCCGTCCGGAGCCCCGGAATCGAGCGAATCCAAGCTTCTACGGAATCCAACAAGACCGGGGCGTGCTCGCGTATTTTTTCCTGGCCCGGACCACGCGGCGCGAGAATCTCACGCACGATCAGTGAAGATGTAGCCGAATGATCCCGAAAGAATGCGGTAATCGCCGCCGCCAATTCGACCACGCTCGCCCTGCTCTCCTCACCAGCCACCAATCCGTGGCGAACTTTTTCGGCAATCCGCTCGAAAATTCGTTCGATCACCGCCTCGTACAAACCTTCTTTGGACTTGAAGTGGTAAAGCAGCGAAGGCCTCGTGATTCCAGCTTCAGAAGCGATCTCGGCCAAGTTTGCGGCCATAAAGCCGTCCCTCGCAAAATTGGCTTCCGCCGCATCGAGAAGCGTTTCAACAGTGAGTTCGGATTGTTTTTTCTTTGGTCTACCCATGAGTAGATAATTATCTACTTGCAAGTAGATAATCAAGCGTTTTTTTCATCACTCGGCTTTTGACCCAAAAATCCTAATGACCTCGCAAGCCTAGTGTCCTACACTCGCGCCTTCGACATCACCCGAGGAGATTGAATGGCAAAGCAAGAACTTGAGAGCCTTGAAAGTCTATTGAAGAAACTACCCGCGGAGGACCAGGCTGAAGCCTTCCGTATTCTTTACGGAAACCTTCCAGAAGAGATCCCACTTACCGAAGACGCAAAAATGCTCGCTGAGAAATTCGATTTCGACGTGGCTGCATGGCGTTTCGCGGTAACACGAGAACAGCGCCGCGCGCCAAGAATCGTGCGCGTTGGAGTCATTCAGACACAAATCGTGGAATCGACCAGCGCCCCGGTAGACGTTCAATTTCAGGCCATTTGCGATCGAACTGAGAAGCTCATTCATGCTGCGGGAGCCATGGGTGTCAACGTTCTCTGTCTCCAAGAAGCATGGACGATGCCTTTTGCATTTTGCACCCGCGAGAAGCAGCCTTGGCTGGAGTTTGCGGAGCCGGTTGATGGGCCGTCGACTCGATTCCTTGCTGAGCTCGCGCGTCGCTACAACATGGTCATCGTCTCGCCGATTCTCGAGCGCGATGAGACCCACGGTGGAACCATTCACAACACTGCTGTAGTGATCGGAAATCGCGGCAATATTATTGGCAAACACCGCAAGAACCACATTCCACGAGTGGGCGACTTCAACGAGTCGACGTACTACATGGAAGGCGACACCGGCCACCCCGTCTTTGCGACTCAGTTCGGCAAGGTCGGCATCAATATCTGCTACGGCCGCCACCATCCTTTGAATTGGTTGATGTTTGGTATCAACGGGGCGGAGATTGTCTTCAACCCATCGGCAACCGTGGGCGCGCTCTCCGAGCCGCTCTGGCCGATTGAGGCGCGTTGTGCGTCCATCGCCAACAACTACTTCTCGGCGGGCATCAACCGAATCGGCACCGAGTCTTTCCCCAATGAGTTCACCTCGGGAGATGGAAAGCCCGCGCACAAAGACTTTGGACATTTCTACGGTTCGAGCTACGTGACGGCCCCAGACGGCAGCCGCACGCCAGGGCTATCCAGAACGCGTGACGGTGTATTGGTGAGCGAGATAGACCTCAACCAATGCCAGCAAGTGCGCGATAAATGGGGTTTCCAGATGACGCAGCGGCTTCGAGAGTATGCAAAATGGCTCAAAAAGGCGGCTGAGCATGACTTCCAGCCTCAGATCATCGCGGATTCGGGTGTGGAATTTGGCGCAAATCACTCGCTTCCAGCCAGAGCGAACGTGAAACAAACTCCGCACCAATTGCCTCCTGCACAGCATCCTCAACTCTCCTATTCATCGAGCGAAGAGCGCGAAAAGAAGGAGTAAAGGATGCGGTTTCCAAACGGCCGTGCTGCCCCAAATCGAGTCTGGCTTGCCCCCATGACGAATCTTCAAAGCCATGACGACGGCTCGATCTCTGAAGCCGAGATCGCGTGGCTCAAGGCTCGATCACGCGGGGGATTCGGAGTCATCGAGTCTTGCGCCACCCATGTGCACCTGGACGGTCATGCATGGAAGGGACAACTCGGGTGTTTTGATGACGCACTGATGCCAGGCTGGGCGCGACTCGCCGACACCATTCACGAAGACGGTGCGTTGCTCCTTGCCCAACTCTTTCACGGGGGCGAACGCGCGAGTCTTTCGGCCGACCCGTGGTCCTGCACGTCGAGTGATAATGGGCGCGTTCGAGCAGGAAGTGAGCAGAATATCGAGCGCGTGATCGAAGATTTTGGCCAAGCTGCCCTTCGTTTGGAGAAAGCCGGGGTGGACGGCGTTGAGTTGCACGGCGCTCATGGCTATCTTCTCTGCCAGTTTCTGAGTTCGCACAACCAGCGCGATGACCAGTGGGGTGGCTCTCTTGAGAATCGAGCGCGATTGCTCCTGAGGGTTTTTGAACGGGTCAAAGAGCTAGTGTCGCCAAAGTTCATTGTCGGTGTGAGACTTTCACCGGAAGACTTTAAGGCAACGAAAGGGCTCGATATAGACGAGAGCATACAAACCGCACTCTGGCTTTCTGAGCGGGACGTAGACTTCATCCATATCTCTCTCTGGGATGCACAAGCCAATTCGCAAAAGTATCCTGAAGAACATCCATGTAGCCGCTTTAGAAAGGCCCTCCCCCCTGAGGTCCCTTTGATCAGCGCCGGAAATATCTGGACGGCCGCCGACTTCGAAGGCCAACTCGCACTCGGGGCTGATGCTGTGGCTCTGGGGCGCTCGGCTATCGCAAACGCTGACTGGCCGAGTCGAGTCCTGGAGAAGGCTAAAGAGCCGAGACGTCCTCCGATGAGCCCATTGGACTTGGAGGAGCAGGCGCTTTCCAAGCCGTTCATCGAGTATATGAAGCGGTGGCCCGGATTTGTCCAAGATTGAATGCTTGCCAGCCCCGGTACGAGACTCCGCAAATTGTCTAATTCCAAAGAGTTTGATAGCATCCAACTAATCATTCCTTGGAGGAAAATTTATGTTTAGACAATGGTTGACGGGCGCAGCGCTCGTAATGGTTTCGCTACCACTAAGTGCAGCAACTCTTTCGGGATCAATTCTGGATCCAAATGGTGCAGGTATCACGGGAATGGAGGTCCGACTTTGGGAGGAAGGACCTAAGGGATATTCGATTCAAAGCACTACAGCTTCTGCGGCGGGCGCCTATGAATTCTCCAATGTTCCGGCGGGAAATTATAAGATCGACGTCCGCATGCCGGACGGTGATTCACGGCATTTTGGCGACACATGGTACGACGTAGCCGCACCTATTTCAGACGGACTCATCGCGGCTGACGCGGACGTCCTGACCGTTGCCGATGCGGATGCGTTGACCGGGCTCGACATCACGATGCCGCTCACCGGGAGACTGGAGTCCACCGTCTTTGACGTAAATATGAGGGTACGAGTCGAGTCCACCACGGACCACCGCTATCACCACACCGATATATCGAAGAACCTGCGCAACACAAAGTTTGGTGGGTTCGTGATGGCCGGCCTCTTGAGCAACCATTCTTATCGAATCATCGGGTACGACCCGACTGGTAACAGGGGCATGGCGTTTGGAGGCCCACATCAAGTCACGGCGGGCGGAATCAACGTGGTGGGCGGAATCAACCTGCCACCTTTCCCCGCAGACCCAGGCGAGCCCAGCAACGATGTAGCGAGCGCAGTCCAAGTGACTACTCTGCCCCATGTTCAAGACGCGATACTCAGCGGAGGCCCAGATGTGGACTGGTACTGCACTACCGTTCAAGACGGTGACCGCCTGATGGTCGACGTCTCAAACCAGATCGAAATCGACGGCATTACCCGTGAGCACCCATGGTTCGACCCCATCCTCGGCTTCTTCGACGCCACAGGTACCACCGAGCTCGGCTATAACGACGACCATGGCGGAACCCGCGCTTCACATATCGACACCGGCATCTTGAGCGCCGGGACGTACTGTTTTGTGGTTAGCGCATTTGGCGACCCGAACTTTGGTGGCGTTGGAAAACAAAGTGTGGGGCCCTACACATTTGGCGTGAGCATGGGCAACCGAGTCCCGGACTTGAGCGTGACTCAAAATGGTGCGCCGGTTCCTGATGCTGCGATGATTGGACTCGACGAGGCTGAAACCATTACGTTTGATCTCGAGTATACCGACCCTGACAACGACGCGTTGACGGTCACGGTTACGCAGACCAACGCTGCGGGCGACGACGTTACCGATGGCGCTCTGACCCTGAACGAAAACGACGGAACCTACTCTTGGACCCCGTCGCAAACCGCGGCCCCCGACGGCCCTTATACCATCGAGATCACAATCACCGATGGCGAGTTCACCGAAACCGTAGTTGTGGTTATCAACGTCAACGCTGTGAATCTTGCGCCTCCGATGCCCGTTCTCCTTTCCCCCATCGACCAGGTGCGCGTGATCATCCCGACACCCACACTGGTTGTGGGCAATGTGGTTGATCCCGACGAGGATCCACTTCAATACGAATTCCAGCTCCGCGAAGGCTCACCTACTGGTGAACCTGACCAGACAAATCTCTTAGCCCAAGGCCCCGATACGACCACCGAGTGGCAAGTTGATACGCTCACAGAGAACGCGTTTGTCTTCTGGCGAGCGCGTGCTTTTGATGGGGATGTCACGACTGGGTATAGCCCGTGGACTACGTGGCAGAGTTTCCGTGTGGATGCCGTCAACGACCCACCTGGCGTTCCAGAAATCCTGAAGCCGACAAATGGCGAAACCGTGATGGTGCTTACTCCTCGTGTTTCGGCGTCGGTTCCAACAGACCCTGAGGAAGAGGCAGTCTCGGTCGTCATCGAGCTCGCCGCTGACGATGCATTTGAGAATGTGCTTCAAACCAGTGAAGCCCTTGAGCCTGAGCCGCTCGCGGCGAGTGTTGAATGGACACCAACTGAATTGGAGTTGGGGCGCTATTTCCTCCGTGCAAAAGCGGTGGACGAGCGAGGGGCTGAGAGCGATTGGTCGGTCGTCACCGACTTCGAGATTTACATCGAGCCAGACACTTTGAATCCTCCGTCCTTCGGAGATGCCTTTGGCGAATATTGCGGTGCCGGACGCGAGCACGAGGCACTACCTGAATTTGTGGAAGTTCAGAACGTGAACGAGGACCCAACCACTACGTTTGAAGTCGCGATCTACCTCAACGGTGGAGCGGCTCCGGTCTACACAAACTCCGTCGCTCAGAACGTTGGTGCGGCGACGACCGAAATCCCGATTGAGCAAGCACTCGTGGAGCCTGGCGCCTATCTCTTCCAAGTACGTGTGGTTGCAGGAGATGTGTCGTCCAATTGGACCGATTGCGAGATGCGACTTGTGGGAGATACCGATGTGGTTGAGCAACCGTCCCCTACGCCGACTGGTGCTGACGAGGGTTGCGGTTGTGCATCTACGAATGGTGCCGGAAACACAGGCATGCTCCTCATGCTTCTCGGATTCTTGGCTGTACGTAGAAGAGGGCTGAGGCTATTTTGATTTCTCCGTTCAACTCACACGGCTACAAGCCGCTTGTACTTGGGGTACTCCTTACACTCGCTTGTTCTGAAGACGCAGTGGACTCGGAGCCGTCCGAAGTTCAAGAGAGGCCACAGAACCCAGAAACTCAGCCACCTGAGCAAGAGATCCCGGCTCCTCAAGACCCCCAGATTCAAGACCCTCAACCACAGGATCCAGAACCACCAGGTTGCGATTCAGACCCCACCTGTATCTCTACATTCCCGTCCAGAATCAGCGCTGATACCACCACAGGTACGCGGGAGTGGGATAGCTACGAGTGCGCGCCCGAGACAAACGAGTCGGGGCCTGAGTTGGTCTACCGAGTTGTGATCCAAGAGCCGGGATTCTTCAGCGCCCAACTCTCGGGAGAGCCGGAAGGTGTGGATGTGGATGTTCATCTGCTTCTGGAGCGGAACCCAGCATCCTGCATGGACCGAGGAAACTTCCGAGCGGGCTCTTGGCTTGAAGCGGGCGAGTATTGGTTGGTGGCTGACACCTGGGTCAATGATGAGGGCGTAGAGTTTGCTGGCACATTCGACCTTGATGTCAATGTGACCACCAGTCAGACTTTCACCACGCACGGGATCAATGAGGAGCTCGCCAACGACGCGCTCCGCGCGTTTTCGCTCGCCTGGCAGCGCGACGAGACCCGACGTTTCGAATACACGCTCACGGACTTCTCGATGCACTCAAGCCAGAAACGGCAATGGGTGTTCGACCTAAACTCGGGAGAGTTGCTCTTCAACCTCCACACCGCCCACGGAGAGGGGTCCATTGAAGGCGAGGATCTCGGGATGGCTTCTAAATTCTCGAATGTTTTGGGAAGTCACCAATCAAGCCTCGGCCTGATGCGCACGGATGAGACCTACGTAGGAGACTATGGCTATTCCGTGCTTCTGGACGGCCTAGAAGCCGGATTTAATGACCGTGTGCGCGAAAGAGAGATCGTGGTCCACCCTTGGTTTGGAAACGCACAGGACATCATTGAGCGAGACGGCTGGGTCACCCCGAGCTGGGGCTGTGCGACGCTCGAAGAGTCCATCTCAGACCAAGTCATCGACACCATCTCGTTTGGAACCCTGATGTTCTTTTGGTACCCAGATCCGACCTGGCGCTCAGAATCTGAGTACCTCAACTGATCATTTCAATTGCTGGAAGAAATCGTTGCCCTTGTCATCCACGAGGATGAACGCCGGGAAATCTTCCACATCAATGCTCCAGATGGCCTCCATTCCAAGGTCCTCGAAATCCTGAACCTCTACTTTCTTAATGCTCTCGGCTGCGAGGATCGCGGCTGGGCCACCGATGCTACCGAGGTAGAAGCCACCGTGTTTATGGCAAGCGTCAGTGACTTGTTTGGAGCGATTCCCCTTAGCCAGCATCACGAGCGAGCCACCGAGTGATTGGAAGAAGTCTACATAAGCGTCCATGCGTTGGGCTGTGGTTGGCCCGAACGACCCGGAAGGCATTCCTGGAGGCGTTTTAGCAGGACCCGCATAGTAGACCGGATGATCCTTAAACCATTGAGGCATAGGCTCCCCGCGGTCAATCATGTCTTTGAGTCGGGCGTGCGCCATGTCTCGCGCGACGATCAACCTTCCGCTTAAGAGCACGCGGGTCTTCACTGGATATTTGGAAAGTTCTGCCCGTATCTCATCCATTGGCTGATTCAGGTTGATACGAACACCGGCATCTTCGTCGTTCTCTGCCTCGAGCAGGAAGCGCTCTGGATGTTGCTCCATCTCCTCGAGCCAGATTCCGCTCTCATCGATCTTCGCCTTGATATTCCTATCGGCAGAACACGACACCCCCATGCCCACGGGACATGAGGCCCCGTGCCTTGGGAGCCTTATTACGCGCACATCATGGGCAAAGTACTTTCCTCCAAACTGTGCGCCGAGGCCCGTTCCCCACGCAGCCTTTAGAAGCCGCTCCTCGAGTTCGACATCACGAAACGCACGCCCACCGTCTGATCCAGTCGTAGGGAGGTGGTCGAGCTCCTTGGCACTGGCGAGTTTCACGGTCTTGAGTGTGGACTCGGCGCTGGTGCCCCCAATGACAAAGGCTACGTGATATGGAGGACAGGCGGCGGTGCCAAGCGTCTTCATCTTCTCAACGAGGAATTTCTCAAGGCTTTCGGGATTCAGGAGCGCCTTGGTCTCCTGGAAAAGGTAGGTCTTGTTCGCAGAGCCGCCCCCTTTAGCCAAGAAGAGAAACTCGTAGCTCGCCCCTTTCGAAGCGTAGATATCGATCTGGGCGGGAAGGTTATTGCCCGAGTTCTTCTCCTTGTACATGGTCAGCGGAACTACCTGAGAGTACCGAAGGTTGTCGGTCTGGTAGGTTTGCCAGATTCCCTTCGAGAGGTGCTTAGGATCTTCGCCATCGGTAAGGACGCGATGACCCTTTTTCCCGACGACAATCGCTGTTCCGGTATCTTGGCAAATCGGCAATTGCCCATTGGCTGCTATCACCGAGTTCTTCAAGAGAGTCCGTGCAACAAAACGATCATTATCGCTAGCCTCGGGGTCCTTGAGGATTGCTGCAACTCGCTCTTGGTGTGCTGTCCGCAGGTAGAACGACGTGTCGTGAAGCGCTTGACGAGCCAACTCAGCAAAGACCTCGGGTTCGATCTTCACGAATGTCTCTCCCCCGATGGTCTGGGTGCTGACGCCGTCGCTACCGAGATATCGGTAGCGCGTTGGATCTTCAGAAAACTGGAAGGGTTTCTCGTATTGGAATTCGCTCATGTATGCTCCAGAACTCAGGGTTCTGGAGTTTTGTAGCTGAGCGAGACCTCTGTCAAGCCAAGTCTAGCCTTCCCTTACATGAAGGTGACTCTACCGCTAGAGATATCGTACATGGCGCCAACGATCTTGATCTTACCCTGGCTCTCAAGGTCGGCCATGATTGCCGACTGTTTGCGAATCTCTTCAATGGTGCGCTCCACGTTATGAGATGCGACCTTGTCCACCGTGGACGAATCGGAAGACGCGCAGGATTGGCCTGCGACCGCCTCAACGCTTGGGCGGATATTGGTCACGAGCGACGTTACGTTTCCGAGGTCAACGTTGTCGCAAGCTCCCATGACCGCGCCACACTTGGTATGGCCCATGACCACGACAAGCTTCGCACCAGCCACCGCGGTAGCGAACTCCATTGAGCCGAGAATCTCGGCGTTCACGATATTCCCAGCGACACGCGCATTGAACACGTCACCGATCCCCTGGTCGAGCACGACTTCGGTCGGAATTCGTGAGTCGATGCAGCTCAAAATGACAGCCGAAGGGAACTGCCCAGCGCTGGTATCAGCGATCTGGTCTGCATAGTCTCGGTAGAGCGGTGTGCGGTTGAGAAAACGCTCATTGCCTGCCTTGAGGCCGTTGAGAACGGCGTCAGGCGTCATTGCATCTCTTACTCCCTGGGTAAGGGCCGGAGTTGGATCCTGTGCGGAAGCAGCCTTAACCACCGTGTCCGTACCGGCAGTCTGGACTTGTTGTTGCTCTTTCGCACCACAAGCAACAAGGAAAGCGGAAACAGCAAGCGCACTAAAAATTCTCATGGACATACTCATCTCCTAATTGAAGCCAAAAGCGGCACTAGACATATGATGCCAAATACACGAAAAAGATTTCATGTTTTTTCTTTCGTGTAAACGATTTCTTAAAACATCGTTACTAATTCGTAAGAATTGCTGCGCCACTTGACGATTAGTCGTAGTCTCGACCAATATCGACCGTTTGGTGGACACCAAGGGCTCCAACCATGGCTGTAGAAAACACTTGGACCTTTCTGACAAATCACGCGCACGTACTCCTCTGTCTTGTAGAGAATCCAGATTCACGCACCCGTGACCTCTCGGAACGTGTAGGCATCACCGAGCGCGCCGTACAGCGCATCGTCTCGGAGCTCGAAGATGAAGGCTATGTGATCAAGACACGCGTGGGACGTCGCAACCATTACGAAGTCATTCTAGACAAATACTTGAGGCATCCCGTCGAATCCCACCGCTCTGTTCAATGCTTGGTTGATCTGATCAAAGAATAATTGAACCCGAGCACGAAACCTTGGCTTGAGTTCGATCATCCGAGCTTTGGAATGTCTCAACCAAGGAGAAAACAATGGGACTCAGAATCAACGATATCGCACCTAACTTCACTGCCGACTCGACCTCCGGAAAGCTAGACTTTCACGATTGGATCGGAGACGGATATGCGATTCTCTTTTCTCACCCAAAGGATTTCACGCCGATTTGCACCACAGAGTTTGGAGCTGTGGCGCAGCTTGCGGGGGAGTTTGAAAAGCGGAACACCAAGGTCATGGGCGTTTCTGTAGACAGTGTTGAGGAGCACCACAAATGGAAACGAGATATTGAGGCTTTTGCGGGTGCTCCTGCAAACTTTCCAATCATCGATGACAGCTCTTTGACGGTCGCCAAGCTCTACGACATGTTACCAGCCGAGGCCATTCTTCCCGACGGACGTACACCTGCCGATAGCGCAACCGTGCGAACCGTTTTCATCATCGGCCCCGACAAGAAAGTTCGGCTTACAATGACATATCCAATGAGTGTTGGACGTAATTTCGCTGAAATTTTGCGGGCTCTAGACGCCGTTCAAATCACCGACGGCGCGCCGCTGGCTACTCCAGCAAACTGGGTCCCCGGACAAGATGTGGTAGTTTCCACCTCTCTAAACAACGAGGATGCTGCAGCGCGATTTGGAGAGCTCGATATCAAGCTTCCGTACTTGCGTTTCGCTAAGTCGAAGTAAGAACTGCGTCGATATCGCTCGCAGAATGGCGCTCAGCCAGTTGGGCCTCATCACCCCACGAACGGTTCACCACAACGCCTCGCTTGACCGCGGGGCGTTCTGCTATCTGGTCGGCCCACCGCACCACGTGTTCGTAGGTGTGGACCTCTAAGAATTCGGCAGCCTTGTAGACATTCTCTCTCACGAGCGCGCCATACCAGGGCCAAATGCCCATATCCGCGATGGTGTACTCATTGCCTGCAATAAACTCGGACTCGGCCAAACGCCGATTCAACACATCGAGTTGCCTCTTGGCCTCCATGGCGAACCTGTTGATAGGATACTCCATTTTCGAAGGCGCGTAGGCGTAGAAATGTCCGAATCCACCTCCAAGGTAAGGAGCTGCGCCCATTTGCCAAAATAGCCAGTTCAGGGTCTCAGCTCTTGCGGCTCGGTCGGTGGGCAAGAACTTTCCGAACTTTTCGGCCAGATAGACCAAGATCGAACCCGACTCAAAGACCCGCACAGCAGGGTCCTCGGACCTATCGAGGAGTGCCGGGATTTTGGAATTTGGATTGATATCGACAAAGCCGCTCGAGAATTGGTCGCCTTCCAGAATGTTGATCAGGTAGGCGTCGTACTCGGCGTCGTTGATTCCAAGAGCCAAGAGCTCCTCAAGCATGACTGTCACTTTGACACCATTCGGAGTCGCCAGCGAATAGAGCTGCAGCGGATGCTCGCCTACCGGCAGCTCCTTCTCATGCGTTGGACCAGCTTCGGGACGGTTGATGTTGGCAAAATTGCCACCACTTTGTTTTTCCCACTTCCATACTTTTGGGGGGACGTATTCTTCTGACATGTTTTTCCTATGGTTTAGACGGGTTCTTCGCGCCGCCCGTCTGGATGAATTGCGAATCTACCTTCGGTGCGCTGGTGAACAGGGCCATTTCCTTGCCACGGCCAGCCCCCGAACTGCGTTTGCTGATAGTCTCTATAAGCCTGTTGGATCTCGTCATGAGTGTTCATCACGAACGGACCACGCTTGGCCACTGGCTCACCAATTGGACGTCCCTGAAGGACGAGAATCTCAGTTTCCGCGCCAAGCGCCTCAAGGCTTATAGGCCCTGACTCCTCGAACTCCACGCGCTGGAGATTACCAACGGAGATGCCCGAAACTTTGGCTCCGACACCACGATGCAGATACAACGAGCGCCATGTTCCCGGGTTTACGGCCGGCAGTTCAACCTGCGCGCCGGCCTCCATTCGAACGGTGAAAATTGCGACATCCGAGCCGGGCTGTGAGGCCCAGGAGTCGGGTGGCGGAGTGGGCGGGCGATGACCCTGGAATTCACCGGCAGCCAGGGTGATTTCGCTAAGTCGCCCCTTTGAGTCCTGTACAGGGATGCGAGGAATCTTCTCGGACCAGAGCATTTTGAAGTGAGCGTTCACCATCTTGTTTGAGCGCGGCAAATTCATCCAAATCTGAAAGAGCTCCAGAGGATTCGGTGAATCAGACCGCAAAAGCGGAAACATTTCGGCATGTTGGATGCCGCCGCCGGCGGTCAGCCATTGAACGTCCCCTGCTCCGTATCGCGCGGTAGCCCCCAGAGAATCAGCGTGATCGAGCATTCCTGAGCGAACGACCGTTACGGTTTCAAAGCCTCGATGTGGGTGCCTCGGAAACCCGGGAACGTCACGTCCATGGTACATCCGCCAGTTGTCTTTGCCTTCGAAATCTCGCCCGATATGGCGGCCATCAAGGCTCGCCGCCGGCCCCATATTCTCATTTCCGGTCGGGTAATCATCCTGATGGTAGGCGCAAAAGAGGAATGGATCGCTTGTCGGCCAGTTCATGCCTTGAATCTGACTCACACGTTTGGCCTTCGCCCCTTCCAGGCGCGTCTTCTCCACTTTGGCCGCGCTCGCCTCGGCAACGGGTTTCGAGTCGGCTTCGATTTTAGAACAGGCCGCAGCCGGCATCACGCTTGAGGCGAGGAGGAGTTTGAGCGCGGTTCGCCGCTCTATCACTCGCCCCCCTACCCTACCCGGCGATGGGTCTGGCACGATGAGTCGTCCGTCTAGACGGTCGTCTTCGAGCTGCAGGCTTTGGCCACACTCGTCGTGCAGAAGCCAGGCTTCGAAAACAATCTGTTCGACACGCTTTCCAAAAGCCTCGGCGCTGAGCCTTGAGTGCTCACCCCGTAACTTTTCGAGGTCAGCTACAATACGTTTATTCTTCGGAGCTCGGGGCAAGGCGGCCAAAATCCGGAACAACGAGCCTGGCGCGGGGACCTCGCCTTTCGGAGCCAGAGTCAGTGTTTCTGCGGGATGCGGATGAAAGGCGTTGAGGATGGAGGCCACGCCAGCCCATACTTCTTCAAAAGCCCAGTCGAACTCTTCAAAAGTTATGTTTTCCGTGGCCTCATCGAGTAGGCTTCTACCATGTTCGAGTGCCTCTATCCGTCTATTGTTGCTCATCTCTTCACCATCACTCACGTTGCGCGTGCTGCCCCATGTGTCTAAAAGATGCCAGAATGGTGCAACACGGTTCCAAAACACAACTTGGAGATTGGAATCTTTTTGTTTCTGAGAGGAATCAGAGAGACGCGACTTGGCTTAGGAACTGACTATGAGTGAGACAAATAGAACGGCATTACAAATCGAAGGTATGACCTGCGCGTCCTGCGTAGGTCGCGTTGAGAAAGCGCTCCAAAACCTCCCTGGCGTGACGCGCGTCTCGGTAAATCTTGCCACCGAGCGAGCCGATATCGAACACGACTCTTCTCTCGATAGACACAAGATGATCGAGACCATTGAGAACGCGGGCTACGACGTGCCGGAGCAAACCTATGAGCTCGAGATAGAGGGGATGACCTGTGCCTCATGTGTAGGACGTGCCGAGAAGGCGCTCCTAGCCGTACCCGGCGTCTCGGAGGCGAGCGTGAATCTGGCTACTGAACGGGCTACGATTAAGGCTCGTGCAAGTGTTGAATCACTGATCGAAGCCGTTGAGAACGCTGGTTATGATGCCAAGGAGCGCCAAGGGTCCGCGCCAAGCCAAGACATGACAGAAAAGCGCGAAGAAGAGGCTCGTGGGCTCAAACGCGAGCTCATCATCGCAGCAGCACTTGCCCTGCCGGTCTTCGTGCTCGAGATGGGCTCACATATGATTCCGGGGGTTCACGAGCTGATCATGAATACCATTGGGATGCGAACGAGCTGGATTATTCAGTTCGTCTTGACCACCTTGGTTTTGGTTGGTCCGGGCAGAACATTCTACATCAAGGGTTTCCCGGCCTTGTTCAAGGGTGCTCCAGACATGAACAGTCTGGTCGCGCTGGGAACAGCCGCAGCCTACGGGTTCTCGGTCGTAGCCACCTTCTTTTCCGGACTTCTTCCGGAGGGGACCGTCAATGTCTATTACGAAGCAGCCGCAGTAATTGTAGGCCTCATCCTTCTGGGCCGATATCTCGAAGCGCGAGCCAAGGGGCGAACTTCTGAAGCCATTCAACGACTCATCAAACTTCAGCCCAAAACCGCCACCGTGCTCCGAGACGGTAGTGAGGTTGAGGTCGAGATCGCAGACCTGAGTTTGGGAGACCTGATTTTGGTCAAGCCGGGAAGTCGCGTGCCCGTGGATGGTCTCGTGGAGTCAGGCCAAAGTTGGGTGGATGAGAGCATGCTCACTGGCGAGCCCGTTCCTGTACAAAAGGAATCAGGCTCGGAGGTTTTTGGAGGGACCGTCAATCAAAAGGGCGCGCTCCGAATCAAGGCCAGCGCGCTTGGCTCCGACACGGTACTTTCACAGATCATCCGGATGGTGGAAGAGGCGCAGGGCTCCAAACTCCCGATTCAAGCCACGGTGGACAAGGTCACGATGTGGTTTGTGCCCGCCGTCATGAGCGTCGCGTTGATCACCTTTTTGGTCTGGTTTTTCTTTGGACCAGAACCAGCCCTGACCTTCGGTTTAGTGAACGCCGTGGCGGTCCTGATCATCGCGTGTCCATGCGCGATGGGGCTTGCCACACCGACTTCTATCATGGTCGGTACCGGACGAGGCGCAGAGATGGGTGTCTTGTTCCGTCGGTCCGATGCCCTTCAACGCCTGAAGGAAGTGAAGGTCGTGGCGTTCGACAAGACTGGAACTCTCACTGAGGGTAAGCCTCAAGTTGTGGACGTGGTCGGGCCGGATTCCGAGTCATGGCTTCGCCTCGCGGCATCACTCGAGGCGAGCTCCGAACACCCGATCGCGGGGGCCGTAGTGACTCATGCGAAGAATAAGGGGCTTGAGCTCCAGGAAATTGGCGAGTTCGAAAGCCTCACCGGCCTCGGAATCAAAGGTGTGGTGGACACGAAGAGCGTGCTGGTGGGCGCTGAACGGTTGATGACTCAATCTGAGATTGACGTTGCTCAGTTTAAAGATCGCGCACAATCACTGAGTGACGAGGCCAAGACAGTTCTTTTTGTAGCCGTAGAGGGAGAGCTCGTTGGACTGGTTGCGGTGGCAGATAAAATCAAGGAGTCCGCGCGTGACACCGTGAAAGTACTTCACGACATGGGCATAAAAGTCGCAATGATTACGGGTGACAACGCAGGCACGGCAAATGCCGTGGCAAAAGCACTTGATATCGATGATGTGGTGGCTGGCGTGATGCCCAACGGCAAAGTGGACGCTGTGAAGTCTCTCCAGGAAGCTCATGGTGTGCTCGCGTTTGTTGGGGACGGCATCAACGATGCTCCAGCGCTTGCTCAGTCAGATATCGGCGTTGCGATTGGAACGGGCACCGATGTGGCCATTGAGGCGGCTGACGTGGTTTTGATGACCTCGTCCCTTCAAGGGGTGGCGAACGCCATCCATATCTCGACGTCGACGATCAGGAACATCCATCAGAACCTCTTTTGGGCTTTTGCGTATAACACGGCCCTTATTCCGGTTGCGGCTGGAGTACTTTATCCGATCTCTGGAACGCTCCTCTCTCCCCTCTTTGCGGCGGGCGCAATGGCCCTTTCTTCGGTTTTTGTGCTCTCGAACGCCCTACGGTTGAAAAAAATTCAGCCGCTCGGTGCGCAGGCTTAATTCTTCACACCTTGGCGCCTGCGTCACCAAATGACGCAAGTGTTCCATATCACTCTCCCGATGCGTCTCATTCCACAACGCAGACGAATTATTCGGAGGGGGATCGAAAACGCGCGCCAACGCAAACCCGTAACCACTTGAAAGCAAACACCTTTCAACACCCGAACCCCTTCGGATAGCGCATTTTTTAAACATCAATCCCGCACCACACCAAGGCTTATGATAGCCACAAAACGCCGCCTTTCGTCACAGGTTTGACGACCTGCGTCAACAGATACGCAGACCACAGACACCTACACAACCAAAACCTAAAAGCAAAGCAAAGTCATAACCTTAGAAGGTAGCCGCCCGAAGAAAATCCTGCACGTAATTTGCACAAAAAGCCTCATTACTGCACGATTATTGCGTGAATTTTTAGTGGACATCGCGAATCACGGGGGCATACTAAAAGAAGCTCAGACAGCGACACAAAAGGAGGTGCGCATGGGAAGCACGTATGTTGATGCGACGCACACTAGTGCGTCCGAGGGTCGAGTTGCGCGAACTCGCTCTTGGAAATGGCTCGCGCAAGGACTCGTGGGAATTGCGTTTGGATTCGCGGCTCTAGCCGCGACGAGCTCTCAAGCTCACGCCCAGACGGTCTCCCAACTTGGGTGTGCGGCGAATGGAATCACGCCCACATTTGGCCAAAGCATTGGGATTGACTCCGATGGCGACGGTACCCGCGATACGTATGGTGGCAGCATGCTGAGTGCGGCGAACAATCAAGACCTGGTGGTTATCGAGGGTGACCCGTTGATTGTGGCCACTACAAGCCGGGGAAACATGGGTGTTTGGGCCTGTCAGCCTCCCGGACAGAATAACAACCCGCCCGCTACCATCTGGAATCAGTGGTTCGCAGAGTATGCGCTCACCACCATGCTCAATCTAGCCGGGACGTCTCAGCGATATGGTACGAGCTACAGTACTGGTGGAGAAACCCAGTACACGACTGTCAGCCAGGTGATCGATTCTCAAACAGCGCCAGTGCCGACCGCGTCTCAACCCAGCGGCGGAACCGGGCGAATTGTTCGACTCGCGCCCAATGAAACGGCAACCGTAACCACGACACTCGGCGTGACATCCAACGTGGTGTTCCGCCGAATCCTCTCCTACACCAACGGCGACTATTCCTACAAAATTCGCTTTGAGCTTGAAAACGTAGGGACCAGCACCTTCTCCGACGTAAGACTCTTTCACGGTGGAGACACCTATTTCGGCGGCGACGACTCCGCGCGCTCGTGGTGGAACCCCGCCCTCAATATGGTCTACCTGAACAACTCGAACTTCTTTACCGCAGGGATCATGGGGCTGCAGGGTGCCCCCGCTACGCCGGCCGATCGCTTCTTCGGAGGTCAATACAACACCGGCAACGGTCAGGCAGCCGCTGGTCAACTCGCGAACGCGGCGAACTCTAGCTACGTGGACGCCGGCTACTACCTTCAATGGAATCGTGCTTCCCTTGCTCCGGGAGAGACCTGGGTCGTTGAAGCATTCGAGCGATGGACCGACCCCACCAGCTTGCAGGTCATCCCTCCATCCGACCAGCTCGCCGCTCCGAACTCGCAAGTTGTTTTGCCTTTCGTGGTCCATAACCTTGCGAGCACCGAGCAAACCTTTAACTTGAGTGTTTCTAGCGACCAGGGGTGGCTCAGCGAAATCCTGAGTGACACCACCATCGTGGTTCCGGGCCTTGCGCAGTCGGACGTTCAAGTTCGAGTAACAGTGCCAGCAGGTGCGCTCGCTGATGACCTGAGCTCAATCACCTTGAGCGCGGTCAACGCCAACGACGCCAACGCCACAGGTTCCGCATTCGGCAATATTCGGGTCTTCGAGCCAGATTTTGCAGTCTCGCCTACCTCCCTTGATTTTGGGCGCATCTTCCCGAACGACTCCGACACCCTTCTCGTGACTCTGACCAATAACGGCTCGGCAGTTCAGGTAGGTAACGTTGGTACGCCAAATGGCCTGGCAGCGCCTTACAGCATCATCGGCGACCAATGTTCCGGGAACACGATCCCGAACGGCTCGAGCTGCGATATCATCGTGCAGATCGCCGCTGGTACTGACGAAGGAATCTTCAACGACGTCTTCAACATTCCGGTGCTCGCGCCGATTGTGACTTCGTTCAACGTTTCGGTGACTGGCGAGGTCAACTCAGGATTCCTTGTTGAAACCACCCCTGGAATGGCTACCTACGACCAGTCGCGTGACGCAATCTTCGTAGACAACCAGATCGTTGTCGATGGCGCCTCCAACCTGGACGGCGCACGCATCTCGATCATCGCTGGATTCGACAGCGCTGTGGACCGTTTGAGCTTCACGTCGGTGCACGGCATCACAGGCTCCTACGATACCAACACAGGTATTTTGAGCCTCAGCGGCGTGGGAACACCTGGGCAATACCAAGATGTTTTGCGCACCATTCAGTACCAGAACGTAGCCACGGGAATTCCTGCAGCTGGCGGTCGTACAATTCAGTTCTCGCTTGGAGCCGCGGGTCTTTACTTTGAGCCCAATGGTCACTTCTATGAGTACGTCTCTGCGCCTGGCCTGAACTGGCTAGCTGCACGGGATGCCGCAGCAGCACGCAGCTATTTCGGACTTCAAGGCTACCTCGTGACCGTGACCAGCGCCGATGAAAACTCGTTCGTGACTCAGAAGCTCACAGGACAAGGCTGGATGGGCGCATCAGATGCACAATCGGAGAACACATGGCGCTGGGTCACCGGCCCAGAAGGCTTGGAAGACAACGGCAGTGGCCGACACTTCTTCACTCAGGTCGGCGCGGGTGGAAACGCTGTGAACGGCGAATTCAGCGCATGGTCGAATGGCGAGCCCAACCAGGCGGGTGATGAAGACTATGCTCACTTCTATCCGAGCGGACTTTGGAACGACTTCCAGTTCAACAACTCGAGCATCGATGGCTACGTAGTGGAGTACGGCGGCATGCCAAATGACCCGTCACTCGAAATCGTCGCAACACGCGACCTCGAAATCATCACGTGTAATGACGGTATCGCCAATGGTGTGGAGACTGGACTTGATTGCGGTAGCGTTTGTGGACCGTGTGGAGACGGCGGTGGATGCGCTGTGGCAGGTGACTGCACAAGCGGCGTATGTACCGGCAACATCTGCCAGGCTCCAACATGCAACGACGGCGTTCAGAACGGGTCCGAAACCGGCGCAGATTGCGGCGGTTCATGCGGTCCTTGCGCAGACGGCGGTGGATGCGCGGTAGCAGGTGACTGCACAAGTGGTGTCTGCACCAGCAACGTATGCCAGGCTCCAACATGTGATGACAGCGTTCTCAATGGGTCCGAGACCGGCCTTGACTGCGGTGGTTCGTGCGGACCTTGCGGAGACGGCGGCGGATGTGCGGTCGCAGGTGACTGCGCAAGTGGCGTCTGCACCGGAAACGTGTGTCAGGCACCGGCATGTGACGACGGCGTTCAGAACGGGTCGGAAACCGGCGCAGACTGTGGCGGCTCATGTGGACCATGCGGAGACGGCGGTGGATGCGCTGTAGCAGGTGACTGCACAAGCGGCGTATGTACCGGCAACATCTGCCAGGCTCCTACATGCGATGATAGCGTGCTTAACGGATCGGAAACCGGCCTTGACTGCGGTGGTTCATGCGGACCATGCGGAGACGGCGGCGGATGTGCCGTTGCAGGTGACTGCGCAAGCGGCGTTTGCTCCGGCAACCTATGCCAGGCTCCAACATGCAACGACGGCGTTCAGAACGGGTCCGAAACCGGCGCAGATTGCGGTGGTTCATGTGGGCCGTGCGGTGATGGCGGTGGATGCGCAATTGCAGGTGATTGCACAAGCGGCGTCTGCACCGGAAACGTGTGTCAGGCACCAGCATGCGACGACGGCGTTCAGAATGGTTCTGAGACCGGCCTTGACTGCGGCGGTTCATGCGGACCTTGCGGTGACGGCGGCGGATGCGCAATCGCAGGTGATTGTGCAAGCGGCGTGTGTACCGGAAGCGTTTGCCAGGCTCCGACATGCGACGATGGTGTACAAAACGGTACCGAAACTGACGTGGACTGCGGCGGTTCATGTGGACCATGTGCAGATGGCGGAAGCTGTGCCTCGGCCGGAGATTGCACAAGCGGTGTGTGCACTGGAAACGTATGTCAGGCACCAGCTTGTGATGACGGCGTGCAAAACGGCACCGAGTCTGACATCGACTGCGGTGGCGACACCTGCGGTGCTTGTACCGAAGGCGGAAGCTGCAACGACGCAACCGACTGCGCAAGCAACGTGTGTAACAACGGTGTGTGCTTCTCACCTGAGTGCAACGACAACGTCCAAAACGGCACCGAAACCGACGTAGACTGCGGTGGCGACACCTGTGCAGCGTGTGGCGACGGTGGAAGCTGTGTAGATGCCGGGGACTGCACAAGCGGCGTGTGTGATAACGCACAATGTGCCATCCCAACCTGCAATGACGGTGTGGAAAACGCCAATGAGACCGACGTAGACTGTGGTGGAGACACCTGTGCACCTTGCTCAACGGGAGCGAGCTGCTCAGTAGCAGGCGACTGTTCTTCCGGATTCTGCGCAAGCAATATCTGTGTAGACACCATCGACCAGCTTGGCGAAATCACGTCTCCAGCCGATGCTGAAATCTTGAATACGGCAACTCCTGAAATCAGCGGTACCGCTGACGCAGGAACTACCATCGAGATCTTCATCGACGGTGTGCTCGTAGCGACTCCAGAAGCCGACGAGAACGGCAACTGGACCTACACTCCGACCGAGGCCCTGGAAGAAGGCGAGCGCGAGATTGAGGCGGTCTTCACCGACGGCGTTGGAAACACGACGTCTTCGGAAATCACCGTGGAAATCGACACGATCGCACCGACCATTGCCATCATGAGCCCAGCTGACGAACAGGTCTTCAGCGTCTCTCCTCAGTCCATCTCTGGCCAGTCTGAGCCAGGCACTGAGATCGCTGTCTACATCAACGAAGAGCTGGAAGGCACCGTGACTACGGATGAAAACGGTATGTGGACCATCAGCATTGACGCGCTCGACCTCGGTGTCTACGCGGTACGTGCCACGGCCACTGATGACGCGACAAACGTGGGTCAAGACGAGTCAACTTTCTCGATTGTCGACGGGGTGAATATTGCGACACCTGAAGACGATCAGACCGTACGAATTGCGAGACCAACCTTCACGGGTGTTGCGGCTCCAAACACGAGCGTTGAGATCTACTTAAACGACACTCTTGTCGCGACTGTGGATGCCGACGAAAACGGAGACTGGTCTTACACCCCAGATTCCGACCTCGCTGATGGCCCATGGGAAGTACGCGCTGAAGGTGCTGGAGAGTCTTCGGACTCGGTGACTTTCGACGTCGACACCACCCGAACAGGTCTCGTTATCGACTCACCTGCCGAGGGTGCATTGCTCAACGAAGACACTGTGACCTTCAATGGTACAGCGCTTCCAGGTGCGACCGTCACGATCACCATCGACGGTGTTGAAGTCGGAACCGTTACGGCAGACCAGAACGGTGCGTGGGAATGGGAGTCACCAGCGTTTGACGATGGCGACTACACCGTGGAAGTCACGAGTGTAAACGAAGTGGACGAGCCTCAAACGGCTAGCCGCTCCATCACCATCGACACCACGCCTCCTTCACTTGGATTGACCTCACCAGCCGACGGTGAGTCGTTCCCAGAAGATGGTGTGCTCAGTGGTACATCGGAGCCTGGTGCGACTGTCCAGGTGTTCGTCAACGGCACTCAAGTTGGAGAAACTACCGCTGACGAGAACGGTGAATGGACGTTCGAATTGCCTGAAGGAACCGACACCAGCTCGGGTGGAAGCCTTCGAGTCACATCAACGGATGAGGCTGGAAACACCACCTCCATCGAGCGCGAGGTTGCACCATCGACTCCCGAGTTTGACGGGAGGGTGCTCGCCGGTGGCGCAGGTTGTTCGGTCGCACCGACCGGAGACGACATGAGTCCATGGCTCCTGCTCCTTGGTGTCTTCGGATGGCGGATGCGACGCCGCCGATAACTCCTAATCCTTAACCCCTGATCGCGAATCGACCGGTGACGAGTAATCGTCACCGGTTTTCTTTTGTGCTAATCGCTCGGCATGGCGTTCAATCCGAGCAAAATTAGATCACGAACCGCGGTAGGCCGCCTCAGAGGCCAAGATTTGTTCTTGGCGGAGCTCTTAAGCCAAGAGCTAAGTCCGGACGATTTTGTGGTCGACCTGGGTTTCGGCGAGGAAGCGTGGACCGTGCTCGAAATGGCGGCGCAGCTACGCAAAATCGAGCCCAACTTGCGCGTTATCGGACTCGAGACCGACCCTCGCCGAATTTCGGGCGCTGACCCGGATCAGAACCCCTTGAATTGTTTTGAGTACGTGGAACCTGAGGACGAGCTTTCGCTGCAGTTTGAAGGTGCAGCCATGCTCCGCGCAATGAACGTACTTCGAAGCTATCCCGAGCACGAGATTTGGCCCACCATTCAGAATTGGGCGAAGTGCCTTAGAGATGGTGGCTGGCTCTTAGAAGGGAGTTCGAGTGCTTCGGGGCACATTCTCACGTCCCATGTCTGGCGTCGTATGAGCGGCCAAGTGCGACATTTGGGTCTGCTGCTCTACACCGATTTCTCGAGCGGTTTCGCTCCATGGATGTTCAGAGACCACCTTCCGCGGGACCTTCGCCGAAACTTAAAACCTGAGGTGGCGCTCTATCAAACTTTAGCTCAATGGCATGAAAACTGGCTATCTCTTAGGACTAAGGCACTGACTCAAGAGGAGCTCTTTAGTGAGAGTTCAAGCTTTTTGAATTCATCAGACCTTGTTGGAACCTTGTTCGTTCCGAGCGAACGGGTTTGGGACACAAAGAAAGTGGAGCTGAACCTTGGCTAAGCCCTCGACTGAACTCAAGCGCGCGGTGGGCCCATGGGGCGCAATCTGGATGGGTCTTGGATCTATCTTGGGGACCGGCGTTTTTGTGAGCCTTGGAATCGGTGCCGAAATCATTGGCTCCGGACTCCTCTTGGCCGTGATTTTGGCTGCACTCATCGCGATTGCGAATGGCCTTTCGAGCGCGCAGCTTGCGGCCGCCCATCCCATCAGCGGTGGAACTTATGAGTATGGTCACAAGTTCATTGGGCCGAAGGCCGGGTTGGTGGCGGGATGGATGTTTCTGCTCGCCAAGAGCGCCTCTGCTGCGACAGCGGCCCTCGGGTTTTCGGGGTACGTGTTTCATTCGATAGGGGTCGATTCCTCAAAAATGGCCAAGGTCTCGTTGGCACTCGTCCTCGTGGCAGTCCTCACCGCCCTGGTCAGCAGTGGAATTCAGCGGTCAAACCGAGCCAACCAAATCATCGTAGCACTCACTCTAACCACCCTCGCCTGCTTCGTAGTTTTTGGGTGGCTGAGCGTAGACCTGGCGCTGGTCTCAGAACACATAGGGCCGAAGACTTGGATAGAGGCTTTCGAATCACCGTACGCGCTCCTCAACGCGACAGGCCTCATGTTCGTTGCGTACACAGGGTACGGACGAATCGCGACTCTGGGTGAAGAAGTTTTGGAACCGGCAAAGACCATTCCCAAGGCTATTATCGGCGCGCTTGGACTGACCATGGTCCTTTATATCGGCGTGGCGGCGACGGCCCTCGCGACCGTCGGCGCCGCTGCTTTTGCCGACACCACCGCCTCGATTAGTGCGCCATTGGAAGTGGTGGCCCATAGTTTCAACCACAGCTTTGTGGCGCCTGTTGTGGCTTTCGGCGCGATCACAGCAATGGTTGGTGTGCTCCTAAATCTCATCCTCGGCCTGAGCCGTGTGCTGCTCGCCATGGCGAGGCGCCGCGAAGCTCCTCGGTTCCTGGAAGAAGTGGATGTTGTATCCCAAAGTCCTGCCAAAGCAGTTTGGGTTATGGGCTGTATTGTTGCCGCAATAGTGCTGGTTGGGGATTTCAAGACCACCTGGTCTTTCAGTGCGTTCAGCGTGCTCGTCTACTACGGAATCACAAACTGGGCGGCTCTCAAACTCCCCGAGGAGAACCGGCGTTTTCCTCGCGCCATCTCCTACTTCGGCCTGGTTGCATGCTTTGGATTGATGCCCTTTATCAGTCTGAAGATTGCGCTCGTGACCGCAGTATTACTGGTCCTTGGACTGGGGCTCAGCTCGTTCATCAAACGAACTGACTAAGACTTTCAGATACTCTCAGAGACTTTCATTGGGATTCAGGCGCCTATGATGCGAAGTTTTGCAGATACGTTGCTCGGAGAAATAGATGTTGTTGAAATACGTGATTCTGATGGCTGCCCTGGGCCTCTTTGCTTGCTCTGATTCGATGGACGCGCCGCCTCGCCCCATTGCGGACGCCGGAGAATTGGACTTTGGCTCACCCGTCGATATGGGCCCAGACGCGCCTGATGACTCTGGCTCAAGAAACAATGAATCCGACCTCGGTACCCACGAAGACATGAGCCACGAAGACATGGGCCACGAAGACATGGACAACGATATGGATGCCGGCGCCGAGCTCGACATGCCCGCTGATACAGACATGGTCGAAGACTTGCCAGACATGGATCAGGACCTTCAGGAAACCGATACCGATATGGATTCAGATGCCGGTACGCCCGACGTTGGCACGGATTCCGACGCAGATATGGAACAAGACCAAGATACGTGGCCGCCGCCGTATGACGAAACGGGTTGGACCATGTCCACCGGTAGCCACTCAGATTCGGCATCAACGGGCACTCCGGACTCTTACTTCTATGAAGTCGACCCGGGAAGCCCGCTCAGCGCGACTATAAGCGGGTCAAACGGTATCTGGAGCGTGAATGTTTACGGAGGAATGTCGAACCAGCTCTACTGCACGGGCTCACCATCTTGTCAGGTCATGTTGAGGCCCGAAGACACGATCGTGGTCGTGACTGCCATTACCACAAACATTGGCTCTTACTCATTGAATGTTCGGTATTCAGGCCCAGGCTTGATGTGAGCCCACGCTAGCGACACGAAGCATCCGAGGTCTCCACGATCTCTCGGCAGACCTCGTCACTACGAATCTTGTACGACCCGCAAACGGCTTCATTCCGCGGTTTTGGCTGACGGCACAGTTCCCCGGACGGCCTTGCGCTCTCAACGCAATACTTGTGAAAGAGCTTGGTCTCGTTCGAACACGCTCTGAACGTAATCCTGAGCCGCTCGTGGGCGTCCAATGGATTTTTCGGAGTCTTTGAGAGCAAGGTATCTGAGCAGCCGAGGTAGCGCCGGATGGACTCGGATTCGCACCCTGCAACATCGGTTCGTTTTGCAAAAAACTCGGCGGCCTGGCGTAGCTCGGGAGTGTCTACCTCGCGCATATCGGCGTTGCCGGAGAATCGGTCCCAAAGCATCCACGAACCTGTTCCAATTCCGAGCAAAATGACGAGGCCAATGGCCCACATCACGTACTTTTCTGTCCTCAATTTCTCTTGCATCGTCGAACACCCTGCCGCGTGTAAACATACTCCCTACATCAACTTACGTCGTATTCGCAACGAATACGAATGCTGATGTGGCGCACTTGAGAAGCACCCGACCAAGCCCTAATCTCATGTCTACCGTCAATCATTTGACTTCAGAGGTTTTATGCGACTCACCTTAGCTTTATTGATTCTTTTTGTTGCAGCGTGTGGAGACGAGGCGTCTCCCGGTTGGAGAGTTACGGAAGGGCCTGGCGACACCACATCCTACGGCGACGACACGACAGTCATTATCGACACCAACGGAGGCGACGATCTCATCGTCTCGGGAGATGGCGATGGGTGCGTAGACCTCAACGGAGTCTGCCTCGATCCAAATGAGATTAAAGAACGAGAGTGCGGAGATGCTCAAGCCCAGGCAGACATCATCGTAATCGAAGGAGAGGTGTTTGACGTAGTTTGTTACCCACCCGACGACGAAGGCACACCCATTGAGGAGGTGGCCATTGAGGCCGACGGGAGTTTGGAGGTTCCTCAGAATGAAAACGGAGCGGTTATCATTTTCCCAGAGAGCACAAACGAAACACCACTTGAAGGCGATGTCACCCTGACCGCAGAAGGTATCTCGCTCTTCGGAAACGGTGTCGAGAACACCATCATTGATGGAAACCTCACATTTTCCTCCAATCGTGCACAAGTCAGAGGCCTCACGGTGACCGGAAACGTGCGAATCGATGGCGTTTCCAACAATGCGTCGCTCACCTTCGCCAAAGTTCACGGAAATCTCGAGATCAATAGCAACGGTGCGCTGGTTGCGAATACGCAGGTCTTTGGAAACGTAATCGTAAGCGGCAATGGAAACTCGTTGATCAACATAGGCGTCCAAGGAGACTGGGAAGTCAACGAAACGTCCTATTGCGATGGCTGCTATTCCTTCGAAGACCCCAACGAAGACTTTATGGTGGCAGACGATGAAATCGGAGAGGACCTCGTTTGTGGCACCCCAGAGTAGTCGGAGCTCTCACCTATTATGAATTCTTTGCACAATCCATCTTGGCGTTTTTGTTATCTCCCCAACGCTGTTAAAATCCAAGTAGTTAGAGTCCGACTACAAAGGCGTCTAGATGAGTTCCATATCCGGAGTACAACCAGGCGACCTGCTCAACGCTATCCCTGACGCTTGTGCCATCATTGAAGACTCCGGGAAAATTCTGAGCACGAACTCAGCGTGGGACGCGTTGTGGGCCGAACATTCAGATGTGTCTGGGAAAAATTACTCCGACCTGCTCGCCCGCGTTCGCGAACAATGCCCAAATTTTGCGAAGGCTATCGACCAATCTTCTCCTCTTTTGACGTGGTGCGACCTCGCTCATCCAGACAAACATTTCGAAGTCACTTACTCACGTCTTAACCCTGACTCCGTTTTTGTCACGTACAAGGACCTGACAGAACAAACGAACTCCCTGCGCGAACTTGAAGCAACACGTAAGAAGCTCAACTCAATCATGCAGGGTGAGTCTGAATGCATCAAAACCATGGATCCCGACGGACAGATTCTGGAGATGAACGCGGGCGGTTTCAAAATCCTTCGCGCGACTTCCGAAGCAGATGTGATCGGAAAAAGCGTCTTCGATTTTGTGTTCCCTGCAGACCATGGAGCCTATCGAAGGGCCCTTGAACTCGCGCAGAGTGGGGTTCTGCAATTTCTCGACTGCAGAATTTGCGACACGCAAGGGGAAAATCACTGGGTCAGAACAAGCCTTTCCCCAATTCTAGGCGAGGATGGCAGCGTAGAATCCATCATCAGCATCACACGAGACCTGAGCGTAGAGAGGTCTCTCGAGGCTAGCGAGCAGCGATTTCAGCACCTGGCCGACGCCATGCCCTTCATCGTCTGGACCGCGGATTCAACGGGAGAATTGGACTACGCAAACTCGTATTTCTACAAGTTTACCGGGGCGGACTCGAGCCTATTGCCCCAAAGGGCTTGGACGTCGGTGATCCACCCTGACGATGTTCCGGCTTGCTTAGAGGCTTGGGAAAACGCAACCCGCAACCGAACACACTACAAGCTCGAGTTTCGAATAAAGGACCGTGACGGCGAATACCGCTGGCATTTTGTGCGAGCCGTCGCTCAGTCGGAAGATTCCTCCCTGCCACCCAAATGGTACGGGACCGGCATCGATATTCATGACAATAAGCTTGAGAAGGACCGCTCGGACCAACTCGCCCGGGACCTCGTGGACACGGTGGCAGCTCTCACAGAGAGTGAAGAGAGATTCCGAATCTTTAGCTCAGCCTCGAACGACGCGATTTGGGACTGGCAAATCGGGACACAGGAGCTTTGGTGGAACGAAGGGTTCTTAAAGCTCTTTGGTCAGCTTTCGCCAGAAGAAGACGTGTCTGCTGTGAGCACCTGGCAGGCTCGAATTCACCCCGACGACCGAGAATGGGTGATCGACTCGATTCGCAAAGCGATCAATAGCACCTCGCCTAGATGGGAAGCCGAGTACCGCTTCAAAAAAGAAGGCGGAGAGTACGCTCTGGTCAAAGAAACCGGCTATATCGTACGCGATGGTCAGGGAAACGCTTTGAGGATGATCGGCGGCATGTCCGACCTTACCGAGAGACGTCGCCTCGAAGACCAGGTCCTGCGCGCTCAACGTCTAGATAGCCTCGGTACACTCGCCGGGGGTATCGCCCACGACTTGAACAACGTCTTCACGCCAATTCTCTTCTCAACCCAACTTCTTCGCGAGGAGAGGGACCCAGACGAGGTGGCCAAGAACGTGACCTTGGTGGAATCGTGCGCGCGCCGAGGCGCTCAAATGGTCGCTCAACTACTCGCGTTTGCAAGGGGCACCGAAGGGCGCCGTATCCCGCTTTCTCTGACCTCCCTGCTCAACGATATCTTGCGGATTACGCGCGAAACTTTTCCGAAGTCGATCAGCATTCGGGCCCATATCTCCAGCGATTTGATGCCTGTCGAGGGCGACTCCTCACAACTCCATCAGGTCTTGATGAATCTTTGCGTCAACGCGCGTGACGCGATGCCTTCGGGTGGAGTCCTTGAGATTCACGCAGAAAACTTGGACGTAGATGAGGTCTACGCCGGCATGACGCATGAAGCGCACGCTGGCCATTATGTGAGAATCGAAGTCAAAGACAATGGAACCGGAATGAATCCCGACGTGCTCGAACACCTTTTCGAGCCATTCTTTACGACCAAAGAGGTTGGAAAGGGCACCGGCCTTGGTCTCTCGACCACGCATTCCATCGTCAAAGGGCACGGTGGATTTGTTCGGGTCTATTCGGAGCTCGGCGAAGGATCCACGTTTCACGTCTATCTCCCGGCGCTTCTAGACACCCTAAGCGAAGTCAGTGAGCCTTTTGCACCTGCCGAGCTCATTCCCAAGGGAAGAGGCGAGCTTATCTTAGTTGTGGATGACGAGCCCGATATCCGTCTGATGGTTGAACGAACGCTGCAACACTTTGGCTACCAGGTCCTCTTGGCCGAACACGGGGCCGAAGCGGTGTCGGTCTACGCAAACTATTTCGGCAAGGTGTCGTTGGTGATTACGGATATGGCCATGCCGATCATGGATGGCCCGTCTACGATTGCCGCGCTTCGGGCGATGGACCCCAACGTTAAGATTATCGGGTCGAGCGGTTTCGCAAACCGAGCCGCGAGCTCGTCCGATTTAGACTTGAAGCATTTCGTACCTAAGCCATACTCTGCCTCAACGCTATTGAGTGTAATCAGGCAAGTCTTGGACGAATAAGGGCGACATGCAATCTCTTCCGAATGGGGCAACCACTCCTTCAACTACTGAGGGTCAATCGGCACTCGAACTCGTGTTGTCTCTTCAACATGCGTTTGAGCAAAAACTTCCATCCATTCAAGATGAGCTGCAGACTTTCTCGTGGCTTCGAGACGAGGGAAAACACGGTGGAGGCTTACGCAGAGCTACCTCACTAGGTCCACACTATGACCGGGCTTCCATCAACGTATCTTCTGTTCATTACGACGATGATCCAGCCCGAAGTCTTCAAAGCGCCACGGCGCTATCCACCATCATTCATCCAAAGAATCCGTTGGCACCTTCGCTTCACTGCCATATCAGCCTTACTCATATGAAAGATGGGCGATTCTACTGGAGGCTAATGGCCGACCTCAATCCGTCCAATCCGGTCAAAGAGCACGAAGTTAGATTCCGAGCGGCGGTTCGGCCGTGCTGTGCTCATCTTGTCGATTATGCAGAGGCGCAGGGAGATCGATACTTCTTCATTCCAGCGCTTAATCGGCACCGTGGCGTGGCGCACTACTATCTGGAAGCCTATCACACGGACGATTTCGAGAAGGACTTGGAGTTCGCACTCAGGTTTGGTGAGGCCGTTATCGATGTGTATTCTGGAATTCTCGAGGATTCAATCCACCTCAAATACAGTGAAGCTGATCTCGCGAAACAGCTCGAGTACCACACGACGTATTTCTTCCAGGTTTTGACGCTCGACCGTGGGACAACTTCCGGTGTTTTGGTTCACGACCAAAACGACGTGGGCATTATGGCCTCCCTTCCGTCTCACGTGGACAAGGAGCTCCTGAAGTCCTGGGCTGAGCATATGCCACCTATCCAAAAGCCGCTCTTGAAGGGCCTCATTCAAGCGCTTCCCAACCTGCACCCGGCCCCTGTGGACGACCGCACCAGGGCCGAGCTCGCAAAAGTGGTCCGGGCGCACTACACCGCGCATCCTGAAGCCCTCAAATTTCAGGCATCAGGCGATGTAACGCCCCCGACAGTGCAAAATCACAAGCCCAAATGAGCTCAGGAGTTTTTGTACATCTCGTCGACGAGATGCTTGTACCGCTCCACCACAGGGCCACGCTTGACCTTGAGTGATGCGGTCATAAGCCCACTGTCTACCGTCAACATGGGGATGATTCGGAAGTACTTCACCGTCTCGTAAGAAGCCAGTGTTGAGTTGACTTCGTCCACGTGCGCCTGAACAGCGGCGCGCACGGCTTCGCTATTCGGGTCGGCTTCCGCGCCGTTCTGCTTTGCCCATTCATCAAGCTCTTCTGGGTCGAGCGCGATAAGAGCCGTGGCGTAGTTGTAGGTGTCAGCGATGGCAACGGCCTCTTGAATCATAGGCATCAACTTCAGACGACCTTCGAGCTTGGCTGGTGCGATATACTTGCCGCCGCTGGTCTTCATGAGCTCTTTCTTTCGCCCCGTAATCTTGACGAAGCCGTCTTCATCTTTGGAACCAAGGTCGCCGGTATGGAACCAACCTTCGTCATCAAAGGCCTCAGCGGTCGCATCGGGGCGATTGAGATAGCCCGAAGTGATATTGGGCCCTTTTGCCAAAATCTCTCCATCGTCCGCAATCTTGATTTCCACATTTGGGAAGGCCATACCCACCGTTCCAAGACGGAAGTTATCAGGCAGGTTTGCGGTCAATCCAGGACACGTCTCCGTGAGTCCATAGGCCTCGAGGAGATTGAGGTTCATGGCGAGGAAGAACTCGTGGACGGGCACGCTAAGTGGTGCAGAACCCGACAGTAAGACTTCGGCTCGGTCAAAACCGAGCGCTGCTCGAAGCTTTGAGAGCACGAGTTTGTCCGCGATTTTGAGCCTAAATCCTAGCCCACCCGGAATTGGCTTGCCCTTCTGCCGATAAGGAATGGTTTCCTTGCCAGTGTTGATAGCCCAATGGAAAAGTTTTTGTCGAATCGGCGGCGCACCGGCGACTTTCGCTTCGATCTTGGACATCATCTTTTCGTAAACGCGAGGTGCAGCGGGGAGGAAGCCCGGGCGCGTCGCTCCAAGGTCCTCACCCAGCGTAGGCACACTCGAAATCACAATAGGACTTCCAAAGAACGGTCCAGCGAGCTCGATCAAGCGTCCGAACGAGTGGGCTAGCGGTAGGAAGAGGAAAAATCCACCCGCGGAGACGTTCGAGGACTGGAAGATACCGGTCGCGAGAGCGCTCTCGAGCATCGCCAACATATTGCCGTGTGTTTGAATGACGCCTTTCGGAGGCCCAGTCGTTCCTGACGTGTAGGTGTACGTTGCCACATCATCACGCTCAGGCTGGTCAAACCGGCGCTTTCGATCTGCTTCGGTCTCAGCGAGCTTCTCCGCGCCGCGAGCCTCGAGGTCGGCCAAACTCTCCCAATCATCCGCGGGATCGATACCGGTCGGGTCCATCACCACGATATGCTGAACCTTCACATCGTCGGCCGAATAGTCTTTGTCGAAGAAGTTAAAGCCTCCACGCATTTCACGGACTTTCTCAAGTTGAGCTTTGTCCTCACAAATCGCGATCACCGCTTCGGTATCGGTGTGGAGGTATCCAACTTCTTCTGGCAACAAGGACGCGTAAACGGGCACAGTTCTCAAACCAACCGAGAGTGCCGCGAAATCACACGCGATCCAATTCGCTGTGGTGTTTCCCAAGATGGACACAGCAGCACGGTCTGGGATATCGATGGCCGTGAGTAGGCCTGACGCGATATTCTCCATGCGTTTAGCGAAATCGCTCCACGCGATGTCTTTCCAGTCGGACCCTACTTTGTGGCGAATCGCCGCGTCCGAAGGTGACTCTTTGACTCGGCGTTGGATCATCGTTGCAATCGTCTTATCAGCCATCAGATGGACTCCTTTGAGGTCATGGGTTAAAGATTTAGACGCTTCTTATAGAATCAATTGAGAGATTTGCGCGACCAAAATCGGTAAACAATCCGCCCGTTTTGCCGCACACACCGCCGTTTTGGACCTACTTTGAATGCCTACACGCAGATTTTCGAAACACTAGACCTGGAGAAAACGGCACCACTTGAGGGCCTGGGCGCAACGATTGGTCTTCCTCTAGAGGACCAGCGCGACACGCTTAGGGCCTCGCTTCCGGTACTATCGTTGGACGAAGCTGGCGCACAATTTCAGCTTTCATCGGAGATCGGGCGCGGCGGAATGGGCGTGGTGCACCTTGCGCAGCAACCTGCGCTTGGCCGAGAAGTCGCCATCAAGACCGTCAACTCTGATATCAATTCAAAGTCCGCGAACCTCGCCCTACTTCAAGAAGCCCGCGCCATGGGTCTTGTGGAACACCCGAACGTCCCACCGGTTCATTTGATCGGCCAAGATACCAATGGGCGTCCAATTATCGTCATGAAACGCATCGCTGGAAAGACCTGGGAGTCCTTCCTAAACGGCGAAAACCCCGTTCCCGGCGAGCCCTTTGAGTTCCATTTGAACACGGCCATCGGGGTCTGCCGAGCGGTCGAGTTTGCTCACTCGAAAGGAATTCTACATCGCGATATCAAGCCGGAAAACGTGATGATCGGGGAGTTCGGCGAGGTCTACCTTCTGGACTGGGGGCTGGCAGTCACCACGCAGAGTTCTTTGAAGAACGTGCCGCTCGCGAGCGAGGCGAACGCCGTAGTCGGGACGCCGGTCTACATGGCCCCTGAGATGACGATCGGTAGCGGACAAGGACTCGGCCATCACACCGACATCTTCCTGCTCGGCGCAACCATCTTTCACGCGCTCACCGGCAAACCGCCGAATCAGGGCAAAACACTCTTCGAAGTCTTGAGTTTTTCGTACACTGGCGGGGCACGCGCCTATCCCGAGAGTTTTCCGGACGAAATGCGAGCGATTTGTGAACGCGCCATGGCCAAAGAGCCCACGGAGCGGTTCGATTCGGTGGAAGATCTGAGGCTTGCGCTCGCCGACTTCTTGACCCACCGAAGCTCAATCTTTCTGACGGATGCTGCCGAAGAGAAGTTTTCGGCCTTGAAAAGTGCAACCCCGGATGCCGAGTTTGAATCGCGATTCTTGGAAATTCGATTCGGCTTCATGAGTGCTTTAGATATCTGGGAACAGAACCTACACGCCGCGAGCCTCCTCGATGAGCTCCTCGTCTGGAGAGTTGAACACGACCTCGAGACTGGAGACTTGAAGTCGGCCAAGCGCTATGTGGCCGAGATGAAGTCACCGACCTCGGAGCTCGTCGGGCGGGTCGACGAGGCATGGAAGAGCTTCGAAAAGGAGCAAACTGAGCTCGCTCAGATGGCCTACGATTACGACGTCAAGGTCAGCGTACGGTTTCGGCGTGTAGTGATCGGCGTCCTGGCACTCGCCATGGCGTCCTCCCCGTTTTTCATTCGATTCCTCGAAGACTGGAATCCCCCCGAAACCTTGGCCCAAGTCTCAAAAGACCCGATGATTCTGATCTCAAATCTCATCGGATTGGTGTTTCTCCCGGTGCTGATTGGCGGCCTGAAGTTCACGTACCGATTCTACAAGGATCATAAGGCGACCAGAATCTTCATCAAGGCGATGTTGGCAATGTATGTGATGGGCATGGGAGCCCGGAGTACGTCGTTGCGTGACGAAGTACCGCTTCATATCGCGGCAGCAGCCGAAACAGCCATCTATTCGGTTGGCCTCGTAATGTTAGCCATGGCCGTAGATCGACGGTTCGGCCTTCCCTCCTTCATCTATGCCATCACTGCAGTTTGTCTGGTTTTTAGCGCAGGCATCGAGCTCTACGTCTATGCCTACGGCTCCACAGCAGCATGTCTAGGTTTCCTCGCCTACGACAAGTACCTAGAGAAGAACCCAGACTTTGTGCTGAATCAGGCGCTCGGCTTAGAGCGAAAACCCGATTGAATTAGGGGCGCGCCCAACGAGACTTTGCGTCAAACGTCATGGTCTGCCATTCGGCGTCCCATCGGAATTCGCCAACGGTCCAAACGTTGCCAGGGTCTACGTCACAATTGTCCATGAAATTGCACTCGTTTCCTGAGCATCCAAGCGCTTGACCGTTCTCGTGGAAACCAATGCCTGAATCAGGTGAGTCGGCGCTCTGATCCACCAAGAGAAGCTCCGAGCCACATGAGTTGCAGCAAGGGTTCGTGTCAGGACAGGCCATCTTGGTGCAAAAGCCGTAACCTGTCTTGAGCGCACCTCGAACCACCACCACGCGACCGTTGTAAAGCTCTGGGTTTGCGCGCAATTCAGCAACGCTTACTTCGGCCATTGCACACACTCCCGGGACATCGGCCACGATATCGTAGGGCGCCGCGCAGATGAGCTCAGGCTCACAATTGTCAATGAGATGTGCCATGCGGAATCCGCCGCACGACTCCCCTTCTTTGACGTAGTCTTTACATGCGCGTGACCCATCTTCGGTGTACGCACACCATCCCGAGTCGCAGTCCTCATCAAAAGCACATTCTTCGCGAGGCACACATACCGAGTAGCTCACGTCACATGGGGATGTGATGCAGAAGACGCCGTTGTGCTCACACGACATCGACGATGGGCATTGGTCGTCAGAATCACAGCGAATCTCGGACTCGGTTGTGATCGAGTAGTTCGCACGCCAGACGTATTTCGGGCCCACCACGACCATGAAATCCCCTGCCTCGTCCGCGGTGTACTCAAAGCTCACCATGTAGCCGGCTGGAACGTCCTGAGCCAAAAGAGCTCGGCCAAACTTCGGTGCACCGTCCCAACCCGTGTGAGTCTTGGGGCCGTAGAATCTCACCATACTCTCTTCCTCAACAGCCACCCTAAGCGAGATCTCTTGACCCGCCTCAAGCGAAAGGGTGTAGCCGTGGAACCAGTCAGGATAGTCAATCGTGGCTTCAACGGAGTCATTGAGCGGAAGCTCAGAGATAACCGTAGTCCACCTGTTCGAAATCCCGTCGGCTTTCTCCTCGAGATGCTCGGCATCGAGATTCGCCTGCGGCTTTGGCCCCGAATCAGACTCACCCTCAGCACACGCACTCAGCGCAAGCACACATCCAACCAACCAAATCATTTTCTTCATAAATTATCTCCCTTTATCTAGCACCCTGTCCCTCCAGGGCACACGGCGAGCATGTAGCAGAATGTAGGGAAGAATGCCACACCTTTGGGTGGAGATTTTTTGAAACACATAGAGGTCAGAATTGACCTTCCGGCTTCGCTATGCGAGCCTCTTTACAACGTCTAACCCAGAAATTGGCAAATCCCATGAAGAAGCTGGTCATACTATTTGGTCTTCTTGTGCTCTCCGCTTGTTCGGATGATCCGCAAACGCCTCAGGGCAACAACTTTTATGAACTTCCCCCAGAGGACGATGCAGGCACGGGCGACGACGGAGTTGACCAGAACTGCGAGGCCGAAACCGATGAAGCGATGTGCGCTCGACTTCAGTACGTCTGCGGACCTCTAACCGACATCGACAATTGTGGAGACGAGCGAAGTATCGAATCGTGCGGCGACCCCGCCACGGTTTGCCAGGCTTTTGAAACGTGTGAAGCAGGCGTGTGTGGATGCGAAGCTGAGACTGACGCCGAATTTTGTGCACGTGCAGATTACGAGTGCGGTGAACTCACCCAAACCGACAACTGCGGCACGGAGCGTACCGTCAATTGCGATGCCGACGAAACCGCGTGCAACGAGTACGAAACGTGCGGCGCGGAAACGCCGGGCAGCTGCGGTTGCATCGCCGAAACCGAACTCGATTTTTGCATCCGCCTTGGGGTTGAATGCGGCGAGTGGGTGGACATCGACAACTGCGGCACGGAACGTACCGTTAACTGTGGTGACCCCGAAGTCGTCTGCGGTGCTGGGGAAACATGCGGCGAGGAAGTCGCAGGCATGTGTTCGTGTGTACCCGAAACCGACGAGGAGTTTTGCGCACGCAATTCATGGGAGTGCGGAGAACTGACAGCTGACGATAATTGTGGGGCCGAGCGCACGATCGATTGCGGACTCGAAGAAGAAGTGTGTGAAGCACTAGAGACGTGCGGTGGTGCCGGTGTCGAAGGCCAGTGTGGATGTCAGGCGGCTTCCGACACACAACTCTGCCAGTTGAACAACACGGCATGTGGACCACTCGAAGTCGTAGACGAATGTGGAGTCACCCGCACGATACCTGAGTGTGGAACCTGCATAGACCCAGAAACTTGCGGTGGTGGAGGCGTTGAGGGCCAGTGTGGATGCACGGGTGACTCAGAACAATCCATCTGTACCGCTGCTGGAGCTGAATGCGGTGACCTCGACGTCGTGGACAACTGTAACGACGCGAGAACCATCAACTGTGGCCTCGAAGACGCTGTGTGTACCAACTTCGACACCTGCGGCGGAGGCGGCACCGAAAACACCTGCGGTTGTACGCCCGTCACATGTGCCTCCGAGGGCCTTCTTTGCGGCACGCACCCTGATGGCTGCGGTGGCACCATCACGTGTTCCTCCTTCTGCGTAGAAAAACTTTCCGCCGGCGTAGACCACGTCTGCGCAATGGGAACCGACCGCCTCAAGTGTTGGGGCCGAAACCACCTCGGCCAGCTCGGTGACGGTACGACCACTCAACGAAACAACCCGGTCAACATCACCGGCCTGCCAAGCGTGGCAGATGTCGCCGCCGGGTTCGGAAACACCTGTGCGGTGACAGATACCGGAGCGGTACATTGCTGGGGCTCTAACGCGGAAGGACAGCTCGGCGTTGGAACCACGGTGGACAATCGCTCACCTGGTTCTCCAGCCATCAACAGCGGTGCGTCCCAAGTGGTCGTGGGCGAGACCCACGTCTGCGCCTTGGTCAATGGTGGCGTGCGATGCTGGGGCTCGAACACGTACGGCAAGGTGGGTCGCGCCGGCTTGAATTTCGGAGCCAAAGTGGGCGTTCCAAACCCCGTGGATAACCTTACAACCGACGTGGTGCAATTGGCCGCCGGCCTCCACCACACATGCGCTCTCAAAGCCGATGGAACCGTGTGGTGCTGGGGTCGAAACCGCTTCGGACAGCTCGGAAACCTGCAGACCCAGAACCCACTTTTTATAGAAGCTTTCGCCTTTGACGGTGCGTCCTTCGCAAATCTCGACCTCGCGACCTACTCTCAAGTGCCTGTCCAGGTGGCGACGCTTCCACAAAGCGTCTTCATCACCGCTGGCCGAGACCACACATGCGCCATCGACGTTGACGATAACGTCTGGTGTTGGGGCTCCTTGGTGAGACAACCCACGGCAACATCAAATTGCCCTGTGGACACGGGAACCGTAGACAACAACAACAATCCGATTTTCCGAAACGGCGAGTCTTGCGCAATCTTCCCGAAGGCTGACCCTTTGGCGCCTGTCTACCCGATCGCCCGTTACACCACGACCGTAACAAACAAAGAGTGCGACGAGGGCTGCGGAAACAACGAGGTTTGTGGACCCGTGAGCGGAAAGTGTGAGTCTTACCCAATCTCGAATATCTACGTGGACCGAGCGGCCCTTAGCCCCGTACAGGTCGGCTTGACAGAAGGCGCTCTTTACCTTGGCTCGGGTGCAAATCATGTGTGCGCTGTGGTAGAAGACCCGAACCTGATGGCGAGCAACGTGCGATGCTTTGGCCTAAACGCCTTTGGACAGCTCGGAGACGGCACGGACAACGGCTGGACCGACCCAGTGAGTCTTTACCTCGATACGAACGATGAAATCGTCCGTGCAACCGCGGTGGCAGCCGGAGCAAACTATTCGTGCGCACTCGTGGACGACTCCAACGTCAAATGTTGGGGCTCCAATCAGTACGGACAAATTGGCAATTCCGCCCTGGTGCGCGACGAATCATTCCGTCCGTACGACGTAAAGTTGAACTTCCAACCATGAAAAAGCTCCCAAAATCTCTCTACGACCGCGTCAAAATCTCCCTTGAAAAGGGGAACGAATTCTTGGACGGCGATCGCTCAGACCGCGCTCTCGAGGAGTTCGAGCGGGCACTCGGGTTCATTCCTGAGCCCCGCGACGACTACGAAGTCACCTATGAAGTGCTCGCCGCCATTGGCGATGTTCACTGGTTCAACGAAGATTTTGAAAAGGCTCTAGAAACCTTTGAATCCGCTCAGAAAATCTTTGGAGCAGCACATCAACATTATCAACCTTTTCTTCTCCTTCGTATCGGCCAATGCTGCTATGAACTTGAAGACGAGGAACGAGCACGTACCCTCTTGAAAATGGGTCTGGAGGCGATTGGAGCCGACCTCTTCGAAGAGGAAGACCCCAAATACCTGGAGCTTGTGTCATGAAATTCGTCGTTTTCTTTCTTTCGTGTGTCTTTGCTACCCAAGCTCTCGCGATTGAAGTGGAAAACGTGCCGAACCCACGTGACCAAAACCTCTGGGTCACGGATTTCGCTGACATGATCGATCCTGTTGTCGAGCAAAAGCTCAATCAACTGATCGAGACGGCGCATCAAGAGTTGACCATTGAAATCGCCGTTGTCACGGTCGATACTATCACGGCCAGTCCCTCCCCCAAAGACTTTGCAACGGACCTCTTCAACCATTGGGGAATCGGCCACGCAAAAGCCAACAATGGATTGCTGATCCTGATGGTCAAGGACGCCCGAAGACTCGAGATGGAAACCGGCTATGGCATGGAAGCAGTGCTTCCGGACGGTTGGCTCAAAAGGATGCAAGAAGCGGAGATGATCCCCAGGTTCAAGGCTGGAAACTTCGGAGAAGGCCTCTTCGTTGGAACAGAAAAAAGCATCCAAAGGGTCAGGGATAATAACGCCGGCGTCACTACTCAGGAATACCAGTCGAGTTATTCCGGAAGCTACGGCGGCTCCCAAGGTTCAGATTCAGAAGTCCCGTGGTGGCTTGCCGTCTTTGGGTTAGGTGGTGCTGGGTTGGCTGGGGCTGGCTCGGCCTGGAAGTATCGAAAAGACCGCACATGTGTGGAGTGCAAGAAGAAGATGCAAATGCTCTC
Source organism: Microvenator marinus (assembly GCF_007993755.1). Taxonomy (GTDB): domain Bacteria; phylum Myxococcota_A; class Bradymonadia; order Bradymonadales; family Bradymonadaceae; genus Allomicrovenator; species Allomicrovenator marinus. The sequence continues at coordinate 1,426,604 of NZ_CP042467.1, forward strand.
CGAGGTTGAGGATGATCAACACCTTGACCGCGGACAGTACATGGAAGAGCAGCTCGGCTCCGCGGACTGGCAATACTGGTATTGCACGGACTGCGACACATCCAAATTGCTACGCGTCAACAAGTGGTTCTCGGGTTATTCAAAATGCAGAAAGTGCAGCTACGCGACCATGAAAGTCACTCAGGTCACCGAGGTCTATCCGACGTACACATCTACAGGACGCGCGCGAATCACCGAAGACTGCAGACACTGTAATCACCATAGCGTGACCTACCGCACGCTTCCTGTGAAGACGCCTCCAAGTTCGAGCTCCAGTTCTAGCTCCAGCTCGGGCTCTAGCTCTAGTTCGGGTGGAAGTAGTTTTGGTGGAGGATCTTCGGGAGGGGGCGGTGCCGGAAGCAGCTGGTAGAACTCAGCCTCAGGGAGTAGTTGGAACTTCGGCAGGAAGGCCTTTGACGGCACGCGCCATGCCGGAGAAAAATCCACCGGCTTTGCGATTATAAGCTGCTGCAGCCTCAGAATACCGCTTAGTCTCGACGCGAACACGGTTTTCCGCCCCCATCAGTTCCGCCATTTTATCCGGCGAATCAGGCTGCCCCTTGTACAATTCTTCCACGGACGCTTTTCGAGCCTTTACATTCTCCACCTGTGCCCTCGCCGCTTCGACATCCGCGTGAATGGCGGCCAAAGTCGAGCCCGTGGTCATCGTCCCGACCCCAAGCACAAGGACCAAGACCACCGCCGCACCACCGCCTGCCAAGAAGACATTGCGCTTAAAAGCAACCTTGGCTTCAAGCTCTGCCTTCTCCCTCTTGCGTTGCTCGACTAGCTCCTTCTGGGCGCGTTCGACGTATTCCGCCGGGATATCCAACTCTTCGCCGACCTCTTGAAGCTCCGTCAAAGAGAGTTGTCCCTCTTCTTCGGCCATCATTTTAGCCGCGATCTCGATGACGTCGTCCACGTCGGCTTCGGCCACTTGGACCTTGAGTTCTTGTCGTTTCACAACACGCTCCTTTGGAGGTGGTTCTTACTCGCCAAACATCGCCCGGACTTGACTTCTGAGTCAACCTTGAGCATTCCCTCTTCGGCGGCTAATCCGCAGATCCAATGCTAGTCCTGATGAGAGTTTGTTGTGTCAGAAATTCAATTCGGTGGCCACGTTTTTGTTGTTCAAGGTGACCTCGCGAGGCTCAAGACTGACGCCTGGTTTCTACCCTCAGATACCAACTTTAATCTCGTCAAATCTTGGATTCCTCCCAGATGGCGAGAGAGTGTTCAGGCCCCACTTGCCGAAGCGCGCTGGGAGTCGGCTGAAAAGCGTGTCCTCAGGTTTGACCAATGGCCGGGGGCGTCCATGCCATGGCTCGCGAACGTGGGAAGCGACCAAGACCATACGATCGAATGGTACTTGGATGCGGTAACTCAATTTGTTCGCGAAGCAGCCCCTTGGGCAAGGGAACGTTCAAACCGCAAGAAACCGCTATTGGGCGTTCCTGCAGTAGGCACCGGAATGGGCGGTAAATGGGAGGAGAAGGCCGCAGTTTTGAGCGCGCTTTATTCCCATCTTCTCAAACTGGTCAAAGAGTTCGATGTAGATATCGTCTACACGCTCTATGACGCACCTTCGTTTGCGGCCGCTCAGTACGCGCGCGAACGTGCGCTCGAGTCCAACGGGCCGATCTGGGACTTGCCAGAGGAGCTGCTCAAAGTGGCTGAAAGGCTTGGGGAGCGTGCGCGGCGAGGCGAGCTCGTGATCTTCATGGGATCTGGAGTCAGCGTTGGGGCAGGCCTTCCGACCTGGAACGCGTTTCTTAGGCTACTTGGAGAGAGAGCGGGTTTAAGTCTTGAGGAGCTCGACGCCCTTGAGTCTTTGGACGCCATGGACGCGGGCTCGCTCCTAGAGCGGCGACTGGGTGGTCGCGACAACCTCAAGGCGATTATCAACGAGATTCTGGACGTCCCAGAATGCTCCCTGCAGCACACCCTCCTCGCGTCCACTCCTCACGAAGCCGCCGTCACCCTTAACTACGACACGCTTTACGAGCTCGCCGCTGAGCGCGTCGTTGGCAAACTGGCGGTGCTGCCCCACGATCGCGGATTAAACGCCGAGAGATGGCTTCTGAAGCTTCACGGCTGCATCCAGCGCGGACGCCTCGTCCTATCTCGCGAGGATTATCTGCGATTTGGTGAACGACGAACCGCCCTCGCCGGTATCGTTCAAGCGCTTCTCATTACCAAACATATGGTTTTTGTGGGCTTTGGCCTTAGAGACGCAAACTTTCTCAGGATTTTGGATGACGTCAGGCGCTCCCTTGGAGACACCACCAGCCAGAAAGAGCTCGAAAGCCCAATCGGAACGGTTTTGATGGTTCGCCCGGAACCCCTGAGAAATGCGCTTTTTGATGGCGACCTAGACCTCTATCCGATGCATGTCCCGAATGGCAAAGACGTTGACATTGCGCTCGCGGCAAGGCGCCTCGAACTCTTTCTAGACGCCATGCTCTACCACAGCGCCACGCGGAGCGCGTTTTTCTTCGATAAGACCTTCGCGGCGCTTCTCAACCCCTCCGAGCTGGGGTTTCGTGACGAACTCTTAGAACTCGTCGAACGTCATCAAGAGGGGTTGCGCGGAAACGCAAGTTTCGAGAAACTCTTGCATCTGCTTAAAAAGAGTGGGCTCAACGACACGAGGGACGCATGAAGACTATCTTGATCTGTTTACTTTCTCTAATCTTGGCGGGCTGCGGGGACTCGAACGATACCGAAGGCACCAATAATAACGCCGAAAACAATCCACCAGGCCAAAACAATCCTCCAGAGGACCAAGACCAACCTGTCGCAATGCAGGCTCAGATTAACATCTCTGAAGGGCTCGGAACGCCGTGGGCATTCGCAGCGGAACGCCCCGTTGGAACGCTAAGTTCAACCCCTGACTCTAGCGGAGTGTACAATTTCACGTTTTCCGCTTCATCAGAGGTCTCGGGCCACACGGTGACCCTTTCTTTCGGAGTTGGCACTACGGATGAGATGGTGGGTGAAGGCACCTACGAGTTCGCGTTAATCGAGAACATCGAATATCCGGCGGCTACGGGTTCCCTGGTCTTCACCGACCTAGAGAGTACTTACGATGGTGAGGCTAGACACTCGAGTGGAACGCTCGTGATTACTTCCATCGAGGATGGTCCAATTGCCCAGAGCAAGACCATTTCCGGAACCTTTACCATGTCTGGTGAAGGCACTTTCGCCTCCGGGAGAGAGGGCGATTGGACCTACGAAGTGACCGAAGGGTCCTTTGAAGGCATGGTTGTCAACGTTTTATGAACCTTGGCGGGCTCGTCATCTTTGCCCTCGTTTACCTGGCCGTTTCTGCTCGTAGAATCGGCGTTTTTGGCCTCGATCGTCCCGCGGTTACCCTTTTGGGCGCCGTTGCGTGCGTGGCTTTTGGAGTCCTCGCGCCTGAGCAAGCAATACACGCGGTCGACTGGGACACACTACTCCTTCTCCTTGGCGTCATGGGCATGGGGGCCTTTCTGGTTGTCGACGGCTTCTTCACAGTCCTGCAATCCAAACTCGCTCGTTTTGCGCACTCGCCTCGAAAACTTCTCGGCGCCATCATCTGGGGTGCAGGAATCCTGAGCGCCTTTATCACGAACGACGCAGTCTGCGTGCTCGGAGCGCCTCTGGTGGTCGCACTCGTCCGCGAACATGAACTTCCGCCACTGCCCTTTCTCCTGGGACTCGCCACGGCGGCGAATACGGGGAGCGTCGCCACACTCGTTGGGAACCCTCAAAACATGCTCTGCGGCTTGTTGGGAGGTCTGAGATACTTGGACTACGTGTTGCTGATGGCACCCGTGGCCTTGGTGGGTCTTGCCCTTAATCACCTGATTATCGTCTGGACCTTCCGCGTAAGCCTTCGTGAACGAACTCGCCAGCCAAGCCACTCGGATGAAACCACCTTTAACCGCTCGCACGCTTTAACGCTCTCAGTCATCGCGCTCACCGCCGTCGCTTACTCACTGGGTACACCACTTTCGTGGACTGCAGCGGCTGGATTCTCAGTGTTGATGATTTTGCACAAGAGCGAGGCTGAGTCTTTGTGGCAGCACATTGATTGGGCGTTGCTCCTCTTCTTCGCGAGCCTGTTTGTCGTAGTCGAGGGCCTTCGCTCAAGTGGCGCGAGCGACTACTTCTTTCAAGCCTTTCCAATCATCGCTTTGGCAAATGGAGAGCTGGGGATCTTCAAACTCGGTGGCGTTTTCCTCGTCGGGTCAAACCTTGTCTCGAACGTCCCTTTCATACTGGTGGTGCAGGACCAGATTTCTAGCCTGCCTTCTCCCGAACTTGGGTGGACGGTGCTGGCCATGGCATCTACCTTCGCCGGCAACCTCACAATTCTGGGTTCCGCGGCAAATATCATCGTGGCGCAAGCAGGCAATGAGGTGGGAGGTTTTGGATTTTGGCAACACCTTCGCGTCGGCCTTCCGATCGCACTATCCACCACGTGTGTTGGACTCGTCTGGATTTGGCTGGTTAGTCCTTAAGAATCTCAGACTCTTCCATCGCGATCGAAATTGTGTCGGGATCCACCGCATGCCACGACCCTGTGCCACGTTTGTCTTGATACATAAACGAGTCCGCACGCAGCATTGCACGCTCCAGATCGTCCGCGCTGTACACCGATGAAAGCCCTAGACTCACTCCGACCTTGACCGGGCCAAGTGAGGTGGAAACAGGAGCTGACGTGAGCTCTCGCTTGAATCGCTCGGACACAAAGACCGCGTCAACTTCATGCACATCGGCAATCAGCACCACGAATTCGTCTCCACCGAATCTGGAGACCACATCTGTTTCACGCGCAGCCACTTTTAGACGGCGGGCAATCTCAATAAGTACCTCGTCTCCGACCCCGTGGCCCCAAGTGTCATTAATGGATTTGAAGTCATTCACGTCTACCCAGAGTACACCCAGGCCCTGGGAGTTTGAGAGGGCACCAAGCAGTGGTGCCGCCGCTGTTTCAAACCCGTAGCGATTAAGGGCCTTGGTTAATGGGTCGCGTTTGGCCAATTCCTCGAGCCGCAGATTCGCCTGGTCCAATTCGGCCAAGGTGGCACTCAACTTCTTGTTGATCTCGGCGAGCTCGTTGGCCTTCAACCTGTCTTGGGCAATAGCAGTACCCAGATTTACATCCCTCAAGACTTCGAAGCGCTGCTTGGACTCCTCATTGATCGCAACATCCTTGAGCTCCCAAGCCTCTTTCAACGTCTTGTACGCCTCCTCCCACTTTCCAGTTTCACCGAGCATGCGAGCGATGGAATGCAGGGCTTGCATTTGAATCGCGCTGTATCCCCGCTCGCGCGCCTCCTCGAGTGCCTTTCGGTAGAGTTCGATAGACTCCTGCACTCGCCCACACAACGAATATCCACGGGCGAGCAAAACATCTTGCCGAACGGCATCGTAAAATAGTCTATGCGTACGAAGAAATTCTGCCGCCCCGGTGATTCGACGCGTTCCTTCCTCGAGGTCACCACGAATCATCGCGATTTCTCCAAGGCCTCCCTCGATCAAAGCGTGAACTAGCGGCTGCTTATCTGCCTGGACCAAACTTCTCGCCTGCATGTAGGCATCAGTTGCGGCATCGAGCTCACCGAGCCTGGAAAGCGCTCCACCGAGATTACAATACCCAAGGGTCTTCCGTGAGACATCGTCGATCTCATCAAAAATCTCTAACGCACGTTCGGTCAGTTCTCGAAACTGAGACGCATGCCCTTCTGAACCCCAGGTAAACGCGAGGTTAGAAAGGCAAACACCTTCAATCAGACGCAGACCGTGTGTTCTCGCGATTTCGAGCCCCTGCGAGAGGATTAGGCGCCCGTTGTCCAAATCCCCGATCCGGCACCACACGCTGCCCTTTCGCCAGAGTGAAATCGCCGTTCCTTCGGGATCATCGATCGCAGAAAAGAGTGTAATCGCCTGAGACAACTCACCAGCAGCGCGGGCGAGCATCAACTCACGGTTATAGGCATCGCCTCGAAGCAACCTGCACCAAGCTTCAGCGCGCACATCACCCAGCTCCAAAGCGCGGGTCAAAGCTGCGTCGCATGTGGGCAATGGAATGGGAGATCGAAGGCCATCCACGAGGTGGCTCCTGACTGCATCAACCAGCTCCGACGGCCCCGCACTTACAATGTTCAACTCAAGCATTTTGTCACTATTAAAACAAACACCCTTGCATCTTGCAATAAAACGAAAGATTAATCGAGCTAAACTCAAGACATTTTTGTTTGTGCAAAAAAAGCAGCTCGATAATTCACGAATTGTTCTTAGCTTATCGCCAACCCCTTCATGGAGGCGAATTTAGCCTATGGACTGGATATTTGTGGCGCTGGGACTCTTGTTGTTGATTGTTGGAGGTGAAGGTTTAGTACGCGGCGCTTCGGGCATCGCGCTCCTGGCCAAGCTCTCTCCCGCGGTCGTGGGTTTGACCATCGTCGCAGCAGGCACATCCATGCCCGAACTCGTGGTCTCGGTGCAAGCGGCATATGCGGGAAGCGCAGGAATCGCTATCGGCAATGTTGTAGGCTCAAATATCTTCAACATCGCGGCAATCCTCGGGCTTACGGCCCTCATTGCCCCCTTGAACATTCATGGAAATACGATTCGGATGGAGTGGCCGGTGATGTTTCTGGCTTCCTTCCAACTCTTTCTCTTGTCGCGCGATGCTCTGGTGGACCGAGTCGAGGGGGCGTCACTTCTGGTAGCAATGGTGGCGTTTACAGCTTACGCGGTGTGGCTTGGCAGACAGGCCTCTGAAGCGGAAGCGCCGGAGCTCACCACCGCCACTTTTGGCGCTACTGGAGGCCGCGCAATATTCAACAACGTACTTGCGATTGCCGTGGGCGTCGGCTTGCTCGCTGCCGGATCGACACTCCTAGTGGACGGCGCCGTGGGAATCGCCTCGGGCTTAGGAATCTCAGACGCAGTCATTGGACTTACGATCGTAGCGGCTGGGACAAGCACCCCGGAACTCATCACGTCCATCATGGCTGCGCGCAAAGGTCAGGCCGATATCGCCGTCGGAAACGTGGTAGGCTCAAACATATTCAATGTCCTCGGAATTCTTGGTTCTACGGCCCTCATCCTGCCGCTCGAAGTGCCGGCCGAGATCCTTACGCGCGACGTGTGGTGGTTCTTGGGCGTGGCGCTCTTGCTCTTCCCATTGATGAAATCGGGGATGAAAGTCACGCGCTTGGAGGGCGGATTCCTTCTCGGAATCTTCATCACCTACACGCTGCTCCTAATCCTCTGAGCCGTCTACCCGTACAAAGAAGTCCCAGATCACACGGCTCGCATCGAAGGTAGTGCTCTGAATGCCATCGGAAGGACAATCGATGACGCCAGACCTTTGAACGCCGCCTGGCCAACTGTGTCCACCACCCTCGATGACACAGAGTTCCACATTTGCACCTTCGCAGCCCGTCCAAGCACGACAAGCCCCGTCACCAATCTCCTGCCCGGCCACAGCTTCGGCGTCGCAACCCATACGTGTAGCCCAACCTTCCATCGTATCCGGAACCGACGTGAACGGGACACCTGCAAGACCACACCCCTCGCCTCCTTCGTACGGAACATGGCCATCCTCCGAGCCATGGATTTGAAGGACAGAAACAGGCGACGACGGCGTACATACGTCTGTCATGTTGGTGCCCGCCACAGGGGCGATGGCGGCGATTCGATCCGAAAGTTCACACGCCAAACGGTGTGAAAGAATGCCGCCATTGCTCATGCCGGTGGCAAAAACTTTTGATGAATCAATGCAAAGAGATTCCTCGAGGTGGTCTAAAAGATCGCGGACAAATCCAACGTCGTCCACGTCCTCTCGCACCGCAGCGCCACAACATCCGCCTCCATTCCACGTCTTCAACGTGCCCGTGCCGTCCGGATAGACAGCAACAAATCCTTCCTCGTCAGCTAGTTCAGAGAATCTCGACGAACGGAGCTCGATTTGTTCACCACTGCCGCCTCCCCCATGAAACACCAACACGAGAGGAAGCCCAGCATCCATGGCCGAATCAGGCGGTACATGAACTCTAAAGGTCCTCTCAAGCCCACCTGACTGAATCGACGACTCAATCGTCCCTGAACCGTAAACAGAACGGGTACACGACTCAGAGACATCTCCAGTATCCGCCATATCCACCGAGCCGGCGTCCACAGAGGGATCAACCGTCGAGGGTGATTCCGAACATGAGAAAAGAAGCAGTGGAAACGATAACCAAGAGACGAGTTTCTTATTCATCTTGCACGTAGATCACAAAGAGGTTACCGGCCGGGCCTACGTCGCCGAACGAAGGCTGACAGTCGAAGTGCCAGGTGCGACCCGGCCTCAAGTAGTAGACGCCGGGTTCACTCGGAGCCGTTGTGGTTGCTGAGATGGCGACAGGCGCCGAGGTTGTTTGAGCAGATTTTTCACACCATAGTGGAGAACCATTGGAAGGATTGGCAGGATCCTCAGACCAGAAACCAAGGTAAAACTGGGTTACACAGGTGGGACAACCAGAGACAGACTTATCGAAAGTCCACGCCCCGCCGATGGCGAGTTCTTCGCCTGGTGAAACGACTTTGTACCTCGAACTGTCGCCATTGATGGTGATTCCCCTCCAACTCCACCACGTGTTTGAATAAGAGGTGGGAATGAAGCCGGGCCAGGGCCCTGGCCAGTTGGTGAAGGTGCAATCCGTGGAGCAGAAATCCGTTTGTCCATTCGATGGATCGGTATTTCCATCTTCACAAACTTCGCCCTCAACAAAAAGTCCGTCGGCGCAAACCGGCTGACATGAGTCGCCAACCAACGAATAACCCGGCAAGCACTCGGAGCAATCCGCCCCGGTATGACCAAGCGCACAATCGTCGCAGAATGGCTGGCGATATCCAAAGTTGCAAGTGCATGCAACGAGGCCACTCGAGTCGTCACAAAGTCCGTTTCCAAAACACGTTCCGGGCTGACAGGTTTGAGCCACGACACACTCGCCACCATCCTCAACATAGCCTGGGTAGCACTCCTGACAGCGGTCTCCGCCGTAGGCAGCGTCACACTCACACTCGATAGCACCGCTCGAATCGTCACATTCGCCTCGGGCGCTGCATGTGTCAGTCTCGCATGTCTCACGCATCAAGCATTCGCCGTCTGGAGAGAGATAGTGGGTGTCTGCGCAACGGTCACAGCGGTCGCCGTCGTAGCCGTCTTCACACGCACACTCGATTCCTGTCGGAGTGTTCGAACAAGTACCCTGCTCACCGCAAGGGTCGGCTTCTTCACAGGTCACAACCGGTGCGCACGCCCCTTCGGCTTCCACATAGCCCGGCGCGCATGCCCCACAGCCTTCGCCGCTATACCCTTCATTACACGCACAAATGCCGTCGGCACCACACGTTCCGTTTTCACCGCAGGTCTCAGCCGTGCAACCCTCAACGCAGGAAGTTCCGTCCTGCACAAATCCGGACGCGCATGCGGAGCAATCGTCACCCGCGTAACCCGCATCGCACTCACAAACCGGCCCTTCGTCTCCCGTAGAGCATTCGCCATTCTGTCCACATGAAATGCCCACACACGGATCGGGTTCCGCCACCTGCGGATCAGATACGTTGCAGCCGGCAAATGCCAGAGCCGCAACCATGACAGCGAATGCGCCCATAGTACTTCGGACCATCTTAACCTCTTTGAAAATTGATAACTCGCTCAATGGTTAAGATCGTAGCGTAATACCCACGCTGACTCAATCACAGGCCGGAATCATTTGCCCAAAGGGCCCAGAATCCAACCTTCGGACGCAATCTGAGCATTTCTGGAGAACGAGAGGTGCCGGCCGAGGTCAAACGCATGAATTTCAAAGGCATATCGCCCATCTCTCAAGAACTGAACAATCTTCATTGCGTCCCGCTCGTCACCACTTAGGTCATCCCTCGCGTCAGGCATCTCAAGCAACGCGGGGTACACCTCCGCAAAGGTATGTACGCCCCTCAGTTCGCCTTCGAACGGCCAGACCTGAAAGTCCACTTCACCGCGCTCCCGCGCCTCAATGAGTTCAGACATGCATGCTAGGAATGTGACCGTATGAAAGCCGACCGCAGCACCTGACCCCATGTAGAAGGCGCTCAAGCATTGAGGCGTCAAAAGGTCCGTTTGCCTGAAATAGGCCACGTCATGGGCGAGATAGAAACGCCGATCGTTTCTGGACTCGTTAAACCTAAACGGCCCCCCCTCAAACTGCTCATTGATCGCAGCCGCCACGTCTCGGGCTCGCTCGTGCTTTCGCTCCAGACGGCCAAACTCCTTAACCATGGCCGACCAGTCCTCCACGCCAATCCACGCGCGAGCAAACCCGGCTGGAAATCCAAAAGCCGCGTCCACACCTATCAGATGAGGTTCGGGATGCTTTAGGAGTTCAAAGAGAAACTCAAGAGCCTCGTTTCGTGTCCATTTCCGCTTCATGCTAGGCGGCCTGACTAACTCCAACCCTCCTAAGTCCCCGCGAGCAACGGCGAGGTTAACCCGGTCGGCACGCGTTGCGGCGCCGGACCAGTCGATTCCAACCCAATTTTCGAACATCTTTCACCACTCAAACGACACACCACCCGCCAAGAAGAAAGGCAGGCGGAAATCCTCGTCCGGTAGGATGCTCACGCCCGTTTCAAGGCGCAATCTAAGTGATTCACCTGGCTTGAACGCCACGCCGACACCACCTCTTAAGAGTGGGGAGATATCTTCATTGGTGGCAGCGCGAGCATGAACTCCAGCTGCAATATGAGGCGCAACTTTACTATCGAGAAGACCCAGCAAGAACTGAAAACCGCCTTCAAAGAAGAAGCCCTGGTCCTCGTTGAGCAAACCCGGCGCAAGCCGCAATTCCCCGGCGAACCAAGGTGTGGTGAGTACACCAACGCGCAAGTCTAAGTTGAGTCCGTCGTCACTCCAGCCCGCGAGAGCACTGGTCCACACGGGCGGCCCCGACGAATCAGCGTCGCTCGCCTCAGGTTCCACCACCTTTAGCGGAATCGTGGCGATAGGCGTATCGTAGGCCATCAAGCGCAACTCACCGTCCACAGCCTCGGCGTTGGGTACAATTTGCACGAGCAATTCGTCAGGGGCTTCGCTTCCAAAGGCATTGACGATTACGCCCTCAGGCGCCTCGACACGCAGACCTTTTGTGCGAATCGGCTCAAACCGCAATGAAAGCCCCAGGACCTCGCCGCGCTCCGCCTGTACAGACTCCGGAAGCTCAACGGGCTTTGGCGGCTCGCTTTTGAGTGCCAAGGAAGCGCTACGTCCCTGCCCTTCACATTTGACGGTTAGGTTTCCGACCTGCTTGATCTCAAAGCGCGGGCCCATCGCCTCAACACCACACTTTTTCCCCGGAGGAGCACTGAGCGACGCACCTAGCCAGAGAGCGTTCGATGCGCCTGAAACCATGCCATTCTCAGAGACTTTGACTGACTCGACCTGAAACACCTTGGGCTTCGATGGCACACTCTCAAAGAGCTCTGAATCTACGCTCGAAACTGCGGCATAATACGTGCCGGGAGGCAGCTCCTTGACTTCCAGTCGTCGAACGTCGGCCGCCACGAACCCAGAAAAGAACACGTCAGCTCCCTTCATGTCTCGGCTCAGTTCCACATAGTATCGCTCAGCATCCTTTATCGGCTCCCATGTCGCTGAAATAGATGCCGGCGTATCTCCCAAGGTAAGGCCATAGGTCTGAGATTCGTCGGTCCACTTTGGCGTTTCAGGCAGTGCTCTTGGCCGCTCGGGCGCTTTATCTTGAACTACGCGTGTTCCGAATCCTGCCTTCACCTGAACGTTGCGTCCCTGTGACTTACCTTTGCCGCTAACTCGAATTGGAGAACCGCTCTGATTTTCCACACGCGTCGTGCCATCGTCGTCTACGCTGACTTGTTTGACCCCTGCCTCCATCTCGGCCTGAGCACTGGGTGTTTCCACGTCAATCCCGCCCGAAAGCTGGGTGAGGCGAGCCTTGAGCTTACCTTTTTCGACCTGGGCGCGAGGCACGCTACGCGCCAGAACATCGGCCTTTCGTGGACCGTAGATCACAACCAGCGTGTTTTCACTCATCGCAAGTTCAGACTGATCTCGGAACGCGAGCTCCGCTCTCGACTCCTCGAGCGTGTTGACTTTCCACGCACGAAAAAGCGGCATGCCACGCTCAGCGTCTTGCCATTGCGTCTCCGGTCCCGCTGACTTCACGGCTCCGAACGCTTGTTGTACCGCAGCCTCTGGGCGAGGCTTTAGCTTCGGAAGTTTCAAAGCGGTTCCGGGAGTACACGCGTACGCGGTCGCGCTTAAATCGTTGAACGCATGGATGATATCGTAGGCATAGACATCTCCGTAGAACTGCCGCGCGATAGACGTACAGGTGTCTCCATCTTTGACGACGTAGTCCTCAAAACTCTCCACGTCGTCCGGCCCAACCTGAGCATGGACCGCTCCGGGAAGGAAAGTGAGAGCCATGCCCAAAAGACCCGAGGCCAAAACATTGTATTTCATATCAACTCCCACGACGCTTTTTTCGTACGGCCCGTTCGAGCTTCTTGAGTAATTGAGCCGGGTCCACGGGAATCCCGACCACGTCACTCACACCGAGTTTGAGCAATGATGTGCTCTTTTCAAAATCCGAGAGCTCGGCCAAAACCAACACGGGGATATCTCCCACACTAAAATTCAAACTCGAATCCGTCACAATCAGTGCCTCAGGTGCTTCTGCATCTTCAGCTGGATGACACACCCAGCCTGACGACTGAAGAGGCACTAACCACGCGGGATCTGGAGTTCCCAAAACGGCCACAACGCCCTTCTCCTCAAGCCCCGCGGCGACCATACCCTGGCGCACATTTGCGCTCGTCACAGCGCGTTTTGAGCGCTCATCTGACAACTCTTCGGGGCGGCCGCGCGTTGGTACATTCTGGCGCTGAAGCAATCGATCCAAAACAAGTCGGACCTGTGACGGACTCGGGCGCTCTTTCGGCAACTTCTCGAGCATCTGCATCACAATTTCTTCGAACATCAACGGAATCGTTCGCTCGGGCGCTCTCACTCGCATCGACACGGGCGTTGAGTACATATGCGAAGCCAAAAGAGTCACCGTAACTTTATCCGTAAAGACACGCTCTCCGGTGGTCATCTCGTAGAGAATACACCCGAAGGAGTACACGTCGGACTCCGGTCCAATCTCAGCCGCAAGAATCTGCTCTGGTGAGAGATACTGCGGAGTTCCGGAGATCACTCCTTCCTGCGTCATTCTATTTAGGTCGTTGTCTACCGCGATAAAGGCCAGTCCAAAGTCCACAACGACGGCACGAATCGTACCGTCACTCTGAGGCTCAATCAGAATATTCTCTGGCTTCAGGTCTCTGTGGACTAGGCCGATTTGATGCGCTGCATCTAAGACGTCTGCAATCTGCCGTCCGATGTTGTAGATCGTGTCAAGGTCGAGCTTTTCCCGCTTGAGCCAGCTCAACAAAGTGTGCCCACTCAAGAGCTCCATCACCAAGAATGGCATCCCATCATCGGTCCCAAAATCATAGACTTCGACCGCATTTCGATGACGAAGCTTCGCCGCGACGCGCGCCTCGCGCTCAAAGCGTTTTCGAAACTCCTCGCTTTGAAACCCGGTGTCGTGGAGCACCTTCAGAGCGACTTCTTTACCGAGCTCGATATGAGTGGCCACAAAGACTTGTCCCGCGCCGCCCTTTCCGAGCTCACGCTCCAGGCGGTATCTGGACGCCACCAATGTTCCCGGCTCAAGTACGCGGCTCATAGAATCACCTCGTAGACGTCCACAGGCTCACCACCTTGGGTCAGCAACTCGGTCGAGGTTTTTCCGAAGTCAAAGATATCCCCGGCGGCATCTCTTGTAGCGGCCGTAGTCAAGATCTGACGTGGCCTCGCCAGTGCCTCAAGGCGCGCTGCCACGTTTACTGCGTTTCCAATCGCTGTGTACTCCATTCGGGTTTCGGAGCCGATATTTCCAATGATCGCCGGCCCAGTATTGACGCCAATGGCCAACTCCACGGTAATCCCATAGGCTTCTTTCCAGCGCGCATTGCCGACCTCAAGCCAGGTCTGCATTTCTTCGGCCGCCTCAAGTGCCTTGATCGCATGGTCTTCAATCGGGTTCGGTGCACCCCAAAATGCCATCACACAATCACCGAGGAATTTATCGATGGTACCGCCGTACTTGAAGACTATCTCGGTCAAGATCGTGAAGAGCTCGTTCAAAATGGCGACGACTTGCTCTGGCTCCATCTTCTCGCAAAGGGGCGTAAAACGCACAACATCGGCAAAGAGCACGGTAATCTCACGGCGCGCTCCACCCAGTTGCATGTCTTGTTCGCGTCGAACAACGTTTTCAACCAACTCTTTTGGCAGATACCGGCCAAGGTCGTTCCGAATCGCGATCTCTCGCGCCATGGCTTCCTCGCTGGCCTGGAGCTCTTCAGCGGCACGATTCATGCCACCAGCAAGGAGCGCGACTTCGTCGCTTGTCTTGACGTTGACGCGTTCGCTGAACTTTCGTTGTGCCAGTGTTCGCGTGAATCCGACCAAGGCTTCAATAGGCCGTGTCACCCTGCGCGCGACCAGGAAGGCGAAAATCAACGCAAGTAGTGCCGCCACAATCGTGACAATGCTCACGATCGTACGCATTCGGCTTACCGAGGCATAAGCTTCCTCCAGTGGAATATCCACCACGGTTATCCACGGGAGATTCTCCAGTGGCTTCGCAGAGACAAGCCGTTGCCGGTCTGAAGACTCCCCAGAATAGGCCACCTGAGCGCCGACCAACGTGGAGATATCTTGCCCAAGCAAACCGTCAAATGAGGTCGGCTGAAGCCTCTTTGATGGGTCCGAGTGCGCAAGCACTCTGCCTTTGGAATCCACCACGGAAAGGGCACTTCCGCCGCTTTCCCCAATTCCTGATAGCCGTGAGCCCGCCACGATTTCAACGCGCTTCTGAATTTGCTCAAGGGAAAGAGAAGCCTCCATGAAGCCGGTTATAAGCTCGGCCTTCGGATCCGGCTTGAGCGGCGCATATAGCGGCACTCTCAAGTTCCCGCCTGCATCAAGTGCTGGCTCACCAATCAAGAATCCAGCATTTTGCGTTGCGTCCTTCACTCGGTCTTCAAGACCATTTGCGGGTGCCTGAGCCCCTTGAGTGATGGTGGCGATGTAGTCGCCTTCCGGCCCATATATCGTCACACGGTCAACAAAACTTTCACCTTCCACTAGCCGAAGGGCGAGTTCGATGCGCTGGTCCTCTGAGAGCTCGGTACCTGTCAGAACGCTGGAAATGGTGGCCATGGTGACCTTGGAGCGTTCGAGCGCGCCATCCATATTGCCTGCGATATCCTCAGCGATTGCCAGGCGAAACTCACGGCTCTGAGTCTTTAGCGTCGACTCATTGACGTCGATCAGACCAAAGCCGACCACCAGCGTTGGAATCACTGCACCCAGCGTCCCAAAGAGGGAGAGCTTTACCCAGAGTGGAAATTTTACACGTTCACTCATGGTGCTTCAGGCTCCTCGCGCTCCAAGATGTGGAACTCGACGCGTCTGTTTAGCTCTCGTCCTTTCGACGTATCGTTCGTGTCCACGGGGTGAGATTCACCAAATCCGCGTGCACTCAGACGCCCGGCATCAATCCCCTCTTCGATGAGGAATTTCATAACCGATTGTGCCCGCCGCTCGGACAAATCGAGGTTCATCGCGTCGTCTCCTCTGGAATCCGTATGACCACTCACGCGGATTTTCTTGAGTCCAGGTTGGGTTCTGAGCACAGCCGCCATCTGCCGAAGAATCGGGAAACTCCTTGGCTGGATGCGGTCGGAAGCCGTATCGAAATACACACGCTCTCCAATCTCCAGCCTCGACCCTTTGAGACGGATCTTCGAAGGCCCATCATCGGGACAGCCCTTAAACTCAGGCACACCAGGCACGAGTGGACATTCGTCCTCAACGTCCGAAATGCCATCTTTATCGTTGTCGAGGTCTGGACAACCGTCCTCGTCCTCAAAGCCGTCAAAATCCTCGGGCTGATCGACGCAAGCGTCCAAATGGTCTTCAATACCATCTTGGTCAGTATCCTTGGCCGGACATCCCTTTAGCTCAAGGATACCAGCAACCATTGGACACTCGTCATCTTCATCCAAGACGCCGTCTTGGTCGTTGTCCAAATCCGGACAGCCGTCTTCATCTTCAAACCCGTCTTTGTCCTCAGCGAGGTCTGGACAAAGATCGTCTGCATCAAGGAGGCCATCTTGGTCGTTATCGGGATCGGGACAGCCATCTTCATCCTCAAAGCCATCAAAGTCTTCGGGACCTTCGGGACAACGATCGAGCGACCGAATCACCCCGTCATTATCGGCGTCCTGAGCTGGCGGCGCATAGGCCAAGCCGCCAAGCACTCTTAGTGCCGGCGAGCCAACGCCCGAGGTGACTCCAACACCACCCGCGGCTTGAATCTTGAGTCCGTCCACCAACATGTAAGAAAGACCGGCTTGAAGCTCCGTACTCAATGCGGAACCTCGTTCACGCTCAATATCCACGCCACCGAAACCGTTTCCAATGACGCTCAGTCCAGGCAAAGCCTCCCATTCGGCACCTAGAGCCCAGAGAAACTGTTGCCCGCCCTCGTAGGTGACGGTCTCGAGCTGCTCGCGAAAGTCCCAGCCGACATTGGCCGAAACCTTGACAGAATCACCACGATAACCTGCAAGGAGCATTGGCTGAACGCGCAAGGCGCTCTGCCTAAACTCCACAAACGCGGGCAAGAACACGCGTGTTTCAAGAGCGATTCCAAACGAATCTGTGGCGAGTACGGTGGCCTTTATACCGGCTCGAGCTTCAGAAAACCCTGCAGTCTCCACGTCTTCCGAAATATCCTCGCCAATTCCAATCTCGGGAACAGCGTCCGATGTTTGCGAAACCATAAGGGGGACACCCACCGAAAAGGTTAAGATATCAAAGAGACCGAAAGAGAGGCCGGCATCGAGCGTGAGAGCTTGATCCACCAATGCGATCTCCAGCGAATCCTCGCCACGAAACCCGTCCTCAGTGTTCACAACGAGCGGTTTTTCAACCCAATGAACGAGGACGAAGCTGGACACCCCAAGGTGATCCAAAGCAAAAGGATGTTCGGTAGCTAGAGTTCCCGAAGCCGGGTCACGAGGATGAAAATGCTCGGCCGGAATTCGGTCTTCAGCCCAGACGCTCCCAGAGAATAAGAATCCAGCCACGCACACGAGTGCTGCGCGATGAAAAACACTCATAAATTCCGCCAAAAATGGGTCTCAACGTCGCCGCCGAACCAAAACAAGAGATAGGAAAGCCCATAGCATGAGTGAGGCATTTCCAAAACCTAGAGTCGAACAAGCACCTCCAGAGGCCTCGCCGCCGAACCCTACATAAGTTGGCTCAGGCTCCGGTTCTGGCTCGGGCTCCGGTTCTGGCTCAGGCTCGGGCTCCGGTTCTGGCTCAGGCTCCGGTTCTGGCTCAGGCTCGGGGTCTTCGCCGTAGCAACGCGTATTGTACGTCTCCTCGTCTTCAATCACTTCTATCGCAATGCCCACCTTCTCACTCGAGTGGACATACGAACGCGTAGTCATCACAGCCCTCAGGCTAGGCTCCGAGTTTTGTGCTCCCCAGGTGCGTGTGTTTTCTTCCGGAGATGGAAATGGATATGGTGGCTCTTGAGGATTTCCTGAACTCACGCCAAACGGCGGGCTTTGCACGCCAAGCGGGTCGAAGTGTGCTTCTGGTACGTCAGAATCGTCCCAGAACAACGGCAGTGGCTCTTGAACACCTCCTGGAAGCACTCGGAACATCCGAATTCCAGGGCTGGCAGCGCCCACGCCGATCGTGTTGAAGTAGAGCGCACCCGTGTAGAGCCCGGCGGTGCATTCGTAGCTTCCCTGAGGTAGACGACCTGACCCACTCGACCATTCAACGCGATTAGCCCCGGGATTGACGACCACACTGAAGTTTCGGAAGTCCCCATCTGCACCTTGACAGCTCATAATGAGTTTTCCTGGTTCATCGACGGTTACCTCGAACGCCGAAGTGTCACCACCCGGCCATACCACGTTCTGCTCACACTCTTGATTTCCGTCATAGACAGCGATCTCGGGAGGCAACGGCGCGTCCACCGGTGGTGGAGGGAACTCAAACGAAAAGAACATCGGAATCGCGCGATTAACGTTGCCGTTGATGTACGGATTGACCAAGTTGGCCGCCTGCAAAACGCCCTCTTCAATGTTCAAGCCAAGGCTCGCAAAGCTCAAACTCTCTCCCAGTGGCCCCGCAATCGGCCGGTCGGAGACGAAGAAATTACCTTCCGAAAAGTCGAGCCCTTCGGCTCGAATCTCCACCAAAGCCCCCGCATGATATACATAGAGTTTCGCAGCCCGCCTTGTTCCACCCGTTCGGTTTCTCAAAAAGAGCGAGGGCGACTGCACCCTTGAAAAAGCTTCAGTAAAATCAGGCTCGTAGACAAACAACTCCCAACTATTTTGATCGGTTTCGAACTGGAAGGTGTGCAAACCAGGGATTGGCGGATACCAAAGCCTTCCCAAACTGGACTCTTGGCCTTCGACAAAGTTTCCGTTCGGATCGTATAGCTGTACGCCAGAATAAGAGGTGAATTCGATCGATTCCTCAACCGAAAATATCTCCGCCTTCAGCGCGCTTTCCATCATCAGTACGGGCCCGGTGCCCGGCTGAATCCCGCCAAAGCTACTTTCGCCATCAGCAAACGAAACGGATGGCAATAAGAGCCCCAACGACACCAAAGTATAAGCAAGTTTCTTCATTCAAAACCTCTACACAACAAAAAATCACTCTAGAGAGCTACCATCCTCGCGACTATCAGAACAAAACGCAAGGACTACGCGCTTCCCCACTAATGCTGGGTCTTTTGCAGACGGTCCAAGGGATAGCCCTTTGCCCGGATACCATCCAAGATCCCCTGATACTTCTCATCGGACATCGTCGGCGTCCGGCTCAGAATCCACAGGTAGTCTCGGCTTGGATGACCCACAACCGCATGGGAATAGTCTTGCGCGAGATCGATTATCCAGTAGTCGCCCCAAAACGGCCGAAAGAAGCTGACTTCTAGTTTTGCGTTCGTCTGAGTATCGACAACCCGAGCGCGCCCGTGCGCTTCGTCAATCTCACCCTGCAAAGACCCCTTTCGGCATCGGTTTAGAACGTCAATCTCACCATCTGCGCGCAATGTGTACGTTGCGGTGGTGGCAAAGCATCCTTCTTGAAACGATTGCGGGTAGCTCGCAAGCTCATACCAAGTCCCAGTGTAGCGCCCCAAGTCTACCGATTCGACTACCTCAAGAGGCGGAAGATCGAGGCGCTCAGTCGTTGTCGGCGCGCAAGCCGCCACGACAAACATCAAGGGAAGAATGACTAAAAGTTCGCGCATTTATGGGTCTCCAGAGTGGACTACATGGTTGTACCACAGGCACCATCGTGCAACACGTCCACTCCGGCAGCGTGAGCTGCACATGCGTTCGAATGCGTTTGATTGTCGCACCCACAAACCGGATCGAAGACGGCCAGACATGCGTCTGGGCGCGGCTCACAGGTTCCCGGCTGGTCAGCCTGACCACACGTGCCCGTTGGCCCGCCATAATCGCACCACTCAGTCAACCCGCAGATCTCTCCGTTGCGCCCTCCGCAGCCTGACGTCGGCCCCTTCGAGCACGCCCCTTCACTACGCACGCTCACCCCTGCTGCCGCTGCCATACACGCGTTTCCGTAGGTCTTAGCGTCGCATCCACACACTGGTGCGTACTCTTTGGAGCACCCTTCGGGAATCTCCTGGCAGGTGCCGGTTTGATCGGCCTCTCCGCAAGCATCTTCAATGGCGATATTACAAAACTGCCCATCTTCGCATGTCACGCCGAGAAGCCCACCGCACGTCACCGGAGCTTCACAAACGCCATCAATGCAAAACT
Source organism: Microvenator marinus (assembly GCF_007993755.1). Taxonomy (GTDB): domain Bacteria; phylum Myxococcota_A; class Bradymonadia; order Bradymonadales; family Bradymonadaceae; genus Allomicrovenator; species Allomicrovenator marinus. Next base: position 1,446,641 of record NZ_CP042467.1, read on the forward strand.
CACCTTCAGGGCATGCGTTGTCTTGGTCAGGGTCACACGTGGTCTGGCACTCGCCATCCACGTAGTTAACCCCAGCCGCCTCGGCAAAGCACGAATTGGAGTATTCGTTTTCATCGCAACCACAGACAGGCATGAACACTTCGGGACAATCAAGTGGTCTGATGACGCACATGCCCTCGCCACTGATGCACACATTCTCCTGGTCGATCTGGCAGAAATAGTCGGAAGGGCAGGCATCGTTCGACTCGCAAGATTCCGGAAGCGCCTCGCACGCACCCTCAGCGGTACAATACGAGTTCGCGCCGCATTCCTCGTGCTCGGTGCAAGGCTCCGCACATTCACCGGTGGAAGCCACACTGATGCTGCTGAGCGCCGCCTGACAAACGTTATCGTAGGTCGATCCGTCGCAACCGCAGACTGGAGCGAATTCATTGGGGCAATCTTGAGGAACCTCGGAACAAACACCTTGCCTTCCTTCGTCTCCACACACGCCATCTTGTGGCCAAGTGCAGTAGAATCCAGCGGGACACGGACTCGACTCGCTACACCTTACATCGATGTCTGAGATGCACTCGCCATCGTCGCAACGCTCGCCATTTCGACAATCGAGGTTGGACTGACACGTGCCATCTCCACAATCCTCATCGGGTTGAGGACAGAACGTGTCACACACGCCGTCGCCATACCATTCCTCAAGCTCGCAGAGGTCCTCGCCGTCTGAATTTGTCCCTCCCTGGGATGCCGCATCTGTCTTTGAAATCCCACCGCCCAAAGTTGGCGAATCGTCCGAACACGCCACTAAACCAAGTATCACCGCCAAAATCCAAAAAGTTCGCATTAAGAGGTCCTCCGCAGAGATTAATAACCAAAATGATATTGTTGCATCCTAGTAAGTAGGCTCGGGCAAGTCACGCATCTTTAGTGCTCCAACTCGTGTCCGCATGCTAGATGAGTCAAATGGAACCGTTCACACTCTTTATCATCATCATGATCTCGTTGCTCGCCGGAGGCGGGATCGAGGGCGCGCGTCAAGGCAGGCGGCGCAAGAAGCATATCTTGATGAAGGATGCGATCCGCACGCGAGGCTTGCGCTCAAGGAGTGCCGAGGCGAGTGTATTTGACGTGTTTTGGGACCTCGGGGCTAGCGAGTTTGCGATTGAGGTCATGGCCGCGCAACGGTTCTTGCCAGACGATCCTCAAAGCGTGGAGATTGCGCTCGACCAGATCCAGGATGCTATAGACACCCACGGCTCGTACGAAACGTTCATCCGAGAAAATCTTGAGGCCATCGAGGAGATGTTTGAAGAGCATCGCCATGCCGGGCACCGCCGCGCGCTCCCTTTGCTCGAGCAGCGTCAGGGTAAGACTCTCGAACTCCCAGCGATCGGCTACGAAGCAGGCACCAAAGCTATTTCGACACAGGAAAGACGTCTGGACATGCCGCTCCTAGACCAAGGCATGAACGTGGAGATTGACATTGACGCAATGCTTCGGGTGGACCCCATCGCCATGGTAAAGAGTGTACTTTTTGGTGACGCGAGAGAGCTCGAGAAGTGGTGGCAAAGGCGCTCACTCCGCGGACTTCGCGACGAGCTCGACAGCCACCTTCGCGACCTCTATGCCGCCTACAAAGGTATGCTCATGCGAGACCCTGCTTCTCTCCGCCACCTCTACGACGTCGCTGACCGGTGGAACTTCGAGGCCCAACGCATTGAAGACCTAAGAAACAGAAAAATCTTTCGGCTTCGCCCTTTCAGAAGTTGCGCGGAGGCCCTTTTGTCTGAAGGTACAGCCGTGGCTCGACAACTCTCGTATCGCGCACGTTCTAACGTCGAACAAACCATCGAAATGATTCACCACCACGCCATGACTGGAAATACTTCGATGGCCGGCTACTTAATTTTCCTCAACCGCCACGCCTTCTTCGCAGGCAGGCTGGAGCACGTTCGCGATCTCATACAACGCATCGAGAACACCACTTACCGGCTCCAGAATCAGATGCGCCAGGACCTTTGACTCACAACCAATCGCCGATCAAGGGCTCGAGCTCACGCCGCTCCTTGAGCCCAAGCAGGCTCAACTCAATGTCTCGACGCAACGTATCATCTAGCTGGAACGCAAAACCATAGCCTTGAGAGTCCCATATCCCTTCTGCCAAAAGCAGCTCACCATCTGAAATGGCCTGGAGATGATGGGCGAGTATGGGACGGTCGTGTGCTACGGCGGAGACCTCGCGACGGTTCGCGGCGTCCAGGGCTTCTTTCACCGAATCGTAGAGCACCAACTCGCCGCCATAGCGTTGTACAAACCTAGCATTCTCGGTTCCCTTCACGGCACCGACTTTTCGCCCCTGAAAATCATTGGGAGTTTCCACCGCAGCTGTCGATATCTGCGACATCGTCAAGACAGTCGCGATACCAGCCGTGAGCGACGACGCGGTAAACATGGCGATAATCATCCATACACTCGCCACAACTCGTCCGCCTTTCGTCATCGGCGCAATATCCCCGTAGCCCACGGTGGTCATGGTAACGATGGCCAGCCACATTCCATTGGCCACACCGGGGACAAATCCATCGTCGAAATGGTCGTTGCGGCGTCTTTCAAAAAGCCAAAGCATGGTTCCGACCATAAAGAGTACGGAGAGGAGAACGCTGACGGCAATCCAAAAGCCCTTACTAAAGAGCTGCCCCAATGCACCCCAAACACCCATAGTTGGGGTGGTGACAATGCCAATACCCGACTGCATATAAGGCTGAGTGAATTCCACACGCTCGGCACGCCCTCGTGTAATCGAAATTGGGCCCACAGCCACCCGAACATCGCCAGACTCCAGCCCCATGATGAGTTCATCCACGCTTGGATACACCACGATCTCCGTGCCAATCTCGAGCCGCGACGCCATCAAACGCCAAAGCTCCACGCTTAGGCCGGTGGTCTCGTTTGCAACGCCTTCGGTCTTCACCACAAAGGGCACAGAACCCGCTACCCCTACCCTCACCGACTTCGGTAGCTTCGGAACTTCCTCTGGGGTTTCTTCCACACGCGACGCGACTTCAGCAGCACTCAACGCCTCTTGAACGCCATCATTTGCGTTTGGTTCTGCATACGCATGCGTGGCCCAGATCACGGTTGAAAACACAATTATGAGTAGTTTTGGAATCATCCTAATATCCGACATCTTCAGGTATTTCGATATCTCGACTCAGTGGAAACAAATTGTCCAAGACATTCGCTCTAACCTCTGGGTCAGTCTCGTAAAGATAGAGGTAGCGCAACATGTGCTCTGCGACCTTTCGCCCATACGCGCGCCCCTCGTTGTACTCGAACTCCTCGATTAGCCACGCAAACTCCACGTCCGGGTTCTTTCTGAACCACTTCGCGATAGGCCCTGGTCCGGTGTTGTACGAGGACGCAGCCGGAACCCAGAGTCCTGAATAGGTGTCGAGGAGCTTTCGCATATAGTGGCCACTAAATCTGAACCCCACTTCGGGTCGGAAGAACGTGGCGATATTGAACACTGTACCGAGGTCTCGCGCCACTTTCCGCGCTGTTTGCGGGATCATTTGTAGGGCGCCCACGGCATCTGTACCCGACACGGCACCGGGCTTGTAGCGACTCTCCTGGCGCATGATCGACCAGATGAATCCAGGCCAAAGCCCGAATTCTTCGGCCACACCTTCTACGATTTGCCGATAGGCCCGCGGATAGGACATGGCGGCACGCAACGTGCCAGACTCCATCATACCCGGATACCCTGTGATCGAGTTCCATGCGGTTGAGTACATCTCATTGTAATCGCCCACGAGAAGCCCCAATGCGTGAATCCACGCATCGCGATCGCCCGCGGGGACCCGCGCCAAAATTCGAGCCTCCAAAGGACCAAACTCGTCGCGCGCCTTATGACGCTCGTTCAGCGCCGAAAGCGTCTTGATGCGCTCCCACTGGCGCTGATCGGCCGCACTTAAGCCAGGGATATTCGCCGAATGTACGTCCACTCGAGGAGAATCATCCGTATTGCCTCCACCTTCCGGCCACCATACCTTGGATGCCCTTGGGTCCTTGCCCTCTATCTTGGCCCGAAGCTGCTCGCCCAACATCCCGTAATAAGTCAGAGGCCACCGTTTTCTGAGACGGTCGAGCCGGTCGATCGCCTTGTCCTTTTGACCGAGCTCATTGTGCGCATAGGCTTGCCAATAGTAGGCCTTTCCTTCAACCAGCGGGTTTCCAAACGGCACCAAGCCATCCCAGGCATCGATGGCTTTCTCCCATTGATTCATCCTCATGAATGCCCACGCCCGAAACCCGTAGATATAGGAAGAACGGCTGGAGCGGCGCCCATACTTGGCAATGTATCGATCGAACCCTTCAATGGCTTTTTCGTTCTCGCGATGGTCGTAATGAAGCCAACCATCGTAATAATCCACGAGCACCATCTCTTTGCCGCGTGGATAGCGCTCGGCATATTCCGCATAAACCTTGCGTGCGTCGTCGTAGCGCTCCTGAACCATATAGGCCCGGGCTAAAAGAAATAGAGAGTCCTCGGCGTATTTGCCGCCCGGTCTTGAGAGTTCCTTGAAGATTTCCTCGGCCTCTTTGGGCTGATCGCGAAGTTTTCGCAAGCCAATCAGCCCCAGGTTCCACAGAGCCTCTTCACGGTGCTTTGTGTCGCGAAACCTCTCGAACTCTTCGCGCGCCGCCTGGTAGTCCCAAGCATTTTCCAGATTGCGCGCCCGTCTAAGGCGTTGCGCCTCGCTCAGCTCATCGGGGGTTGCGCTCAAGCCCTCCCTCTTGGTTGCTATCTCAGCTGGCAGCGTCACCAACATATTCAGAGCAATGCGTTTTGCGCGTTTTTTATCATCCTCAGAAAGCGCGAGGTCATGGTCCAAGCGCTCCAATCTGGCCCAGAGAAACCGACGCTCACTGTAGCGCCCCCGAACCCTAGACTTTCGCTTCTTCAAGGTGCTCACCAGTGCTTTCGCGGCGTCCATCCGGCCTAGAGCCACGAGCAACTCGGCTCGCTCTAACTCACGAATGAAAAGGTCACTTGGATTCTGAATCTCCTTCTCAAGAGCTTCTAAAGCACGCAACGCTTCGTCGAGGTGCCCTGCACGCAGTGCCGAATCATACTGAAGCTCAAGACGGGCATCTTCCGCGTGCGTAATCTTAGGCAATGCAGAAGCCAGTTCCCAAGACCTGGCCGGGTCCTCCTCCACAAGGCGCCGAGCCTCTTTGAAATTCTCGACGACGTTTTCCGGTGGGAGAGCTTGAAGGCCTGAGACGACCAACGAGATCACCAAAAAAGTGACAATGGCGCTCCAGCGCCGAATTTGTTCAACCATGAACTGCCTTTATCTAAGATTTCCGCCACACTCTATGACAAGTAGGTCCATCTTGTCATGGCCCCCAGCTTGTCAATCGTGTCTTGAACCGTTAATTTCCGCCCAACTTAGACCTCGAGTCCCGAATGTTGTCTGAAATCAAGACGGTTTACCTCAATTCGCGCAAAGCCCGCGATATCGCATGGAATATCTGGGTTGCGCGACCGCTTGCTGCGGTGTTGGTGACCATTCTCAGGCGCACGCCATTGACACCCAACCAGGTGACAATCCTTGGGATGTTTGTCTTCTTCGGCATCATTCCTGTTGGCCTCCTCCTTGAAGGAACCCTGGGCTTCCTCGCCCTGGCACTGGTCGTACAACTCGCCTACCTCTTTGATTGTGCTGACGGCCAACTCGCGAGACTCAAGAAGATGACGTCGGACGCTGGTGCCTACTTCGACTTCTTCATCGACGAGATCAAGGCATTGCTTCTGGTTGCGGTGATTGCGGTTCGACTTTGGATGCAATCCTCGGACACCAACTGGCTATTCGTTGGCTTGCTGGGCACCATTATGGTCAGCGTCGCGACGTCCTTGACCGCGTTTGTGCGCCGTCCCGAGTATTCGGGAGTAGAGGTCAAACCAGGTGCATCGGCGGCTCAACCAGCGGCGCCCAAAGGACTGATTCCAAAAGTCTTGTGGATTGTGCAACGAGTTGCTTCTTATATCGTGCACTATCCCTCATGGATCATATGGGTGGCGCTCGTAGGGTTCATCCCTGGGCTCGATGCAGGGATTCTCTTTCTCGCCCTCTTCCTTGGCGTTTACGCGCTCTACATCGCAAGGACTGGCCTCGGTGTCCTGCTCAAACTCGGCTCCCCATCATTCTACAGGTCCAAGGACTAGAGCAACGGCTCGATCAAACGATGCGCCTTTGCTTTCAGCATTTCCGAGAGAGGAATATCACTGCTTGCTAGCGTCGAATTGGCCAAATCAACCTGGTACGATTCCAACAACTCAGCAATGACGGCGTCTTCGCGCACGATCAACAACGACTCGCTGTTATCCACCGCACTTCGGGGGTCGATATTAAATGAGCCGATCACACCCACTTTGCCGTCCACCACCATCGTCTTCGCGTGCATCAATTCTACGCCCTGATATTCGTAGATTTCTACACCGGCTTCGAGGAGCTCGCGATAGTAGTTGAGCGACGCGTAGTACATCCAGATTCCGTCGGTGCTTGTCTTCGAGTTCGTGATGACTTTGACATCTACACCACGCTCTTCAGCCGCCTTCAGATGCTTGCGAAGCCGTCTAGGTGGCACAAAATACGCGTTCGAAATGGTGATGGATTCTTGCGCCGCACGAATCAGGGCCAAGGTGGCGAAGTAGCCAAGAGGCGTCTCTTGAACCATCGGGTCACTGTAGATCGCTCTAGACTTCAAGCTCCCCTCAGCTTCCGCCGGCACGTAGAACCGCATGTCCTCAAGCAGCGACTCACCCTCAAATGATGGGCAATGAAAACCGTACTTGTCGCGTCCAGAACAACCGACGCGATACTCGAGTTCAGAGTTCTTATCCCAGATACCGAGGAACATACGCTGAATTTTCTCGACAGCAGGACCTTCCACCAGCACATCAATATCGCGCCAGCGTTCGTCCACAAGGTACTCAACGCCCACATTTCGCCCACCGATAATGGCCGATTTCCCATCTACGACTAGTAACTTCTCATGAAGCCTGTCGTTCCCCGTGATCGGAAGTAGAGTCCGCAGTAATGCCCACTCTGTCAGGGGATTAAAGGCGAGCACTTGAACGCCGTTTGCTGCCATTTCTTCGATCAATGGGTAGGTTGCGAAGTATTGAGTGGTCGCGTCAACCAATACGCGAACTTCGACACCTCGTTGGGCCGCAGCGATGAAGTCCTGCGCCATCTCCCAGCCGACCTCATCGTCTTGGATGATAAAGGCTGAAAAATGGACCGAGTTCTGGGCCTCTTGCACGAGTTGCCTTCGCAACTCTCGCGTCATCCCGTTGGAATCCAAGAGTTCGGTAGTCCCACCTTCAACTTCTTCAGTCTCGGTATAAAGCCCGATCACACCGCTGAATTCGTCCGAGTTCACGCCCTCGAAACAACGGCCCTCTGCGCAAAAACCCACCGAACACTCAGCGTTGCTTTCGCATCTTGGCCCACCGAAAATCGGCTCGTCTGGCGTACAACCCGTGCCGAACCAATCACAGAACGCGCCATCCGCCTTGCCAGTAGCCTCGAATTCATCCGAAAACTCTTCGCAAGGCACCTCGAGAATATTCTGCGCTGCAGCTTCCGACGCTTCATCGCAAATTGGAGGTGTGACGTAGTTCCCGGTGCACTCGGCGCGATGCTGGGCCGCAGCCTCACAAAGGTCGACGGATTCCTCTGGCGTCTGCTCTGTGGAATCATCCACGCCACATGCACTTAAGAATCCAAACAAGACAAATGCTATCCAACCCTTCATGAAACCTCCGTCGGGGGACCACTCCCTACTCGGACGACTGCATTATTGCAAGGTTTTTCAAGCAAAGACAGGAATTTCAACGCACTTCAGATTCCCTTAAGAACTTTATTGTCTAAGTGATTGAAGCTCGAGATCAGGAGAATGAATTGAGTACTCCAAGCGCAGATGAGATTAAGAAGAAGGTAACCCGTTCCAGCCAAGGCTGGGCGCGTTGGGTTGCCATCGCCATCGCGGTGATCGGCACCGGTATTGGTGTCTACTTTTGGCAGAAACCCAAAGAAGTCATCATCAATTACCGAACGGAGGTTGTAGAGTTAGGCGACGTCATTACCCGCGCCAGCGCCACGGGCACCCTTGAGCCCACTCGGGTGGTGACCGTTGGTGCCGAAGTCTCCGGGCGAATCGCAAACGTGCTCGTTGAAGCCAACGATGAGGTCAAGGCCGGCCAAACATTGGCGGTCTTTGACGCCACCACCCTCGAAAGCCAAATCACGCTCGCCAAGGCCAGAGTGAATTCCTCGTCGGCATCGATTCGAAGTGTTCAGGCCGGGTACGACTCTTCCAAACTTGAACTCGAACGCACTCGGACGCTCGTAGAGCGCGGTGTAGTTCCACGTGCGGAACTCGACTCCATGATCACAACCGAAGCCCGCTCGCGAGCGGATCTAGACCGTGCACGCGCCGAAGCCGCTCAAGCCCGAGCAAACCTCGAGGAAATGCAGCTAAACCTCGAGAAGGCTGATATCGTCTCTCCTATTGATGGTGTGGTTCTCACGCGAACCGTAGAACCCGGCCAGACCGTGGCCTCCTCACTCCAAGCTCCAGAGCTCTTCGTCATCGCCGAGAGTCTCTCCAAGATGACGCTACGCGTATGGATTGACGAGGCCGACGTGGGCGTTGTCCAGGCCGGCCAAGAAGCCAATTTCGAAGTCTCAGCGTGGCCGGGCAAGAAATTCACGGCGGTCGTTGAAAAGCTCAACCTCTCGCCGACCCAGACTGATAACGTGGTCACTTACGCCGCAGAACTCAGCGTGGATAACTCCGAGAAGTTGCTTAGGCCCGGGATGACGGCCAACGCGGCAATCGTCACCGGAAAACGGGAGAACGTGCTTCGCGTGCCAAACTCCGCCTTGAGATTTCGCCCTCCGACCGAGGATGCTGCAAGCGAAGGCTCCCCACTCCTCGCCGCCCCAAGATGGCGCCGCGGCGGAAACGCCACTTCCACGACGTCTGTGGGCGGAAAAGGCACTGTCTACGTTCTGCGAGCCGGACAAGCACAGATGCTCGAACTCACCATGGGACGAACCGACGGACGATTCACCGAGGTTATCGAGGGCGAGCTCGAGCCAGGCGACGAGATCATCACCGGGATCATGCGCAGCGAAGAAAGCTCGACTGGCACGAGAGCTAAATGATGTCTGAAATCATCCAACTCAAAGATGTCCGCAAAATCTACGGTAGCGGCAACACCGAAGTCCGGGCGCTAGACGGTGTGGACCTGCAGATCTCAGCCGGTGAATTCGTATCCGTGATGGGACCTAGCGGCTCAGGAAAGTCTACGTGCATGAATATCGTCGGCTGTCTCGACACACCGACCTCCGGCTCTTACTTCTTCTCGGGACTCGATATCGCCAAATTTGGACGCGACGAGCTCGCCCTTCTACGCCGTCACTATCTCGGATTCGTCTTCCAAAGCTTCAACCTCCTCGCTCGAACCACTGCGGTCGAAAACGTAGAACTACCGCTCATCTACCAGGGTGTTGGGAGAAAAGAGCGCCGCGACCGCGCTATGGCGGCCCTCGAATCCGTAGGCATCGGCGAGCGCTGGGACCATACGCCTTCGGAGCTCTCGGGAGGGCAACAACAGCGTGTCGCCATCGCCCGCGCACTCGTCACAAGGCCCACCGTGCTTGTCGCGGACGAACCCACAGGAAACCTCGACACAACTACCACTCAAGAAGTCATCGCACTTCTCGGCAAGCTCAATGACGAAGGCCTGACTATCGTCATGGTCACCCACGAACCCGAGGTCGCGATTCATACCAAACGCGCTCTATGGTTCGTGGACGGCAAACTCGTCAAAGACGGCCTGCCACGCGAGGTACTCGCATGAATTATTTCGATATTTTCAGAATGGCCATCGGCGCAATCCTCCGCAACAAGGTCCGCTCGTTCCTGACTGCTCTCGGGATTGTCATTGGTGTGGGCTCCGTCATCGCGATGGTCCACCTCGGCCAAGCCGCAACCATAAGCGTCACGGAGCGAATCTCGAGTATGGGCTCAAACCTGCTCATCCTCAGGCCCAGTTTCGCGCGAAGTGCAAGCGGTGTCCGACAGGCCTCCGAACCGCTCACACTCGAAGACGTGGAGACTATCCGACGCGACCTCATGGACGTGACCGTAGCGCCAATTGTGGAGGCGAACGCAACCCTCGTTTGGTCCGGAAAGAACTACCCTGCCTCGATCATCGGTACCGACCTTGAGTTCTTCGTGATTCGAAGCCTCATGCCTCAGTCGGGGCGACTCTTCGATCACGAAGAGATAGACGAAGGAAACACCGTTTGCCTCATCGGCGCGAATATTCGCTCCGAGATCTTTGGTCGAAACGACGTGCTCGGACAAACTCTTCGCGTCGGGCGCACGTCGTGTCAGGTGATCGGAGTGCTCCCAACCCGCCAGGCCAACTTCGGCGAAGACCTCGACAACAGTGTCATCATGCCACTCTTAGCCGTTCAGCAGCGCATCACCGGTGACCAAAACGTCCGCCAGATACTGATCTCGGCCAACTACGCCGACATGATGGAATCCGTCAAATCTGAGCTCGAACGCCTCATGCGTGACCGTCGCAAGATTACGCCTGGCAAAGAAGACGACTTCAATATCCGCGACATGGCTGAAATCGCAGCAACTCTCGAAGGAACCACGAAGACCCTCACAATGCTCTTGGGTGCAATCGCCGCAGTATCACTACTCGTCGGCGGCATTGGCATCATGAATATAATGCTAGTTTCCGTCACCGAACGAACCCGCGAAATCGGCATTCGCATCGCCATCGGGGCACTCGTAAGAGACGTCCTCATTCAATTCCTTGTGGAAGCAGTCACCCTCTCCATGCTTGGCGGACTCCTGGGCGTCGCCCTGGGGATCGTAGCCACCCATTTTGCTACCCAAGAGATGAACTTACCCTTCGTTCTGACCCCAGAAGTCATGCTGGTAGGTTTTGCCTTCTCCGTGATCATCGGAGTGGTCTTCGGCTTCGTTCCGGCTCGCAAAGCCGCACACCTCAATCCTATCGAGGCCCTACGTCATGAATAAATCTCTCATATGCGCGATTTGCCTCAGCACGCTTTTGGTTGCAGGCAAAACCACGGCACAATCTCTCGCCCCGCTCACTCCCGGCGAGGCCGTGGATCTTGCCATTCAGAACAGTCCACAGGTACGAGCATCAAAACTCACCACCAAGAAGGCAGCGCTTCTGGTGGAGCAAGAGGAGTACCGATACATCCCGACGCTTAGCGCTGATGCGGGTGTTCGTTATGGACGGTCCGTCAGCCTCTCACCCAACGGTGCCCGCCTGATCGAAAGTAATTCTATCGTACTCGCCACGGGAATCTCCCACACGTTGCCGATTGGAACCGTGCTCAGCGCGGACATCGAAGTCGGACGTACCTATCGCGATTCGGTAGAACTCGGAGACCTTGGCGCGGCCTACGATACAGCGGTTAATGTTCAAGTAACTCAGCCCCTTCTTCGTGGATTTGGGGGCGACCTCGGTCGTGCAAACTTAAGGCAAGCGAAACTCCAAGAGAAAGTCGTAGACGCGCAAGAGACCGCCCTCCTTAATTCCATTGTACTCGATACGCTCGAATCCTACTGGTCCCTTTGGTCGGCAGAACGGGGCCTTGAGATTCAAAAGTCCGCGTTGGAGATTGCCAAGAAGCAACTCGCCGAAGCTGAAATCAGGATGGGTGCCGGAGACATGGCCCCCGCACAATTGGTCCCACTTCGAATTCAAGTCGCCCAGGCCGAGGAGGCTATGGTCACCCAAGAAGCACAGATTCGGCAGCTCTCCATTGCATTGGCGGAGCGACTCGGAGTCGGCACCAATGAATCCATTCGTACCGATGCGGCTGGGCCTAAACAGACCGTGACCCCGAGCTTGGAGGAGGCGACCGAACTCGCCCTCAAAGAGTCACCAGGCATCTCGCAGATAAAAGCCAATATCGGCGCCACCAAAATTCGAACGGAAGTCGCGCAAAACAACGCTTTGCCTCGCCTCGACGCTTTAGCATCGGTGAACGTCGCAGGACTCGGAACTACGCCTTCGGACTCCCTTTCGAGCTTTGGATCACTTGATGCTGTGGTGCTCTACGGTGGCTTGAGGCTTGAGCTTCCAGTCATCAATCGTGCACGCCGAATTGAAGTCGAGCGCTCTGAGGCGGACACGATTATCGCAGAGACCGAACTCGAATTGGCAGAACGCGCATTGAAGGCCGAGGTTGCATCTCTCCTCGTGAACCTACAAACAGCCCAGCAACGCCTTGAACTCGCAAAAGATACCGCGGAGCTCGCTCGCGAGAATGTGGATGCTCAGAACGCCAGATTTGAGGCCGGCCGCGGCACCATGCTTGAAGTCGTGGACTCGGTAGAGTCGGTCAGAGAAGCTGAGTTCAGGGTCGTGCAGATTGAGATTCAGATTGCCCAAGAACGCCTAAAACTCGATGAGTTGACAGGAAGACTCACCGAGAATTGGCGCTAGTTTTCACTAGGATAAGCGCGAACGCTTAACTTATTACATCGACCAACACACACCACCGAGCACCCAGTTGTCGCCAGCGACCCACGCGTAGTTGGTACCTTCCGGGCATCCCGACTCTGCCGAAGTGCGTGCCACACATCGGTTCACGCCATCGCTGAAGCCCGCACACACGTTGCCGCTGTAAGTATCGCCACACTCCGTGTGCGCCTGACACTCTTGTCCCACAGTCTCTGCAATCGCGTACGGAGCGAGCTTCTCATTCTGGTCGATCCCGATGACTCCGTAAAAGACCGTATAGTGGTCATTGACCTGTTCCGCGTTTAGCTCGGTAATCATGGCGTTGAAGGTGGCAGGTTCATGGACACCCGGCTCGTAAGGGTCGGTTTGCACCAAGCGGCGAAAGAGATCCATAGTTCCACGAGCATAGCTGTAGTTCACCGTGGTGATCACATCGAGATTGTCCTCATTCTTTGCCTCATTCGCATAGAGCATATCGGCGTATTGCGAGTACGTCTGACATCCCTGAGCTACAAAGAGTTGTTGCTTGTCCGGGTCGAGAGGCAACGAGGCGAATTCGGTGTGGTCGATGTAGGCACCGTATTCAGCGTCCAGATAGAGTCCGTAATACGGGCCGGCGTGTCCGTTGTAGAAAAACACATCGCGTTTCACCAGCTCGTAGATCGTCTGCTCGCGCTGTTCAGCGCGGCTGCCTACGTACATATCGCTGTGGAAGAGGCGCACGTCCACGCGGACTTCTACCTGACGAGTCTGACACGAAGGGGCCGCCCATTGAGTCATCTTTCCAAGCGTCGCGGGGCCAATCATGCGAACTTGATCGATCTCTCTGAGCGACTTGAATTCCAAATCGTCGAGGGTTCCAAATTTCCCATCCGCCCCAGCTCTGGCTGCCAGGAGGTTGCGACGCATATCAGAGCGAAGCCCCATCTCTTCAAGCTCCGTCTCGGTTAGGAATGGATCGTTGACCTTTGCCACCACGTGGTCTTCTTCACACGATTCCAAAATAGGACGATACGACACGATGGACTTCTGAAACGGACCCGAATCTGGTCGTAAATCCTCAAACCGAGCCACGGGAGCGCTAAAGCCATCTGCCACAAGGGCATCAAATGCCTCTCTGGCGTCGATCAAGTCATATCGAGCAGCATTGTAGTCGTGACCAAAGACCATCGTGATCTCAAAGCGCCCGTCCTGCATAAAGTCACGATAGGCGGGATAGGCGTCCTGCACCTCTGGAAGCGTGGTGTACTCCAGCACGACTTGCTCCAGCTCGCCTGCATATGTCTTCGGGTCAAACGAGCGGATTGGAGCGCCCGACTGGTCGCTTCGGGCACCGGCAGGCATCTCAAGGGTCTTGCTAACTCCGAAGTCGCCCTGCTCCGCGCCGTCTGCCAAAAGAAGCTCTAGAAGATTGTTCGGACCGGCCACATCGATCGTAAACTCAACCACGTACCGCCCTTCCTGGCCTTCAATAGCCAAGACCTCGGTCGAGTGATTTCGAACCATGGCTTTGAAGCCGCCGTACTCGGTGTTGCGAAAGAAGACTTCATCGTCCCCGATAGTGCCGTCGCCGTTGATATCAATGCCCCGGAACTTATCGGTAAGATAGGTCGTCAGATAGACGCCTACGGCTGAGATCCGAGACGCGATAAGCTGCTCGCGCACCACGACATCCTCAAACTCCTCGGCCGTCATTGCCACTTCAATCGCCCCTTTGACTTCGTACTCTTTGGAGACGTTTGAGAAGTAATCGTCCGCTTTGCCCGGCATCACCAGATCGAGCGAACCGCGCTCCGCAGGTGCGCTGCTCTCTGCATCCGCACATGAAACTCCAAGACTCAGTACCGTTAGCCCCAAAATCAATTTCTTGTAGTTCATCGTCATCTCCGTTCAAATCGTTGATGACCTACATGTAGTGAATCGTCTTACGCTTGTCGGCTGAAAGAACCTGAAACCTGAAAACCAAAAAACCCGCTCTCCGAAGAGAGCGGGTTTTTTGTGGGATGACCCCTACGGGATTCGAACCCGTGTCGCTGACGTGAAAGGCCAGTGTCCTAACCGCTAGACGAAGGGGCCAAGTGAGCCGTGATGGACTCGAACCATCGACCCGCGGATTAAAAGTCCGCTGCTCTACCAACTGAGCTAACGGCCCATTCCACTTGACCGGACGGTGATGCCGTCCAACCGCGGGAGCAGCTTTGTATAGGGGCTTGGGTAGTGTGTCAATTCATTTTGCTCGAAGAATTTCATTTTTTTTGTCGATTTTTTGCTTCCCAGAGCCCACTCGGACCTAACTCACCGAGACTACGTGATATTTTTTCTTACCGGCCCGGAGCACCAGAGCATTGGCGCTTACGAGGTCAGAAACACCCACCACGTACCCTGAATCGTCGATTCGAGTATTGTTGACGTACACACCACCCTGGTCGAGCAATCGCCTCGCCTCACCATTGCTCTTGGTAAGTCCTGTCAAAACAAAGAGTTCGAACAACGGAACTCCTGCTTCGAGCTGCTCTCGCGTAATTTCGGTGGAAGGCACATCGGCAAAGATCGCCTGAAACTCTGCATCACTCAGGTCCTCGATCTTCTCACCAAACATCATCCGACTTGCGCGGATCGCCTTTTCAGCTCCCTCGTCACCATGAACCAAACGAGTCACCTCCCACGCGAGCTCACGCTGCGCTTCACCACGGTTCTCACCGCGCTCCACAAGCCCGCTCAGCTCATCCACGCGCTCGCGAGGAAGGAACGTGAACATGCGCAGGAAACGAGGCACGTCGGCGTCGTCTCGGTTCACCCAGTATTGGTAGAACTCGTACGGAGAGTTTCGCTCCGGCGCCAAATAGGTTGCGCCCTTCTCGGACTTGCCCAACTTTTGGCCAGACGCAGAAGTAATCAGCGGGAAAGTCAGACCAAACGCCTTCTTCTCATTCGATTCCATACGCCCGATCAAATCCGTCCCGGCCGTGATATTGCCCCATTGGTCGGATCCGCCAACCTGAAGCCGGCAACCCGTCTCTCGGTAGAGATGGAGAAAGTCATAGGCCTGAATGAGCATGTAGCTGAACTCGGTGTAGCTGAGGCCTTGCTCCCGCTGCTCAAGTCGCGACTTTACCGAATCCTTCTGCAACATGGTGTTCACGCGGAAATTCTTCCCCACGTCGCGCAGGAACCCGATGAAGCTCCATGGCTTGATCCAATCCGCGTTGTTCACCACTGGAATCTCCCCTGCGTCGGCGGCGGCTTTCCGCGTCTCAGGGTGAAGAGTCATCGCTCGGTCCAGAATCTCTCGAAGCTGTGCTGAGATCCCCTCGAGATTCTTGGTGATCGTCTCCTCGGTCAAAAGGTTTCGCTCGTCACTCTTGCCAGACGGATCGCCGATGAGGCCGGTAGCGCCTCCGGCAAGCGCAATCGGGCTATGACCATGACGCCGGAAATTCGCGAGCACGAAGATCGCCAGAAGGTTCCCAATGTGTAGAGAATCCGCCGAAGGATCAAAACCACAATAGAGGGCCAAACCCTCGCCAGCCTGCTCAGCCTCAAGCAGAGCCTGATCGAGTTCCTCATGTGTGGTTTGAAAAATCAGTCCTCGCCACGCCAAATCTTCCAACACGCTGCTTTTATACGTCATTGCATCACCTTAAAAAGTCGGTCGATGCGGATATACGGCGCTTGGTTTTTAGAGGCAAGGATGATGGTACATCAGCCCAGAAGGTTGATGTCTTCCTCTTGGAGGGGATAGCGCAAGGATAGTGGATCGCGCTCCAGCCCAGCCAGCTTTCGAATCGCGGCATGAACATGGTCCGGACGAAGACGAACACCGCCCGACTCCACGACTTCCAGCGTTTGCGGGTTGACCTGCATGAGCTGATGCCGAGGTCCTGACGCTCCGATCACACGGTTGCCGGGCACGCCTGCTCCCATCAGAATCATGGAATTGACCGACCAGTGGTCTTTGCCATTTCCACCGTTGTAGCCTGGTGTACGGCCGAAATCCGAGCCGATGGCCACGAAGACGCGGTCTGCAATGCCCATGCTCTCGGCTTCCTCGAAGATGAAGTCCACGCCATCGAGAATGCGCTGCAACCTTGGGATGTGGCGATTATCGTGGTCTGAGTGTGTGTCAAATCCACCGATTCGCATCGAAACCGACACACCGAGACCCGCACGGAATGAAGCCAAAGCGACGCGGGCCTGCCTGACGAGCTCGTTATTGTCGTTCACGTTATCCGGGAGGTACGAGATCACCTCTTTCAGCTCTTCCTCGCCCATCCGTGCGGTGTGCAGCGCGCCCATCGAGCTTCTCACCCGTGGCAACTTCATGCGCTCCATCTTTGCGGCGAGTCGCTCATCCGCAGCAGCTTTAATGCGGTCGAAGGCGTAATCACTGTGGAAGGTCTCTTCACGGTCCGGTGACACGCGGTTCGCAAACGCAATACGGGGAATGGTGTCCACTCGTTCTGCACGTGTCGCGCTGATCACGCCAAAGGTCTCGTCGTAGCCACCGTTGGTAATATAGCCCATCGGGAGGCTCGGTCCGAGCTTCGCCGCCACCAATGCCGCCAATGAGGGGTGTCCTTCGGCGAGCTTACCAGACCAGGTGTAGCGACGGCCTTGCTCGTGTCCATTGGTGGACATATCGATGCCGTTGATCACCATCATGCGCTCGTAATGCTTCTGGAAGAACTCCGAATAGTTCTGAAGAGGCGCGTATCGAATATTGCCAGCTTCCTCGATAGCGTCGGTCGCATACCGATTCATGTTGTCGCGATCTCCTTTCGGGTCGATCAACGAGGTCGGGTCCCAACCACCTTCGGCCTGGATAAAGAAGAAGCAAGTCCCCTGATACACTCCAATTCCGGTGTCCTGAGCGCTGACTTCTCGCGCTCCCATCGGGCTTACCACCGTCAGACCAGCTGCTGCTGCTGCTTTTAGGAAAGTTCTTCTATGCATGGTCAATCCTCATCGTATCGTGTTTCGGACTCTCGGGGTCTCGGCTCTTTAGTGCATTACTCGTAGAGGAATGCGTAATCGGTCAACATGTAGGAGAGCACTGCCATCCATCCGCGGATGGTGTAGTTCGGGTCGTTGTTGACCCCATTCGAGCGGCACATATTGGGCAGCCCGTCTCCGTAATCATTCGTCAATCCGTCGTTGACGACGTCGCGGAACAAACTCAAAGCGTGGTCGACATCTTCACTATTGACGTCCACTTTCTCTCCGAGCAGGTGGAAGTGCAAGTGCTGGATGTTCTGACGGATCGCTGCTTCGTTAGTCTCTAGTGTATCATCTGGCGAAACATGTGGGAAAAGCAGTCTCTCGCTTGGATCCAGGCTGAAGTCGTTAGGTCCAGCAAGGCAGCTCATCTCATTGCCCATGCGGCGTGCGATGCTCGAAGCAAGCGCGCTCGGGTCCTTCATGCGCTTCAAGATGGCTTGTGAATCGATACCGCCGTAGAGCAAGCGGAACTCACGGTTGTCCAAAAGAAGGTCGCGGTTGTTCACGCGCCAGCTTCGGCCAAGCAACGACTCGATTTTACGGTGCAATTGCTCAGGTGAAAGAAGGCGTGAAGTACCCATGCTCTTGAGCTCGAGCTGGCGCATTCCGTCGATGGAAGCTGCAGCATCCTCTGCTCGGTAGTATGGGCTCTTGACCAACTCTTTGATGATCGTCTTGAAGTTGTAGTTCGACTCAACGAACTTCAGACCGACCTGCTTGAAGAAGTTGTATTGAACTTCATAAGCGTGGAACTCTGCAGCGTAGCTGGCTGTGGTCGGATCTTGTGGGTAGCGCAATGGCTCATCGCCAGTCAACATTCTGTAGCCATGCTCCACAGCAGACACGATGAACCGTGGGTCTGCGGTAGTGCGCTGTGCAAGCCAGGACAAGCTCTCTGGATTATTCGACTGACCGAGGATCTCGCGCTCGATACCTGGAGGCAACATATCGGTGTACCAGCCGGAATCACGTGGGTTGTAGCGACCTTGCTCATCCCAGTTCTGGAAAGCACCCGCGATTGGGTCGATCACTTCGTGACATACCGTACACTGCGCATCGAAAAGCGTTGGGTTCTGGCTCGAGTCCGCAAGCGTTGGGTCGGTTGGGCGGTCTGCCAGACGAAGCACATCCGTCGCGAGGAAGAAGAGGTAGTAATAACCAGAACGTGTGCGGTTACGGTTCGTCTCGGTCGTCGGGTACCGGTTCAGGAAGCTCGTTGTCGTCAATACACCCGCGTGAGGGATGCCTGGGATTGCTGCCTCTTTCATCTCGTTCGGGTCATTCATATCCGCGAAGCTCAACGTGCAATCTTCGCCAGTCGTACAATTTCCGTCACCATCCACAAGGCCGAATGACCGGGCCGAGTACGGATTCACGAGCGTATAATCAGCCGTCAAGATCTCGGTGAACGGACGGTCTTCACGCACAACATGGGCCACGATTTCAAGCGGTTCACGGGCAATTGCCGTGTTGGTGCGAGCGCGCGCCTGGTTTCGTGCGTTCTCGTCTCCGATATTCGAGTACCAATCACGATTCGGGTAGATATCGTCGTCGAGAAGGTCCACCGCAGCTTCGTTGCGGTTGTACATATCGGTGTGCAAAACGTCGTTGAAGCTCTCCTTCAATCGGACGTAGAAGGCCTCTTCGGTCATCATTGAATCGAGAACTTCGTCTACACCGCTGTTCATCGCGGCCTCGTATTCTTCTTGGGTCGGAGCGCGACCAACAAGCGACAATGCGGCCTTACGAAGCGTTTGATCGTAGTCGAGGAACTCTACGTCTTGGAAAAACTCATCGTCGTTTGCCACTTCACATTGCGTATCCGACTCGGCGCGGGTGATGAATGCCTGCAGGCGCTGGTAATTCTCATCACCAACTTCCATCAGCTGACCACCACCGTGACTGATTCGACCAGTCGCCTTCAACAAGAGCACCGACTCGCCGTCACGCTTGGTGCGCGCCAGATCTTTAACCACCTGAAGATTGTTCTGAAGGTAGTTACCCCAGCCTGCGTTGTAGAGAACGAGGTCGGTGTCCTTCGCCAAACCTTGGCTCGAGTGACACGCTGCACATTGGCCTTCCAATACCGGCGCCCACACTTCACGAAGGAAAAATCGATCGTCAGGTGTGCATGTCTGAGGACCCGTTGGGTCTCCAGGATTTACCGTGTCAGCCTTACCGGGAAGGGTAAATTCCTCTGCCTCCATCTCGAGTGAAAAGACGCCCTTTTCACATCCAGGGGCCGCGAAAAGAATCGCAGCGGTGAGTACCAGAAACGCGAGATTTTGTTTTTCGGTGTGTGCTTTCATCGGATGCCGCTCCTCGTAGCTTTCGATGTCTGCTCTCATATGATGCAGATCATATGCCAACACAATTGAACGTCTTGATTCCGGCATAAATACTGGACCTTAAGGCCACGAAAGCCCTCTACCTACATGTAGGACAATGTACCTAAAGTCCGCATAAGTACTCACCATCCCTTACTTTTCCACGTCTTGGGTTGATCCCCACAAGCTAATCGGACACTCTCCTGCAACTTTGACCCCGATCGTGGAGTCAAAAACACAGATCGAGGTCTCGATCCCCGGATTAAAAACCCCACTTGTGGCAAAAATGACACAGTTTCTAGAATCAAATGTTGAGTACATAGAATCACTTGAGCAGGTGAATCTTCCCGAAGACGCCGTGGTCATCGCGGACCGAAATCTGCCGACCTGGCTCTTGGACCACTTCGAGGACCCTATCCTCGTAGCCGGTGGTGAATCCCTAAAAACGCTCGGTTCCATCGAAGCCCTTGCGCTTGAGATTCTGGAAAGGCGCTCAACTCGCCCGCTCACCATTGTGGCCGTTGGAGGCGGAAGCGTGGGAGACGCAGTGGGATTCCTGGCGAGCACGCTCTGGAGAGGGGTGAAACTCTGGCATATCCCCACCACACTCCTCGCTATGGTCGACTCTGCACACGGCGGAAAGACCGCTATGAACCTCGGGGAGTACAAGAATCAGTTGGGAACCTTCTACGCGGCACAGAATGTTGTGATCTCTCAAGAGATACTGAGCGCGCTGCCCCACGAACAGCGAGAGGAAGGACTCGCCGAGATGCTAAAGGCGATGTGGCTCGACGGACCCGAGAGCCTTGGGCAATGGAGGAGTCTCGGTACCGAAACTCTAGCCTCAGCGCCCTTCGAAGAGATTGCTGAGGATTTCCTGAATCTTCTAAAGACGGCTATTTCACTCAAACACAGAGTGGTAAGAAGTGACCCGTTCGAAACCAAATCCATACGCACACTCTTAAATCTTGGGCACACCATGGCCCACGCCCTTGAGTTGAGCGCCGGACTAAGTCATGGCCACGCGGTCGCCTGGGGCCTCGCGGTCGCAGTAGATATGTCGCACGTCCATCATGGGTTGGTACGCGAGCAAGCCGAAGAGCTCCTCAAAGACGTGTATCCGCTGCTAGTGCCGTTTCATGAAGCCCTGATTCCTGAACATGAGGAACTACTCTCGCTTCTGAGACGCGACAAGAAGCGCAAAGACGGCGTGCTAAAGGGCGTTTTTCTAAGCGCCGCGGGCGCGGGATTCGTGGAGAGTTCACGCGCTGAAGATTGGATTGAGAGCTTTAAGAGAGTCTATGAATGGACGCATAGCCCGGCCCTGCTTGAATTTCATCCGGAGCGTGCGCCCAGCTCGCCGGTCGAGATCAAACCTCCTTCGTCAAAGTCTGTTCTCAATCGTCTCTTGATTCTGGCCGATCTCAATCCAAAGATTGAGGCGACACAGATTTCCGAAGCTACCGACGTTGTCTTGATGAAGAGAGGGCTTTCGTCACTGAAGTCTGGCCGAATGGTGGAGGTCGCAGACGGCGGTACGACCTTCCGGTTCCTTGCGGTACGTGCAGCGGCGCTACCCGGTCGGCATCACTTCCATCTTGGTCAAAGGTTGGCCGAACGCCCACACGACGACCTCTTTAGAGCCTTAAGAAACGCTGGTGCAAAGGTAGAACCGGCGGGACGTGAAGTCATAATCGAGGGGTGGCCCGAGTTCCCCTCTCAGATTTCAGTTAGCGCAAAACACTCCTCTCAATACGCGAGCGCATTTGCGCTGCTCGCCGGTGGTGGCCATGAGTTCACCCTGACGATTGAGGATGAGCTCGTGTCCGAGTCCTATTTTGAGCTCACGCTCGAGTTGCTTGAAGAAATCGGCACGCAATACAAGAGAGAGGGCAGTAGACTTCACTTTTCAGGGCTGAATCCAGGCACTCACAAGGTTAATGCCGCGATGGACGAGAGTTCAGCCGCAACTTGGCGTGCCTTGTCGTGGCTCGGATTGCCGGCGATTTGTAATGCCGTAGAAGATCGCACGCAGCCCGATCACATCCTTAAAGAGTATCTCGACTCCACACTCCATGAGGTAGACATTCGAAAATCCCCGGACCTTATGCCGGTGCTGGCCACGGCCTACGTGGTGGCGGGTCAAAAAGTGAAGGTTCATGGAGGTCCAACTCTTAAACTAAAGGAATCTGACAGGCTTGAGGGTCTCAAGGACTTGCTCGTCGTGCTCGGCTCCGAAACTAGAGTGGAAGGTGAATCGCTGGTGACAGCGCCTGCCCCTAGACACTCGAAACCTTTAGACTGGGACACTAACCACGACCATCGCCTGGCCTTCGCCGCAGCGGTAGCGGCGCTAAACGGCCCCATGCGGGTCCTCGGCCCTCACGTTGTTGAAAAGTCCTATCCAAGATTTTGGCAAGACCTGAGGAGATTGGGGTTCAAACTCCAACCTACGACCTTCCCACTTGATGGATGAGCAAAGCCAACATAGAACTACCTATATGCGAATGCTCCTCATCCTAATTCTAATGACGGTTCTGCCGTCTCTTGCGCTGGCCCAATCAAATGCGGAACTGCGCTACCAGGAGGCCGTGAGACTATTCGGCGAGGGGCGCTATCGAGAGTCACTTGATGCCTTTAATGAGGCGATCGAGCTCGACCCGCAGAGCGTATTCTACTGCAACCGGGCGCTTGTTGAGCTCAAACTTCAAGAGACTGCACAAGCCGCAGCCAGTTTTCGAGCATGCCGCGACACCTTTGAAGGAGACGAAGCCGAGCTGGCCTCGATCGAAGCACAACTCAAAGGTGTGGAAATGTACGAGTTCCACCTTCGACCGCGGTCGATCACCGTGGCACGCGATATCGCAGCCGGTCCGGTGCAGCTGCAGCAGCCCCTGGAGGTATCTAAAGGTTGGGACGTCGGCGATACGGGATTCGTCTTCCTTGGAGCATCCGCTGCACTCTTCGCGAGTGCCCTGACTTTGGACTTGCTTAGCGCCGACCTCAAAGAAGACTTCCAGACCCAATCACAAGGCGGAATAGGCACTTCCGAAGCTCGCTACACGGAGCTCAAGACCGAACTCGAAACGAGACAGACCGTCTTCTTCACGCTCGGAGCTCTTGGCGCGGGCGCTGCGCTCGTCGGTGGTGGTCTCTTGATTTATCATTACGCGAACGAGCCAGAACCCGTAGTCCTGCCCTATTTTGGTCCTAAGGGATTTGGAATCAGCGGTAGTTTCTGACCCTCAAAAACCACTCAAAAACCAAACAAAACGGGCACTTACCAAAAAGTGTTGACGAATCACCTTTCAACCTTCATAGTGCCCGGTTGAAGATCATTCTGATTAAAATTTAAATACTGACCCCGTGGTCCCATGCGTTTAGAAAAAACTGGAAGGCTTGCTGTACTGGCCACCATTTTGTTCGCGGCCAGTCTATTTACCCAACAAGGGGAATCTCAAGCACAGGCTCAAGTCGGAGGAATGTCTCCGGCCCTACAAGCCGCCGCAACCATGTTCATTCCCCTGCCGAACAGCACACTTTTTACACCTGACCTGGTTCAGCAGGTCCAGCAACTTCACACCAAAGATCGTTGGAGACTTCCCGAGGCCAAAGCCTGGAAGTCAGTGGCGGAAGACCCCTATGTGGTGACTCGTCGGCTTGACGAGATGTGGCATACGGTCGGCCCGTGGGAGTCCAAGTACAAACTCATCAATAAGTACCGAGGCCGGATCTCCAGGCTGCAGGAACTCAATCCAGACGTCGATTTCGACAATCTTCAAGAGGGTCAGCAGATCTTGGTCTGGAAACGCAGCGAAGAAGGCGTCTCAAGAAGCTTGGGAACCGCCAACCGTGGGCGCTTGGTCAACGGGGAACCGCTTCCTCCTGGTGAGACCTACAAGATTCAGTATCCCCACAGGGCGTTTGGTACGTACTACGCAGTGTCCGAAACCGTTCGCGTTCTAGACGAATTTGGCGAGCGTTTTCCAGATGCACACCCACTTCTCGTTGGGGATATGAGTTTTAGAATCGGTCGCAAGATTGCCCCACACAAGTCTCACCAGTCCGGGCGCGACGTTGACATCACTCTACCGAGAAAGACCCCGCCACCCGACTACCGGCGTTTTCACCACCTTCGCTACAAGGATATCGACCTTGAGCAGACCTTTTGGCTGGTCAAGCAATTCGTAGATAGCGGGCATGTTGAGTACATTTTCCTCGACAAACGCTGGCAGCGTCGACTCCGAAACTACGCTGAAGAACAGGGTGCCCCTCAAGAGTGGTTGGACAAAGTCTTCGAATACCGCTCAAGCCGTCCGGGACTCGCCATGATTCGCCACGAACGCGGCCATCATCGCCACATTCACGTGCGCTATCGTTGTCAGGAAACTGACCGACGCTGTTCCTAATCTCGCCCGTTCGGCGACAACTAATCAAACATCTTGATGCGGTCGAATTGAAGTTTGATCTCGCGCGAAACATCGGCCTGTGGCGCGATTTTCACGACTTCATTCTTGTAGCCCAAGAGAGAAATCCTCACGGTAATCTCATCGTCTGACTTGGGCACTTGGCGCTCAACGGGAGAGTTCCCGACCGGAACGCCGTCAAAGGTGACAGAGGCGTTGGAAGGGTTCGTCATCAGCGAAATCTTTACCGTCTCCGCCTTCTCTGCAACCTTGGGGTCTCGCTCAGTTTTTTCGCGAGGCTTTGGCGGAGTCTTTGTTTCGACGGCCACATCCTCAGGCTCGGTGGGTTCTGTGGGCTGCGTGGGTTCAACGTCTTCAAACTCGAATCCGGGCGTCTCTGTACCAGCATCTGGATTCTCTAGCTCGGAGATCTTGGTTAGGCCTTGGTCGGCCTCTGGAGGCTCCGGCGCAACCTCCGGCTGCTCTTCAACCACTTGCGGTGGTGCGACCACGACCTCTTCTTCAGCGCGAATTGAAGACTGCACGGTCCACAACTTCCAGCCGATAGAGACCAAAAGAATTCCCAAAATCGCCAACACCGCCAAGAGCAGTCGCTGCTTCTTTTCAGCGGTTTCTTGCGTAGTTCGGTCGTAGATCTGGGAATCCGTAGACTTCGCACGTTGAACCTTCTTGGGAGGTTCAGACTTGAGAAGCTTTAGGACCTCACCGGCTGTTTCTACGCGGTCAAAGGGTTGTTTCTCCAAACAACGCTGCACGGCATGGTCAAATGCCGAGTGTGTCCATGGCTCCGGAAGATGCGGGGCATCGTCTTTGAGGTGGCGAACCATCACGGCGGATGGCGACTGAGCCTCAAACGGGTGCGTTCCCGTCAGCATTTCGTAAAGAATGATGCCGACGGCATAGAGATCGGTTTTATGATCCACCGAGTCCCCGACGATATTCTCAGGGGACATATAGTGCGGTGTGCCGAGCACGGTTCCGTCTTGTGTCAGGGTCTTGAGAGCGTTGTTGTTCTCCTGGTCCCCGCGCACCAACTTGGCGATCCCAAAGTCCAAAACCTTTACGACCTCCTCTGCCACCCCTTCTTCAGGACGAGACTTCAGGAGGAGGATGTTGTCGGGTTTGAGGTCACGGTGAACAATGCCGTGTTCATGCGCGTAATCTAAGGCGCTGAGCAACTGGCCCATGATTTCATGGACTTTTTCCGCCTCGAGCGGAGCCTCTTCCTTGATGAGATCGCCGAGTGTTCTTCCTTCCACGTACTCCACAGCCATGTAGAGCAAACTCTCATCCATCCCATAATCGTAGAGCTTGATGATGTTTTCGTGGTCGAGCGTGGATATCAGTTGGGCTTCGCGATGAAACCGCTGCACGATATCGAGCTGCAAGAAGGCCGCCGGCAACAAGGTCTTCAAGGCTACACTTCGTCCAAGCCCGATCTGCTCAGCCCGAAACACAACCCCGTAGGCCCCCCTTCCAAGCTCCTCCATCACCCGGTATTTGCCGGCAATGACGTCACCCGGTGTGGGTATTGAAAAATTCTCGGACATGGACCGCGACTTAACTCATGCGATGAGCCCTTCACACTAATGGGTTGCGCTTCTCTACACAAGGCTCACCACACTATCAGAATTCTGATAGATGACGCGCTGACTCTCAAAATTCCGTTACAAAGGATCTTACCGCGGAGAAACACCCAAACCAATTCAGACTACAAATCAGCCACTTAACCCCAAAGCCCCTTCAAAACCAGAGAATGGATCGTCATTTGCACTAACCCTGCCCAGGCCATCGTGCCGGAGTTAATTATGTTTTTAGCCGCTCAACATACTCTACTGAACCTGGTGCTGATGCTTACACTAAACGTGTCGGGCATCCAGCCAGTGTTTCAGACGGAGCCCGTCGAGGTAGTGCAACAACGCTACAAAGACGGCCTAGATGAGCGCTTAGACGTCGTGAACTCGATGAAAAAGCTCGAAGCCGAGCACCGACGCATCGTTGCTCGTATCGTGGCGCTCAAGCAACAAGGTGCAGGGCTCACTGTACGCCTTGCGCTCGACGAAATGCTTCGAGATGCACAACGCATTTCCGATCAGCTCGCGGCAAAACAAGACCAGGTTAGAGTGATTGATAATCGACTCGGCGCCCATCGAACACAGTTGATAAGTGCGATTGAAAATTCGATCCAAAATCTCGAGATTCAACTTCGTAGTGCGCCAGCACAGGAACGAGGCGCAATCGTACGCGAGCTCAACAAGCTTCGGACCCAGCGCGCCTCGTATATGGTCAGCCTTCCTGAAGTCCCTTCTCTTGAAGACCTACGTGCAGCCCTGACGCTTGCGACCAAAGCGGATTCGCCGGACGAGCTCCATGCCGTTGCCGATGAACTCCAAGACTCGGAGGACCAGCTTCGAAGACGACTCGCTGCCATTGAGGCGCGAATCGACGACTTGAAGAAGTCAAAACGTTTGGTCCGTAGAGCTCAGGGCTTTACTCGTGAAGAACGATTCTTTGAAGAGACGGATCGGGAGCGAACCATTGCTCGATACGAGCGCACCACGACCAGCGGTCAGTCTTCTGACTCACCTGAGGCACCTCAATCCGGCTCAGAGTCGCCGAATCAAGCGGGTTCGCCAGAGCCAACGGAATCACAGAACAACGACCCTGGCGCTTTCGACGACGTAGCCAATGAAAGTCTTTCACCAAGTTTTGGCTCAGAAGCTGATCCTGACAGAGGCTCTACACCACCACTTTCCGATGCATCGGACTTTCCGAGCGCTGCACCGGATAACGGAAACGATGTGTTTGAATCGACCGAGTCAATCCTGATTCAAACAGCTGAAGACCCTTCGAGGGCAGTAGACCTCAACGGGCAAGCCGCAAATTCAACCCTTGACGGGCAGATCAGGAATTTGGAATCGGAGAAAGAGAGGCTTGAGAAACAAGCCGAGATGTTGAAGTCGCGCGCGAATGACCTTCGTAGACGCGCGTCGGACCTCTAGACCACCAAGTCTTACTTAATCCCGAACATTTTAGCGAAGTTATCGAGCAATTCCTTCTCTTCATCGCTTACGGAATTGGTCAGACCGAAGAAGCCACCGCTCGCCTCAGCTACGGCCTTGGCTTGCTCAAGAATGGTACTTCCAGCGTTCCCGCCATGCTCTTGCACCATCGCCGTAATCACTCGGTTGATTCGGTCAAAGAAGAGCTGTGAGGGCTTCTTCGAAAGTAGAAGCTCGATGAACTCTAGAGCTGCTGGGTTTTTGATGCCCTTATTTCGGGCGGCCTCAAGCACGGCCTCTGACTCTTTTTGAGTCAAGCTGCCGTCTGCCCATGCGACTTCGATCAGCGGAATCAATGGGAGAACAGGGGCCGTCGCGGCATCGATACCGAGCGCAAGGGCCTCTGCGGCAACTTCATCGCTGGTGTTGAGCGTGGCGGCGATGTCTTTTTGCTCCTGCTCTTGGAGGGCCTTGAGCTGCCGTTCACGGCGCTCCTTGGCGAGTTTATCTTTTTCTTTTTGGGTAATGAAATTGCTTTCTTCGTTACTCATTTCTTTTCCTTTTGTGGCTCGGTCGCTTCATCAGCGCCTTCAAGAATATTCTTTGCAAGCTCTGGCACATTCTCTACACGACGCTCGAATCCTCGCACAATATGAAGAATGCCTTTTCCGTCTTCATCGTCGGGATCGTGTCCATGCAGGAGAATATGGCGAGCACTATTTAGCTGGCGGATATAGCTTCCTTTCAGGTCGCGAATGTTGTTCAAGCCAAATTCAACGAGTCCTCCGGCAGCAAGGGTTCCGAGTACGCTGCCGGCCCACCCGACCGCACCGACCCAGGTTGGAACCTCAACGCCACCGAACCTGAGCAACACCTTGTGGTAGAGATCGAGGTTGCGCTTGTAGATCTCCCCTGCCGCATCACCAAAGCTCGGTCCCGTCCCGAGCTGGCCAAACAAGACATAGCCGAGGGTAGCCGGGACTCCAATCTTGACGCCCGTGCGAAGTGCCTGAGCGAGTTTTGGGTCGTGGGCGATCTCCTGCTCCATCATCGCGACCACGCGTTCGCGGGCCTCATGAATGCCGTCGGCAGCACCTTCGGGAGCTGCTCGCTCGGCCTTTCGCCACAAATCCTCTTCGAATTCGGCGAAGAGTCTGGACAACAACGTCTCAAGCTCCTTGGGCGAGACCACTTCGCGCTCAAAAGCCTCAACCAATTTATCATGTGTAAACGTGGTGGTTTCGAACTTCGGTCCGCCCACTGCACTCGAAACACCCGACGCGAGGTTTCGCACTCCGATCAGCACATCGCCGACCCCGGTGGTTGGCGCGAGGTTGCGGCCCATAACCTTGCGGAAACTACGCAAGTTTTTATCCACAAATCCAGGCACTCGCTGAATGGCATCGTCAAAAAACGCATTGATTTGCGACTCGAATCTGGACTCCCACGGCAAAGCCTTGGGACCTTCACTCATGTCGAATTCACTCATAAAACCTCACTCAAACTGCTTTAGGTAGGCACCTAGACGTGCGCCCGCTACCTCTAGTTTCGATTCTTCCACAGTGTAAGCTAAACGCAGATACCCCTCTGCGCCACTACCGAAACCACTTCCTGGGATTGCCACAACATCGATCTCTTGAAGAATATTCAGTGCCAAAGGGTAAGAGCCACCAAACCGGTCCGACGCCGCGCGAACATCCAAGAGTACGTAGAACGCGCCAGCAGCCACGGCTTCGGGCATTTGCGGCCACTCGGCCCTAAGCGCTTGAATCAACGTGTCCCTCCGAGCCGAGAAAATCTTAACCGCAGCCCGAGTATGCTCACCATGGACCGCGAGCGCCGTCGGAATCACATCTTGGATAGGAACAACGGCCGATGTCACCAGATGTTGATGAAGGCCCTTTAAACCTTGCACAAAAGAAGGCTCAGCAATCAGCCAACCGAGCCGCCAACCCATCATCGAATGGCTTTTAGAAAGTCCGGAAAGCCTGATGACCGAACTTTTCGAAGCCTCAAAGGCAGAAAAGTGTACGCCTTCGTAAACGAAGTCCTCGTAAATCTCGTCGGATATAATCGTGATCTCACGTTCTTCGCACCACTCAACGAGCTTGCGAATCTCGGCCTCGGAGAACACTGCTCCGGTTGGATTGCCAGGCGAGTTTATGATGATCGCCTTGACTCCGTCTTCCCAACTCGCCTCGATGCGCTGCAAATCAAGTGACCAATCGCTGCCGAGTTCATAATAGACTGGGGTCGCGTGAGCCGCCCTTACGAGGTTCGGATAAGCAGGAAACCCCGGGTTTGGTACGAGAACTTTCTGGCCCGGTTCCACAAGACCAAGTACGCTCAACGCCAGTCCCTCTTGTACACCCGCGGTTATCAAAACCGAATCCAAGTCCACGCCATAATGGTCGGCCACCGCCTTACGAGCTTGAAGGGTACCGAGGTTTGGCCCGTAGTTGGCAAGCGGAGCAATCGCATCGCGGATAGCCTCAAGAACGCTGGGATGCATGGGAGTATCAGGCTGACCTAGTCCAAGGTGCAAACTCTGGGGACCCGCACGTTCCGTCAAGTCTCGGATCGCAGAAGGAATAATGGCTTCGGCACGAGACGAGGGCTTCATCGAAGAAGTTCCTCGAGGGCTGTGCGCGAATCTGTCTTTTCGTCGCGGTACTTGATGATCAGCAACGCGGCCATTTGTAGCCCGTGCTTTTGGGCAAAGTCCCCTTTTGCGGGTCTAGATCCCGGCACAACTACGGCGTTCGCCGGGATTTCTAAGGGCCTTTCGTCGGTGGAACGAAGGACTCTTTCGTTGACCAAGTCGTAGACTGGAACTGACGCGGTTACCACACACCCCGAAGCCAACACGGCGCCTTTGCGCACGCGCACACCCTCGTAGACGCCACAATTTCCGCCGAGCATCACGCCATCTTCAATGATTACAGGTGTCTGGCCGATAGGCTCCAGAACACCACCAATCTGAACGCCGGCAGATATATGCACGTTGTTGCCCACCTGGGCACAGCTGCCCACCAGAGCGTGACTGTCGATGATGGTTCCGTCGCCTACCCACGCCCCCACGTTGACGAACGCTGGCGGCATCATGACCACATTTCTTCCGATGTAGGAGCCTCGTCGGATCGAGTTTCCACCCGGGACAATTCTGATATTGCGCTCCACAACCGGCAGGTCTTGGATTGGAAACGTGTGTTTATCGCTAAATTGAAGGGGCTCTCGCGCCATCTCAATGGTTTTCCCAAGTCTAAACCCAAGCAAGATCCCCTTCTTCACTGCGGCGTTGACGTGCCATTCGCCGTGCTCGTCTTGCTCCGCTGCCCGCAGGTCTCCGGCCTCAAGGGCCGAGAGAAAGTGCTCGAGAACCTCATGTGAAGACTCATCAAGAGCCGAAGGATCGCGGGAAAAGTGGGTTTCGACTGCTTCCAAAATGGCTTGTTTACTCATATCTATCTCCAAAAGTTTCGCGAGAGTTCTATACGCGCTGCCCGAGATTCTGCCAAGAACCCCCAAATTCTCTTGGATCGTCCTAAGTGTTGCTCAGATCGCGCCCGCCGTGGTAGGAACGCGCGTTTCCGCAACACAAAATTGTTGAGCAACGCATGACAAACGCTACGCTTCCTCCCGTGTATGAAGGCCGACTCGGAATGACCACAAGGTCCTCCGTCCATATCACCAGTGACGCCGGACATACGTTTCAGGCGACGATCTTCACGTCGATCAACGCCGATGAGAGTCCAGAACTCCTTCAAGATCTTAAGGACGGGACCATCAATCGCGTGCGTGATGAGGAAACGACCAAAGAGTATCAACTGGCTGTACCGGTGGTCGTACACTCCCCTTCTAAGAGGACGTTCACACTGGTGTTGCCGGACTGCCTTCGCCACGCCGAGTTCGAGCAACGTCAGCGCATTCTCACTCAGATTGAAGCGGATGATGCCTCAGCCCCGATGTATGTGCGTGGGTTTGCGGTGCTTTTTGACCCTTCGAAACTCGACCAGGTTCAGACGATCGCTGAGCCACCCGAAGCACCAGCACCAGCTGCTGAGTCCGACTCCAGTGACCTCGCCCAAGAGCGTGAGCACCTCGCAACCGAACGTGCACAGCTCGATGCGCTTCGCGAGCGATTTGACCGTGAACGCGAGCAAATGGACGCCATCGAGACGAGAATTGCACGTGAGCGAGAGGAGCTGCAGCGCGAAAAGGAAGCCCTCGCTAAAGAGAAGAGTGAGCTCAATGTTCAGGCTCTTTTGCAGGAAGAACAGCGGCTGAAAGAAGAAAGTGGTGGCCCAACTTCAAATGCCGAAGAAGCCACACAGATCGTGACCGACGACCAGTTTATTGAGGTCATGGAAGGTCCAGACGACGATGTTTTCAAGGCTGAGGAGGAACTCGCGTCTGAAGTTTCTGAAATCGCCGAAGACCCCATCGAAGACTTCGAACCCGATGCCACGCTCATCTCGCCTCTGACTACAGGACTCCCGAACAAGTTCAATGATTTTAAGGTCTTGAGCGAGAGAGTGGTGGAGCTACGGGACCGACATGTAGTCGCGGCCGCAAAGATGGAGCGCGAAGACATCGAGGCTCTCTTCCGTGAGAACACCCAGGTCTACGTCCAGCTCCACGATATCGACGACTACCCCGTGTTCGGCCTTACTCTGGCGGCGCTTGATGACAAGGGGAATTGTATCAAGAGCGCGGGATGGGCATTGGATGTCAAAGGCATTCAACACGGCAAGGTTCTGGCGAAACTGGAAGAAGAAGTGTCGTTCAGAGCTGGACTTTACGACCTCAACGGAACCCTACTTCGCGCAGTTGAGATCAAGGCACCATTGAAGTCCAACGTCGCATGGATCCGCGAGACCGCGAGTCAGCTCGCCCAGGCAGCGCCTGGGAATTTCGAGAAATCAGCGCGACAATTTGTGGCTCAAGACTTCGACCGAGTCGGTACGTTGAAGCATAACTTCAGCTTCGGAAGCTTTGAGTCCATCGAGTCCGCTACGGAAGCGAAGCTCGGCGTAGGGATCGTCGGTTTCTGGTCGACTCCTGATCGCCTCAAATACCTGATTTCTAATCGGTCGTTCTCTTTCGCCGAGTTCCAACGGATTCAGGCTCGAGTCGTGATGGCCGCGATGGAGTTCGGTATTTGCATGGGCCAAGAGCTTCGTGATGTTGCGGTGGCGCTTGGGCTTGTGGACTCCGAGGATGCTTTGGTTGAATTGCTTACGGCCAATTTCGCCGAAGTCTGCATTGGATTGCGGCCCAACGACCTCGATATGGGAACACAGTGGGAAAACTGGGACGCGCTTTTGGGGCTCGGGGAAGAGCTCGGAATTCCGCCCGATCCCGATGTCGTTGAGTTGGCAGAGATCAGCTTGAAGCGCGCACAAGAGCTGGCCGAGCTTGAGGAAGACAAGGCGGAACAAGGGGCACCCACTCCACCCACCACTGAGCAGACTTTGATCGTGGCAAAACGTAGTGAATCCACGGGCGTGACCTACTTCTTGCCCGAAGATTCGGTGATGGACTCCTTTGACGACATGACGAGCATGACCCGAGAGGACCTTGAGTTGATGCTCAACGATCCTAACGGACGAGTCGAAGCAGCCCAGGTACTCATCGACAAATTCGGTGCACCTGTGATCGGAGGCGTGCTCGATGCCACGGAAAACATGAACGAACAGGAAGCTGTTGCCCTTGCGAAATTTGTTGAGACCAAAGCCGGAGGCTTTGAGGGAGACCTCGTAAAGTGTGTGGAAGAAGGCAATTCTTCGGCCGTTTGGGTGGCCGCTCACGCGCTCGCGGGCATGCGTAGTGCGTCCGCCATCCCTGCCCTTCTCGACGCACTTGGGGACGAAAATCGTCAAGGCGACGTTCGACGACTCGCCCAGACGCTGGCACAATATGGAGAACGCATCTTGCCATCCTTGACGCGTGCGATTAAACGCGATGGTGGCAAAGAAGCCTACACAGAATTATTGGCCGCACTTGAGACGGTTCACCCGGGCACTCTTTCGAACCTGTCCAAAGATAGAAGTAAGGTGCTGCGCGATGCGGCGCGCGACGCGCGCGAAAAGCGCAATTAGGAGCACGGAATGAAGATCGGTATTTTCAGTGACGTACACAGCAATATCGAGGCCCTCGAAAAGGTCTTGGAGGCATATGAAAATCTGCCTTATGACATCGATATGTACGTCTGCCTCGGAGATGTTGTTGGATACGGGGCCGAGCCCAACGCCTGCTGCGATCGCGTTCGCGAAGTCGCGAAGTACACCATTCTTGGCAACCATGATGCTGCCGTTTGCGGCAGAATGAATTACGCGTTCTATTACGATGCGGCTCGAAATGCATTGGACTGGCACGCAAAGCAGCTGCGGCCCGAGCACCATGAGTGGCTCAAAACGCTCCCCTACAAAGAAGATTGGGAAGACGTTTGCTTCTGCCACGGCTCACCCATCAACATGAAAGACTTCGAATACGTCTTCAACGTGCATCAGGCCACACAGCTCATCAATTCTTGGGATGAATTGCAGCACGTGACGTTCATCGGGCACTCACACCTTACAAAATCCTTCGAACTCGACCGCGATGAGGGCGTTGAAGAGGTATTTCCGCCTAAGCTGACCTTCAAGGAAGGAAAGAAATATATCGTCACCGTCGGAAGTGTTGGACAACCCCGTGACAACGACAATCGCGCATGTTTTGGTGTTTACGACACGGAAGAGAAGTCGTTTGAGTACCATCGCGTCGAGTACGATATCCGTGAAGCCGCACGAAAAATCTTTGAATCAGACCTTTCGAGCGATTTCGCAAAACGCCTCTTCTTTGGTATCTAAGCTCAGAATTCGACGCTGAGCGTTAAGCCAAACCCTTTAACACTTTCATGAATTGGGCCCAAGACCGTAGCTTCTGCTGGAGCAGGGTCCATGTTTATGGCCCAAATCAATCCGGTGGTACCTGCCGCGACCAGCACACCTCCAGCTATGGCCATACCTACTGCTTCGTTTCGGCCTTCGAGGGCGCCACTCATCAACCCGACAAACCCGAGTCCAACACCCGCCGCAAGCCCAACGCCCGAAAGTACTCCGAGCACTAGGCCGGGATGGGCCGGGGCGTGAACTTTCACAGGCTCCACAGGTTTTTCCGCTTCAACCTCGGGCTCTTCAACCTTGGGCTCTTCAACCTTGGGCTCTTCAACCACGGGCTCTTCAACTTCCGCGACTTCAACCACGGGCTCTTCAATGGGTTCCTCAACAAGTCTCGGGAGAATCGCGATGGCGACGCTTTCCGCTTCTGAATGTCTCTTGGTCACAAGAACTTGTTGGTCATCAAGGCGCCGAATCACAAGGACTGAGTCGACAGGGAGATCATCTGCAAACCTAAGATATTCCTTATCGGCCTTGCCACTCATATCACCCAGCGCTTCTGCCCCCATGACCACCGTTGCGCCGTTTTCTTTGAGCGCCTTTTCAATCTCAGCCCGCTCAATCGCAATATCTCCCGGTGTTACAAGGAGAATCCGAGGCCCAGCCTCTAATTCAGGAGGCAATTCCCCTGCCGAGGCCGAAGCAGTGGCACAAAGAAAAAAGAAGACAAAAAGGCAGGCAATCCGTGCGAGCATCGTCAAATACCTTGGCGTTCTAGACCGAGTGTGGCTATCATCGGCGCACTTCAAAAGCAAAGGAGTTCGCCATCCGTACGTTATCGAAGTGCACCGGCTTTTGCGCTACCCTTCTTTTTATACCGTCTCTCTGGGCTCAGGAAGCTGAGCCTACCGTTGTTGAGTCCCCTCTTCCATTGCCCCAATTCGAGGACCCAGGTCCTGCTCCTGAGTCCAGTATCGTCGACGATGTGGAGTGGCGAGCGGATTCTGAGTACCGAATGAGGTTGGTTCGGATTGATCCACTTGAGCTCAACGGAGACGAAGTCACCGAGATGCAATGGGTTGAACAACGTTATCGTTTGGACACAACGGTCTCGAAGCCCGGCGCAGGTGCAATACACCTGCAACTAGACGCCCTTGATGGGGTCCTATTCGGGGATAACGGGGATTTCCCCGAGACCACGTCTGGCGTGAGCTTGACGTCCAACCGTCCCAATATGAAACGGTGGACCATCGGACTTCCTCCTGGAGGCGATCCTCTGGATAGGCGCGCGTATCGTCCCGTCCTTGCAGACGCTGATACCTTTGAGATCAACTATCTCTACGCTGACGTAAACTTGCCCGTTGGACTCTTGAGATTCGGTAGGCAACCGAAGAAATACGGCGCCGGAATTCCCTCACACGACGGTGGAAACTACAACCGTTGGGGAGTTTCAAACCATTCTGATGCCGCGGACCGACTCCTTTTTGGCACCAAGCTCGATCAAGCGTTCTACGTGATTCGCGACGGCTCGAAACACGTTCCAGATCCGGGCTCGGACAACGGCGTCATCTTTGCGCTCTTCTACGACTGGCAGGTGCAAGATGAGATAGCCGTCTCCGAAGACAATCTAAGGCAGCTCGGAGGCGCACTGGAGTTGAGGAAGCGCGAGGCTGATTGGGGTGGTTGGAAGTGGAAAGACCTCTACATCACGCAGGCCGCAGTGCACCTTGCGAACGACGAGTTCGAGACCTCGATCTGGGGATTTCCCGGGAGCATTGGAGGCGAAGTCGGCGATCTAAAACTAGCCGTTCAAACCATGTTCATCGTGGGTGAAACCCGTGAAATCTCAGAGGGCTTTGCCACACTAAGCGGAACAGACGTCACCGACCAAAAGGTTCAGTCCTACGGGGTTCAAACCGTGGTGGACTACAAGACCGGGCCCGTCACTTGGACCATGGAGTTCAACATGGCCAGCGGAGATGATGACCCACGGACAACCACTCCTTTGACGAGCTTTAACTACGCTCGAGACATGAATGTTGGCCTCCTGATGTTTGAGCATATCCTCGCCTTTGAAACCGCGCGTTCGGCGGCCGTGGGCGTGGAAAACCTCTCGGGTTTGGACTCGCGTTCTTTCCCGCTTACGGAAGTTCAAACCGAAGGCCGCTTCACCAATGCTATCGCTATTTTCCCGCAAGCCTACGTCGAAGTTTACAAGACACCAACCGCCCTCTTGCACACTCGAGTGGGCGGCCTTTTTGCGTGGACGCAATCCGAAGGTGGACTCGTAGACCCGATCATTACGTCGCTTTCTTACGATGGTGTGGAGATCGCGGATGATGCCGTGAACTTCAACGGAGGCCGCCCGGCGCGCTACTACGGGGCCGAGTTGGATCTACAACTCGGATTTACCTACAAAGATACTTTCTTTTGGACGGTGGAAGGTGCCGTGCTCTTCCCTGGCGCGGCGTTACACAACGAAAACGGCGTAGCAGTTCGAAGCTATCTCTTGGAGAATCGTTTTGAAGTACGTTTTTAAGACTTGTTTGTTGATCGCAGCCCTCGGGGCCTTGAGTTGCGAGGAGTTCGACCCTGCACCCGAGGCTCGACTCACACTGCCTGAAGGCGGTGCATTCCTGCCGGGAAATCCACTCGTGCTCGCGTTTTCTGAGGCCGTGAGGCCCGACACCCTCAGAGTGCAGATCTGGCCCGATCAAAGAGATATCGAAGGCGCGTTTCTCTCCTCCGCGGAGCCCGTGGTCACTACGTGTACCGTAGACACAAGTCCCTGCGGCGACCTTACCCTGGAGGTTTCTTCAGACGGTGAGAGCGCTACGCTTCTGCTCGACGAGGAAGGTCTTGGTAAATCAGGCCCTCCCTACGTACTGCACGTCTTGCCGGGGCTTGAAGACGAAGCGGGGAATGCCACCGGGCAGGATCTCTACTTCGATTACCAGTTCCGCTCCAATATGTTCGTCAACGAAGATCCCGTGGAGTTCGACGACGGCGTCTACATCCTCGTGGGCTCTGTGACTCAGCCGCTCCCTGCAGTTCTGACCCTGATTTCAGACGTCAAAGTGTTGGAGACCGGTGAGTTCTACCTCGCGGGTGCCGAAGGCGACCCGATCTCAAGCGACTTCCCTAACAATACTCGAAACCCAGAAGAACTCTTGGTGGACGAGGAAGATACGGGCTTTACGGCCTATGTCACGGGATTCATCCAGCTTCGTGAAGGAAAACGACTGCTTGAGACACAACCTGTTAACGTGGAGATTCCTCTTGGCCCCCTGGTCGTTACACTCGAAGACGTTCGACTCTTTGGTGAGATCGTTGAGGGCCCTGAGGGATTCGATCGTATTGAGGGTACACTTTCGTTCACCAAAGTCGTGCTGACCAACACGAGCTCAGGCGCCTCAACGGAATACGATGGCGATGCGACAGCCGTGACGGCTGATTATGTGCCACCGGAACTCGCTCCTGCCGGCCACCCAGTGATCTGCGAAGACCTATGTGGCGTGGTCACGGGAACGTGCGAGCCCCCCGAAGAATACCCAAGGACGGACTTCTGTGATGAGTGGGCCCAAGAAAATCAATAATCACTTGACGAGAGGGGGCGAAGTCCCTAGGTTCTCGCGTCCCTATCATGGGGATAGGGACACGCTCGAAGGGCACTCTACGCGGGCGTGAGAAGGTTTGCGAAAATTTCTCAGGAGGAACATGAATTGAACACATTCGGACGTCACTTGTTGGTAGAATTCTTCGGCTGCTCAGAAACGATCCTCAACGATATTCAAAGTATCGAGGATGTCATGCGTAAAGCCGTCAAAGCTTCGGGCGCCACGGAAGTTGGTTGTGTATTTCACAAATTCAATCCGGTCGGAGCCAGTGGAGTCATCGTATTGTCGGAGAGCCATATCTCCATTCATACGTGGCCAGAAGAAGGCTTTGCCGCCGTCGACTTCTACACATGCGGAGATTGTGACCCGCATCGTGGGTTGGACATCTTGCTAGAGGGCCTTGACGGGTCTCATTATGAACTGATGTACGTCGAAAGAGGTCTTGAAGGTCAAGACAAGTCGATGCAAGTCAGAAACCATGCCGTCAGCCCCACACGATTTCGACCTCGACTTGTTGAGAACGCCTCGTAATAAGGCGATTCGACCATGTTCGAATGTGTAAGCAGCTCCGGCTGTAGACCATTCATCTGCTTCAAAGGCGCTCAAATTGAGCGCCTTTTTTCGTGCAGTGATTCACTTGATCTTTGGCACCTTGGGTGTCAAAAGACCCGTGGCTTAGAAACTAAGGAGTAAGCATCATGGCCCTTTGGTACGACGAAGTCATCAACGACCAAGTCCGATTTGGACTCAAACTAAAGCGAACGCTCTTTATGGGCGAAAACCAATATCAGACCGTCAGTGTGGTCGAAACCGAGGCGATGGGCCGCGCCCTTCTCATCGACGACCTCTGGATGACCAGTGAGGTTGATGAAAAGGGGTATCATGAAATGATTACCCACCCCGCCATGGTCACTGCGCCGAAAATCGAGCGCGTGCTGATCATCGGTGGTGGAGACGGCGGAACGGCGCGTGAAGTTTTGAGATACTCGGAGGTCAAACATCTGGATATGGTCGAGATCGACGGCATGGTAGTGGATGCTAGTAAAGAGTTCCTCCCCTCTATCGGTGGCTCGGCGTGGACGGATCCGCGTTTTCATCTGACCATTGGGGACGGTATTGAGTGGGTCAACCGAACGGATCTCGAACCCTACGATGTGATCATCGTGGACGGCTCTGACCCCGTGGGACCGGCCGAAGGACTCTTTAACAAGTCTTTCTACCAGGCATGCTTTGACCGGCTCACCGATGACGGCGTTTTTGTGACCCAGTCGGAATCCGCGATTCTCTTTCTGGATACCCATGTGGAGATGGTCAACCTCATCAAAGAGGTCTTCGGACATGCATTCCCATACTACCGCGGCGTCTTCTTGTATTCCGCTGGACCGTGGAGCTGGACCTACGCCTCAAAGAAGATTCGCCCAGAGAATATCGTCGATTCACGGATGTCGATGATTGAAGACATCGCCGAGATCTATAACCGTGACATTCATCACGGCATCTTCGCCATTCCCAACTATGTCCGCCGGAGACTCAAACTATGAGCGCTTTTGATTCCCCAAACGCACCTTCATTCATTGGCGCAGCGCGCGAGATCATCGAGTCTGCGGTTTGCCTCTTTGGCGTGCCCTATGACAGCACCACGTCTTTCCGACCAGGTACCCGAAACGGCCCCGATGCCCTTCGCATGGTCTCGGATGGCCTAGAAGACTACTCGCCAGAGCAGGACTTGGACCTCGGAGATATCGATTATTGTGATATCGGAAACCTTTCGTTTCCACTGGGCAGTCCCGGACCCGTGCTTGAGCAGATCTACGCAGGCACTCAGGAAATCCTCCAAGGCGGAGGCGTCCCGCTTATGCTCGGTGGAGAACACTCGATCACCCCTCCCGCCGTCAAGGCCGTTTGGGAAAAGCACCCCGATTTGGTGCTGGTGCAAATCGACGCTCATGCTGACCTGCGCACAGATTATATGGGTGAGCCGAACTCACACGCGTGCGCAATTCGGCGCTGTCTCGATTTCATGGCGGCTGACGCTGTGCTCCAGGTGGGCATTCGTTCGGGAACCAAACTTGAGTGGGACGAGATGCGCAAGACGAACCGCTACGTCGAGCCAAAGCCTGAAGTTTTTGCTAACCGGCTCGAAGCATTCCGGGGGCGCCCTATCTATCTCACCATCGATCTCGACGTCTTTGATCCCGGATATTTCCCGGGCACCGGAACGCCAGAGCCAGGCGGGATCAACTGGCAGACATTTGCCGGGCTGCTCAAGGCCTTCGAAGGGTTCGATATCGTGGCCGCAGATGCGGTGGAGCTCTCTCCCGCACTCGATCCTACGGGCGTTTCGTCGGTCCTAGCCGCCAAAGTTGTGCGCGAATTGATCCTTCGGCTCACGCCTTGAGTTAGGCTTCTGGCTCGAATCGAATCGAAGCCGAATTCACACAATACCTCAGACCTGTCGGTGGGGGACCATCGTTGAACACATGGCCGAGGTGCGCGTCACACTCCGAGCATACGATCTCGGTACGTATCATGCCGTGCGTGGTATCGCGGATTTTTCGGATCTCGGCCCCGTCCACTTCCTCAAAGAAGCTCGGCCAACCGCATCCGGCATCGAATTTTGCTTTGGACGTGAACAAGTACTTTCCACAACAGACGCAAACGTATCGGCCCTTCTCCGTATGGTCCCAATAGACCCCGGTGAACGGCCGCTCCGTGGCTGCCTTTCGGGCAACTTCAAACTGAATCGGGGTTAGGCGTTCTCGCCACTCCTCTTCACCAATCTCTTTCCAGTCTTTTTTATCGCTCATCGCGTCCTCTCTTTTGACGACTCTACCGCTT
Source organism: Microvenator marinus (assembly GCF_007993755.1). Classification (GTDB taxonomy): domain Bacteria; phylum Myxococcota_A; class Bradymonadia; order Bradymonadales; family Bradymonadaceae; genus Allomicrovenator; species Allomicrovenator marinus. The sequence goes on from NZ_CP042467.1 coordinate 1,487,329, forward strand.
CAAAAACTCCAAGTGAAGATGCCGCTTCTCAATGCTAAGGTTCTGCAAAGTTAGGAGTCTATATGCGACCATTACTCATGATACCCGGCCCTATCGAAGTCTCACCCGCTGTAGTTGCGGCTGCAAGCGGGCCACCGCCGAGTCACGTCTCCGCGCAGGTCATCGAAGCTTTTGGGGAAAGTTTAGAAATGATGCGCGAGGTCTTCTGCGCAAGCCCGAGCTCGCAGCCCTTCGTAGTGGCTGGCTCGGGAACGCTCGCTATGGAGATGGCCGTCGTCAACCTCATCGAGCCTGGAGACTCAGTCGTAGTAGTCAATACGGGCTACTTCTCAGACCGCATGGCGGAGATGCTCAGACGACGTGGCGCCACGATAGAAGAGGTTCGAGCCCCAAGCCCGGGAGCGGCCCCAACGGTGGCTGAAGTGGGTGAGGTTTTGCGCAGGGTGCGGCCAATCGCTGTTTTTACGACGCATGTGGACACGAGCACCGGCGTGAAGATTGACGCTGCAGCCATTGCAGACCTCGGAAAAGACCTTGGGATTCTGAGCATTTTTGACGGAGTTTGTGCGACCGCGGGCGAAGAATTTCTGATGGATGAATGGGGCGCCGACATCTATCTGACCGCGTCTCAGAAGGCCATTGGTCTTCCGGCGGGTCTAGCCTTACTCATGGCTTCTGAACGCGCGATGATGCGCCGAGAAGAACTCAAGACCCCGCCTCCAATGAGCATGGATTTCCACCAATGGCTACCGATCATGAAAGCGTATGAGGAGCGCCGTCCATCCTATTTCGCGACACCTGCAACCACCTTGATCATGGCGCTCCAAGTGGGGCTCAAGGAGATCCTAGAGCAAGGGATGGCCAACGTTTTCGAGAGGCATCAATCGGTGGCTGACGGCATGCGCGCCGCGTGGCACTCCATGGGGCTTGAGACTCTGACGGACCCACATCTTGTGGCCAATACTTTGAGCGCTATTCGATACCCTGCGGGACTAGACGCTACGTTAGTTTCTGAAATCGCGAAGAGCAGCGTTATTGTTGCGCCCGGTCTGCATCCTGAGTGCAAGACGGAGTACTTTCGCGTGGGACATATGGGCTACACCACCCTGAGAAATGACTGGCTTGAGACCTCGGTCTTGGCCGTTTCTCAGGCGTTGAGCGCCAAGGGGCACGTCAATAGCTTGGACAAGGCTCTGGAGGCGTTGAGGGCTCACATAGGGTAACGGTTCCGATTGCCAAACCTCGCCCCAAGCGTTACACCCACCACAGGTTTGACTCTACCCATATCTCTTATCTTTAGGAGTGGCAGAAATGGCACGCGAATTCATCTATCAGATGCAGGGGCTTAAGAAATACACGCCCGACGGAAAGCAGATCCTCGACGGAATTTGGCTCTCATTTTTCCCTGGAGCCAAGATCGGTATCGTTGGTCCAAACGGTGCCGGTAAGTCCACTCTCCTCAAGATCATGGCGGGAATCGACAAGGAAATTGTCGGTGAAACCTGGGTTGACCCATCCGCTAAGGTCGGATTTCTGGCGCAGGAACCTCAGCTCGACCCAAGCCTCGATGTTCGCGGCAATATCGAGCTCGGCGTCAAAGAGATCCGCGACCTCCTTACTCGATTCGAAGAAATCTCGATGAAGTTTGGTGAAGAAATGACCGACGACCAGATGAATAAGCTGATCGAAGAGCAAGGCAAACTCCAAGACCAGATCGATGCGGTTAACGCCTGGGATTTGGACCGCACCGTGGATATCGCGATGGACGCATTACGCGTTCCCGCCGGAGACGCGGATGTCAGCACCCTTTCGGGTGGTGAGCGCCGTCGCGTGGCTCTTTGCCGACTCTTGTTGTCCAAACCTGATTTGCTCCTTCTCGATGAGCCTACAAACCACCTCGACGCTGAAACCGTGGCGTGGCTTGAGCGTGCGCTCCGCGAGTATCACGGCACCGTGATCATCGTCACACACGACCGATACTTCCTCGACAATGTCACGCAGTGGATCCTTGAGCTTGAGAGCGGAAAAGGTATTCCGTTCGAAGGCAACTACTCGTCCTGGCTCGACCAAAAGCGCAAGCACCTCGAGCAGAAAGAGAAGGCAAACTCGGCCAAAGCCAAGATGCTCGCGCGCGAGCTGGAATGGGTCCGCATGGGCCAGAAGGCTCGCCAGGCAAAGAGCGAAGCCCGCTTGAAGCGCTATGACGAGATGCGACGTGATTTCGAAGAAAATCGCGAGCAAGACCGACGCCGCGACATTATCATTCCTCCGGGGCCACGCCTCGGTGATGTCGTGGTTGAAGCCAAGAACCTGCGGAAAGGCTATGGCGACCGCCTCTTGATCGAAGACTTAAACTTCAATCTCCCGAAAAACGGAATCGTGGGTGTTATCGGGCCAAACGGTGCCGGCAAAACCACTCTCTTCCGCATGATTACTGGCGAAGAGACACCTGATGAGGGCCAACTGGTCGTCGGTGAAACCGTCAAGATTTCCAACGTGACGCAGACTCGCGACGATATCGGCGAAGAAAAAACGGTCTGGGAAATCATCTCGGGTGGCGCCGAGGTTATCAGCGTTGGCAAACGTGACCTGAATTCTCGCGCATACTGTGGAGCTTTCGGTTTTAAAGGCCGTGCACAACAGCAAAAAGTTGGAACGCTCTCCGGTGGTGAAAGAAACCGCGTGCACCTCGCCCGAACCCTTCTCATGGAAGGCAACCTGCTTCTTCTCGACGAACCTACGAACGACTTGGACGTAGAGACCTTGAGGGAGCTCGAGGACGCGCTCGAGGACTTTGCCGGATGTGCTGTTATCATCAGCCACGATCGCTGGTTCCTCGACCGACTCGCCACGCATATGCTTGCATTTGAGGGCAATTCGCAGGTCACGTGGTTTACCGGAAACTACGAAGAGTATGAGCGCGACCGCAAAGCCAGACTTGGCGAAGATGCTGACCGACCAAAGCGCATCAAGTACAAGCCGATCACCCGATGAAACCTCGAGTTCTCTTACTTCATACCGGTGGAACACTGGGCATGAAGGGGACTCCTCTGGAGCCCTCGGGATATGCCGCCACGCTCTTGAGTGCGGTGCCTGAACTCTCGAAAATCGCTGAGATCGAAAGTCAAATCGTGGCCAACCTCGACTCCAGTGACGTCGGACCGGCGATTTGGGGTGAGATCACGAGGCGAATCGCCACACACCGCGAAGACTTCGACGGCTTTGTGATTGTTCATGGCACCGACACCATGGCCTATACCGCGTCGGCGCTCAGCTTCTCCTTGCGCGGGCTTGGTAAGCCAGTCGTGCTCACCGGGGCGCAGCGCCCGCTGGCTGCGCTTCGAACCGACGCCCGACGCAACCTTGCCGATGCGGTAGAACTCGCCACCAAGGACATCCCAGAGGTTGGAATCTGTTTTGACGGCCTGCTCCTGCGTGGATGCCGGACAACAAAGGCTTCGGCCCACGATTACCGCGGGTTTATGAGCGCAGATTGCGCGCCACTCGCGCGTCTTGGTGTAGATATCCAACTGGGTGGGCATATCCGACGGGAGACGCTTGAATTCAGTCCGAAAGACGCGTTCGACCCCGCCGTCCTCTTTTTGCACGCCCAACCTGGCCTCAACCCAGAGGTGTTCCGGCGCGCGGCGAGCGTTGAAGGCGTCAAAGCCGTGGTGCTTGCGGCATTTGGGACGGGGACTCTTCCCACCTCAGTGAACCCACTCGCGCCGGAGATTAAGGCCCTAATCAATTCAGGAACAGATGTCTTGGTGATAACGACGTCAACCGGGAAGGTCGATTTTGGACTTTATAAGAACTCGCTAGATCTCATCGACGCGGGCGCAATTCCGGGCGGGAACATGCGTCTCGAAGCCGCGCTGACCAAGATGATGCACGCGCTTGCGAACTTCGACTCGCAAGACCTCCGGCGTCAGTATCTTGTGGAAGATATTGCAGGAGAGGTCTGATTTTCAGGAGTTCTCTTGGGCGGGAATCGTACGGGCGTTGCGCTCGGTAGATGTCATAGGATCGGCCCACGGAGAGTTAGCGCGGACGAATTTCTCGAGCTTTGGGAAGATGCCAAGCTTTTCGAAAACCGGATTCAACCAGCCCGTGGTGATACAGTAGTAGGTATCAAATGGCGCTGTGTGGTGAACATTATGATGATCCACAGACATGATCACGCCCATCTTCATCAGCAATCGAGCAAACGCAGGCGGGTCCTCTTGGTGCGACCATTTGTGGATCTGATTGGTTGCGAACACACCAGCGAATTGTGAAAGGAGTGCGAGTTCGAGCCAAATTGCCCAGGTGTCAGAGGTATTCGGTATCAACAAGAATAGTGGCATTCCAAAGAGCATGATGACCACACAGTTGTTGCCATTGACCTCTACAAAATCATGGCGCGTGATCCCTTCTGGGTCGGTGTGGTGCTCTCGAAATGGCCGAATAAAATTAGGACCCAGGATTGGAGTATCCGTGGACCCAAACGTGTCGGCTAACCAGTGCACCATCCCGGAGCTGAAGTCTGCCAAAACGAGGCCGACAAAAAGCGCGGAGGGCACGATCCAGAAGAGCTCTACCATCGGGCTGTTGAACTGAAGCGCCAATTGATAGGCGATATAAACAGTGGTCACGAGATAGGCGAAGATCGCCACGATCTCCATGATTCGTGCGTGTGTTGCGTAGTCGTAATTGCCCAAGAGCCACTTTTTCTCACTCATCCAAATCTCACTTTCGTACCGGTTGCGGCTAGGATAGCGGGAATGTAAAACAACTCAAGGTGAATCCTCCCTATTTAGCTCCGAGACTATGATGATTGACCCAGACCGGCTTCGACACGAATTGACCAGAATGAAAGAGCTCATCGCGAGTGACCCTGAGGTCTTGGCTCAGTTCGACAAGGATGGAAATGGCGTAATTGACGGAGCCGAATGGGAGGAGGTTAGAAAACTCGTCATTCGACGCCTGGAGCGAGAGGACTTCGAGAGACAGCTCGCCGAGAAAGTTCTCGAAGAGGAAGCAAATGAGACTGAGATTCAGGCGCGAGATTTCTCCAATCTGGAGCTCGCGTTTGATCCGCGTCGTTCGGACGCCAGTCAGGCCGACGAGATTTTTGAGCGTGAGATAGCTCGACGTCGACATTCACAAACACCACAACGCGTGAGGGTATCGGAGCACGGCACTCTGGCTGATTGTCGAGAGCTAGTTCTTGAGCAAACCGGCGGAATCAAACAGGTCTTTGGAGGCATGTTTCGACGTGAGTATTCGATTCGGCGTCGGGACGGCCAAGAGGTCGGGCGGATTCATCAAAAACAAAACGAGATGCTTCAGGACATGACCAATCTCAGTCTCTTTCGTCATCAGAACGTTACCTTTTTGATCGACGATGAAGTCGCTGACGAACGGTTCGAAATGAGCCGTTCCGCATCTATCGGCGACAACTCTATCGCCGTGATGAACCCCAACAAACGCATGATCGCGGACACCAGTTGGACTCTGAGCTTCTTGCGACGCAAGTACGAGGTAAGAGCGGTTCGAGAAGGAGTTTCTTATTACGTCCGGCGACTACTGCTCCGGCCGTTCACATTTGAGATACTCGACCCGTTTGAAGAACCGATCGGAACGATGTCGAGGGGTTGGTCCGGCATCGGGTTTTTAACCGGAGGTAATCTCTTCCATATCGACGTTCAAGAAGATGTATCTCCCGACGTGATGTGGGGCCTCTTGGCGGCGGCACTCCTGGCAGACCTCGATAGCGAGAATGGCAGTCGAAAGGCTGGGCTCGATTTCTTGAATGGATAGATGCTCTAACGAACCGTGCCTTCGCGAGAGTGTATCCAGCCCAATGCGTCGAGGTCGAAGCCGGCGGTGTTGCCCTCACCGGGTAGAGTCTTCAAATCCTCAATTTTCACATATCGGGCCCAGCCAAGGTTCAACTCGCCCAAGTCGAACGCATCACCACCGGTGACCGTGGGATCCAAAGGCTCTCCTGGGACATACTCGAACTCCAATACGGGGTTCCAACCTGCACATCCCTCCTTGGATTCAGCAGGCACACAGTCCCACGTGTGCCACTCCTCGAGGTCCTGTGACACGCTGACTCTGCCGAACTCCTCGAAAGGTTCAGTGGGGTCACCTCCCGCAAAAAACGGGTTTTCGAAAACGATGAAATCCGCACCAGGACCATTGGCAAATTCGCCGAGGTCCATAACGATCTCTCCGCCGACACCAAGGCTTAGAACTCGCATGCCGCCTCGCGAAATCCCACCACCCTCAGGGGGACCAAGGACGATGTCTGGAAACTCATGGTCGCCGTAACCTGCAAACTCGCCCGGTTCAAACGAGACGACCTCACGGGCAAACGGACCGAAATCCTTTGCCGGTTCGATATCTTCGCCACATCCCCCCAGGCATGCAGCTATCAATGAAAATACGACCGCTCTCACTTGCGTGTCATCATCGTCCAAGAGAAGCCACCGCAACCGGCGCCTTCCAAGTCACTCGAGTCGGCCGTGGCCGATGCCTCGAGAGCGGCTTGTTCGGACTCCTCTCCAAATGTCACAGTGCAGTAGTAGAAGACGTCTGCTTCGATTTCGGTCCACTCGATCCGGTTGAACAACCCCGGGTCGAAGTCGGCATCTTCGGCGTTTTGGGTGACGGCCACGTTGGCGTCATTGTCGAAGAACACGACGTTCTGGAAGTCTCCCCAGGTGGTTTCGGTGATGGTTTCGGAGGTTCCGAAATTCGTGTCCCATTCTCCGACAACTTCTAGGGAATCTTCGGCACACATCGTGCCGCAATCCTCAGCGGGTTTGTCGTCCTCGCCGCATGCGACAAGGGAGAGAGAGAGTGCACAAGAAACGAAAAAAGCTCGGTGTTGGAACATGACGTTCTCCAATTTTGGCCGAGCGAAAGCAGGGGGAACCATTCCCTCTCGCTTCCGACCCGAAGCGGGGTGTATCTGACGTGTTGCGCCAATATCCTGGCTTGCGGGTCATCCTCTTTCGGCACCTTCCCAGTTTCCCAGTGGTTTAAGCCGAATTCGTCACCGCTTACAGTTGCGGGGGCAGCGTTGGTTTTTCACCAAACTTCCTGTCGCAACACGTTTAACTTGGAGCGGGGGCTATCACGCTCGCTTTGGCAGCGTCAACCCCTATTCTTTTTCGTCCTCCTCCGCCGCTTCGATCATCTCTTCGACTTCTCGAGCGTGCTCATCGCCAATCTTTTCGCGCATCTCACCAAGGGCGCGTTTGGCTTCAAAGGCTGTTAGTTTATCACGTTGAAAGTCTACACATATCAGACACATTGGAACCTCCTGGGCCTTAGTCATGTGCCACGTATCATTCTACCTACTTGTGTTCGCGAACCCAAGCGCCATAGGGCAAGTCTTCGATTGCCGCACTATTATTGACGCGTCGCGTTAACGGGAGTTCCAAAATCTTTCGGAAGAATTTTGATATTCAGATGCTTTACCCTCTCAAAGTCGTTGTGCTAGTCATGCCTTCGATGGGACCTGACCCCTTCAGACAAAGAGGACATTATGGCAACAAATCTAGAAAGCACGTCTGATTCCCTCACTCTAGCGAACTCCAGGTATCACGGCCTGACCGAGGAAAAGCTGGTAGAGATGTATCGCCAGATGTACATGTCTCGGAAGCTCGACGATGCTGAGATCAATCTCAAGCGTCAGCAGAAGATTTACTTCCAGATTTCGGGCGCGGGTCACGAAGCTGTATTGGTTGCCGCAGCGAATGTCCTCAAACCTTCTTACGATTGGTTTTACCCCTACTATCGTGACCGCGCGCTCGTGCTTGCGCTCGGCATGACGCCAGTTGAGATTTTGGCTGAGGCCGTTGGATCGTCCGAAGATCCGAACTCCGGTGGCCGTCAAATGCCGTGTCACTGGGGGCATAAAGACCTCAATATCGTGTCACAATCATCGTGTACGGGCACACAGCACCTTCAGGCCACGGGCGCCGCCCAGGTCGCGCGTATCGTAGAAGCTGTTGAAGGACTCAAAGGCCGCGATGATATCCAGACGTTTGGTGATGAGGTCATCTACGTATCCATCGGCGATGGCGCGACGAGCGAAGGCGAGTTTTGGGAAGCTGTGAACACGGCGGCGAACATGAAGTTGCCCGTGCTTTTCATGGTTGAGGACAACGGATACGCGATCAGCGTGCCTGTTTCGGTTCAGACTGCCGGAGGCTCGATCTCAAAGGCCACAAGCGGATTCGAAAACCTCTTCATCACAGAGTTCGACGGATGCGATCCGATTGAGAGCTACGCGAAAATCACCGAAGCCGTGGAGTATATCCGTGCCGGAAACGGCCCCGCTCTGACGCACGCTCACGTGGTTCGTCCTTACTCGCACTCGATGAGTGACGATGAGTCGATGTATCGCCCCGAGAGCGAGCGCGAGGACGACGCAAAGCGCGACCCGATTACCACTTTTGCGTCCTTCCTCGTATCCGAAGGCATTCTAGACCAGGACGAAGTCGACGCTCTTAAGAAGGACGTTGATGCCGAGGTCCGCCAAGCTGTGGACGATGCGCTCGCCCTGCCCACTCCACACCCGGATACGGCTCTCGACTATATCTACAGTCATGATGTGGACCCAACGTCGAGCGTTTTTGCGACCAACCCCGAATGGGACGAAGAAGGTGGCGAAAAGACCATGGTGGACCTCATCAACGCTGCGATGCGTACTGAGATGCGCCGCGACCCGCGAATCGTGGTCTTCGGTGAAGATGTGGCTGATGTCACCAAGGAAGAGTACCTCGGCAAAGTGAAAGGCAAAGGCGGCGTCTTCAAAGTGACCCACGGACTTCAACTCGAGTTCGGCAGCGACCGCGTCTTCAACAGTCCGTTGGCTGAAGCCAACATCATTGGACGCGCCATAGGTATGGCCACGCGCGGTCTCAAGCCGGTGGTTGAGATCCAGTTCTTCGACTACATCTGGCCCGCATACATGCAGCTCAAAAACGAGCTCTCGAACATGCGTTGGCGCTCAAACAACAACTTCAAATCACCTGTGGTGGTTCGAGTTCCGATCGGTGGCTACCTCAAAGGTGGGGCCCCGTATCACAGCCAGTCGGGTGCAACGCTCTTCACTCATATCCCTGGCCTTCGAGTCGTGATGCCGTCGAACGCCGCAGATGCAAACGGTCTTCTTCGCACAGCGATTAGGTGCGACGACCCAGTGATGTTCTTGGAGCACAAGCACCTCTATCGGCAGACCTACAACAAGTCGTTCAACCCGGGCGATGACTACATGATTCCGTTCGGTAAAGCCGCCAAAGTGCGCGAAGGAAACGCGTTGACGGTCGTTACTTACGGTGCATTGGTGGAGAGAACGCTGCGTGCGGTCAAACAGACCGGGATCGACGCCGAAGTCTTAGACTTGCGGACACTCTCCCCTTACGATTGGGACGCGATCAGCGAGTCCGTCAAGAAGACCAATAAGGTTGTGATCGCGTACGAAGACAATATGTCTTGGGGTTATGGTACCGAGATTGCGACTCGTATCGCCGATGAGCTCTTTGAGTACCTCGACGGGCCGGTCAAACGTGTGGCTGCACTCGACAGCTTCTGCGGCTACCACCCTGACCTCGAAGACCGTATTCTTCCTCAAATCGACGATATCGCTCAGGCGATCACGTGGCTTGACGCCTATTGATTTAGGTTTGAAAGGGTAATTTTGGTCGGGACGCCACCCTTGGCGGGCTTAAAGCCAGTGCCGCAGGCCTTCATCTTCAACATCGTGGAGACCTTTGTGCGGTTCGCTGCCACGATTCCATAGACCACATGCTCGGCCCATAGAATTGGTGGGAAGAAAAGCGGTATCGTCGCAAGTGGCGAGAGTCCCTCAAGCGAAAGCCCAATCATATTGATGGCGTTTGCCCCTGAGTGTACTCGCCCTGCCCCATCCACAACCTGAAGAAGCTGAGAACACATCTCCGGAGTGAGTCCCCACTGAGCGAGTTCTGCGTCTGAGTAGCTTTGATACGGGCGCACCAAAATTGTGGCTCCCTTGTCTCTCGCGTCCACCCACTCGGCACTCGCCGTGCAAATCCCGCAATCACCGTCGAATAGCATCCTCAGCATCGTAACCTCACTACGTGTACAAGCGGGCTCTGGCCGCCTATCCTGAAAATAGCTGAATGTTGAGTGAGTTTCATTGAAAGATTTGCCCCATCCGCTAGGGTGCGCCGGAAATGAGGATATGATTTGAGCCAAGTTATCGATTCGGCTATAGGTCCCGCAATCAAAGAATTGAGTGATGAAAATGAAGAACACATTTTGTTGGATTGTTGCGTTGGGGATGTTGCTTGGAGTGGGTTGTGGAGACTCCAACACGAAGAAATTTCAGAAAAACCCTGATCCGCCGCCAAACAACAGTGAAACCAATAATTCTGATCCAAACAACACGAACAATACAAACAATGGTACCGCGACCAATAACGTCACGGTCTCACCGGAGTTGTGCGGAAATGGCCTCTTGGACCCAGGTGAGATTTGCGATCCCGAAGGCTCGGGTTCGGATCGATGTCCCACGGAGTGCCCTCCTGAACCGGCGTGTTCCATGATTGCGCTCGTCGGCAGCGCCGACGATTGTACAGCGCGTTGTGAAGTGCGGCCCGTCGGCTGCTTCGATGACGACGGTTGCTGTTCCGTCGGATGTGACTCCGCATCGGATAACGATTGCGAAAACGTGTGTGGGAATGACATCGTCGAAGAGAATGAGACGTGTGACGGAAATTGCCCCACATCTTGCGACGATGGCGAGGCATGCACCGTAGATTCCTTCGATGGGTCGGCGAGCGAATGCTCGACGGTGTGTGTGAACACGCCGCGCACCTCGTGCACGAACAACGACGGATGCTGCCCTGCAGGCTGCACTTCTCAAAACGATAACGACTGTTCATGTCAGCCCACAACAACGTGCGCTGCCGAAGGATTTACCTGTGGGACGCTCGACAACGGATGCCAAGACATCAGCTGTGGCACATGCCCAGGTGGATTCTCGTGCCAAAACAATGAGTGCGTGGCCACCCAAACGAATCGGGTTGGAGAAGCCTGTACCTCGAACTCACAGTGCGGCGCCGGACTTGAATGTGCAACCGCCGCCGACTCGGGCTTTACAGGTGGATACTGCACCAAGTCTTGCGTGAGCGATAACGATTGTGGAAGCGGCTCGCATTGCAGCGTCGTCAACGACAACGGCTTCTGTGTGGAAAGCTGCGGCGGGAATAACGATTGCACGCGCAGCGGATACGAGTGTTTCAATGTCGCTGGTGATTCCCGGACTGAGTGCGGCCCTGTCGCCAATGGCAATGGGCAAATCGGCGACCCATGTCAGAGACTCAGTGATTGCAGTGGAGGTCAAACAGGTAACTGCCTTTCACAGGCAGCGTACCCGGACTTCTACCAGGGATATTGTACCAGAAACTGCTCTGTGGACTCTGATTGCGGAAGCACAAGCCTCTATCATTGCTGGAAAGGTGACGCCGCAGATCCTGGCGGAGTCTGCGTCAAGAAGACTTGCTCTCGAACGAACTACCTCGTGTTCAACTCCAACCCTTCCGTGGATTCTCGCACCGAGTGTTGGCCTGGAGGCACTGGAAGCAGGCAAGTTGGAGACGCGTGCGACGCCGTGTGGCAGTGCGCAGGCGGCGAATTCGGTGTTTGTATCGCCGATACGCAAGCAAACCTAGTAAATGGATATTGCACAATCGCTTGCGATAGAACCTCTTGCCCTGCGGGAACAACGTGCTGGCAAAACGCGATCTGCGTAGAAGATTGCACCTCGGATAGCACGTGCCGCACGGGTGAAGGATACTATTGCGCCAACGACCCAAATGAAGCTATCGACTTCTGCTGGATGTAAAAAACAGGTCAATCATTATGTTAAAGTATATCGCAATCATAACGTTGTTATTCTCGACTCTCGGGTGTGGCGAAAACACCAAAAAGTTCGCCAAGGTTGACCAACCTACAAACAACCCGGATCCCAACAACACCAACAATCCAGACCCTAATAGCCCGCAAGGCACCAACAATATCGACTTGGAAAATTGTGGTAACGGGGTTTTGGACCCAGGTGAGTTGTGTGACCCGTTAGTCGAAGGCGATGGCGCTTGCCCATTCGAGTGCGAAGCCACGCAAGATGAGTGCGGCACGGTGGAACTCGTGGGTAACCCCGACCTCTGCAACGCCACGTGTGTATTCGTCCCCGCGGCTTGTGGAGATGGTGATGGGTGCTGCCCATTGGGGTGCGACTCGTCCAACGACGCAGAGTGCACGAACACGTGCGGCAATGACATTGTAGAAGGCAATGAGGTTTGTGACGGTGACTGCCCGACAGAATGTGAATCGCCCGATTCATGTTCGGTTGGAACGGTGAACGGGAGCGCAGCCACCTGCACGGCTGAATGCAGCTTTACCCAGATCACCTCATGCCAAAACAACGACGGCTGCTGCCCGGCCGGATGTACAGCCCAGACTGACAACGACTGTTCATGCAACCCGACCGCAACCTGTCAAGGGCTCGGAGCTGAGTGCGGAAGTATCTTCAATGGATGTGAGAACATCAGCTGCGGCCAATGCGGCGTTGGTGAAACATGCGAGCAGAACGAATGCGTTCAGAATACGCCGCCACCCACAAATGTGGGCAACGCTTGCACTTCCAACGCCAACTGTGGAGCTGGTTTGGCCTGTATCCCGCAGACAGACGGGGTCGTAGGCGGTTATTGCACGAAGGGTTGTGTCTCAAATTCCGATTGTGGTTCAGGATCGCACTGCGGTTTCTATGACGACGAAGGAAACGGTCTCTGTCTGAAGAGTTGTGGCACCAACTCCGATTGCGGACGCTCATCGTATGAGTGTTTTGACGCAGACCTCTCGGGGCCCAACGAATGCTGGCAGGTGGGTTCAGGTTCGGGATCCGTAGGTGCTGCGTGCCAAACCGTAGCCAGTTGTGCTGGAGGCCAGGATGCGATCTGCTTGTCCGAGTCACAAGGCTTCTATCAGGGCTACTGCGCCACCTATTGCAACTCCGACGCAGATTGCGACTCTACTAGCCATTGCTCCGACTTCGGTCTCTGCCTGAGAGATACATGTAATAGGGCAACAGGTTACGAACGCTTCGATGCTGATGGCGACGGAGTGCTTGAGTGTTTTGCGTCAGCAACTGGCAGCGCGGGTATCGGTCAGGCGTGTGACGGAGATTGGGATTGCGCGGGTGGACAGTGGGGCCGTTGCCTTTCAGATGACGACGGTTTTCCTGGAGGCTATTGCACGCTTGCCTGCGGTTTCGACCAGGGAACCTGTCCAAGTGGGGCTACCTGTTGGGAAGCGAACACCGACACTTCGATTTGCGTTGACCAATGTGACGATTTCACGTGTCGCTCGGGATACTCCTGTTTTGACCCAGACGGAAACGCTGGAAATATCTGTTGGCTCTGATCTCAAGTCGTCAAATCTTACGACTCCTCAGCGCTGTACTTTTACAGGCGCTCCTCGGTAGTTTTGTCTACAGATTCGGAGAAGGACTCACCACGGAGGCAATCCTTCCAACGATCGCCTCTGTCACCTACATTCTTCCGTTGCTCGTGGCCGTAATACTCATCACACGAGGTCTTGAAAAGCTTCGCGGATGGGTTGAATCCGTCTATATCACCAGCGCGGCCATCGCATTGCACAGCACTGTGATCGCCTACGGATTTGGGACTCTACTCGGACTCACGGGGCACGAACTCCTGATCGCTGCGGGCCTTGTGGGTCTTTTTGCCACTGGGATTTGCCATCGCTACATTCGACCACGCTTGGCCCTCTATCCAAAACTTGGCTGGCTTCTTCCAATCAGCATGTTCTTGGCGGTCCCGGCGCTAGACGTAGCCATGACCTACGAGCTTCTTCTGGCGCGAACCCCCAGAATACTCGACCCGAATGCCCTGCTCTTCTTTGCGTTGAGCGGTCTCGTCTTGCTGGCAAGCATATCTATGACGCCCTGGTTTGCCTCCGGCCGGCTTCTACCTAGATTTGCGACCGTCGGGGTGGGGTTTGCGCTGGTCGGCATCTGGGTGGCGATGGCGGTTTGGAATCGGCTCTACTTGGTTCCAAGACTCTATCCCGAAGTCCATGGGGTGATCGCCTTCTTCGAGTTCTTCATTGTTCTAGGGGCCCTGAGCTGGCTCGTTCCCGACAACGACACAACACCCGGCAAGAAACACGTTGCGGCAGTCGCCCTGGCTTGTCTAATCCCAATCGGAGCGCTTGCAGGCCCTACTCATTCACTCGCCCCACAACATATCGACTACACCGCACACTTCTTCTCCAAACCCTTTCTCTGGGTACTTGACGACTCTGACAATGCACTTTCCACCCGACTTGGAGGATTTGATTGCGAACCTTCAAACCAAGGCATTCATCCACTCGCGAAGGAGCTCAGAGGGAACGGAATCGATGAAAACTGCTCCGGTTCGGATTTGGAAGCGCCCACTGAGAAGGCGCCTCAGCTGCAAGAAGACGAAGGGGACCTGACCATTCTCATCACGATCGATATGCTCAGGCCAGACTATATGAGCGTCTACGGACATCCCCAGGAAACTACGCCGCACCTCGAGAAGCTCGCCACAGACTTCGTAAGATTTGACCGCGCTTATTCTGCCGGCGGCATTACTACCCTTGCCCTCCCGAGTGTGACGCGCGGCCGCATCCCGATGTCATTGGACTTTGAACACGTCTATCGCACGGTGGACTTGCGATACGTGTTTCCGGACGAGCTGAAAGCAAACGATCGGTACAACCGAGTCTTCATGTCTCCTCGCTCCGACACCCACCCTACGATCGCTTCGGTGTTTGAAGACGCGGGGCGCGAGACTTATGCCATTTTGGACGATGGAATCGGGAGCATTTTCAGAAAAGGATTCGGCTTCGAAAAAGGCTTTCAGACAGTCTACTACCCGAATCAACCTGATGGGCCCGGGCCTGAGAAGTGGACTTCGAGGGAGGTCACTGATGCGGCCCTTAAAGTGGTTGACCGCGCCAAAACAGGAGCTTTCATCTGGATTCACTACTATGACCCACACGCCGCAAAGCCTCCGTGTAGACGATTCGAGATCACGAAGGGGCTCGGTTGCTACGAGGATGCAATCGCCGACATCGACTCCTATATCGGGGACATTGTTGCGAGGCTGATGGCTACGGGACGCTGGGATAACTCCACGATGATCATTACTTCCGATCACGGAGAAGCTCTTGGAGAACACAGGCTCTACCACCATGGACTGGATTCCTACGAAGAGTTTGTGCGCATTCCGCTGCTGCTAAAGTCGCCTTCAAGTCGCCAGATGCCGAGGCAAAACACGACGCCGGTTTCGCTCATTGACGCTTCGTTTACGGCACTCGCGAGCGCGGGCCTGACACCTCCGCCTGAGTTTCAAGGCGAAGATTTGCACCTTGTTGAGAAGGTAGAACGGCGATGGCCGGTGATCTCTCAACAGCTGATCATGGAGGTCGATGGCACGCCAGTTAGGCAGCAATCCCTGCTAGTGGAAGGCGACTCCCGCTTTATGTGGGACCGTGTTTCTGGAAGGACTTGGCATTTCGATATCAGCCAGGACCCGGCCCAAACTGGACCGATGGCACCACGGGATTTTCGTGAGTCGAAACGAAAAGAGCTGGAATCGATTCTAGAAGCTATGGAAGCAAGAGAGTGACTTACTCTTCCTCGGCTTGAGCGGCTTGAAGTTCCTCAAGAATTTCAGGTGGCAGCATGTCCAGAATCTCCTGAGGGAAACTCATTGGAAAGACCACGCTATCTTCGATGGTCTCAGGTCGCATCATGTAGACGGCATCCCACGGAATCTCGCAAAATGTGTTCACGCCGGAGAACGAGAGTGACGCCCGCACACCCTCACCATCGAAGTCGAAATCAGGAATCTGGTAGTCGTAAGAGAAGTTGAGGTGCAACTGAGGCATGCCAGCAAATTGTTGCGGCACATGAACGCCCTCCACTCGAGTATCCAAAGTGACCATCACGATCCCGCTCTCGATCAACTCTGAGAAGACTTCGAGCTTGTGCTTTGCCTCTTCAGAGACGGGCTCTTGAACCTCGGGCTCCGGGTTTCGAGCCGCTCCAAAAGCCACGTGAATTACTTTTCCTTCAGGGTTATCCGACATGAATTCTCCTCTATCAAACTCGAAGCTTCATAAAGCGATTGTACTAAGAAGTCGACCCCGGCTATGATGGGTACATGCAGAAATCACACAAACTCATTGCAATCGGCGCACTGGCTCTTATGGGAGCCATGGCTCTCGGAACAGCTGCGATCTTGAAGTTTGTGGTGCTCCAACCGTCATCGGGCCCCAAAGTCTCGGCCATGTTGTCGAACTCCATCGCTGCAATCCCAAACGATTATGAGCCGACGAGCTCGTGGATGGAAGACGGGCTAAACCCAGACGTTGCCCTCTTGGACCTTTCCGATGGTCAAAGTGACCAGTGGCGAGACCTCGACGAAGAGATCCGACGCGAAGTGCATTCCCGTTACAACGACTTAATCCCCTGCTACGCCAAAGCGCTCGAGCAGGAAGACTTGGCCGGGCGAGTGGATCTAAGATTCGGAATTGCGCCCGATGGTCATGTCGCCATGGTTGAAGTCATCCATTCTGAGCTCGAATCCAAGCCGACTGAGGATTGTTTGGTTGAAGCAGCCCGACACTGGACATTCCCTGAAACAGGCCGCTCCAACCTGACGAAGTTCGAATCCGACTTCACTTTCACTTACCAATAACTACGACTTTGGCTTTCGGTGCTTCAGGGGCTCCGCATGGTCTAGCCTCGGATGTCCGTCTCTTAAGTCCTCTTTGGTGATCTTCTTCTTGTTCAGATAACGAACAACTTCGGCGATCCCGTGGATGGCTGCGAGCACATCGTGCGTGTGCCCGGTCTCTGAGATGGTGTGCATGTTTCGAATCGGGAAACCGATGGAAACCGCTGCCGCATCCACCGACGCAAACACAGCTGCCATCGCATCCGTTCCCGTGTCTCGCCCCTTCAAAATCTTTTGGTACGGAATCTCAGCCTTCTGCGAGGTCTTCTCAAAAATCCCATTGACGTACTCACTCGCCACGGCACCAACCGAGAGCGTGTAACCAAGGCCCATCTCATTGGGCGTAAATCGCTTATCGCCCACGCCTGGCGCGGCCTTAAGGTCGTGGGCCACGTCCACGCCAACCACGATATCAGGATTCAACTCGTGAACGAGGACGCGACTACCGAGTCTCCCAATCTCCTCGTATGCCGCGATCGCGAACATCACGCGTACATTCTTGAGTTTGTCTTCGGCGAGCACTCTTGCGAGTTCAGCAGCCACGAAACAACCGAGACCATTGTCGAGGTACGCCCCGTAGAAGGTGTCCGGGCTAAAGCCGCGGCGAATCGGGCGGTCGAGCAAAATCGGATCTCCGGAAGCGATGCCCAACTCCTCGATCTGCTTCTTCTTGTCAGCACCATGAATCTGAAGCTCAAGGTAAAGCATTTCAGGTTTGATACCCTTATCGCCGCCACGAAGAGCGCTGTCGGCAAAGTGGATCGCCCCGAGCGCCTCAATCGTCCCACCGCGAATTTCCCGGTACTTGTCCGGGTCTTTCGGGTCACGACTGAAGAGAATCACCTCATGGCCAATCAGCGTGCTCGGCAAAAACGAATCACTGTTGATCCAGATCTTCCCGTCGTCTCCGATGCTTCGGACCTGCATACGAATCTTGTCCGCGTGTCCAATCACCATCACGCTGAGCATATCGTCTTGTCCGGGATGGGTGTCCAAGACGATGCCTGCATTGCCCTTAAACGTATGTACCTTCCACCCTTTGGGCGCAATCTCTTCAAAAAATGGTTTCAAGACACCAAAGGTCATCGCGCTCTCGAGTCCCACTGGGCTCGGTGCGGCAATCACGCGCTTCATAAAGTCAAATTGTTCCTGAGGCATTGCCTCTGTCCAGGGCTTCTTCATTTCAAATACTCCGCTTACACATTTGATAGACAGCAAGTCGCGAGACACGTTATCACATGGTGCTAAACCTAGACGAGGGTTCCATGAAAAAGTTTGGACTAGACACAGAACTCGTTCACGCCGGTGAGATTCACATCAACGGTGCGGTCACCATGCCCATCTTCCAGAGCGTGACTTACCTCTTTGAAGATGCCGAGGATTACGACCAGGTTCGCTATTCTAGGCTGAACAACACCGAGAACCACATCGCACTTCACGAGAAGATCGCCACCCTCGAGGGCTCAGAAGCGGCGCTCGTCACAGCGAGCGGCATGGCTGCGATTTCCGTGAGCATGTTGGCGTGCCTTAAGTCCGGCGACCACGTCTTGATGCAAGACGGCCTCTACGGAGGCACCTACCACCTCGCCACGAACCTCCTCGCGAATTTGGGCGTAGAGGTCACCTTCATCAACGGCGACGCGCCCGATTCCTGGGAAGCTGCCAGAAAGCCGACCACCCGCATGATCTACCTCGAGTCCATCTCGAATCCGCTCATCGAAGTCGCCGATCTAGAGGCTGGGGTTGCGTTCGCTCGTACACACGATCTCTTAAGCGTGATCGACAACACCTTTGCGAGCCCCGCGAACTTCCGACCCATCGAGCTTGGCTTTGACCTCGTGCTTCATAGTGCAACCAAGTACCTCAATGGCCATTCGGACGTGGCTGCAGGTGTGATCGCGGGCAGCGAAGAGCTCATCAATCGGATCCTCCCGGTACTCAATATTGTGGGAGCAACACTGGATCCTCACGCATGTTTTCTGCTTCAACGGGGGCTCAAGACCCTAGGACTGCGCATTCGAAAACAAAACGAAACTGCGATGCAGCTCGCGGCATTCCTCTCGAACCATCCTAAGGTCAAGCATGTGCGCTACCCTGGCCTTCCCAACCATCCCAATCATTCTCGTGCCACAGACCTCTTCGACGGTTTTTCGGGAATGCTCTCGTTTGAACCCAAATCTGGCATCGACTCGGGAAAACTCTGCAAGTCGCTTCGTTTCGCCAAAGAGGCTCCGAGCCTTGGCGGCATCGAGACGTTGATCACGAGACCTGCATTCACGTCCCATGCGGCGGTCCCAGGCGCAGAGAGGGCTCGACTCGGGATATCCGACGAAATGATTCGGGTCTCGGTTGGTATCGAAGACGCGGTTGATTTGATTAATGATTTTGATCGCGCATTGAACGCTTGAAGCGTGCGTAATTTCAGGGGTATCTTCCACGTATGTCAACGTACACGCTCCACAAGATCTTGAACCCGCCGTTCAGAAGCCATGACCCGTTGCGCGAGTTGCTCGATTTCTACTCGGTCAATGGCTACACAGCGTTAACGCAGATTGAGGGTGAACTTCCGGAGTCGTTTCGCGAACCCCTTGTTCAAGAGGACGAGGGAGATGACGAGCCCGAGAGCCCCGAGAGCGAAATCGAAAGCCCTGAGGAAGGCCTAAGCTCGATCAAGTTGTTCAGGGGCAAAAAGGGCGCAAGCATCTGGTCTTCCGACATGACCGAGCTCTACGCGGAAGTCCGTGTGGAGGCTCTCTCTTCGGGCATTAAGATATCCTATGAAGTGGAGACGACCCTCCAGCATTTCACTCAAGAAGACCGCGATTTCTGGGACCGTGAAGTAGCAAATGCTGAGAAATTCCTCACAGGCAAAGTCGACCAACCCATTGATTGGCGCGGAAACGAGAGCATTCGAGTCGAAGCTCAGCAGAAGGAAATCCTCTTCTTTGGTGTCAAAGCGATGGTCGTGACTATGGCGGTTGTCTTCCTCGCACAATTCTTCGCGTGTTAGTGGGACCCATGCAGCTACAGATTCGAAGAAAAAGCAGCGGGGCAGAGCACACCCTGGACATTCGTGAGGTGGACGAACTGACCGTCGGACGAGATTCGTCAAACGATGTGCAGCTCCCCTTTTCGTTCGTCTCAAGTCGCCATCTTCATCTGCGAAGAGTTGAAAAGACTTGGTCGATTACCGATTTGGGAAGCACCAATGGCACCGAAGTAGACGGCATCAAGCTGCAACCACACCGTTCCTTTGGCCTCCAGATTGGCGCGCTGGTCACGATTCAAGACATCGAATTGAGTCTCGCGGAGTCGATTCCGGCGAGTTTTACGATTGCCCATTCCGGCACTCTCGTTCGTCAGCTTTTAAAAGACGGATTGGCCACCGACGAAATCGACTCTGCGTTTTTTGAGGTCATTGAGGGACCGAATACCGGCGAGCGCGTCTACATTCCAGACCATTTAGACGCGGTCCCGCTAAGAATTAGCAACACCAAGCTCGAGCTTCTAGAAGAAGCCCAGAACTCGAACTCAACGCTCATTCGCGTATCAGACGGATTCGGCATTGAATCGGAGCTCGAACTCCTCACCAATGGGGCCCCATACCAAAGCGGCAAGCGAATTCTCAACGGCTCACGCTTGAGTTTTGGACCATTGACCTTCGTCTTTTTTGACCCACTTGAGGAGCTCCTGCCAGCTCCGGCTCCAACCGAGGCGACCCTTACTCCTGCCACTCAAGACGAACACAGGGAAGAAGCCCCACAGGAAGACGGTGAAGAGGAGCAGGCGCTGGATCAAGAACAAGAAAAAGAAAAAGCACCCGGAGGTGCTGAGAAGTGGATCGTCTTGATAGCCTTGGCCTGCCTTCTCTTGACGATAGGCCTCGTGGCGATGTTCTTTTTCTAGAACTCAGACCTCGAGAATTTCTTCCTCTTTCTTCTCCAACATCGAATCGATCTTCTTGGTGTAGGTCTCGGTCAAAGCATTGATCTTTTCGAAACCCTTGTGCATGTCGTCCTCAGTAATCTCCGAAGATTTCTCAAGCTCCTTGAGCATATCATTGGCATCTCGGCGATGGTTGCGGAGCACAATCTTGTGGTCCTCCCCTGCCCTCTTTGCAACTTTGACCAAATCTTGGCGCCGCTCACCCGAGAGAGGTGGAATCGGCACGCGCACAATCTGACCGTCGTTCGATGGGTTCAAACCGAGATCCGAGGAGCCAATGGCTTTCTCGATCAGAGGGATAAGCTTTCCTTCCCAGGGCTGAACGGTGATGAGTCGAGGATCTGCAACGCGCACTGTCGCAACTTGTTGCAGCGGAGTTGGGGTCCCGTAGTACTCGACCATCACACCATCCAACATGGTCACGTTGGCTCGTCCCGTGCGGATCTTCTGAAGTTCCTTGGCGAGCCCTTTGAGCGTCGACTCGTACTTCTCATCAAGGTCATCCATTACATCTTGCAACATCGTTACTCCTTCTCATTTTCGTAAAAGTGCGCCGATTAAACCCCACGCGTCACGATAGTTCAACTAGTTTTGCGCCGCTCGCCGCGGGGTGTGTTCGCTATCCATGTCCCGATCGACTCACCGAGTACCACCTTCTTCATGTTTCCAACTTCCGTGGCGTCAAAAACGATGATGGGAAGGTCGTTATCCATACAAAGACTGATAGCCGTGGAATCCATAACCTTGAGATTCTTCGAAAGCACGTCGAGGTACGAAAGTTCTTCGAACTTTTTGGCGTCCGGATTCTTCATCGGGTCACAATCGTAGACACCGTCTACTTTGGTCGCCTTGAGAATCACGTCGGTATGAACTTCCATCGCTCGAAGACAAGCGGCCGTGTCCGTGGTGAAATATGGATTTCCAGTACCAGCAGCAAAGATTACAACGCGCCCTTTTTCAAGGTGCCGCATGGCACGGCGCCGAATATAGGGTTCGGCCACCTCTTGAATCTCAATCGCCGAGAGCACCCGCGTATTGACGTCTAGTTTCTCGATGGCGTCCTGGAGCGCGAGCGCATTGATCACCGTAGCGAGCATGCCCATATAGTCAGCCGACGCTCGGTCCATGCCCGCCGTGGAGCCTTTGACGCCGCGGAATATATTGCCCCCACCAATCACGATGGCGATCTCAATCCCTAGCCCTTGAAGCTCCGCAATTTCCTTTGCGAAACCATCCAAGGTCAATGGGTCGATTCCGTATCCCTGATCGCCCTGCAAGGCTTCGCCAGAAAGTTTAATCAGGACTCGAGAATAGGCTGACATGTGGTCTCCAATAAAAAATGGGCAAAAAAAATGGCGCCCTGAGGCGCCAAGCTGATTAGCCTTTAAGCTGCTCAGCAACCTCGTCCGCGAGGTTCTTTTCTTCTTTCTCGATACCCTCGCCGACCTGTAGTCGAGAGAAGCCGAGGAGTTGAACTCCTCCAACTTCTTTCTGGTACTGGTCGATGGTCAGGTCTGGGTTCTTGACGAATGGTTGGTCGAGAAGGCTAACTTCACGACGCCATTTTGCCATCTTTCCTTCGACGATCTTCGGAGCGATATTGGCAGGCTTGCCTTCCTCGATCACGATTTGCGTAAAGATCTCTTGCTGAGCAGCCGACTTATCCGCGTCGATCTGGTCTTGCGAAAGAACCGCTGGTGCCATCGCAGCGACGTGCATGGCGACATCGCGAGCGAAGTCAGCATGTGCGTCAGCGCCCTTGTCGGACTTCACCGCAACAATCACACCGATCTGGCTTCCTGCGTGAATATAATTCGCGACGAAACCTTCTGGTGCATTGAGACGCTCAAACCGACGCAACTGAATGTTCTCTCCGATGGTAGCGATACCTTCTTTGAGTACATCAGCGAGTGTTTGACCGTCAGCGTTGAGCTCAAGAGCCTCTTCGATGGTGGTCGCACTCGATGGTCCAATCGTGTTTGTGAACGTAGCGATAAGCTCGTGGAACGCTTCGTTTCTAGAAACGAAATCAGTCTCACAGTTGAGCTCGACGATAACGCCTTGCTTGGCGTCGTCCGAAATCCATGTGCTCACGAGACCTTCAGCAGCCACGCGCGACGCCTTCTTAGCGGCTGCGGCCATGCCCTTGACTTGCAGGAATTCAACCGCCTTAGCGATATCTCCCTCGGTTTCCACGAGGGCCTTCTTGCAATCCATCATTCCGGCGCCGGTCTGCTCACGGAGCTCTTTCACCATTTGCGCTGTGATCTGCATAACTTACTCCTTAAACCTAAAAACTATGATTACTCGGTAGCTTCGGCACCACGTGTGACTCGCTGAACTTCTGGTCCTGGGCGGTCTGCGTTGGCGACGTGATAGCTAGCATCTTCAGCGGCTTCGATTGCCTTCTCTTCAAGGCGCTTGCTGGACATACGGTTGCCTTCGAGGCACGCATCAGCGACAGCGGTGGTGAAGAGACGGATGGCGCGAATCGCGTCATCGTTGCCTGGGATGACGTAGTCGACCATGTCCGGGTCGCAGTTGGTATCGCACACAGCGATCACTTTGATCCCAAGCTTGCGGGCTTCCTTCACAGCGATCTCTTCCTTTTTCGGGTCGAGAACGAACATCGCACCAGGAAGGTCCTTCATGTCCTGAATACCACCAACGTTAGCGTTGAGGCGCTCGCGCTCACGCTCGAAGTTCAAAACTTCTTTCTTGGTGTACTTCATGTACGAGCCGTCGCGCGACATTTTGTCGAGCTCTTTCAAGCGGTCGATGGACTTCTTGATGGTAGCAAAGTTAGTCAGTGCGCCACCGAGCCAACGATTTACCACGTAGAATTGTCCAGCGCGCTCAGCCTGCTCTTTGACAGTTTCCTGAGCTTGACGCTTGGTTCCCACGAAGAGAACGGCGTCTCCGCGCGAAGTGGTTTGACGGACGTAGTCAACAGCATCAGCGAAAAGACGGACAGTCTTGCTGAGGTCGATGACGTGAACACCGTTTCGTGCGCCGTAAATATACGGACGCATTTTTGGGTTCCATCGATTTGTCTGGTGACCGAAGTGAACGCCTGCTTCAAGCAGGTCTCTCATTGTAACTTCCATTTCTTCCTCTCTTGGGTTTTAGGCCTCCGTGTGCTTCATTTTCCCCGTGACCACCTTTTATTAGGAGGACCCACACAGGGAATCCGCACACGTGCGAATTTGGGGGCGGGCTATAACACATGAATTTCGAAAGAATCAACCACTTGAGAAATTTCGTTGTTGAATTTGCCTAATCCCGCGATAATGCGGGCATGAAGATTCAGTTTTTCGGTCATGCAACGGTAGGAATTTGGTCAAAAGACGGCTCTTCGTTGATCGTTGACCCCTATGAATCTGGCTCTTACGACGGGCGGATTGCTTACACACCGATCACAGAACACTTCAACTATGGCGTATCGAGCCATGCCCATGACGACCACAACGCCTTTCACGCGGTGGCGTGTGAAAAGGTCGTTGAATCCGGTTTGCACGGCCCCTTTGAGATTAGGCGCGTACCGTTGATGCACGACGAATACGACGGAGCGCGATTCGGAGGTGGCGTGGACGCTCTTGTGATCACCTGCGATGGACTCACCGTGGTCCACCTCTCCGATGTGGGTCACGAGCCCTCGACTGATAAGATTCAGGCGATCGGTGTGCCGGATATTCTCCTCGTTCCTGTGGGCGGGTTCTACACCATCGGCGCTCACCAGGCGCTCTCTTGGACACGGCGTCTCAAAGCACGTTGTGTGATCCCAATTCACTTCGCCACACCCGCATGTACACTACCGATTCGAAGTGTTGAGCCATTTCTTGAGTTAATTGGTGAATACAATCGCGTCGCGCGTGGTTTCATAGATGTGGCGTCAGTGAATGACCTTCCACGGGCGCTCATTCTCTTTCCAACACAAATGCCTTGATGGCTGATTTGAAAAGAGTGTGAAAAGACGAAATTTGGCCCTTCTGCCACTTGAATCGAGTCTTCGGAAACGCCACAATGAAACTAGAAGCACTTAGTGCACATCTAAATGAGTGAATGAGCGGACCAGCCAAACGCTGCGACGAATGAGAGGTATCCATGGAACTTTACGAATTTGAACAAGCCGTCCTCAAACTGGCGTTCGAAACCGAATCAAGGATCACCACCGCATCAGTCGCATATTATCTAGGAATCCCAAGCCGAGAGGCCAACCGTCTGCTCAACCTACTCCTTGAAGAAGGCACGCTTGAGCTCGATTCGGATGAGAACGGAAACCTCTTTTATCGGCTCCCTCAGGCTGAGGCCAAGGACAAGACGATCGCGGAGTTGAAAAACCAACCCTTGCCTCAACCCGTCCAAAGGCCGTCCAAGAACGTGATGACCACTTTGGATGACGACGAGGGTGCGCCGGCTGTCTCATTGGGCCGTCCACCTCAGGGTGCGCCGCAAGGGGCCACGTCCCTTCCACCTTCGATGTTGAAGCGAACCCCGGCGCCACAGGCGAGGACTTCGAACGATCAGTGGGGCGGATTTGACGATTATTATGGAGCGACTGCCGCCACACCACAAAGTGATGGGGCCGCGGGTCGACGGCAAATGGCGGCTAGTGTCGTCCCGGCGTGGACTGCAGTCTCAACCCGCTCGGGAAGCACCGATGGTACGGTCGGAAAGACCATCTCCAATCGATATTTGGTGGCCAAGGAAGCACGTTGTGAACCACAGCCGCTGCCTGCGCAACGCGCTGTTCTGGTTTCGTGCCAAGATCCGGTTCCTAGTACCGTCAATCATCATGACGAACAGGAGTCGTGGTTTGTTCCCCGACAAGACTCGACGGCTCTCGTTCCCGCTGGAACCACGGCGCTCTCAACGGATGTCGAGCAACCCGAACACCAACCGGGCATGGCGCTCCTCCTGAGCCTGATCCTCTGCGGAACCGGCCAGATGTACAACGGTGAGGTGAGCAAAGGAATTATGATGATGGTCCTTTGTTTTCTTCTCTGGTTTGTACTCCTTGGTTGGGTGGTACACATCTGGTCCATCGTCGATGCGGTCGTCGTGGCTGAGCGCCTCAATCGGCAGCAACGCTAAGCTTTTCCACTCCAGAACATTGAAGCAACACGGCGGCTGTGATAGCTGATTTGCGCGGTCAATCCGTCCGTAGACTATCCTGTTTGCAGACCGCGGAGGTGCTCATGCATTCTGAACTTTTCCCGATCACTGATTCCTTTCTCAACCGTCATGTTGGCCCCTCCGAACAAGAGATCCAAGAGATGCTTGAGTCGCTTGGGTTCAACCATATCGATGAGCTCATCTCGAAAGCAGTGCCCAATACGATCCGCCTCAAGAGCCCATTGAAGCTAAAGAATACCGCGGCTCGTGGTGGAGACGGTGACCTCGCCCCGACCAGCGAGTTTGAGGCGCTACGCGACCTTCATACCCTCGCGCAGCAAAATCAGGTTTATCGTTCATTTATCGGAATGGGCTACGCGGCATGCATCACTCCACCCGTGATTCAGCGCGGAATTCTTGAGAATCCAGGTTGGTACACACAGTACACGCCTTATCAGGCTGAGATTGCGCAAGGCCGCCTCGAAGCACTCTTCAATTTCCAGACTTTGGTCACGGAATTGGCCGGGTTGCCTGTTGCGAACTCGAGCCTTCTTGACGAAGGCACCGCCGCTGCCGAGGCGATGTCCCTCGCACATCGAACGAATCGCAAATCGAGCTCTAACGTGCTCTTTGTGTCCAAAGATTGTCATCCTCAAACGATCGACGTGGTGCAGAACCGCGCACGACCGCTCGGGATCGAATTGGTGATCGGTGATCACCGTGAGTTCGATTTCTCAACGGATGTTTTTGCTGTGATGGTGAATTATCCAACCAGCGAAGGTTTCGTACTCGACTACGCGGAATTCTTCGAGCGCGCTCACGCGAAGAACGCGACAACCATCGTGTGCGCGGACCTCCTGGCACTCGTTGCGTTGAAATCTCCGGGAAGTTTTGGCGCCGATATCGCCGTGGGGTCCTCTCAGCGTTTTGGTGTGCCACTGGGCTTCGGCGGGCCACACGCGGCCTATATGGCTTGCAAGGATGACTTCAAGCGTCAGATCCCCGGCCGAATCATCGGCCAAACTGTCGACGCTGATGGCAATCCGGCGTTGAGACTCGCGCTTCAAACCCGCGAACAACATATTCGCCGCGAGAAGGCCACCAGCAATATTTGTACGGCTCAAGTCCTGCTCGCCGTCATCGCCAGCATGTACGCTTGCTACCACGGCCCAGAAGGCTTGAGGGCGATCGTCAAACGCATCCACCTCATGACTCAAGCGCTTGCAGCGGGCCTAGAGAAGCTTGGATTTGAGGCAAATGAAGCCCCCTACTTTGACACCCTCAAAGTTGCGACCGGATCAAAGACCAAGGCGATTCTGGAGGCTGCAAACGCTCACCAGATCAACCTTCGCTCCATTGATGAGAATCATCTCGGCGTGACCCTTGATGAGGCGACACGGGCATCAGATATCGTCACGCTACTCAATGTGTTTGCCGGAGGCGCCCCTGGATTTGGGCTTGAAGACGTAAATTCCGCCAAGCCTATTCTCGCTGATTTTTGGCGCGAAGATGCGATTTTGACTCAGGAGTGTTTCAATCGGTATCACTCCGAGACCGAGCTGCTTCGCTATATGGCGAAGCTTCAGGGCCGAGACCTCTCTCTGACCACTTCGATGATCCCGCTTGGCAGCTGCACCATGAAGCTCAACGCGGCTGCCGAGATGTTCCCCATCACGTGGAAGGAGTTTGGTCAGATTCACCCGTTTGTTCCTTCGGAACAGGTGAGCGGCTACCACAAGATGTTTGAAGACCTCGAAGAATGGTTGGCCGTTCTGACCGGAATGGACGCCACGTCCCTTCAGCCCAATGCCGGGTCGCAAGGCGAGTATGCGGGCATGCTCGTGATTCAGGAGTACTTTGCAAAACGTGGCGAAGCACATCGCAACGTCTGCCTCATCCCGTCTTCTGCCCATGGCACAAACCCGGCGTCGGCCATTATGGCCGGTATGAAAGTGGTCGTCATCGCGTGTGATGAAAACGGGAATATTGACCTCGACGATTTGCGCAAGAAGGCGGCAGAACATGCCGAACACTTAGCGGCGTTGATGGTGACGTATCCCTCCACACATGGTGTGTTCGAGACCGAGATTCAGGCGATCTGCGAAGTGGTCCACGAGCACGGCGGCCAAGTCTACATGGACGGCGCCAATATGAACGCTCAGGTGGGCCTTTGCACACCCGGCGGAATTGGCGCTGATGTGTGCCACCTCAATCTTCACAAGACGTTTTGCATCCCGCACGGTGGCGGTGGCCCTGGCATGGGTCCAATTTGCGTGAAGCAGCACCTCGCCGAGTTCTTACCGTCACACCCGGTTGTGAAGATGGGCGGCGAGAAGTCCTCTGGAGCGATTTCTGCGGCTCCGTGGGGAAGCGCGAGTATCCTTGCGATTCCGTGGATGTACATCCGAATGCTAGCCGCTGACGGGCTTACACACGCCACCAAAGTTGCAATCCTCAACGCCAATTACATGGCGGCAAGGCTTCATCCGTACTTCCCCGTGCTTTACCGTGGGGCCGAGGGCCAGGTTGCGCACGAGTTTATTTTGGATATGCGCGGCACTAAGCATGCCGGACTTGAGGTCGTTGACTTCGCGAAACGACTTATGGACTACGGATACCATGCGCCAACCATGTCTTGGCCAGTGGCTGGGACGATGATGGTCGAGCCTACCGAGAGTGAGTCCAAGACCGAGCTCGATCGTTTTTGCGATGCCATCATCGGCATGCATGCTGAGGTGGAGAAGATCACGTCGGGTGCGTGGGACCAGAGCGACAACCCGCTCAAGAACGCGCCACATACCATGCAGATGGTGTGTGCTGACGAGTGGTCGCACGGCTATTCGCGACAGGTCGCGGCGTTCCCTGCATCTTGGAGTCAGGACAATAAATTCTGGCCATTTGTGCGGCGAGTGGATGACGCGTACGGCGACCGAAATCTGGTCTGTGCGTGTCCGCCTATGAGCGAATACGAATAGACCTCAGATTGGGATGAATTCCTCATCATCGCCTGGGGGAAGCTTAAACGGGCCGTTTTCAAAGTCGGCTTGTTTCCAGGCGGCTTTTGCGGCCTCGAGCTTCTCCTTGGACGAGGACACGAAATTCCACCAGATATGCCTCGGGCCGTTTAGCGTCTCCCCGCCGAGCAACATGAGTCGTGCGCCGGATTCCAGAGCCTTTACGCTGATTGGGTCCCCGGGTTTGAAGACCAACATCTGTCCGGTTTCGTAGGTCTTCCCCGAAACCGAAATCTGTCCGTCTATGATGTAGATTCCGCGGTCTTCATGATTGTCCGGAAGCGGAATCGACGCATTAGGCTCTAGGAAAACGTCCAGATAGAACATCTCGGAGAACGTCTTTACGGGCGCGCGTTCCCCGTACGCATTGCCGATGACGAGCCGAGCGTTTGCACCCTGGAACTCTATGACCGGAAGGCGGTCCTTGGCGTGATGTTCGAAGATCGGATTGACGTCCTCATGAGCCTCAGGAAGCGCAACCCAGGTCTGAATTCCAAAGACAGAGTGCGGATTCTTGCGTGTCTCCTCACTCGTCCTCTCAGAGTGCGTGACCCCCTTCCCTGCGACCATCCAGTTGACTTCGCCCGGATAGATCATCTGGTTGGAGCCAATCGAATCTCGATGTTGGAACTCGCCCTTGAACAAGTAGGTGATCGTAGCGAGCCCAATATGAGGGTGAGGCCTGACGTCAATTCCGCCGGCTCCTGTGATGAACTCAGCCGGTCCCATCTGGTCGAAGAAGATAAATGGCCCAACCATCTGCCTTTCTCGTGCGGGTAGAGCACGCCGAACTTCGAAGCCGCCAATATCTCGTGCCCTCGGGATGATCAGCGTCTCGATCAAATCGAGGTCCTTCGAAGGACATTCAGGGTCATTTGTAGGTATCCAGCTCATCTCGCCTCCTTCTTGTGACCTATGTGACTACCCTAAGCGCGAAAAGGTTTCGCCTACGGAACGATTTGAGCCAGGTTTGTCACCACGATATCGGAGCCGCCGGCGGCTTTGATTTGTGGAATCAAGGTGGCCAGGGCCTTTCGTGGAACCGCAGATTTCACGGCATATCCCGAGGAGCCGTGCAGACTTGAAATGGTCGGCTCACGCATACACGGAAGGATCTCAACCAACCGTTCAAGATCCGACGACCCGACATTCACTTCAAGCATCACGCGTTGTCGCGCCTCGAGGACCGACTTCACGACCAATACAAAGTCTTCGATCCGTGCTCTCTTTTCCGGGTCATCCATGCACCTTGGATTCGCGTAGAGTCTTGTGGACGAGAGCATCAAGGTGTCCACGATCTGTAGGTTGTTGGCGCGCAAGGTTGAGCCCGTTGCGGTGTTGTCCACAATGCAATCGGCGTCTTCCGGTGGAAATACTTCCGTGGCGCCATAGGTGCGCACAAACGTGGCATCGAGCCCCTTTGAGGCAATCCAAGACTTCGTGATCGTCGTGTACTCGGATGCCACGACTAAATGCCGGTTCGGGAGAAGGTCGCCTTCGAGGAGATCAACCGGTGCAGCGGCTACGACTCGCACGGGGTCAAGTTCGGTGTCGAGGAGCTCTACCAAATCAGCGTCCAGCTCTCTCACCCAATCCGCGCCGGCGAAACCGAGGTCTCGAGAGCCGGCGTGTAGCATTTCTACGATATTTTGAGGCTTCAGAATTTTGGTTTCGAAACCTTCGAGAGAAATGGCTGGGCGGTAGTCGCGACTTCCCACTTTCACATCGATGCCGGCTTCGGCCAAAATCGTCTTTACTGCGTCGTACATGCGGCCTTTCGGCAAGCCCAATCGAATCATTTTGCCCTCTTGATATCTGTCTACGAGGGCTCTGTCCTCGTAGGATTAAAGTCGGAAATACTGGATTGTAATCACTAATGCTAGGATGAGCTTAGTATTTTCAAGGTTGGTCGGTACTTAACTCCAAGCTAAGATGCTCGCAATGCCCGGGAATCTCAAGAATGATGTAAGCCGCGAAGCGCATTCGCGGAGAGAGCCTGCGCAAGCACAACGGAGCCCCATATGTCTTGGAACTTCCTCGATATCTCAATGCTTCGAGAGATCGACCTTTTTAAGGGTTTGTCCGAAGAAGCGCTCATAGAAATCATGCCCTTAACCAATATCGTGGAGTTCAATCCTGGTAGCGTGATCTTCCGCGAAGGTGACATGGGAGACGCGCTCTTCATGATTCTGGACGGCGAAGTGAGGATTTCCAAAAACATCCACGGCGTCGGGGAAGAAGCCCTCGCGTTTCTCAAGGAAGGCTCCTATTTCGGCGAAATGGCGTTGGTTGGAGACGAGTCACCGCGCAGCGCGAGTGCGATTTGCCAGGAGAGGACAGAAGTCGCAAAACTCACGAGAACCGACTTTCTAGAACTCCTTCAGCGCAACCCAAAGGTCGGTGTCGAGGTTCTCTGGTCTTTCGTATCCACCCTTTCTCACCGGCTTCGCGAGAGCAATGAGAGAATGGCGTTCTTTGCGATGTCCAACATGTTTGAGTGATTTACGGTCGTTCGTTCATCTTCGCCGCAAGGGCTGTCGCGACCTTGCGTGGCCCAATCTGAGCCATCACCGCACCAAACGCGTTCTTCAGCCCGTG
The DNA here is from genome assembly GCF_007993755.1 of Microvenator marinus. GTDB lineage: Bacteria > Myxococcota_A > Bradymonadia > Bradymonadales > Bradymonadaceae > Allomicrovenator > Allomicrovenator marinus. The sequence continues at coordinate 1,518,839 of NZ_CP042467.1, forward strand.
AATTTTGACCCTCTTTCCTTCCATCATGGCTTGGTACGCATCGAGAGCCACATTTTCTGATTTGGCGGGTGTTTGCATCTTGAAGAGTCGCGCTTCTTCATTGCCTGAAACGCTTGAGAACTCGGTCGCGGTCGCCCCTGGGCAGTGGGCAGTTACGCTAACCCGGGTCCCATCCAACTCGTGGTCGAGAGCCTCAGAGAACGAGACCACAAAGGCCTTGGTCGCGTAGTACGTGGCCATGAAGGGCCCTGCCTGAAAAGCTGCGGTGCTGGCAATGTTCAGCACTTTGCCGAAATCCCTCTGAACCATGCCTGGCAGTAATAAGCTTGTGAGGTGGACCAATGCGCTGACGTTGACTTGGATTTGGTCGAGCTCTTTTTGCGTGTCGAGCTCCCAAAACTTTCCGAGGGTGCCAAATCCGGCGTTATTCACCAAGAAGTCGACCCGTAGTCCAGCGGACTCGATAGATTCGACTAGCTCACCCGGCGCGCCTGGCACACTGAGGTCACACTCGAAGACGTGCGCCTGAATTTGGAACTTCTGACGCAACTCGTCGGCGATTTCCTCGAGCTTTTCTCGTCGCCGAGCCACTAGAATCACGTCGTGTGAATCGCGAGCAAAGAGCTCGGCAATATCTCGCCCAATGCCCGATGAGGCGCCTGTAATAAGTGCTATTCCCATTTTCACGTCCTTAAAACCAGAGCATACAAGATGGACTTGAACTTCGATCGTCACAAGTGCATGATCGCCTGGGGTGCGTCAACTCTCTCGCATCCTTAAATTTTTGCCAGGGAAGGCCATGAAGAACTTGATCTCGTCCGGAATTCGGAAACTCGTCAAAACCCAGGCCCGGTATACACCCGGCACCAAGACGGCGAAGGTGATTGCGGTAGCCACCGTTAAGGGCGGCGTCGGCAAAACCACCACGTCGGTCAACCTTGCATGTGGGCTTGCGCGCTTTGCCGAAGCGAGAGTGCTTCTCGTGGATTTGGACGCGCAGGGGCATTGTTCGCTGAGCCTCGCTTCTTCCCTTCCGACCCATAAGAATCCAGACCGTATCAGTGACGTCATCCTCGATGATGATGAGCGCGAATTGCTCGACGTTGCGGTACCCTCTGGGATTCGCCGGCTTGATATCACCTTACCCGACGCCAACCTTGGTGAGGCAGAAGGCCGGATTAGCCAGAAGATTGGAAAGGAGTTCCTACTTCGAGACGCGATTCGAATCACACGAACCCACTACGATTATATCGTCGTCGATTGCCCGCCAAATAAGGGGAATCTCACGCTGAACGCCATGTTGGCCGCGGACCATATCGTGGTGCCAACCGACCTGAGTCCTCTTGCCGTTCAAGGTGCAGATGAACTGCTTGGCACGATACAGACCGTGAACTCGCGGCTGAATCACTCCATCAACCTTCTCGGCATCGTCCTTACGCGAGTTGATTCGCGAAACGTCACCATGAACGAAGCCATCCTCGACCAGATCAAGGAGGCATGGGGCGAACACGTGTTTGACACGCAAATCGGCATCAACACCGCCCTTGCGAGAGCCCAGCTTGAAGGCAAGCCCATTTATGAGTTTGATGGGGCGTCACGCGGCGCCAAACACTACGAGGCTTTGACGCGTGAAGTGTTGAGCCGGCTAGCTCACTGATGGCCCGCTAGCCAAGACCAATGGCCTTGGTGATGATTTCCTTCATGATCTCATTGGCTCCACCGCCAATCTGAAGGAGCCGCGCATCTCGCCAAGCACGAGCCACGGGACCTTCTTCCACATAGCCCATACCTCCGTGCATCTGGAGGCAATCGTCGATCACCCGCATGCCTATTTGCCCGGCGAGGAGTTTTGCCATCGAGATTTCACGCTGGGAGTTGATTTTGCGATTGAACAAATCCGCCGCGTGATAGGTCAAACAGCGCGCGGCCTCGAGGTCGCTCTCGTGTTGCACAATACGGTGCCTGAGCGCCTGAAAGCCCACCAGAGGGCGCCCAAAGGCCTGACGCTCCGAGAGGTAAGCCTTTGTCTTATCCAAGACAATCTGCGCGCCAGAGACGCCTGATAGCGCGCCCACCAATCTCTCGCCCTGGAAGTTCTGCATGATGTAGTAGAACCCGGCTCCCTCCTCTCCGAGGATGTAGCGCTTCGGGATGCGGCAGTTTTCGAAATAGAGCTCCGCAGTGTCCGAGCAATGGTTTCCGATCTTTTCGAGCTTCTTTCCGACCGCAAACCCAGGTGTGTCCGTGGGGAAGAGCACGAGAGTGATGCCCCCGTACCGGTTATCCATGTCGGTACGAACAGCCAGCGTGATGAAGTCTGCGCGTGTTCCGTTGGTGATCCAGGTTTTTTGCCCGTTGATGATGAGGTCGTCCCCATCCCATTTTGCGCTGGTTTTGATGCCGGCCACGTCGCTTCCTGCATCCGGCTCGGACACACCCAGAGCCGCGATTTTCTCTCCCGAAATCGCAGGCATCAGGAACTCTTCGATTTGTTCTTTGGTCCCAATCTCACCGATGATTGGCGTGGCCATATCGGCCTGAACGAGCATCGCCATGGTGAGTCCAGCCATTCCACAATGAGGGAGTTCTTCGGCGAGGCACGCTGTGTGCCAGATATCGCCCCCTGCACCGCCCCATTCCTCAGGATAACGCGCGCCGAGGAACCCTAGCTTGCCCATTTCCCTAAAAACTTCGTCAGGAAAATAACGCGCCTCTTCCCACTTCTCGGCATGTGGCAGGAGCTCTTTTTGGGCATAGTCGCGCACAGCCTTGCGGAACATGTCATGCTCTTCGGTGAATTGGGGCCAATTTCTCTCGCTCATCGACAACTCCTCGATTTTGATACTCGAAATAAGTAAGTGTTCACTAACTAGCGGAGTGTAGCCAAGCCCGATTGAGCGCGCAAGTGAGGCCATGTCCCCACATGAACCCACATGTAGGTTTACTCTTGAAATGCGTCAAAATTTTGATAGGGTCTGCGCGCCGTATAAGCGGCGACGAATGAAGAGGAATCTATGCTGACATGCGTGAACAGCACCCCAATTTTAAAGCTCTACTTCACCGTAGCTGAGGTCGCGTCTTGCGCTGGCGTCAAAGAGGTCGAAGTTCAGGACGCCATCGAGTACGGGGAGCTGCGAGTGTTTGACTATCTTGGTGGAAACGCACGAATCAGCCGAAAAGCGCTCGAAGCGTGGCTCAGAAAGAGAATAGACCTCGGCAGTTCACCAAGTTCCCGTGTTGGCCATTGAAGCCCATGGTTCTTTTGGGGCCAACGCCCCGCCCTTCTGCAATAACTCGATAGATACCAAATCAGGGGAGCGCACAAACGCCATCCGGCCATCACGAGGTGGGCGATTGATCGTCACGCCCGCATCCTGAAGGCGAGCACACATTGCATAGATATCGTCGACTTCGAAAGCCAGGTGACCGAAGTTCCGCGCGCTGCCGTAGTCCTCAGGGTCCCAGTTGTAGGTGAGCTCTAAGAAAGCCTCGTCGTCGTCGGGCGCAGCAAGGAAAGTGAGGGTGAATCGACCGGCCTCACTTTCATGCCGGCGGGTCTCTCTCATTCCCAAGAGTCCGCAGTAGAACGCTAGGGATTCTTCCAAGTCCTTTACTCTCACCATGGAATGCAAATACTTCATGTTTCTCCGATTCGTGTTGATGTGTTTTGGGTTTTGACGAGCTCGTCAGAAGTCTTCGATCTTAGCCGAGGGCTCGGCAAAGAATTCGAGAAAATATCGAACGTTATCCGAAAGTCCGCTGACCTTAGCTCGGTCTCCCGGCTCTACAAAACCCGGCACAGCTCGAGTCAAAGCCTCTTGTCCGGCCGAAGTCTCGAGCGTTAGCTGGCCCTCTAACACGCGAACCATCACCCAAATTCCGTCGGGCCACCCAACGCCCTCGAGGTAGTCACTCGGGGTGGACCCCAAATCCAAAATCTCAGACTTTTTGATCGAAATGAGCGTTGTAGGCCAGGCCATAGTTTTCCTGAATCAATGGGAATCAAAGCACGTCAATGAACCAATCAACGAGCAAGCAGAGGACCAAAAGATGAGGCGCTAGTCCAATTGCTGACCCAATCGCGTAGTCCCGCATGCGAACGTTAGACATCGAGAGCAAATAGTTCAACCAGGGAGCACCCGCCATCATCGTACGAAGGAGCGCAATCGTTCGAATGGGCTTAGTGTCGAGATGCAAGAGCGCGCGCTTGACCCAGGGTTTCTCCACGGCATCAAGTGCCCTTCCTCCCAAAGTCCTGACAAAAACAAAGCTGATGCACACGCTGAGTACATTTGTGGAGTAGCCGATCGCCCAACCCTGTCCAAAACCATACGAGAGAACCGCCGCCGCTAAGAAGACGTTGCTCGGAAGGTGCAAGATATTTCCAACGACAAAAGCCAGAACATAGAGACCGATACCGGTCCAGCCAGCCTGGGTCATCCATGCGCGCACGTTGTCTTTGGTGATATGCTCGAGCCACCCAAAATAAGCGGCAACCGCGTACATAGCCCCTACCACGAACACGAGCAATAACACGCGAATCAGCGCACTTTTCTTCTTGGCTGATACCGGAAGAATTCCGTCAACTTCGGCTGGCAGTTCCGCGACTTTTGTGTGTCCACTATCCATGGCTTAATCATTCCAATTCATTCTACAATATGGATCTTGGACTAATCGCCGCACAAAAACAAATCTCGTTCTTCAAACACGACGCCAGGCTTGGATATTGACGTCCTACATTCTCTGGAACCAAACACAAATAAGTGATAGTTCAGCGACGTAGAAAACTCAGGAGAAGTTGTGATCGCGTCAAACACCAAAGATGCACTGATTTTGGCTGCTGGGATGGGTAGCAGGCTCAGCGCTGAAGAAGGCCATAAATTGTTGGCCAAGGTTGGAGGTGTTGCCCTCCTCGACCACCATCTCGACGGATTGAGTCGCCTTGGAGTTGAACGGCTAACCATCGTCACCGGACACGCGAACACCGAACTTGAGGAGAGGCTTTCAGCCTGGAAGTCCCCCATCGAGATCACCACGACGTTCAATCCTGAGTACCGCAAGTCCAACGGCATTTCGGTTCTGTGCGGCGCAAGAAAGATTCGAGAGTTTGGCGCGGATGCGTTCTGGCTCCTCATGAGTGATCACCTCTTTGAGCCGACTCTCTTCGAAACCCTGCACAACAACACCCACGAACTCGACCACGCGGCTGGCGTGCTCGCCGTGGACTCTAAGCTCGAGACGATTTACGACATGCCGGACGCGACCAAGGTTCATCTTGAGTCCCAAGACTCAGGCATGCTGGCGATTGGCAAGGAGCTCGACGAGTTCAACTGGGTAGATGCGGGGCTTTTCTGGTGCGGACCAGAGTTCACGGGCGCACTTGAGAGCGAGCTTGCCGACCGAGGTGATTGCTCAACATCGGATGCCGTCAGACGCCTCAATGCCGCAAAACACATGTATTTTTGGGACATCGGGCATCACGAATGGCAAGACGTGGACACTCCTGGCGCGCGCGCCCATGCTGAAGGCCTCTTGAAGAAGTGGAGCAACTCATGAGTTTGTTGTTTAGAAGTACACTCACCGGACTTTGTGGCTCGCTGCTTCTCCTCAGCGCGTGCGGTGACGATAGCTCGTCGCCCAATGAGCAAGTCAGCACCACCAACAATGCAACCAATTCGCAAACCATCCCCGAAGAGGCTCGGGCCCTTCTACCCTGCGATTCAGACGAAGAAGCCAGTTTTATTGGGTCTAATTACGTTGACTCCGGTGACCTAGCGGACTCGGAATACGCACATTCCGCCGAAGAGCAACGCGGTCCCGGCGAGCCGACGACCGTGAGGATTATGACTCAGGATCAGGTGTTCGTGGAGGATTCATGCGAGGACGGAAGCTTTCGAGTCTCTGAGGAGCTTCAGCACCCTTATATGGTTTGGATTGAGACGGAAAATGAGATTACGTCTCGAAATCTGGCTCGGTTTACTCCCGAAGCCTTAGAAGACGGAACCTTCGACATCTTGGTCTTTGGTGACTCGATCCCTGTGTTTGGTCCAACGCCATACTTCCCAAATATTCTTCGCGACAAGTTCCAACGGTTTGGTGAAGTGACACTTGAGAACGTGGCCGTGAGCGGCTCAACTTCCGTCGAGTGGATTCCTGGGGCGGTTCATTTTGAGAATCGTTTGAGCCCGAATTTGGGCGAGGCTGATTTGATTGTGTTCTCGCTCGGTGGAAACGACCTACAAGACTTTGCTTTCGAGATAGACCCCAATAATGTGGCGGCTAAGATCGGAGAATTGCCTGCGCTCATCGACGAGATTGAGGCAAATCTAAAGCTCACGATTGCTGAGGTTCGAGCCCAAAACCCGGATGCCGACATCGTGTGGCTTGTGTATCCAAACTACGCACGCAGCACCGAGTGGGAGGCCTTCATTCCACCACAGAACAAGGAATTGGCAGTTCGATTTCTCGATAGTACTCTGAGTGACGTTCGAAAGAGAATGGCCAACGAAGACATCTTGCTCTTGGATATGCTTGGCGCCACTGCGGAAGAGAATCTGGACACTTTCCTGGTAGATCCACTTCACCTCAACGTGGAAGGCCATCAATTCTGGGCTGATGAGCTCTTCAGACTCCTCGGCGGTGTCGAAGGACCCGAGCCGCTGGAGCGTCAATGGGCTTTGAGCCCTTGAGAGATTTTTATGAGCGAGGAAGATGACCCCATCACCATGAATGTTCTCGATGAAGATGAGTTCATCGAAGACGAGACCATGGATGTTTCTGCCCTGCGCGAGACCATTCGCGATTCGCTCGATTTTTCAAGGACTGTAGAGCTCAGCGTTGATGCAATCGCAAGTTCCTTGACCAGCACCGTCCCAAAGGCTCGCCAGAGCCATTTGACCACTACAAGCTCCATCCAGCCCATGTTGGAAGCAAAAACGCAGGAGCGTGCGGTTCCGAAGGCCCTATTGAGGGCGGCGCAACCCACATCTGACTTCCCAGCTCCCGAGACTTATGTCTTTGAAGGCATCATCGACAAGAATGGACGTTTTCAAGTCCCTGAGGAGTACCGAGAGGTCCTCCAGCATCGAGTCGTAAAAGTCGTCGTGGTGCCCGAAGAAAACTAGGCTTTGTGGATAAGGCCCATCCAACGCTGGATGAATGCTCGAAGCTCGTCCGGGGTGAAAGGCTTCTCGATGCATCGGCGGGGATGGGCTTCGAGAAACTCCTGTGCGCGCGTCGTGAATGCGCCACCAGTCATGAAGACCACCGTATGTGCGCGTGAGTCTCCGGCCCTTTCAAGGCGCTCAAAAAAGTCCATTCCCGTCATTCCCGGCATCATCAGGTCCGTCAAGATCAAATCAAACTCAGCGGAGTCCAAGGCCTCAAGGGCTTCGATGGCGCTTGTCTTAGTCACAACCTTGTGTTCCCGAAGAGCCTGCGAGATTACCATGCCAATTACAGGCTCATCATCAACCACGAGGATGCGTGCCGAGCTCTCAGACGCCTTCACAACGGTTGGCGACTGAAGCGTTATCTCCCGGTCGCTCGCTGGCAAAATGACCTGGAAAACACACCCCTTAGACGAGGAACTAAGTTCGATTCGGCCACCAAAACCAGCGATGATCGAGTGACAGATTGAGAGCCCCAAACCCGTCCCAACTCCTACTGGTTTGGTTGTGAAGAAGGGCTCGAAGACTTTCAGCCTATTCTCCTCAGAGATACCCGGGCCTGTGTCCTTGATCTCTACTACCGCCTCACCCGCATCGTTGGTGTAGGTAGAAACGGTGATGACGCTATCGTCATAGGCCTGATCCTCCATCGCCTGAGCGGCATTGATGAGCAGATTGATAAGCACCTGGCCAAGCCGCGCTGAGTCACCATTGACGTTGGGTACTCGCTCAAATTGGGTCTGAAGATGAGCGCTATGACGGATCTCATTTTGGGTCATATCCATCGAGGTCTGCACAATAGGCAGGAGGGCAACCACATGGGTTTCCTCGTTCTCCGACCTCGACAACGTATTCAGACTCAGAACAATCTTCCGAATCCGCTCAGCGCCCTTCAAGGACTCGCCGATCATCTTCTGAAGGGATTCGTCCTTGGGGTAGAGTTCTTGGACCAGTGAGAGATTTCCAACAATGAACGTGAGCGGATTGTTGATCTCGTGGGCTACTCCAGCGGCGAGTGTACCCACGCTGGACATGCGGTCGGCGAAGATGAGCTGCGTCTTCATCTTCTCCTGTTCTTGTCGAGATGCCTCGAGCGCAAGCTCAGCTTCCATCTGGTCGGTGACGTCACGCGCAACGGCGTAAACCAATTCCTTTCCAAAATCATAGACGGAGCGCCACTCAAACCAACGAAACCCGCCGTCCTTTGTTCGGTACCGATTGCGCAAGAGCGAGTGACTCCCTCTTTCGAACATAGCGGCTCGGGCATTGAGCACAGTGTGGTGATCCTCGGGAAGCACGAAGTCAAGAATAGGTCTCGCGAGCAACTCCTCCTTTGTCCAACCAAGGGTCCGCACCCAGGACTGGTTCAGTCGTTTGAAATATCCATCTCTCCCTGCAACACAAATGCAGTCGAGAGACATTTCAAAGAAATCGTCATCGTGTTCGTACATGAGCTAAATTCGATCGCACACCCTCGGGCCTCAAAGAGGCTGGTCGATACCTGTAGATTTGGATAATGTGCCCACGCATATCATCAGAGGATCTCATGAAAATTACAATCCTGCTTCTTATTTCCATGCTGGTTGCTTGCGGAAGCACCAACAAGAAAGAAATCAAGCGCGAGCAGATCAACACGGACGACGCAAAGCTCACGGGGTATCTTGAGGATCTGCAAGGAGAATCCTGTTCTCCCTATTGTACTGCCACCGAAAACGAGCTCGATCTCGACAAAGAATTCGCCCAAGACGAGGCCACACTGGTCGAAGCGGATGGCAATACCTGCGCCGATGTGGTGATCCGTACGATCGCCGAACATGACGTCTCGATATCCAACCTGGCCGGCTCATGTCTCGTAGACGACTTGGAGTCTCCTCTTCAGGTGGGCCAAGAGACCATCAATATTTTGGAGTATTCCGACGCGGAAGGGCCACGCATATTGGTGGAGGGACTTATGGACGGCGAGCTCACGGACGAAAACGGCCAAGCCACCAGCGTTCGTGAGCAATACACAGCGAACTCCGGCAACGTGATTCGAGTCAGCGAGCGACGGTCGCGCGTATGCTGTCAAGGAGAGCCACAAGTTTCCCTGAGTATGTCCTTGAACCATACGACCGAAAACATCCAAGAGGCTCAAGGCATCGACTTTCTTTGGATTTTGGTGGAATAGCGTCTTTTGCGATACTGAACGTTTCGTACCGCATTTCCCCAATTACTACACAGACCGTACCGCATTAGCGTCGATCTCGGCGATGCTTCGGCAACCGGCGAGCCCCATGGTCAAATCGAAGTCAGCTTTGAAATTCGTGATGACCTCTTTGACTCCTTCTTCACCTGCCAACGCCAATCCCCAGATATAGGGGCGACCAAGGCAAACGGCTCTCGCACCATGGGCAATTGCCTTAAACGCGTCTGCGCCACTTCGGATGCCGCTATCAAAGAGCACTGGATAGTCCGGCCCAGTCGCTGCCACACAAGATTTCAAGGCTTCGTAGGACGCGACCGCACCGTCGACCTGCCGGCCGCCGTGGTTCGACACGATAATACCGTCCACACCTTCGTCTTTGGCCCGTTTTGCGTCATCTGGGTGCTGAATGCCTTTGAGAATAATAGGAAGTTTGGTGTGCTCTCTTAGAAACGGCAAATCTTCCCAAGTAAGCGATGGCCGCGAGTAGATATTGATAAACTGCCTGACGGCTGCAAGCGGCTTTCCGGAACGAACGTTACTCAAGAGGTCATCAGGATACGTGGTCATCAATTGGGCGATAGCCTTAACGGTATCGAGTGTAATCTTGCGGTCTTGATCGACCTCGGAGTTCGCTGGAGTCTCGGCCAACAACTTTTGAAACACTGGGTCTGAGGTGTACTGTGCAATCCCTTTCCCTCTCAGGAATGGCAAATAGGCGAGGTCCAAGTCGCGGATTCGCCAGCCTAGAAGCGTCGTGTCCAGCGTCACAACGATAGCCTCGCAACCGCACGCTTCGGCGCGGGAGACCAAGCTAGCCACGAGGTCATTAGATTTAGACCAGTAGAGCTGGAACCAGCGCGGTGAATCGCCCATCTCAGCGGCGCACTTCTCCATCGAAACCGACGCTTGATTAGAGAAGATCATGGGTACACCTGTGGCAGCTGCAGCACGCGCCGTCGCGAGGTCTGCATCTGGGTGGGCCATCTCTTGAACACCAATCGGAGCGAGGAGAAACGGACTCTCCAAACGCCTACCAAAAAGCTCAACGGACGTGTCGCGCTCCGATACGTCCACAAGCATACGCGGCACGATACGATCCGCTTCAAAAGCACGCAGATTATTGTCCATCGTGCTCTCAAGTCCGGCACCACCGGCGATATACGCGAACGCCTCTGGGCTCATAATCTGAGAAGCTTGTGCCTCGAGCCTTGCCATTGAAATGGGCACCTTTGGACGCGCACCGCTAACACCTTGAACGTAGATTTCGCTTTGTCGCTTTCTCCCGATTTCACTCATATCCACCTCTATTTGCCTTTATTTTTACGATTCGTACTTTGGACCTTTTTATACATGGCCCCCTGCTTTTTCTGGTCTTTTCGCCGACTAATGCTCGCCGCCTCATTTACCCGCGATTCGTGGTAGGCGAGCTCGGCCTTGAGCTTTTTCCAGCCGTCGAGTCTCTCTTGGGAGATCTTTCCATTTTCGACCGCAGCTCGTACAGCACAGTCGGGTTCAGAATCATGCCCACAGTCGGAGAATCGGCACAAATGCGAGACTTCCTCTACGTCACCAAACGCGTCTTCTAGACTCTCATCATCAGCCCAGAGCTGAAACTCTCTCATGCCCGGCGTGTCGAGAAGCATGGCTCCGCCGTCGAGGAAGAAGATCTGACGATGAGTTGTCGTATGCCTTCCCTCATCGTCATCCTCCCGAATCTCGGCGGTTTTTTGAACTTGGTCGCCCATCAGAGCGTTGATAACGGTGGACTTCCCTACTCCAGAACTCCCCACAAATGCGATGGTTTTCCCGACTTCAAGCCATGGCTTCAAGACGTCTGTGGTCTGTGTTTGGTCTAGCGCACTGATCGCGAGTACGGTCGCACCTGAAGCTACCCCTTTCGCCTCTTCGACAAACGCCTCAACCTCTTCAGCCACATCAGCCTTGTTCAAGAGGATGACCGGCTCAGCTCCAGCGTTCCAAATCGCGGTGACGTAGCGCTCGAGCCGTCTTGTATTGAACTCTTGATTCATCGAGGTCACGACGAACACGGTATCGAGGTTCGATCCAATCACCTGTTGGTGCGTCTTCTTACCCGCCGCTTGTCTGGCCAACGCGCCCTTTCGGGGCAAAACCTCTTGAATCACCCAAACAGGATCTCCCTGATCTTGCACGATGACCCAATCTCCCACCACAGGAGCGGAGTCTCTATCCTTACCAGGGACAAGGGCCCGTAGAGGTTCGTGCTCAGGAAGCACGACCTCAAATTGGATGCCGTAATCCGCGGTCACACGAGCAAAGTAGTGACCTGCTTCAAGCTCACGTTCATAATCGGGGTCAAAGCCGAGTTCTTTAAGACTTCGAATCAAATCAACACCTTCAAAGGGCCGGGCATTCATAGGGAGTTTTGGTGTTTCATGTCAACGAGGGCTGATGAGTCTGATACACTCGGAAATCATTGCGAGGCTTAAGAATTGCGTTCAGGTCAGAAAATCGGTCCCTTTGAAGTCGAACGCAGACTTGGCTCTGGCGGTATGGCCGAGGTTTGGCTTGCGAAGCAGGAGCAAACCGGTCTTAGAGTTGCCCTTAAGGTCCTCAAAGAAGCGAGCACGGAGCTATTCAACGAAGCCCGCGCGCACGCAAGCCTTCAGCACCATCATATCGTCCAACTCTACGACTACGGACAGGACCCGCAGCCATTTCTATCCATGGAACGGATGGACGGAACGCTACGGGATATCTTACCACTCAAGTCCTTTGAGCACGTTCGCTCGGTGCTTGGCGCCACGTTGAGTGCGCTATCCTACGCCCATGCTCGCGGCGTGATTCATCGCGATCTCAAACCTGAGAACATCCTCTACAAACGAGTCGGAAACGAACTCGTCCTAAAGCTCGCTGATTTCGGAATCGCTCACGCTTTTGGTGACCGCCATAAGTCGGATGGCTACTCGAGCGCTGGCACCCCACTCTACATGGCACCCGAGCAGTTCTTTGGCGACTGGCGAGACCTCGGGCCCTGGACCGATCTCTACGCGTTCGGTTGTATGATGGTGGAGCTGGTTTGCGGCAACCCCCCCTTCAGCGGCTCCCTCTCGCAACTTGCTTTCAAACATCTTCACGAAGCGGTGGAGCCGGCCAACGAGTTAATCCCGGTTCCAGAAGGATTTTGGGAACTCACCCAGGGACTTTTGAGTAAACTCCCTGGAACGCGCTACGAGCACGCCGCTGATGTGCTCGCTGAACTACTCGATCTACCCTCGGTTCAGGGCCCCATCAATGATTCTTCGGACTTTGTGCCTCTCGATACCGTCGCCACATTAAGTACACAGGACTGGGTCTATTCGCATACCGAACCCATGGGTGAGGTAACTCAAAAGACAGGGAAGGGAGAAGTCCCAGACGTTCGGGAGACGCCAGCCAAACGCCCCATCCGGCGGCATTTCCCGCCAAGTGAATGGACCGGCCCCAAGCCTGGAAGAGCCGGCCTTGAGCTCGCCGGCTTAGGCCTCTTTGCACTCCGAGAGGTCCCGGTTGTTGGAGTTGACCGAGCCCGAGACGAGCTCTGGACTGAGTTCGTTCGAACAAGCAACTCGGGGCGTCCAAGAGTGGTCAATTTGGAGTCGGTCTCCGAAGACAGCGCTTGGCGCCTGAGCAAATGGGTCAGTGTTTATGCCGCGGAGCTTGGCGCTGCAAGGGTTTTTGAGATTCGCGCCACACCCAGTCGCGCCCCGCACGAAGGCATCGTTGGACTCGCAAATGATATCTTTCGCACTTGGGATATCGGGGACGAGACGCTCTTGAACCGAGCCCGCAAATTTGGAGCCGGCGGGGAGCTTCTCGGGATGGAGATCCTCGGCAGACTCTATTCACAACACGATGCGTTGCCCGGTCGTGCCGAGAAGTTAAAGGCGGCCAGCCGAATCCTCGCAGAATTGGCCGAGGCCCGTCCGATCATCTTGCTTGTGCGTGGCGTTCAGTTTGATGACGAACTGCCAGAGCTCATCTCGGAAGTCAGCGCGCTCGACGCACCGATCCTAGTGCTCACATGTGCCTGGGATGAGGCGCCTCCCGGAACACACAAAGTTCTAATTCAGGCTCATGATCCCGAGCTTTCGCGCGCTCAGATATCGGCGATGCTCCCTTTGAACGACGCGCTTGTTGACGAGCTCTCTGCGATTTGTGGCGACGATCAGGAGTTCGCGCGCCAAGCGCTCGCAAACCTTGTAGAGCGCGGCGCCTTGAGCGTTCTTGACGATTCGCTCGCGCTGAGAACCGACGTCATATTGCCAAAGAGTGCGCCAGAACTCTTCGTGATTCGATTGGATCGCGTGCTTCGTAGACTCAAAGAAGAGGCTCAGACTGCTCAGATTTGTCTGGAGATCGCGGGAGTCTTGGGAATTGCCCCGTCAAATCAGGAGATTCGTGCTGTATGCGCGCGCCTCCACATACCTTTCAGTCCAAAGCTGGTCGAGATGCTCTTGGACTCAGGCCTTGCTCAAGGTGACGAGAAGTCGTGGTATTTTTCCCATCGCGAGATCGTTGAGTGCATCCGGGCAAGGGCGCGCGTGCAGGGGCGCTGGTCAGAGATCCAGGAAGCTGCAGCGGGGGTGTTGCGTGAACTCGCTACACCCGATAGCCCGGCAAACTACCATCTCAGAATCGCTCGACACTTTGAATCAGCGGGACGTGTTGACGATGCGCTGCTGCCCTTCTACTACGCCATCGCCCTCGAGATTCAGGACCAAAAGCCAGTCCGGAAACTGCTCGAAGACCGAGCCGCGCTCCTGAGCCGAGCCCACAAGGATCACTACCAGTTCCACCTCTTGTTGCAGAAACGACTGATCGCTAGCCTTAGGCTCCAAGAGTCCAAAAAAGAGGGGCGCCAGCTCTTGAAGGACGTGATCGAAAGCTGCGAAGCCGAGCCCAGAGGACTCGAGTTACCTTATGCCGAGGCGCTCAAGGCACTTGGGTCGGACCTCAGCCTCGACGAGCCGAGAGAAGGACTGAGATATTTTGCTCGTGCACTCGAAGTCTATACTGCCCAAGAGCTTCCACTAGAGATGGGCAAAGTGCTTCTGGGAATGGGCTTTATCAAGTATCGCCTCGGTGAAATTGATTCGGCCGTGGAATCGTTTTCTGCTGCCGCAGAGCACTTCTTCAAGAGCGGAAGTCGAAAACGCGAGGCACAGGCGCTAGCTTACTCGGGCCACGCATTAGGGGCGCTCGGCAAGTTCGAGACGGCTATGCAGGAGCTCGAAAAGAGCGCAAACATCTCCAGAACGATTCACGATCGGTACGGGGAGTTCTTGGCGGAGCACGCCGTTGCGGTAACGCTTCGGCGACTCGGAAAGTACTCGGAATCACGCGAAAAAGTCGACGCAGTGCTCTTCCTCTCAAAAGACCTGAACGCCCACGAAAAAGCGATTTCTAGGCTAAACGACGCCCTGCTCACCGTTGTGGAGGATGGGTTGCTCGCGCGAGAAAAATTCGAAGCCCTCCTAGAAGAGTCATTAGACGAATCGACGAAGAAAATTGCCAGGGCGGCAATGAGTTTTCTAGAGGGTGACGCTCTCCCGGATGATGCTCATCCCGACATCAAATACCTTTTGGAGATTCGCCAAAGGGTCGGGTCCCGAGCCGATTAATCGAGCCGTGGAACAGGCATCTCGCCCACGTTTTCATCGGCCGGGGCGCCGCCTTTTTGCGCTTCTCCAACGCCAAACTCGCCGCAATTCAACGGGTCCCTCTCAGGCGAAAAACACCCCCTCGAATACGCCTGTGCACACTCGGATTGTTGGGCCGAGCCAAAAGGTTTGCACTTCTCAAAACACGTTTGATCGGGGCAACCCGAGGGAGCAGCGGATGGACGCGCTGAGCGTTTGGGTGCAGTTTTTGGAGCCTCAGATGAGCGCTCTCTCGCGGAATCCTCGACCGGGACTGGTTCAGCCGCGGGTGCTTGGGCGGGTGCAGGTTCAGCCGACACTTCCTCGTCCACAGCATCGGCCTCCTCGGACTCGGCCTTAGATTCTTCGGCTTGGGTTGGAGCAGCAAAATTGGCCGGGATTCCCTCGTCCTCGCGCTGCTGAGAACACGATAGCGCAAAAACCGCGCAGATTATCAGCGAAAATCGTTTCATGACTCTCCTCTTGGGTCGTTTCGTGTAGTATGAACGAAGTGCGCGTAAAAAGGATCAAGAATTTAGTATGGGTATAACAACTCTACTCTTTGAACGGGGTATCGCCGAGTTGCTGAACGCTACGACTTCAGCTTCGTGGGTACTTTTTGCACGCCGTTCACCCCGAGGATTTGACGTAGTCATTTGGAAAGACGGCGTTTTTGAGCGACACGAGGCTGAGAGTGTTTCGGTTGAGGACCAACGCCTAAAAATCTCCCCTCGGCTTGTAGACCCCGAAGGCTGTGTGGGTTTTCAGATACTCAAGAATCCGGTCTGGGATATCCTCGCGTTGGATGTAAGTCCTGAAAACGCACCACAGATCGCGGTTTCAGTGGACCGACTTTTCCAGCTTGCGATGGAAACGTCCGAGCTTCCTCAACTCACACCGATCGATCACGCAAGTGATGTCCTTGAGCGTATCCAGGACGCCTTTTATGCACTCGACGAAGACTTCCGCTTCGTCTGGGTAAATGCGGCCGGGGAGAGACTCGCTCGTCTATCGCGCCGAGAGATGATGGGAAAGAGGCCCTGGGAAACACACCCCGAGGTCGCCGGGACGAACCTCGAACAAATCTATCGAGACGCGATGAAAGACGGACAAAGTCGCGTCCTTAAGTACTTCATGGAAAACGAAGGCGAATGGGTAGAGGGACGTGTATTCCCAAGTCCCCAAGGGATTGCAGCCTACTACACGATCTTCACTGAGACGCATCGGCAGTCCATGAAGCAAGAGCTCATGGAAGTGGTGGCAACGGGTGTTCAACCCGCTGAGACTCCCCGGGAGATTCTAGAGGCCGGGGTAAAGGCGATCCACGATCAACTTGATTGGGATTTTGGCGGCGTTTGGTTGTCGGGCCCCCAAGGCGTCGGGAGCTCAGCGCTCTGGGCGAGCGACACTGAGCTCGCTGAAACGATGAGCCAAACGGTCGCATCGATGGAGGACCTGCCGGTCACGCTTCTTCAGGGTAAGTACGGATTCAAAGCACTAGTGCTGATCAGACTACACCTTGATGACTATCAAAAGTGTATCTTGGCGTTTGGTCGAACAAACAACGATTGGACGCTCTGGACTCGGGTCCTGACTGATGCCCGTGAGTCCTTAGAGATCATCTTCCAACGGCGTTTTGCTCGGCTCCATATGGATCGGATCTTCCGATTCACGCCTGACTGCCTCGCTGTGCTCGATAGCACCGAGCGCTTCATTCGGGTAAACCCCACGCTTGAGTTTCTGCTTGGTTACACGGGTAAATCGCTTCGAACGATGTGTTTCCGAGATCTTGTGCATCCGGATGATATCGAAGACGTGGCCGAAGAATTCGAAGGTGTCCTGACCAATGACACCTTGATTGCTTTCGAGGCACGGATGCGCACGGTGCACGGACTCTGGCGCTGGATTTCCTGGTCTTGCCACCCGATGAGCGACGAGCAAGTGCTCTTTCTCTCGGGTCGGGATATCACCGAGCAAAAATCGGCCGAAGATGCAGTTATCTCACAGACTCGAAAGCTTAGAGAACGCGAGCAACGGTTGCGAACCATCTCAAACCTGACCAACGATGCGTTTTGGGACTGGAACATCGAACAAAACAAGATTTGGTGGCCGGCGGAAGATGCCGAGTACGGGCAACCGCGCACCATTGAAGACTGGTTTTCGCTCGTTCATGTGGAAGATCTACCACACGTCAAAGCCGTGCTCCTCTCAATCGGGGAGCGCGAAAATTCCGAATGTACGCTTACCTTTCGCTATAAACGAGTCGATGGAAAGTGGGCATCTGTACGAGCACGCGCGATTTCGAAAATCAACTCGGTCACGGGTGAGATGCACGTCTACGGGGGCTTCAACGATATTACGTCGGAGCTCGAATTCAACGAGAGAATACGCATCTCCGAGGAGCGATTCCGTCTGATTTCGCTCG
Organism: Microvenator marinus; assembly: GCF_007993755.1. Lineage (GTDB taxonomy): Bacteria > Myxococcota_A > Bradymonadia > Bradymonadales > Bradymonadaceae > Allomicrovenator > Allomicrovenator marinus. Next base: position 1,536,278 of record NZ_CP042467.1, read on the forward strand.
CCTCGCAGGACATGATCTTTGAGTGGGATTTGGAAGAGAACACCATCTGGTGGAGCGAGGATCTCGATCAATCCTTCGGCGATATGTCCACCATTGAACTCTGGCAACAACGCGTTCATCCCGACGATATTGAACGCGTTACCAAGAGTCTAAGTCATGCCATTTTTACCAAGGACCGGGTATGGCAAGAGGAGTACCGCCTAAAGAGACAGAACGATACCTGGGCCTTCGTCAAAGAAACCGGACGGGTCGTGCTCAACGCTGAGGGCTCCCCTGTGAGGATGGTGGGCGGCGTGATCGACGTCTCCGAAAAGCGCGACCAAATGCTTCGCCTGCAGGAACAAGCTCAACTCATCGAACAGGCATCGAGCGCCATCTCCGTTCGAGATCTCGCTGGCATCGTTCATCTTTGGAATCAAGCCGCTTCGCAAATCTATGGCGTCCAACAATCCGATATCGTCGGAAAACACCTTTCAAACTTTGTGAATTTTGATCCCATGATCTTCACAGAAGCCGTACGTGCGACCCTCGAAAAAGGGTCATGGGAAGGTGAATTCCACGTCTTGATCAACGGGGTGCCAAAGGTCATCACAGCGCGCTGGTCCTTACTCATCCAAGAACATGCAAAGAAGATTGTCGCCTTCGAAAGCGATTCCACGCAAACGAAGCTTCTGGAATCACAATACATTCGTGCCCAAAGACTTGAGTCCGTGGGACGACTGGCAGCCGGTATTGCGCACGACCTCAACAACGTGCTTTCTCCGTTACTCGTCGGACTAGGCACCCTCAAGCGCGAAGAAGATTCGGATTCCAAACTCAAGCTGCTCAACACTCTGGAAGGTACCACGCTCCGAGGTCGCGATATCATTCGTCAACTCCTTGGGTACGCCAGAGGGGAAGAGGTCGAAATGAAACTTCTCGACCTCCAACTCTTGACTCAAGACTTTGTCGGCCTTGCGTCTGATACGCTACCCAAGGCCATTCGATTGGAATCCGACCTTAATAGCGCGGATGCGTGGGTGGTCGGCGATAGGACCCAGATTGGCCAAGTCTTGATGAATATGTGCGTCAACGCTGCCGACGCGATGTCTGAAGGCGGAACGATAAAAGTTGAGCTTCGTAATGTTCGGCTCGACCACCATATGGCCTCAACCTTGAGCCAGGCGGTCAGCGGCGAGTACGCCCGCATCTCGATTTCCGACACCGGGTACGGAATCTCGCCCGAAGAGCGAGAACACCTTTTTGAGCCGTTCTACACTACAAAACCCGTTGGAAAGGGCACTGGCCTTGGCCTGCCAATGGCGTTGACGATCGTCAAAAAACACGGCGGTTTCATCAACTTGTATTCCGAAAAAGGCCGAGGCACTACGTTCCACATTTACCTACCTTTGGCCAACGATAGGCCGTCAGATGTAGACATTACATCGACCCCGGACATCTTACATGGGGGTGGCGAGACCATCCTTGTGGTCGACGATGATAGTGCGATTCGAAATATCGTTTGTGACGCCCTTGAGGCGTTCAATTACAAGACTCTTAGGGCCGCACATGGCGCCGAGGCGGTTTCGATCTTTGCAGAAAAACTAGACACAGTCGCCCTAATCTTAACTGACTTACATATGCCCGTGATGGACGGGTTGGCGCTGATTGCCGCCGCGAGACACCTCAACCCAGATATCAAAGTCGTAGCGCTTAGTGGGCTTTCCGCTAATGGCAAGAGAGCCAAAGCCAGTGCGTCGGGTATCAGACACTTCCTGACAAAACCCTTCGCGACGGAAGAACTACTTCAAACCCTGCAGGAGGCGCTCGATGAATGAACTCGACCGCGATATCCTCCAAATGGTTTTCGATAAGAATCCCGTGCCACTGGCGTTGGTGGATCTCGAAGGTCCTCGCGTTCTCTCACTAAATGCCGCCGGACACGCCCTTTTTGTGGATGGGATCGATGATTCGACTTTGAAATCATTGCTCGAGTGCGTCAGTGATCAAGACGAGGCGATGTGCGCATCCCCACCCCACTATTTCAAGCTTAAGCGTCAGGACTTGGAAGCAGGACGCATTGTCTTGTGTTTTGAGGACCGTTCAGCTCACGAGATTCAGACCCAGGCACTCAAAAGGAGTGAAAATCTCTTTCAAACGCTGACCAACGAGCTCGATATCGCGATTTGGGTGCGAGATGCCAAAACGTTCGAGGTCATCTACATGAACCCAACGTTTGCACGTTCGTTCCTGCAGATTGGGTATTCGTTGGAGGAGTTTGCAAGCGACGATCAAGCTCTTCTAAAGATGGTGCATCCTGCTGACCGACACATCATCGCAAGCATCTTGGAGGACCCCTCGCAGGAGCTTGACGAGACCGTCATTCGTGTGATTCAGAAGAACGGAAAAGAGCGTGCTTTTCGAGCCAAGAGTAGCGTCACCAAAGACGCAGAAGGGACGCCGCTGCTCTATATCGGCCTTGCCCAGGATATCACCGAGGAACGCGATATTGCCGCACGCCTTTCTAGACAGGCAGCACTGCTCAACCACACCACCGACGCCATCATCGAAATGGATCTCAAGAATCGTGTCCGGTTTTGGAATCAGGCGGCTGAGAGACTCTACGGCATCACCACACATGAGGCTCGAGGGCGCCTCCTACAAGAGGTCCTTCGGGTTGATGACGAGATCTTCAAAACGGCGTCGAAGAAGCTGAACTCCGATGGTACATGGACTGGCGAGTTTGAGCAGATCGATGCAAACGGAAACCAGCTCTGGGTGACGGCGCGCTGGAATCGATACGGAGACGGTGAAAACGAAGGATTCCTTCTTATCCACACGGATGTTTCAGAGTGGAAGAGGCTTCAAGGCCAATTCATGCGAGCCCAACGTCTTGAGAGCATCGGAAATATCGCGAGCGGTATGGCACATGACCTCAACAATCTCCTCACACCCATTCTAATGTCGGCCGACTTGCTTGCCACGGATTCTGAAGACCCTTTCGCACGCACCCTCGGTGAGAACATCAAGACAAGCGCCAAGCGTGGTGCTGAAATCATCAAGCAGGTTCTGTATTTTGCGCGTGGGGTCGAGGGCCAAAAGCTTCCGATCAACGTGGAGCGCCTACTCCAGGACTTGCGCCAGATCGTTCGAGATACCTTCCCACGCTCAATCTCGGCCGAGTTTGAACTCAAAGAATTGCCGCGCGTCTTGGGAGATGCGACCCAACTCCAACAAGTCCTTCTAAATCTGCTCGTAAATGCGCGAGACGCGATGGTTGGCGGCGGTCGACTCGGTGTTAGGACCTATCAGAAAGAGATCGATAATGCTTATGCACGTATGGTAGATGGAGCACACCCCGGATTCTTTGTCGTAGTCGAAATTTCGGACACCGGGCACGGCATCCCGGAAAATCTCAAGGCACAGATTTTCGAGCCGTTTGTGACAACCAAAGAAATGGGTTCCGGAACGGGACTGGGCCTATCCACGGCGCTCGCCATTGTTCGAAGCCATGGCGGCTTTATCAATTTTGATAGCTCCAACCGTGGAACAATATTCCGCGTCTACCTGCCAATCGCCGAGGACGATGTCGAGTCGGGGGCTGATACACCGATCATCGAGCGCCCAAGAGCGATCCACGGAAAAGGGGCCACCATTCTTTTCGTCGATGATGAACCCGCGATTGTCGAAATTGCCGCATCCACCCTCGAGCGGCACGGCTTCAAAGTCATCACGGCGTCTAATGGTGCCGAAGCAGTCGCACTTTTCGCCAGGCACAAAGAAACCATAAAAGCAGTGATTTCAGATATATCCATGCCAGTGATGTCTGGACCCGATGCAATGAAAGCCATCCGAGCAATTTGTCCAGAAGTCCCCTTGATCGCAATCAGCGGGGGTGTACAACGGACAAACGGACTAAGTGAAATTGGGGTAATTGCAGAAATCCAAAAACCGTTTCACTTTCAAGAGCTACTAGAGACCACCATCGATGCAATCGAAGGAAAGAAAGAATGAATCCTACCGAGACCCCAAATGTACTCTTGGTCGACGATGACTCTTTGATCTTGCAAACCTATGAGGCTGCACTCGCGAAACTCAGATATCGCGTGGTGAAAGTTCAAGACGGCCAGGCCGCCCTTGAGGCGCTCTCGGCGTGGCCTTTTGACGTGATCGTGAGCGATATCAACATGCCAGGAATGTCCGGGCTACAGCTGCTCAAGGCTCTGCGTGAGAAGAAGCCCGACGTACCCGTTATTCTCATCACAGGCGCACCAACGTATGAAACAGCCGTCGATGCCGTGGAGTACGGGGCATTCAGGTATCTGACAAAGCCGTTAGACGCCCTACTCTTTCGTTCGACTGTAGAGCAGGCGGTGCGCTTTCATCGGCTCGCGAAATTGAAACGGGAAGCCATGCAGACGATCGGCCGCGACGATAAGGTTGCAGGCGACCGTGGCACGCTTGAGTCAGCCCTAGAAAGGGCCATGAAGTCCATCCATATGGTGGCTCAACCCATCGTAAAGGCCGACACAAAATCCGTGTTTGCCTACGAATTCCTGGCACGAATCAACGACGAGCAAATCACCAATCCTGGTGCGCTTTTCGATGTCGCGGAGCGTCTCGAGAGACTCCATGAAGTAGGCCGAGTCATCCGTGAAAAGGTCTCAAGCATACTTGCCGGGTCCCCCCCAAAGGACCCCCTCTTTTTTGTGAATCTTCACCCTCTCGACCTGACCGACCCGATGTTGGTCCACCATTCAAATCCGCTTCACCCCTACGCAGGTCGAATCGTGTTTGAAATCACCGAGCGCAAACCTCTGCCCGAAATGCACCTGATTCGCCCAGTGCTCTTGAAGCTAAGAGCGCTTGGCTATCAGTTCGCGCTAGATGACCTCGGAGCTGGTTATGCAGGTCTGGTAGCCTTGGCTGCCCTCGAGCCGAATTTTGTGAAGCTCGATATGGAGCTGATTCGAGATATCCACAAAGACGCGAAACGCCAACAACTCGTGGGCGGCATGATTCAGACTATGAACCAGATGGAGGTCGAGATCATTGCGGAAGGAATCGAGACCGAAGACGAAAAGCAAAAGGTATCAGAGCTAGGCTGCTCGCTTCATCAGGGCTTCCATTACGCAAAGCCTCTCTCAGGATTTCCGCAACCTCGTTTCTAAACCGCGCGCTCAATAGCGGTCATAGAGATTCGGAACGGCGTCGTAGATCTTACACGCCAAGATCAGCACACTTCGAGCTCGAACCTTGTAATAATGCGACTCCACTCCAGGTGCATCCTCGAACCTGAGAATCTCCTCACCAGCCGGAAGCGATGTGTCGATAAGCCGGCGCCAAGTCATACCGCCGGGCGGGTAAGGCAACTCGAACTCCAGGTCCTCCCAGAAGGCGTTCATCACCACGTAGAAGATCCCACTGGGATCTCGCAGCTCAAAGGCTATTGAGTGTGAGTGATAAGACCAGTCAGGCGTTCCGAGCTTTACACCATGCCAACGAATCGAGCCCGTGCTCAGAATCTTGTGCAAAGGTACTTGCCGATCCTGATGCAAGTTCAGGCTCAAACGCAGGCGGATTAACTCCTTCGTGAACCTCAATAAGTCCTCGTTCTTCTGGACTAGAGACCAATCAAACCAAGAGATTTCGTTGTCCTGGCAATAGGCATTGTTATTGCCGCCCTGAGTTCGCCTGACTTCGTCACCCATCAAAATCATGGGTACACCAAGAGACATCAGGGTTGCCGTCATAAGGTTGCGGATTTGACGCGCACGAAGCTCTTCTATCCTTGGATCATCACTCGGACCTTCCACACCGTAATTGCGACTCAGGTTATGGTCGGACCCATCTCTATTGTGCTCCCCGTTCGCCAAATTATGTTTGTGCTCGTAGGTAACAAGGTCGTTGAGCGTGAAACCATCGTGGCACGTCACAAAATTGATGCTCCGCTCCGGCGAGGTTTCTCGATGGTAGATATCAGGGCTGGCGAGGAGCCTCGAGATGAGGGCAGGTGCTCGGCCTTCGTCACCTCGAAAAAACGCCCGAAGATCATCGCGGAACTGTCCGTTCCACTCCTTCCAATGATCGCCATAAAACTTACCGACCTGATAGAGACCCGCGGCGTCCCAAGCTTCCGCGATGAGCTTGGTGTTCGCCAACACAGGGTCTGTTTCGATATCCCAGATCAACGGGGGATCAGCCATCGGATTTCCGTCAGCGTCTCGTGCCAAGATCGACGCCAGATCAAACCGAAATCCATCGACGTGCATTTCTTTGACCCAGTAGCGCAGGCTGTCCATGATCATGCGCCTCGAAACGCTCTTATTCGCGTTGAACGTATTTCCACATCCCGAAAAGTTCGCGTACTTACCCTTGTCTTGAATGTAGTAGGTGCCGTCGTCTATGCCTCGAAAACACAAGGTAGGACCGCGTGAATCTCCCTCACACGTGTGGTTGTAGACCACGTCGAGAATAACTTCGATACCTGCCTTATGGAGTGCCTTGACCATGTCACGAAACTCATCGACGGCTTGCCTTGGGTCCTCCGCATAGCCCTCGTGCACCGCGAAGAAATTCACGGGGGAGTAACCCCAGTAGTTGGTCTGGTCAGCTGGAGCGTCGGTTTCATCGAAATAGAAAACCGGAAGAAGTTCAACGGCCGTAATTCCCAACTCTTTGAGATAGTCGATCTTCTCTATCAATCCACGATAGGTCCCTCGAAGCCTAGGCTCTAAACCAGAGTTCGGGTGTTTGGTCATCCCTGAAACATGAAGCTCGTAGATGATGGTCCGCGAAAACGGGGTGTGCAGCGGTTTATCGTCTTCCCAGTCGTATTGAGCCGAATCCACAACCATCGACTTCAGCGCCGCACCAGCATTGTCTCCAGGCAAGAAGGCAGCTTCTCTGGAATAGGCCCTCGGTTTAATGATCGCATGAGCGTACGGGTCAACGAGGACCTTCTGTCCATCGAACCTCTGGCCATGTTCGGGGAGATGGGCGCCCCAGACGCGATACCCATAGAGCTGACCATGCCCTGCCCCGATTACATGGATATGCCAGTAGTGGCCGGTGCGGTGACTTCCAGGATTGAGCTCAAAGGTGCGGGTCGCCAGAGAGTCGTCCTCGTGGTCGAAGAGCAGAAGTTCCACCCGAGTGGCGAATCTCGAATAGAGACTAAAATTCACCCCTCTTGGTGTCACTCGCGCACCGAGTGGGTGCGTCAATCCACGCTCAATTTCCAAAGATCCTTCCATTCGTTTTCCTAGAAAATCTCTTGTCTTGAGTCTACATGCACCGAAACACCTGACTAGCCGAAAATTTTCTGGTATGCGTTCGAGCCTTGCGTGGAGATTGAAGATGAAGCCTCTTTTGAAGAATGTGTTCGGCAAACCGAGCTCGGCAATTTGTTTGGTGTGTTTCTTGACCTTAACTGCTGCGTGTGGGGATGACGAAACCGGTGCCACTTTGGAAAACAACTCGGACGTGCGACCTGATATCGAAGTCCCCGACACCCCAAATCCGGTCAATAACACGACGATAGCCCCGCCCAATAACTCGACCGGTGAGTGCACCGGATGTTTGCAAGGCGAAACCTGCCGCACAGGTCTGACAAGCGACGCCTGCGGGGCAGACGGCTTGGCCTGCGTGGCTTGTGAAACCGGACAGATTTGCTCTGAAGGTACATGCGTAGATGACGCGCCCACAAACAACCCTCCAAACAACACGTCGGGCTGCAACTCAATGACTTGTGATGGCTGTTGTGACGCGAACGGCATGTGTCAGACCGGCACCTCAGCCACTTCGTGTGGGGCGAACGGTGAAGCCTGTGCAGTTTGCGAGGTTGGCGGATGCGTAGAAGGCGTGTGCTCTACCGGCACCGCTTGTGGTCCAGACAATTGTGACGGGTGTTGCGATAATATCGGCATCTGTCAAACCGGAGACAATAACAACGCGTGCGGCACCGGCGGACTCGCCTGTGACTCCTGTGGTGACGGAAGCTGTGAAGCCGGTATGTGCGTTGCTCCACCTTGCGCTGAGACCTGTGACGGGTGCTGCATGGGTGAGGTCTGTGTAGACAACACCACCGCAGCACAGTGCGGAATTTCAGGCGAAGCGTGTTTCGCCTGCACGGGTGAAGAGTCCTGCATGGGCGACGGAACCTGCGGCATCCAAAACTTCTGGAAAATCACTATTCTTTCCGCGGTAGTAGACTACTGGTGGGACGATACCTTCTCCTCCGTTGACCCCTATGTTTACGCGGAGTTAGAGTACCCGACGGGCACCTACATTTGGGGCGAAACCACGACCAAATGGGATAACAACTTTCCGATTTGGTCCGAAACGGTTCTTGAGGATATACCGGAAGAAGCCTTTGCAAACGGCATTCTTTTGGAAATGTGGGACGAGGATACACTTTCATCGGACTTCATCTGCAGCTGGTATTACACGGTCACACCACCACTCGCTGAGGGTATCGTAGAGACTGATTGCCCAGATGACCCGTGGACCACGATTCGCTGGAGCATCGAAAAGATGTGAGACTGACTCTTGAATCAGCCGCCTAATTCAACTAGATAGGGCACCTCATTGTTTGAATTGAAAAGAGGTACTCTATGAAGGTTCTAGTGGCCGCCTTGATTTTGGCGCTGGCTGCAGCGTGTAGCGACGATCCCGCTCAAACTCCTACCAACAACATGGACATGGACTCCACGGATGCCCAAGACGATTCTGGTCAAACAGGCGGAGATATGTCCGAAGCCGACATGAGCGAACCTGAGCCAGATATGGCCGAAGACATGCCTGCTGAAGAAGACATGGCGCCAGAGCCAGATATGATGGCCGACATGGAGGCTGATATGGACCCGGTCGACCCTCCTCTTCCATTCACCTGGCCCGCGGACCCGACGGCATTTGCGAATACCTCGACGGATGCCTCTTATATCTACGAGCTCTTGGTCCCCGAGACTCAAGATGGTGTCGCAGTGTGCTGCAAAGACTTCGGCGCTATCTCCAAGGCTCCTGGCATCGACAACGCGCTCGCCAATCTGAACGATACGCTCGCTCTTTTCGGGGCTGATATTCAGGCACCGCTGACGGACGCCATTGAAAACGGAAGCGCGGTGATTCTGCTCGACCACCGTGAGCTCGACGGCGCGACAGACCCAGATGGGTTCCTCCTCTCCTGGCTCGCCGGCAGCTTCGCAAACGGCACAGATTACGGGTCAGCTGCAGCTTCCAATGGCCAATTCACGCTTCTCCCAGCGGCATTCAAGCCAGGCACGGGAGAGCCGCTCGTGGTGTTTAATCCCGCGAGCATGATGGCCAACGAGATGGCTGCCGGCCCGACTAGCCTCGACTTCTCACTACCATTCCTCGGCTCAACGCTTTCCCTAGCCATCCAGCAGGCGGAAGTCTCGGGCACCGCAACGGTTCCTAATGACGGAATCGCCTATACGGACGGCGCGCTATCAGGTTGGGTAACTCTCGAGTCGATGTATACCGCCATCAATACGATCATCGACCAAAACTGCGCCTGTATTGGGAACACACAGCCCATCTACACCCAAGATGCTACCAATCAGGAATGGGAAGGTGCATGCGTAGCTAATGTCAACACCGTCTGCCCAAGTAACGCTGAGGAAATCTGCCGAGTACTCGCCGGTAGCAATATCCAAAACGGCGGAGTTTGCGGCGTGCTTCCCTCAATCCTTCAGGGCGCGGCTGATATCGATGCTGATAACGACGACAATTTCGAAGCCCTTTCAATCGGCTTCGAGTGGAGCGCTGCTCGCGCTGACATCGTCCCCTAAATCCGTATTCAACTTGGGGAGTTTCCTCGCTCGTGGTAGTTCCTCGGACGTAAATTTCGTCTGAGGAGTTGTCATGAACATTCGTTATTTGTTTGGGGTTGCAGCAATCGTTGTAGGTTGTGCCACGCCACCAGAGAAACCCGAGCCCGCAGCCAAGATCGTTGAAGAGACCATCACCACGGAGCTCCCCGAAGTCGACATTCCCTTCACAAAATTTGTGCTGCCAAACGGTTTAACACTCGTCGTGCACGAGGACCGAAAGGCCCCACTTGTGGCTGTCAACGTTTGGTATCACGTAGGCTCGAAGAACGAGTCCCCCGGCCGAACCGGGTTTGCGCACCTTTTTGAGCACCTGATGTTCCAGGGGTCGGAGAACTATCAAGGCGAATACTTCGAACCGCTTGAAAAAATTGGCGCTACCGATCTCAACGGCACCACAAACCGCGACCGCACCAATTACTTCCAAACTGTGCCGAAGCACGCACTCGACGTTGCGCTCTTCATGGAGTCCGACCGCATGGGCCACTTCGCGGGCGCCATCACGCAAGAGAGGCTCGACGAGCAGCGCGAGGTCGTCAAAAACGAGAAGCGTCAGAACTACCTAAACCGCCCTTATGGCCGTGTTTGGATGTTGGTGACCGAACTCGCGTACCCGGCCGGCCACCCCTATTCGTGGACCACAATTGGCCGCATGGCAGACCTTGATGCTGCCACGCTTGACGATGTCAAAGAATGGTTTGGCAAGTACTACGGGGCCGCCAACGCAACGATCGTGCTTTCGGGTGATATCACGCCCGAAGAAGCGAAGGCCAAGGTCGAAAAATACTTCGGTCATATCCCGCCAGGGCCTCAAGTAGACAGACCCGGACCACGTGTGGCCCCGATGGATTCACATTCCCGCTACACGTATTCGGATAAGGTGAGCGAAGCCCGAATTCATCGCGTCTACAACGTGCCTCAATGGGGGACCGACGAGCTCGAACACCTTCGGCTCGCGGCCTACGTCATGGGCTGGGGCAAGACGTCGAGACTCTACAAACGACTCGTCCACGACGAGCAACTCGCCACGAGTGTTTCTGCCTATACCTCAGACGGCGAGATTGGTTCACAACTTTGGATCACAGCGTCTGTCAAAGCCGGTGTGGACCCAAATCGGGTTGAAGCCATTATTGATGAAGAATTGGCCTGGTTCATGGAAGACGGACCGACTTATGAAGAGCTCACCCGCGCGCGAGTCAAGCTCCTCTCCTACTTCATCGGAAGACTTGAGCGCGTTGGAGGGTTCGGTGGTACGTCAGACCTTTTGGCTCAAGCCGAGGTTTACGGCGGCGAGCCGGATTCGTATCAGCGCTCACTCGCAGTCTATAAGAGTGCGACACCTGAGGAGGTTCGAAACTCAAGCCTTCTCTGGCTGACCCCGGGCTCATTGACACTGACCGTTGTACCCGAAGAAAAATTCTCCGCGGCGCCGCCCGCTGTGGACCGAAGCGCACTACCGACTATCGGCGCACCGGGCGACTTTGACCTCCCCGAGATTCAACGAAAGACCCTATCCAATGGAGTGGAGGTCCTTCTCATGCAAAGAGAAGACTCACCGATGGTCAACGTTCAACTTCTGTTCAAAGGCGGCTACACGGCAGACCAGCTTGCGAAACCCGGCACCATGAACCTGACAACCTCATTGATGGACGAGGCCACAGAAACCCGCGATGCGATGGCAATCGCTGGCGAGCTTGAAGACCTTGGGGCGAGCCTCTCGTTGTCTTCATCACTCGACTCTACCGGCATTACGCTTCGCTCGCTCGGAACGACGCTCGAGCCCGCGCTCGACGTGGCGATGGATGTGGTGATGAACCCGACCTTCCCCGAGACTGACCTTGAACGAGAGCGCCAACTCACACTTTCTTCTATTCAACGCGAGAAGACTCAACCTGCGTCTATGGGGCGTCGACTCATTGGCCCCCTGCTCTTCGGGGACTCCCACGCATATGGGTTGCCATTGACCGGCTCGGGATACGAATCGACCGTGCGAGAAATCAAGCGTGAGGAACTCGTGCAAATGCACAAGTCTGTCTTCACGCCAAAGAACGTAAAAATCCTCGTCACGGGTGGAATTTCGCTCGACGAAATCAGCGCGATTCTCGAGTCGAAGATGCAGGGATGGACCGCAAAAGACGTGGCTCTTCAAGAGCCAGGACCCGCCCCTCAAAGGCAAAAGTCCGAGTTCGTGATCATCGACAAACCTGGCGCTGCGCAGTCCATGATTATCGCCGCCCATCCGATTCCAGAAGCCAAGGCCCTAAACGTCCCCTTGGCCGACCTGGTCAACGATGTCATCGGCGGCTCTTTCACGGCTCGTATCAACATGAACCTCAGGGAAGACAAGGGCTGGTCCTATGGTGCGCGTTCGTTTGTGCTGAGCACGTTGGGGCCTCAGGTCTTCGGCGTCTCGACCGGCGTTCAAACAGACAAGACGGCTGAGTCCATCGTTGAGATCGACCGTGAGCTGCGTGAGTACTTGACCACCCGTCCTCCTACGGAAGAAGAGCTCGAAAAGGCCAAAGCGTCCCGCACACTTAAGCTGCCAGGACGAAATGAAACCACTTCCGGTCTGCTCTCAAGTCTTAACGAAATTGCGCTCTTTGGGTATTCTGACGACTACTTCGAGACCTATGCCAAGGATGTGAACGCGAGCAGCGTAAACGACTTGATCAAGCTTGCTCCGGCCCTGATTCAGCCAGATAAACTTCTCTGGGTGGTCGTTGGAGATCGCGCCACGATTGAGGCAAAAATTAAAGAGCTCGGATTGGGCGAGGTCAAGGTAATGGAACTCCCCGAGTAAATTCCAAGCTCTGCACTTGCAACGAACTCGAACTTGGGCAACTCTCCAATAATACTCTGAAATTTCCGAGAAGTTATGCCAGGCAACCTTCCAAAACCTACCACCACATTTGTGGGACGAGACGCTGAACTCAATACGATGAAGTCTCGATTCGGTGCGGGTCAACGCCTCATCACGATTCTCGGACCTGGTGGTGCAGGCAAGACGCGACTCGCCAGCGAGTACGCTCGCCGTTTTGATCAAGACTATCCCGGAGGTGTTTGGTTCTTCGAGCTCACGCCCTACACCAATGGCGAGGACGCGCTCGAAGCGGCACGGGCGGAGTTCAATATTCGAGAAAAGGGCGGAAGCGCTATCAAGGCTATCGCCCACCAGATCGAAGAAGACGGTCCTGCCCTCTTCATTTTGGACAATTTGGAACACCTCGCCATCGACTTCGCGGACGCTGTTTCAAAATTCATGAAGCTCAGTCCGAACACCCAGATTATAGCGACTTCGAGAGAGCCGCTTCACGTCATTGGCGAGTACCAAATCCGCCTTGGTCCTTTGCAGGCTCATGATGCCGTAGAACTCTTTAAGGCCAGAGCGGCAGCGCACGTACCAAACTTCGAACTCGACGACGATGGGCGCAGATCCGTCCTAGAGCTTGCGGGTCGAGTAGACTATCTACCTCTTGCGATCGAGCTTGCGGCATCACGCGTAAGCCTTCTCAGCCCTGCAAACCTAGTAGAACGACTCACTCATCGAATGAGTGCGCTTAAGAGCCGTGAGAGAGACCGCCCGGAGCGCCATCAAACCATCGCGGCAACCATCGAATGGTCTTGGGAGCTCCTTCCAGCGTCGTGTCAAGATGCCCTCTTAGACCTGTCGCCAATATCCGGTACTTTCACGCTCGAAGATGCCGAAGAATTGCTCGATGGCGACGCTTTGGAGTTGGTTTCGGGGCTCCTTGATTACTCGATGCTCGAAAGAGTTGGAGAAGACCGATTCAGGGTGCTTGGAACCGTTCGGGGTTTTGCGCATATTCGACTTATGGATACTGAGCGCGCTCAGAATGTGCTGGATAAACATGCGCTCTATTTCTCTTCCAGAGTCTTGGACGCCCACCATCTGGACGCCAACGGATTTCGACTCGTTTTACCTACGCTAAAGGAAGCCGCAGCCAATCCCAACGTATCTACCAAGGTGAGAGCTCGGTGCGCTGTGGCTGCTGCTAGAGTGCTCAATAATAGCGACGGCTTCGGGGCCATCATTCGTGAACTTGAGGCGATTGAAACGTACTCGGAAGACGCGCGCGATCCCGATATCTTTGCTGAGTCTTTGCTCTTCAGAGCTGTGTATGCGCACGACCAGCGCCAGCTAGAAGCCGCCTTAAGACTAGTGGAGCGGGCCCGTGAAAGCACTCAACACGAGTCGTTATTGCTAAGAACCCATGCGTTGCGAGCCATGATTTTGGCGGCTGATGGTCACCTCAAGGATGCGTTCGAACTCCTGGAAACGGCGCTCAAAACACAGAAGACCTCCGACCCGCGCCTCCAGCTCTTGATGCGCGGAAATCTTGCGATGATCGCGTTTTCTCTTGGCGACCAACAACGAGGCACCGAACTTCTGGCCGAGACTTTGGTACAAGCCGAGGCTCTCAAAGATCACGGTACGCGGGCGCGAACCTTGACCAACCTCGGGGTTGCCGCAAGTGCGCAGGGAAGAGACGACGAAGCGCGAAGGTACTTTCGAGACGCCGCACAGATCTTGGACGAACTGGGAGACACCAAATTCCAAGCGGTGGCTATCGCATCTCTGGCTGATATCGAACGCCACGCGGGCAACAATGATGCGGCGCTCGAACTCTACGCCCAGGGACTCGAACTCGCCCGCAGTGCAAAGTCTTCGAGCATTGAACTTCGCTGCCTGGCCGGGCGCGCGAGCCTTTATCTTGACGCACAAGACCGCGGCTACCTCGTCCAAGCCATGGAGAAAGTTGAGGACGAGTCCGAGACTATCGATTCGCAAGTCACTCGGTCCTATCTCTTTTTCTTCGACCTCTGGTTTGAGAATGACCCGTTGGCTCGGCATCAGGCCAGATTGATGCTCGACTTTCAGACCCTTCCCGACGCATGGAAGGCTGTCATCGCGGGACTTCTGGCGCTTTCATACGCGGTTCGTCACGATTTTTCGGCAGCAGAATCGAATATCCAACGCGCAAAAACCTTCGCGACGGGCGAGTTTGCTCCAGCTTTTGTTTCTGCGGCGGAGCTCATTGCTCGGCGGATTCAAAACGCCTCTTCCGAAGACTACGCACCAGCTCTTCAAGCTCTACAGAGCGCATCTTCGGACGACCTCACTGTATGGCCAAGATTCGAAGCTCTTAGGCTTCTGCGTGAGATTGCGCGACGCCATGCGCCGCAGACGTCCAAGGCAGTTCTCCGAATCACGAAAGACGGCCGCAAATTCATCGCCCCCGGCGAGAACGAGGTCATCGACTTCACCCGCCGTGGTGCGCTCCGAATGATCCTCGTTGGTCTAGCTGAGCTACGCCGTGACCAGCCGGGTGTCGGTATTTCCCTGGATGACGTACTTGAGATGGGGTGGCCGGGTGAACGGGTGACTCCTGAAGCGGCGGCGAGCCGTGTCTACACGGCAATTCGTACGTTGCGCGGCTTTGGCCTTGATGACCACCTCCTCACTACCGATCAAGGCTATCTCTTCTCTACAGAGCTCGACGTCTCGTTCGAAGAGCTCTAGCCCTTACAACACCCTGACCAAAGAAAAGTAGCAAGAGCGCAAAAAGAGGACTACCCATCCCAGGCGTGGCACATCCTGTGCCGGAGACGATGGTCTCCGTCGTGGGAAGAGGCAGCTCCATATCCGGTGCTCCCATATCAGGTACGCCCATATCAGGTGCGTCTTCACACGCATCTCCAACACCATCGGCGTCTGAATCCATCTGGTCGGCATTGGCAACATCAGGGCAGTTATCCTCAGAGTCGTAGACTCCATCAGAGTCGCCATCACGTCGCACCACAATATCCCCAGTTGATACCGAACCCGCAAACCCACCTTCATTGGGACGAGTCCAAGTAGCGGTGTTTGAAACAACCGTGCCGTCTTCTACGTCGGCGATCACGGCATCCACCACAATTTTGACTGACTCACCGGGCTCAACGACCACGTTATTGAGCTCTAGGCCACTTGCTGCTGTGTTTTGTGTGCCCGAATCATTCGAGACCAAAACCCACGACTCAAATGCATCCGAGAACTCGTCAGAAAGCGTTACCGTGCCGGTCTCGTTTCCGGTGTTCTCCAGATGAATCTCGAACCGCACCATTCCCCCCGCCAGCGCCACTTCGGAATCAACCGAGGTCCATTGTTTGAAGGAATTCTGGGTCAAGACAGGGTCAAAGAGATTCACGCCCACCACGTTCACCGCGAGCCACACCTTATCCTCGCCGGCGCTATAGGTCAGGGCGACCTTGGTATCTCCAGCCGTCAAGGCCCCCGTGATATCGAACCTATCTACGTCCACTCCCACCACACCTTCACGAACTGGGTCAGTGGTGTTGATGGTACGATTGAACGGGTTGTTCACCGGATTGATGGAGTCTTCGAGGCGCAATGGTCCTGCCGCTCCCGGCAATCCGTTAACCTCGATGAACTCCTCACCTTCGCCAGCCGTATCGCCTTCCAGCACAAAATAGGTCAGCTCGCCGTCTGGATTTGTATCTACGTTAACGTCGAGTTCAAACGTCACAGCTTGCTCGGCGAGCACGTAATTTCCGTCGTAGAGGGCCACCCGACGCGGAGGAAGTGTGTCCTTCTCGTAGACCCAGAGAAAAGCCGCTGAGGCCGTATCTGTTGAACCGTCTGCGATCAGGCCCTCGTACTCGCTCACTGACCACTGCCCCACGATATCGGGTCCCGCATCGGCTGAGATATCGGCGTGACAGACCCACACATCGTATGAGCCGGCATCCGCCCCCGAACAATAGCAGCGGTCTGCAACGATTTGGCGCACGGCACCATCTGGCCTAGAAATTTGAACCTCACGATCGGCGTCTGAGCCCACACAATCGTCACCGTTTTGAATCTGAGTTCCGCCCCAATAGAGTCGGGCCGCCACCAAGTTCACATCCGATGGAAGAGCACTGGCCGAAACATTGACCACGGCAGGGAGAATCAGTTTGTCGGCCCGCTGATTGGAATTCGTATCGTAGGCCATGGGCACGCCAGTCATGAACGCGCTCACGCGCCCCTCCCACGACTCTCGAAGCTCCAGCGGCTCGTTGGCAAATGCCGGCGCAGCCACGAGATTCAAACCTAATAGACAAAGACATTTAAGTTTCGAAGACATTATTCTACCTCTCAATTCGAGGCGTCTTCTGCCACTTTTCCTTCTGAAGTTCCACCCTTTTGAGGCGAATCAATTTCGGCAATGGTCTCGGTTTGCTCTGGAATCTCACTACTCTTAAAAAGACCCACACGTTGGGCGGAGTAAATCGACCTGTGACCGGTCAAGATATAGGCCACAAAACAAACCAACATCACGTGGGGTAACACGTGAATCCCCAGCAATTCTGCCGCCATCACGCTAAGGGCCAGGGGCGCATTGGACGCTGCAGCGAACACCGCAGCGAGCCCCACCCCCGCTCCATATTCGACCGGAATGCCGAGTACCCCCGAAAGCACGCTCCCGAGCGCCGCCCCAATAAAGAACAACGGTGTTACCTCGCCGCCCAGGAAACCTGCACCAAGGGTGATCGCCGTAAAGATGAGTTTGAGCGCGAATACCTGAGCTCCTAGCCCAGGCTCTTCAAACGCGCTCAAGATCGTGGGTACACCAAGACCAAGATACTGGCTGGTGCCAACGACCTTCCAAAGAAAGACTACCAACACGCCGCCGATAAACATGCGCAGAGCCGGGTGCTGAACCCAACGGCCAAGATGCGCCTTGATGAGATGAGTGAGCTCGATAAACCCAACGGTTGCGAGCGCCATGGCCGCTGCAAATACGAGCCATTTCCCCATCAAGATTGGCTCCAGACTCAGGTCTCCCAGAACTGGGTACGCTGCGTGCCCGACTCCCCAGGCATGGCAGGTCCAGTCTCCAACGATGGCTGCCGCGAGGCACGGCGCAAACGCTCGGTAGCGCAGGCGTCCGAGCACCACAAACTCCATCCCGAAAATCATTCCGGCGATCGGTGTCCCGAAGACCGATCCGAATCCACCGGCGACGCCTGCGCAGATCAACTCCTGCCTGTATTTCTCCGGAATCTTCAAAGCGTATAACACGCCATCTGCGATGCTCGCCCCCATCTGGACCGCGGTCCCTTCGCGCCCTGCACTTCCGCCAAAAAGATGCGTCCACACGGTGCCGAGCATGACCATTGGAGCAAGACGAAGCGGTATCTGAGGCCCGCCCTGCCAAATCGTGTCCACCACCAGGTTCGTACCTCGTATGACCGATTGGCCCCAACGGTGCAGAATCCAGCCCATCAAGAGACCCGCGACCGGCAAGAAGTAGACAATCACCTCATTGGTATTGCGCGTCAGGGTTGCCCATTCGAGGAGCACCAAGAAGAGCGCCGATGCCGAACCGGAAAGCAGGCCAATGAACGAGCCAATCGCCAACCAAAACCCGAGCACTTTGATTCGAGGCACTAACGTCATAGTCGTGCTTTACCCGCAATCGACCAAATTGCAACTCTTCGCGGACCTTTGTCATCTTAGGTGCGCGTTTGACCCCAAACTGACTCAAAGGAGAGAAATGCACTTCTTAGTAACTGGCGCTAATCGTGGTCTAGGGCTCGAATTCACAAAACAACTCTTGGAGGCAGGACACCAGGTCATAGCGACGAGCCGCAATCCTTCGGAGGCTTCAGACCTTCGGGCGCTTGAATCGGCCTCGTTGCGTCTCATGGCTTTGGATATCTCAAAGCCTGAGAGTGTGGATGCGTTCGCCAAAGCGTTGAACGACGAGGCCATCGATGTCTTGATCAACAACGCCGGCCATTACTCACGCGTATCGGTAGGTTTTGACCACCTCAACTTTGACGGTGTTTTGCACGACTTCGCCGTCAATGGGATTGGTACTTTGCGGGTGACCCAGGCGCTCCTTCCCAATCTGCGACGCGGAAACGCAAAGAAGATCGCGAATATCTCTTCGAAGATGGGTTCGATCACCGACAATACAAGCGGAGGCTCCTACGCCTATCGTATGTCGAAAGCTGCGGTGAATATGGCGACTCGCTCGCTGGCCAACGATCTCAGGTCCGAAGGGTTCACCGTGCTGACCTTCCATCCCGGCTGGGTCCAGACTGATATGGGCGGCCCCAACGCGCTGATCGAGCCACCGGAAAGCATTGCCGGTATGCTCAAAGTCGTTGACAATGCCGGCCTTGAACAAAGTGGCCGATTCTGGGACTACCGCGGTCAAGAACTACCCTGGTGAGGTTTTTATGATTTCGATTCTATCGCCCGCAAAAACACTCGACTACGAGAGCCATCTGCCTACCGAAGTCTCCACGATGCCGGATTTCTTGAATGACTCCGAAGAGTTGATCAAGACGCTTCGAGACTACGACCAAAAAGGTATCGAGAGCTTGATGAGCGTCTCAGAGAAGATCGCGGACTTGAATGTGGAGCGCTACAAGACATTTGAGCTCCCGTTTACTCCCGAGAACGCCAGACCGGCGATTTTCGCGTTCAAGGGCGATGTCTATCGCGACCTCGAGCTCGACCAGTATTCGGAATCAGACTTGAGCTTTATGCAGGCTCATGTCCGCATTTTGTCTGGACTATACGGGATTTTGCGCCCATTGGACCTCATGCAGCCTTATCGCCTGGAGATGGGTACCAAGCTGAAGACCAAGCGAGGAGCCGATCTCTACTCGTTTTGGGGCTCTAAGATTTCTTCGGCACTCAACAGTGCCCTTGAAGATCAAGGCGATGATATCATCGTCAACTTGGCTTCCGACGAGTACTTCAAGTCGGTCGACACGGGCACGTTGAAAGGTCGAATTGTCAAAATCAACTTCCTCGACCTTAAGAAGGGGAAGTACAAAATCGTGTCGTTCTACGCGAAGCGCGCCCGTGGTCTCATGACCAACTTCATTTGCCGAAACCACGTGAACACTGTGGAAGGGCTCAAGGAATTTGCGGTGGCGGGGTACTACTTTGATGAGAAACGCTCATCGAAGAACGAGCTCACATTCTTGCGAGACGAGCCTAAATGATCCCGAGCGAGTCGAGCACCAGATAGGTTGTGTAGACGAAGTATGACGTGAAAAGCAGACCACCTTCGACCCTATTGATTCGCCCCTGCCCTTTGAACCCGTAGCCTAGAACCACCAGTGCGATGGTCATCACTGTCATCGTGGTCACGTCTCGGTAGAGCAAGTCTTTTTCAAGGCTGAGCGGGTGAATCACCCCAGCCAAACCCACCACAACCAACGTATTGAACATGTTGGAGCCGATCACGTTTCCGAGGGCGATATCGTGTTCACCACGCCGCGCCGCCATCACGGAAGACGCAAGCTCTGGCAGCGAAGTGCCAATGGCTACCACGGTCAGACCGATAACGAGGTCCGAAACCCCTAGCGATTGAGCAATCTCCACCGCGCCCCAAACAAGCATTCTAGAACTGATGACCAGAAGGATAAGACCGACCACAGTCCACACCACAGCCATTCCTATGGACTCGTGGTGGGAATCCAACTCGTCCTCCATCTCTTTGCCAAGATGGTCTCCACGTTCCTTCAGGCCGCTCCAAATCGACCACGCCATAAAGAGCCCAAACGCCCCGAGTAGGATTCCGGCATCACTTCGGGCAAGCATGAGATTTGAGAGAAGAATGGCAGTCAGGAGTGTGGCACCGATAAGAATAGGAAGTTCGCGTTTCAGAATCTGCGACTGAACCGCAATAGGGCTGATGAGAGCGGTCACACCCAAAATCAATGCGATATTTGTAATGTTTGAGCCGTACGCGTTGCCAAGCGCAAGCCCAGGATTACCCTGAAATGCTGCCAGCACTGACACCACAATCTCAGGAGCAGACGTACCAAAGCCAACGATGATCATCCCGATCAGAAGTGGCGGCATGCCAAAGTGGGCTGCCGTATCCGAGGCACCCACCACAAACTTGTCGGCCGACCATACCAGCAAGATCAAGCCAAGAACCAACGCCACGATGGGTAGCAACATACGAGTCTTTCTCCTTCAAAATACCCAGAGACCATCCGGCAGGGTCGCTACCACAACTCGCGCACGTCATACAATTGAGAGCGGGTTAATCGACGAATTCTGCTATGGCTTCGTGAATCACTGGTTGGGCGAGCACCTTGTCGATTCGATGGCCATCAAGGTCCACCACTTCAAATGTCCAATCCTGCCAAACCGTTGTTTCGCCTGTTTGCGGCACGCTGCCAATCAACCACATCATCATCCCGCTCAGCGTGTGATAGCGCCCCTTTTCCTCTTCAGGAACAGACTTGAGGTTTAGCCTATCCTTGAGCTCGGGAATCGGAATCAGACCATCCAAGAGCCAACTTCCGTCCGGTCTTTGAACCGCCCAAACATCCTCGGGGTCACGAGGCTTAAATTCGCCCGCCAGTGCCTCCAAGAGGTCTTGCAACGTAATCAAACCCAAGACTTCGCCGTACTCATCCACCACGAAGACCATCTGAGCACCGGACTGCCGGAAATGCTCCAAAAGCTTGATGCCAGTCAAAGACTCCGGAACAAATACCGGAGGCAGGATGTGTTGGATGATGGAATCGGTATCCTCGCCCTCAACCGCTAGTTTCAAGAGTCGCTTGGTACTCACGACTCCGATGAGGTCCTTGAGCGACCCCGAATACACAGGAAACCTGGAGTGGTCCGAGTGCATCACCACCTCGATCATCTCGTCAAAACTCTGCCGAACATCGATACCTACAATCTCACTTCGAGGGGTCATCAGAGAAGCAATCAAGCGGTCGTCGAGCCTGAAAACATTCCGGAGCATTTCGTGCTCCTGCTTTTGAATCACGCCCATC
Source organism: Microvenator marinus (assembly GCF_007993755.1). Taxonomy (GTDB): domain Bacteria; phylum Myxococcota_A; class Bradymonadia; order Bradymonadales; family Bradymonadaceae; genus Allomicrovenator; species Allomicrovenator marinus. The sequence continues at coordinate 1,557,940 of NZ_CP042467.1, forward strand.
TGAGAGCCTTCCACAAGCACCGCTTGAATATCTTCTTCGGTAAGATTCGAACTACGAAGCTCGCTTTGGCCCATCAGCCGCAAGATAGTGTCGGTGGAAAACGAAAGGACAAACACGAATGGCCGGGAGATCTGAGCCAGTAACGAGATAGGCGCCGCCACGAGCCGCGCTATCCCCTCGGCATTGAATTGCGCGATACGCTTCGGAACGAGCTCACCGACCACGATAGAGACATAGGTGATTCCCGCTACTACGATACCCGTCGAGCTGATGCTCGCCGTCTTCTGGTCCACGCCCAGCCCCACCATCCATTCCGCAAGGGGGACGGCGAGCACGGCCTCGCCGAAGATACCGTTCAAAATACCTATCGCGGTGATTCCGATTTGCACGGTGGACAGGAATTGCGTGGGCTCTTCACCGAGCTTCATAGCCCGCTTTGCCCCGCGGTCTCCTTCCTCAGCCATCCGGCCAAGTCGACTTCGTTTTGCAGCTACCAGCGCGATTTCAGACATGGCGAACGCGCCGTTCAGGACGATCAAAGCAACCAATATGGCGAGGTCCAAAAATTGACTCCGTAAAGTTAATACCCCGCTAACCTAATCCCCTTTTACTTTCTTCCAAGAAATTTCGACGAATTCAGCTTTTGGCATCTTAGTGAGAGAAATCAGCGGCGGGGACCTCGGAGTAAGTCGCTCCACCGTCATCAGATCTCTCGAATAAGATGGTCTCTGCTCCGCCCTGTTCAAAGTAGCTTACCCGTATTTCGTGCCATCCTGCGTCCAGACAGAACCGCCCACCCCTCCGTGGAGTGGGCCCGTGAACGCCATCGTTATTGATGATTTCTTCGCCACCGACGAAGACGCGAGAGCCGTCATCTGACGAGATTCGGAACCAATAGTCGGTGCTATCACTCGGTACATTCATCCAACCATTCCAAGTCACGACGAAGTTATCACCTGAGGTAGGAATCTCAACCTTTGGGACAATTCCCGTCTGAGTGGGCGCACCAAAGACCGATCCCGGCTGCGGAGGTAGTGAGGTAACCGAAGTGTTCGTCCAAAGGCGGTAGAATAGTCCTGCGGTCGCTCCCCCTTGCGCAGAACCTGGCGCGCACACAAACGGAAGTCCCGGATTGAGCATACCCGTGGAAGAATCCCCCCAACATTCTGCAGTTCCATCCGCCTCAATTCCGCAGTTCATATGGAGGCCAGAAGTTATCTGAACAAACGACGTGTTGGCCGGCGCATTGGTCTGACCGGCGGCGTTTCGTCCCCAACAAACCGCAGTTCCATTTGGCCGAAGGCCACAGGCGTGAAAGGCACCCGCAGATATCTCGGTAAAAACCTCGCCAGAAGGTGGCGTGGTCTGGCCGAACGAGCTATCGCCCCAACAGTGCGTGGTTCCGTCAAAACGGAGCCCGCATGTGAAGGTGCCGCCAAGAGCAATTTTCACAAACCTCTGGCTCGGTTGGGGCGCATTTCTGCCATTGAGGTCTTCACCCCAACACATGATGGACGCGTCGTCACGAAGTCCGCACGTTCGAGTGCCGAACGAATCGAGAAAGACGAACTTTTCGCCGGCTGGAACCGTGGTCCGTCCGTCTGCGGGATTCCCCCAGCACCGAGCCGTTCCGTCCGGATAGAGTCCGCATGTGTGGCTCTCTCCTGTCGTAATCTGGACAAAGACCTCGCCCTGGGGCGCGGCCGTTTGACCGGCGCCGTTTGCGCCAACACAAGAGACAAAGCCTTCAGCACGCAAGCCACATGAGTGGTTGCCGTACGTATCGACTTGCACGAAGCTCCCATGAGATGGATTGAGCCCGCCGGTACCAGGCCCCCAACAATGAGCGAAAGCATCTTGCTCTAAACCGCAACTGAGAAAGAGCCCGCCGACAATCTGCGGCACCAATGTGGGCACTCTCCGTGTTCCGAAGACTACTGGCGACGTACCGGGGCACGAGACCGCCACGAGGCTGTAGCTTGGCTCCTCATGGATCTGGGTGGTGCATCCAGGCTCTTGGGTCCACGAGGTGCCATCATCACACGAAATCGTCACTGTACCGTCCATATTGTCAGCAACCGTGCATGACTGGTCCGGCGAGGTCGTAGTGGAGGTGCCATCGGGGCATGTCACAGTAATCGTTCCGTCGCCGTTTGCCACGGTTGAACACGATTGCGACGTGGCAGAAGTTCCGTCCGGACAAGCTACGCTGATGGTGCCATCACCGTTAGCTACGGTGGTGCAACCTTCGGTCGACGCAGAGGTGCCGTCTGGGCACGTCACAGTAATCGTTCCGTCGCCGTTGTCGACGACCGTGCAAGACTGGTCTTCCGCACTGGTGGCAGAAGTGCCATCTGGACAAGCCACCGTGATGGTACCATCACCATTATCGGTCGTTGTACAGGCTTTCGTGGTCGCCTCAGTACCATCAGGGCACGATACGGTGACCGTGCCGTCGCTGTTTTCGGTAGTGGTACACGATGTGTCGTCGACCGCCTCGCCCACCGTCGTGCTAGACCCGTCTGGGCACGAGATACTCACGGAGCCATCAGTGTTCTCAGTGATTTCGCAACTCTCCGCGGCAGAATCTGGTTTCCCGAATGTGCTGCCAGATCCGTCGGGACACGAGATCGTAGCGGTATCATCACCGTTGTCGATGACTGTACAGCTCTCGGAATCGCCGCCGCAACCAACCACCAACGCCGGCAACAACAAGAAAGGGAGATACGCTACGTTCTTCATAGAATGCCTTCGTCCAAAGACGGATAAATGCCGGCAACTGCCCAGCAAAGTTGTTGAAATGAGGGCGAAGTCTCGCATGCACTCCGGGCAGAAGCCACAAAAAAAATGCCCGAGCAGTTGAACTACTCGGGCATTGATTTTGGGCTAAAAAATGGAGGCGGCGGGAATCGAACCCGCGTCCACAGACCATCGACTTACGCTTCTACGTGTGTAGTACGTGTTTGATTTCTTAGACTCCATACCAGCTGCCCACGCACAGGCCACCTTGGGGAGTGCCATTCGATATGTCGTATCAGGTCGAAGGGACGAAGCCCCTGATACCAAGCCTGCTATGAGTCGCCTCTCAAGAACCACAGGCAGAGTTCAAGAGAGACGGGCTTCAATTATATTAGAAGCATCGGCCGTAGGGCTACTTAAGCAGCCATACGGAGTGCAACGTTATCGTTTGCAATTGTGTTTTGTTAGCAGTTAGACGTGGTCACTAACACCCACGACACGCCACGCAAACCTCAGAATCCATGTCGAAACCAAGGCGCCCCCGGATAAACCGGGCCAAATCGCGATTTAGCCAGATTGTCAAAGACACGCTCTCCTTTAAGAGCGCTCGGGGAATATAGAGACTAATTCCAAGAAGGCAAGGCGAGTTGGGTTTATCTGTCGGCGTAACAGGCGTTGACCTCGCTAGTACAACAATCAGGTGTCACGCTCGTATCGCAGACATCGAAGCAATCGACCACTACTCCCAGGAGTTGGAAGCTTTCTTCGTCAGCACGGTTGAAACAGGCCTCATAGCAGGAATCGGCCTCGCATTCGAAGGCACAGTCGAGGACCGCACCACAGGTGTGAGAGCCAGGAGTCCCGCCACCGCCGGTTCCTCCGCCATCGTCTTCGTAGACGAATCCACAGGCTTCGAGCTCGGCCCGGCAGGCGCTAGCGGTGCAATTTGAGTCATAGTTGCACTGGTCTCTGCTACACACGATAACCGCCGCATACTTCGCAAAAGTCTGTTCATTGGACCTCGTCTGGCACGATTCCGCGCAGGCCTCGTCCTCACATGCAAAGATGCAATCGTCGATTTGTTCGCAAGTCGTTAGCTGGGATGAAGAGCTAGGATTAGACGCATCAGCACCCTTCTTACCATCGTCATCGTCGCCACAAGCACCAATGAATAATACCAAAACCAAAGCGATTATTTTCTTCATGATCTCCCCCCTTTAGGTGGATGGTTAGGTGTGGCCCATAAGCGGACGCACGCGGTTTGTGCGTTAAAAGCTAACCATCCAAATTCGAGGGGTCAAGAGAAAAATTTTAGGGAGAGGCAGGACCTATTGCCCAATTGGACTGTAGGTACCCGGGCGCAAAATCCACACGATTGAGGCTTTGGCCATTTGTCATCGGGTTTACATTGACAGGCGCCGGGGTGAACGACGCGCATGTCAGAATGTCGGGATGACCAGTGGTAACGTCCGACGCCGAGAGCAAATCAAGCAAGTTGCCACATGTAGAGCGATTGCAGACACCATCGCATATCGCTGTGTACGATGGGTCACCGTACATAAGGTCGCAGGAGTTAAACGTGATATCGCGGCCGGCGACAGCACCAGACTCCACAACACGTGCAGTTTGGCCGCCCGGAAGATTAGACATACCTGTGAATGTCACGGTTTGCCGTGCGGTGTCGCACGTCCCGTAGTGCTCTACGACTAGCCCGTTGTAGTTCACAGGACATGCGCCTGTGTTGAGAATTTCGAGGTAATCAGCGTCAGCTGCGTAGCCTCCACGCTCGTTAAGAACCACGTGTTGCTTGGTCGATCGCACCTCGACTGTGAAGTTGCCAACGGCACCGGCAAACCCGTCCACAATGATGTAATAGGTTTCACCTGCTTGAGCGTCGAATTCTAGAACTTCTTCAATTGTCCCACCGCGTGCCGAGAAGCCGATACATGAGGCTTGAGAATCCTGCGAACATCCATCTCCAACCTCCTGCATCACGATCAAGTCGAGGTCAGCACTCAAGCCGCTGACTCTGACCTCCACCAGGCCACTCACTGTTGGAGTCCACGTATAGGCCATTTCTGGACCCGAGTTCGTCCAAGTCGAACACGTCCATTTGTTCACAATATTGGTACTGCCAGCCGCATCGTTTCGTGACGTAATCGGTGCCCCACAACTCAAGTCTGCGTTCGGCACACAGCCTTCAATGCCGCATACCGAACTACAACCATCTCCATTCGTCGTGTTTCCATCATCACAATCTTCGACGCCACTCTCAAGGAACCCATCGCCGCAGGTCGCGAACTCGCACGAGTTCAAACACTCATCGGTATTGCTCGTGTTGCTATCATCACATTCCTCAACCCCAGCCTGAACAAAACCGTCGCCACATGACGCGTTCTGACAGGTATTCAAGCAGCCGTCGGTGTTGCTTAAGTTGGCGTCGTCGCACTCTTCGCCCGCCTGCACGATTCCATCCCCGCAGGACGCGCTGGTACAGCTATTTGAGCAACCATCGTCATTGACCATATTGCCGTCATCACAGGCCTCAACACCGCCCCAGACAACGCCATCACCACAGGCCGCACTCTCGCAAGAGTTCAAACAGCTATCAGTATTGACCGAGTTCGCATCATCGCACTCTTCAACACCCGCCTGTACAAAACCATCGCCGCATTCGGCGACTTCGCACGAGTTCAGACACTCATCGGTGTTGAGGTCGTTGCCATCGTCGCAGGCCTCTATTCCCGAGTACACAAAGCCGTCGCCGCAACGCGCCGACACACAGGTGTTTAGACACCCATCGGTGTTGTCCAAGTTGGCATCGTCGCACTCTTCAACACCTGATTGAACAATCCCATCACCACAGCTGGCTACTTCACACGAGTTCAAACACGCATCGTTGTTGTTGGTGTTCGCATCGTCACACTCCTCAACACCCGCTTGTACAAACCCGTCGCCACAATCAGCGAGTTGGCAGGTGTTCAGGCACGCGTCTGAATTATCAGAGTTTCCGTCATCACACTCTTCAACACCCGCCTGAACAATCCCATCACCGCACCGCGCTAAACTACAATCATTTCGGCACCCGTCGGTGTCCGTCGAATTCCCGTCATCACAAGCTTCTACGCCAGCTTGAACGAATCCGTCGCCGCAGCTCGCCACCGTGCAGTTGTTCAAACAACCATCCACGTTGGAGGTGTTGCCGTCGTCACATTCCTCGATTCCCGGCTGTACGAACCCATCTCCGCAGGTCGCCAGAACACATGTATTTAAGCAGCCATCAGCGTTAGAGGTGTTTCCGTCATCGCACTCTTCACCGTCTTGAACGATGCCATCGCCACAACCTGGTAGCGCACAATCATTAGTGCACTCATCATCGTCTACGTTATTTCCGTCATCACAAGCTTCGACGCCGGCCTGAACAATACCGTCGCCGCATTGTGCAAATTCACACGCGTTGGTGCATTGATCCGTGTTGATGGAGTTGCCATCATCACAATCCTCAACGCCCTCTTGAACGATGCCATCGCCACAGGTCGCCAACTCGCAGGTGCTCAAACAGCCGTCGGTGTCATCGGAGTTTCCGTCGTCACACTCCTCTTCACCAAGCTCCACAACGCCGTCGCCACATCGGGCGAGCGCACAGGTGTTCAAGCAGGCGTCAGAGTTGATGTCGTTTCCGTCGTCACATTCTTCACCTTCTTGCACGATGCCGTCACCGCACCCGGAGGGCTGACACTTATTGGAACACGCATCGTCGTCAACCTGATTGCCGTCGTCGCATCCCTCACCAGGACCCACTTCGCCGTCCCCACATCGCGCTTCCATGCAGTTATTCAGGCAAAGGTCGGAGTTGTCCTCGTTGCCGTCGTCGCACTCTTCGCCCTCTTGAACGATGCCGTCGCCACATGTTGTGGCCTCGCAATTACGGTTGCACGCATCGGTCTCGTCGGAGTTGCCGTCATCACAAGCTTCAACGCCCGCACGAACAACGCCATCACCACAATACGCAAGCTTGCATGAGTTCAAGCAACCATCGGTGTCGTCGTCGTTGCCGTCATCGCACTCATCATCCCCGTTAACGATTCCGTCACCACAAAACGGGTCTACCGAAGTGTCGTCCTCGCTCATATCGGTGCCAGCATCTGGCTCTTCCACAAGCTCACCTTCGGCGCATCCCACACTCAAACCAAAAAACAATAACAATAAGAACTTCCGCATACTTCCTCGGATTCTAGTCTTCGATGACGCCCAACTACCCGATCTCAAAAGAGGAAACAAACTGTTTTCCTCGCCTGCCTTGATTTCACGCGCGTTCGCTTTAGTTTCGTTACTATGAAAACTTCGCGTCGTGAATTTTTAGCGGGGAGCATCTCGATACTGGCCATTGGCTGCGATACTCCCAAAATCTCGAAAACTAAACAAATTGAGCGCGTTCAGCCGGCCAAGGAAATGAAGATGGATAACATTACAAAGATGCCCGTACTCTTTGTCGGACACGGCTCGCCAATGCATGTGATCCAAGACAACGAGTGGAGCCGTGGCTTTAAGTCGATCGCCGACCACCTACCAAGGCCCAAAGCGATCCTCTCAATCTCTGCGCATTGGTATGTGGACGGGACCTATCTCACTGCGTCGGAGTCGAACAAGACAATCCACGATTTCGGCGGCTTTCCGCAAGAGATGTACGAGATTCAATACCCGGCACCAGGCGCCCCCTCGCTGGCCAAGCGGGTAACCGAAATCATTGAACGCGCCGAGCTCTCGGACGAATGGGGCCTCGATCACGGAACATGGACCGTACTCCATTACGTGTTTCCGGACGCGAGTGTTCCCGTCATCCAACTCAGCATTGATCGACGCATGGAGCCCAAGGCTCATTACGAACTGGCCAAGGATCTGAGGTCGTTGCGCGAGGATGGCGTCTTGATTTTTGGCACCGGAAACATCACGCACAACCTGCGCGCCGCTTTCGGACAGATGCGCAGCGGCGACCCGAGCACACCCGCATACTCCGCGAAGTTCGACGCTGAGATCCGCACGTCACTCGAAAATCGCGATTTCGAAAACCTCTGGACCGCCATCGGCACCGAGCACGGACGGCTAAGTCACCCAACGCTTGACCACTATCTTCCCCTGCTCTACTGCGCAGCGGCCGTCGACGAGAGCGACCAGCCCAATTCGCTTATCGAAGGCTTTGACCACGGACTCTCTATGCGCTCGGTACTTTGGACCTAGTGTACACTTCTTGAAGGTGTGCTAGGCTCGAAGAAGAAATCTCAGCGAAGTTTAGCATGAGCGAGAATACCAACCTCCAAAGTACCCTGAGACCCGGTGAAGTGGTCGAGGGCAAATACCGCATTATTGCCCTGCTCGCCGAGGGCGGTATGGGCGCTGTTTACCATGCGGTCCAAGAGCCACTTGGACGAGACGTTGCGCTCAAAATCTTGAAGAACCCTCAAGATTCGGACGAACAACGCCAGCTCCAGTACAAGCGTTTTTTCAGAGAGGCAGCGCTCTGCTCGAGGCTCAACCATCCGAATACGGTGATGATTTTCGACTATGGGAACCTGACCTCGATCGATGGTTTTTTCCTCGTCATGGAGTTCCTCAAGGGCCAACCGCTGCGCGATTTGCTCAACGAGCGCGGCAGACTTAGCGTCTCTCTGGCTCTGCATGTTGCGATTCAGATCGCGAGTTCGCTCGCAGATGCGCACAAGGCCGGGGTTGTTCATAGGGATCTAAAACCGCCCAATATCATGCTCGTGGAGCGCGGAGACGACAAACACTTCGTGAAAGTGGTCGATTTTGGTCTGGTCAAAGACTTGAATCAGGGTGATGACGAGCTCACCGCCGAAAACACGCTTATCGGCTCCCCCATGTACATGGCGCCCGAGCGCTTCCTCTATCATAACGCGGACTCCGCGGTGGTGGACGTCTATTCACTCGGCATCATGCTCTACGAAATGCTTGTTGGCAGGCCTCCGTTTGTGCGTGATTCGGACTCTACAGTTCACCGAATTATGATGGCGCATATCCAGGAAGACCCGCCTCCGATGCGAGCGTTCGACCCCAAACTCCAACTCCCGCCGGGTCTCGAAAGCATCGTGATGAAATGCCTGGCCAAGCAGCCGGGCGAACGTTTTGAGTCGATGGATGCACTCATTAAGGCACTCAAAGGCTGCCTTCAAGCAGGAGCCAGCGAAAGCTCGGCTTTCTATGCTGCGCTTGCCGAAGATTCCGGCGAACACCTCAGAAAGAGTGCGAACTACGACTCGACTCCCGTCAACGATCACGGCACCGAAAACACTGCGATTGTGACCCCTTCTGGGATGGCAGCTTCGCAGCAGAACCAAGCGCCGAGCCTCATTACGAGTGTCCCTTCGATCGAGGTGCCTAAACCGGCGACTCAGCCAGAAACACAAACACTGACCGAGCCCGCGAAATCAGGTTCAAAAGCACCGCTGATCGCCATCGGTATCGCGGCGCTCGTCCTCGTAGGGCTTTTAGCAGCGTTCATTTTTAAGACTCCCGCTCCGGCCAACGTCTCGGTGGATTCCGACCCACAAGGAGCGAGCGTACTCGTTAACGGAGCACTGACAGGGACAACGCCAACTCAAATTCAGGTGCCGGTCGGCGAGGAAGTTAATCTGCAGCTAAGCGCGGGCGATCATGAAACCCTGGAGCATCGGTTTGTGGCCAATCAGGATACAAATCTCAGCTTGAAACTTACGCCGATCATTGCCGAGAAGACTCCCGAGGAGCCACCTCTGGAGATTGCTCCTGAAGTGGTCCCGGTGGAGCCTGAAGTGGTTGAGCCGCCCAAAGAGAAAGTCGCGGAGAAGCCCAAGACTAAGGTCAAAAAGGACGTCCAAAAGACCCAAAAGTCAAAGACGCCAAAAGAAGAGCCCAAGAAAGACGATATCAATATGAATCGCTAATCTAAGCGGTAAAGCGCTTAAGCCGCTCGATAATCACATCGAGCGCGATCGCGTTCTCGCCACCTTCCGGAATGATCAAATCGGCCCACCGTTTGGACGGCTCAACGAACTCGAGATGCATCGGCCGCACGGTCTGATAGTACTGAGTGCGAATCGACTCAAAGTCGCGCCCGCGGTCACGAATATCGCGCCTCACGCGCCGCAACACCCGAATATCAGCGTCGGTGTCGACAAAGAGTTTGATGTCGAAGAGTCTACGTAGGTCGGGGATCGCAAAGAGCAAAATCCCTTCGACCACGATCACGGGACACGGCTTAATCTCAACACCCTGTGGAACACGCGAGTGCGTCGCAAAGTCGTATTGCGGAGCTTCGATCGTCTGACCATCCTTCAAGAGCTGGAGGTGCTCCATGAGGAGTTCGTTATCCAAACTATTCGGATGGTCGAAGTTGACCGACGCCCTCTCTTCGAGCGTCAACTCCCCTAAATCCTTGTAGTACCAATCGTGCGAAAGAAGCGCTGCGCCAACCCCCACGCCTTCTAGAACCTTATAAGCGAGCGTGGTTTTTCCAGAACCCGTGCCGCCTGCGACACCTACGATTACGGGTTTGGGGTTCGATGTAGACATGAGGCTCCGGCACAAAAAGCGCCCGAAGGTTTGCCCAATGCCACGCGAATGTCAAACAAAGTCCGCGTTAACGTCGATGTTTGAGGAAGAAAGTGACGATAACTTCGTTGCCCCAGTCTTGGGGGACCGGCCCAATCGTATTGGTGCCGAGGTATTGAAAACCCCTTGGCCACGTGTGCCCTCCACCTTCGATTTTCAAAAGAGTGAGTTCGGTTGCACACTCCTGCCACGTACGTCTCAAGGTCGTCGTTCCATCAGATTCCGTGTCGGGAAGTTGGTCTTCCAGAGGAGTCCTAGAACAGCGTTTAAGTGCCGACCATTCGCTCATCGTCCGCGCGACAGAGACAAACTTTTTGTCACGCTGACCCACCGGGCAGTTAGGCTCACCTCCCTCAAAGCGCCAGCATGGATCCTCAGTTCCGTGAACTTGGAGGATTGGAATCGTGATCGCAGGGTCGCACGTGGCGTTCGTGGTGAACTGATTGGCTCCACCCACAGCCGCAATAGCCGTAATCCTCTCAGGGAGCTCACAGGCGAGCCTGTGCGCCATTGCGCCTCCGTTGCTAATTCCGGTGACGTAAACTCGTCCGGAGTCGAGATTCATTCGGGTGGCGATATCGTCGAGCAGGGCTTCGGTAAACGCGATATCATCAGTATTCTCATCACAAGCATTCCCACCCACGCACCTGAAACCATCGCCTCCGCCTCCAGCGTTCCAGGATCTGGCATCCAGAAATCCATCGGTACCGTTTGGCGCAACCACGGCCAGGCTGTGTTCCGTAGCAACGGCGTGGAGGCATTCCGGATCGTCGATATCGCCCCACGGGCACGTGGTGCGCAATGTTGCCGATTTGTTTCCACCACCACCGTGGAGCACAATAACTAAGCCCGTTGGCGTCTCCGGATTATAATCCGCCGGCAACACGAGGTCGTATTCGCGTTCGGTCCCGCCGACTGAACAGGTCATCGCTTCGCCCGCGATGGCTTCCTCCAAACAAGGGCCCGTCTCAAGCGAATCCAAACTCCGACATCCCACCAACAATCCTGAAGAAATCACCAGTACTGGCACTAAGAGAGTCTTCAATTCCGGCCTCCTACTATTGTTCGCAGCAGAAGATACCATGCCCTATTGAGACGTGTCAGTAAGCACACCACGCCGCCGAGCTGTTTCCACCGCAAGCGGGTAAACGTTGATTTGCGCGCCGAAGCGTCCAAGCAACCCCTTGATACCGCTCAAGACCCGGAAGTACATCAAGGCGTCGGGAGGTGGAGTCAAAGCGAGGAATGCTGGATTGCTCATCATAAACTTTTTGGACTCAAACGCTGGCTGCCAATTGCCAAAATCGAACGCTTCGTCGCGCAAAAACGGCGTCAGAACGATATCGTGGTATTGCGCTACCAAACTTGGCGAAAGGGTCGAAAAGTCGAGCCGTTCTCCACCAAATCCAATGCGTTGGTAAATCTCCACAGCACGCTCTGGGTCGTCCTGCCAGCAGGTGTCCAAAAGCTCCAAAATTCCGTCGGTAAACGCGGGATCGAACTTTCGTACGCACCCAAAATCCAGGAGGGTTAACACGGTTTGGCCGTCTCGCGTGGAGAAGAGAAAGTTCCCGGGATGCGGGTCGGCATGAAGCTCTGAGAGCTCATGGAACATCCAGACGTAGATCTCGATCCAACGACGAAGCCAGAGCTCTTTTTCGTCCTCGTCCATCTTCTCGATCGCCACATCGAGCTTATCACCCTCAATGAACTCCATAACGAGCACATTCTTGCGCGTGAACTCTTTGAAAGGCTTGGGCGCTTGAAGAAACGGCTTCGCCGTCAGTATTTCTTGCCATCGCTCGAGTTCATCAGCCTCGCGCAGATAGTCCGCCTCGGTCATCAAAACTTCTTTGATCTCCGCGAAATAGCGATCGAGTCGCTCACGCTCCACAAAAGGTTGACCAAAGCCGATCATAGATTTCAAGGCTTCGAGGTCGCTCTCGAGGGCATCCGCCACCCCAGGGTACTGAACCTTAACTGCTACTTTCTCTCCGGTGAGCAAGGTTCCACGATGCACCTGACCGATACTGGCCGCGCCAACCGGCTCCGGATCAAAATGGCGAAACACCGACTCCAAAGGCTGGTCGAGCGCCTCTTCGAGCGTGGACTTCAAAGTATTCCATGTCATGGGCGGTGCGTCGCGCTGCAGGGCCGATAGCCCCTCGGCAAACTCTGGTGGAATCAACTCGGGATCCGCCGAAAGCATCTGACCGACCTTCATTGACGCGCCCTTGAGTTGGCCCAAAGCTTGAGTGATCTTCGCCGCATTCTTGCGGTAATTGTCGCGAAGCTCGTCTTCGCCAGCGTCACCCTTGACGAATCGCTTCATCTTTCCGGCAAAGGAGGACGCGGCGACTGAAGCACTCACCGATCCGAGTTTGAACATGCGTTCAAACTTTCCCGATGAGACCCGCTCTCCTTTTTCCCCTGCCAGTTTTTCCCAATCTTGGCCCATGACTAACTCCTCAAGGGATAATCGTGTATATCCGAGAGTATTAGAGAAGACACTTTGAGATTTGATGCAAAACTATCTCTTGCGTATCTTTGCAAAGTACTCAAGATTACGGCCTTCGGAGGTTTTTTATGAAGAAATATTTGATTTGTTTGTCCGCACTTTCACTGACCGCTTGCGTTGGCGGCACACCTAAGTCCGGAGACGGTAGCGCCGATACATCTAACGCTCCGCCGGTCTTTAGCCCAGTAGGAGAACCAACCGCAGAGGGCAACTCGACCACGCCTGGCTCGTCCTTCCTTGGTGGAGGCACGCCTAGTGGTGGCGGAGGTACCGATGGTGGTGGTTCCGGCGGTGGAGGAACTGGCGGAGGCGGTGGTGGAGGAACCGGCGGTGGCGGAACCACCGTCAACTTCAGCAATGACTCGAGCCTGATTTCCGAACTTGATGACTTTGACAAGGGCGAACTTTGTCAAGAGGCCACTGGTGCTTTGGAAAACGCACTTGGTGGAAGGGACGCGGCCGAGGTGTTCTGCGAGGCAGCCTCAGTTGGTGCGGCAGCAGAGGAGGGTGGAGACTCAGCTTTGTGTAGGGAGTATCTCGAAGACTGTCTGAGTCAGATTTCGACGGAAGACATCACGTGTTTCAATGACGAGGACTCGAGTTGTGACGCCACCGTTGGACAGTTTGAGGCTTGCGTGAACAGCAGCGTCCCTCTTCTCGCCGAGCTTGCCTCGTTTACATGCGATGATATCAGCAACCCACCACCTTCCGATTTCTTCGATGTGTTGGAGTCACCCGAGTGCGAGGAGTTTGAAGACGCATGCGATGGACCAAACGAGTTTTCAAACAACGCAGATCCAGACCCTGACGTAGTGACTCCCGACGACTTCAATAACTTCTAAGTTATCGGGTTAGGACAAGGCCAAACGCCAAGAACGCGATGATCGCCAATAGAGCCACAACTCCCCAGAGGATTGTGGCTCTTTTCTTTGATTCTTCCTTAACCTGCTGCACCTCAAGCCCTTCCAGAAGCTCCAAGGCCTTCGAGGCATTTTGCGGCCGCGCATCAACACGCTTTTTCAGCATGGTATTGATGGCATCCATGAGTGGGTTCGGAAACCCCTCCAGATACTCAAGCTGCAGGCTATCCTCGTTCAGCTGCAATGCAGCAGCCTCGAACTCGCTCATGGTCTTGAAGGCAGGCTCACCGTTGACCAGTTCGTATGCGATAATCCCGACCGCGTAGAGATCTGCCTGAGGCCCCAATTCTTCGCCGCGAAGCTGTTCGGGAGCCATGTAGCCAGGTGTTCCCACACATCTGCCGCGCTTGGTCACCGAGACACGCACAGAGTCATCACCTTCTTCATCGAACGCCCTCGCGATGCCAAAGTCCAAGACTTTGACCTGATTGGTTCGCCCAGGAAGATCAAAAATCATGATATTCGCAGGCTTGATATCTCGATGAATAATGCCGTGCGCATGCGCCTCTGCGAGGCTGTAGAGCACCTGCCGGATGATGTGCAGAATCTCTTCCCAGCCCGGCCTCGGATTCTCTTCCATCCAATCTTTGAGGGTCCTCCCTTCTACATGTTCGGTCACCATGTAGACCAGACCGCTCTCGCTTGTTCCATGGTCATACACGGTGATGGTGTGTGGCTCGTTCAGTCGGCTGATAACCTTGACTTCGCGCGCAAATCGGAGTTTCGCCTCCTCCACCTTCTCCACGTTTCGATCGAGGGTGTGCAGAACCTTCAGCGCAACCGTACGGCCCAGGTCTTTCTGCTTTGCCTTGTAAACGCGCGCGAAGGCTCCCTGCCCTATAAGGCTTTCAACCTCGTATCTCCCCTCAAAAATGGCGCCTGGCTCCAAATCCATGTCGAATCCCCTGTGATTACCCGGACACTCTACTCCGCACTGAATTCAATGGGCACCCTCAAAATTGCGAGTGAGGCGGGGCGAGGAAACTCGAGGGACTCCACCTTTTTCAACACACAACGGCCCACCTCGGGGTCGGCGACCGTATTCTTCGCCAATTCAGCCTCTTGAACACGGCCGCTTGTGGAAATAGTGAGCACCAGCTCTACACCACCCTTTAGGCCTGGCTTTTGTTTTCGTCGCTCCTCAAAACACGCAATCAGCGCTCCCAAATTCTCATTCACCACGGCGAGCATATCCTGTGTGGTGGCTCCAGATTCGGCGACTCGAACCACCCATTTGCCCAATTCCGAATCCATCCCAAGGTATATCTCGGCATCCCATAATTCGCCGTTTGCAGGCATCTTTGCACGTCTCAAGACGCCGAGCATGCACTCTCGCGCCGCCACCTGAGTCAATGTTGTGTTCTTGAAGAGAACCTGCGCGCGACCTGAGTAATCCACCCGAACCTCGACATTCGCATTGTTGCCATGCTCTACACGGTCCGAAGCAGGAACGAGGTCGACGTAGCAGCGGTGCAGCTCAGGTTTTAGACCTTCAACGGCAGCTTTCACGGCGCTGGACGGTGGCTTGGCGTAGGCGTTGGGCGCCAATAAGAGCAAGCTTCCCAAAGCCATGAGAATAAGGTGAGGTTTGGTACACATGAAGGAAAGCTAATCAGGTTTGCCAGAGTTGTTCAAGGCATCTCTGTTCAAGCCTTAGGACGAAAACTCTGGGCAAAAAATCGCATGACCAAACTTTGATATCTCACGGGCAAGAGTCGCTGAACCAGATCAATGGCGTGAGCGTCCGCTCCCACCAAAACACGAGCATCTCCGCGCTCCACGCCACGAAGAATGATCTTGGCAGCATCCTCGGGTGTCGTTCGGGCCATCTTGTCAAATGACTTCACCGGGTCTTGCGACTCATCAAAACGACTCAAAGCCCTCATGCGCCCGTTTCGAGCGATATTGGTCTTGATACCGCCAGGATGAACGCAGCTCGCCTTGACACCGGATTTTTCCAGCACCAGCTCCTGCCTCAGGGCCTCAGTGAACCCTCGCACCGCAAATTTAGAAGCATTGTAGGCTGCTTGAGTTGGGACTCCGATGATGCCGAAGACGCTGGATATATTGATGATATGCCCAGAGTTTTGGGCTCGCATGGGCTCCAGGAAGAGCTGTGTTCCGGAGACAACCCCCCAGAAATTGATCCGCATCAGCCAATCAAAATCCTCGCGAGAGGTTTCTTCTACGCTTGATCGCAGGGCTACACCCGCGTTGTTGAAGAGGAGATCGACGCGCTCAAACCTGCTTAGAATCAGATCGCGGAACTCCCGAAAACTCTCGTGGTTTGCCACGTCCATGTCGAAGGCAAGACATTCCGCCCCGAACTCGAGAACTTCGCCTTCGGTGACACGAAGTCCGGCCGAATCAATGTCCGAGATAGCGACACGTGCACCTCGCTGGGCCAATTCCAGGGCGAGCGCACGCCCTATCCCTGATGCGGCACCAGTGATGACAGCAACTCGATTCTGAAAGAAGCTCATGATGCCCCGGTCTTATTCTTGGAAGAGCATCACGTAAGCCGTCACGTTGGCGATGTCTTGATCTGGAAGGCTTGCGTAGGAAGCCATATCACCCTGCCCTTCGATGATGATGTCGATGATCATGGACTTGGTGAAGTTGGACTCGACCAGCGAATTTCCTGTTGCGGTGCCTGTTCCATCGGGGCCGTGGCATACCGCGCACACCTGTGTGTATGTGGCCTCGCCGGCGGTCGCATCCGCGCTTAGCGCCGCGATTTGTTCTGAGCGATCGCCTTCGGCTGGCTCCCCTTCGTCCTCGCCACAACCCACGAACATGAATCCCATTAAAAGTGCTACTAGATACTTCACGCGCTTGCTCCTTTTACGTCTAGGTCAGCGAGATCTTGGACACAAACGTGGCCGAGGTCAAACTAAAGATTCTTAAATAGCGCGTCGAGCTTGGCCTTCGCGTCTGAGATTTTGTTGTCGCCTTCAATATCGTTGCGAACGGAGAAATAGTCGCAAAAATTGGACTTCTCCTTCTTCAAAACTCGGTCGGCGTTGGGCTCACGACATTCACCCGCGGCCGAGGTGTCCCAGAACTTACACATCCGGCAGACATGAAGGTCGGCATAACATTTTGGGCACTCTTCGGTGCGTCCAATTCGGTCGCCTACCTCGATCTCTTTAAGGCATGACCAGCACGTAATGTTCATGATTTGAGCTCCCTTTATGTCGACGAGGGCATTCTCTCCTCGTCAGATGAATGGTGCAAAATGTAACAATTTCCACCATTTTGTAGAACCATAGATTACTAGTGACCTAAAATTACACTTATCTAGGTTTGCAGCCTATTGTGTTCATGTAACAAGCGGGCTCTGTCCGTCCCAAGCGGACAAAGCCCGCTTGTACAGGTTTATAAATTATGCGTAGAATAGTGCAATGAAAGCATATAGTACGGGCGTCATTCTAGTCAGTATTGTTGCCGCATGGGCGTTGGGCGGTTGCAATATGTGGTACGATACCGAGTCGGTGAGCCTTCCTTCCGAGGATATGGCCGTGGTGGACCAGCCCGATTTGGGCCCCGGTGATAACGATAACGACGGTGTGGCCAACACTGACGATAATTGTCCTGAAGTCCCTAATCCGGGCCAAGAAGATTCGGATGAGGACGGCTTTGGCGATGCGTGTGATAACTGTCCAGACCTCGCAAACCCAGACCAGAGCCCCGACGACTGCACCTGCCTTGAAGAGTCAAACCAAGGGTTTTGTGACCGACTACAAAAGGATTGTGGCACCGTTTCGGGCGTAAATAACTGCGGAGTTACCGTGGTCATCCCTTGTGGCGACTGCGAGGCACCGCTTGAATGTGGCGCACAAACTCCGAACGTGTGTGGATGCGACGCTGCAGAAACAGAAGCTCAACTTTGCGAACAAGCCAACGCGGAATGTGGCACGTTAGAAATCCAAGATAGTTGCGGCGTGTTGCGCACCGTTTCGTGCGGTGACACCTGCGAGACTCCCGAGACTTGCGGCGGTGACGGTGAAGACAACGTGTGTGGGTGCGCCGCCGAAACGAACACCGAGTTTTGTGCCAGACTTAATAAGAATTGTGGTCTCGTGACCGATTTCGACAATTGTGGGGACCGGCGCGTAGCCATCTTCTGTGGAAGCTGCTCGGGACAATCTGAATGCTCCCAAGATGACCGCTGTGCCTGTGATTGTGACCTCGCACCGTGCAATGGGAGGACTTGTAGAATCGACTCGGAAACCTACGGAACCTGCGCGGCAGGCCAATGTGTTGAATAAGTGCTTGCCACTTGATTCCCGTGTGATAATAGCAAGAAAAACCAACCTTCACTGAGGTGGCACGTGTCATTGATTGAGCATACCGTTGAAGACGATGCGACATTCTTTTCGGTCGAAGTTACCTACGAAGACCTCGAGCTAGCGGAAGTTGATTTTAACGCAGAAGAGGACGAACCTTTGCGTGTCGTCTTCGGAATCGAACGGCTCAAGAAGGGCTGGCAAGAGACGCTCTTTGTGGAGGTCGAACGAGATCAAGATTGGCTGACGTGCTCGGCCAAATTCAGAGGCGCGGAAGTTGTGGAGATATTGCAAGAACTCGAAGATGCCAATGAAGAGTACGAAGGACTCATGATGGCGCTCGAGGAGATGCAGGAAACTCTGGAAGACTCCGACGATTACTAGATGATTCACACCGTTAACTACGACGGACTTGTCGGCCTGACGCACAATTTTGCAGGACTTGGCCACGGCAATCTGGCTTCTCAAAACAACCAGGGAAGACACTCGTCACCCAAACGGGCTGCGCTTGAGGGCCTGGGCAAGATGGCGTTGCTCCTTGAATTGGGGCTACGTCAGGGAGTTCTGCCTCCACACGAGAGGCCCAATCTTGGGTTCCTGCGCGCGTGCGGGTTTGAAGGCTCGGATTCGGAAGTCTTTGATAAGGCGTGGCGCGCACAGCCACGGCTGGCAAAAATCTCAATGTCGGCATCTTCGATGTGGGTGGCCAATGCCGCCACTGTGACGCGTCACCAGGGACGAATTCACTTCACACCAGCCAACCTAAGCGCCCAACTTCATCGCGCCGCAGAAGTAGAGTTCACAGCGCATTCGCTAAGACAAATCTTTTCTGGCCCTAGCTTTGTGCATCATGCCCCCCTCTTTTCCCACACCGAGCTTGGAGATGAAGGCGCCGCGAACCATATGACCTTTGGGAGCGACGAAAACTACGTGGAGGTTTTTGTCTATGGAGCACCTGGCGATCCGGCTCCTTCAAAACACCGTCCAAGACAATTCCTCGCGGCCAGTCAATTGGTCGCAGCACGCCACGGCGTTGCTGACCGAAGCGTGTTCCTTCGGCAACGCGCAAGTTCCATTGACCAAGGCGTCTTTCATAACGACGTCATAAGCGTAAACCACGAAAATCTTCTCTTTGGCCACGAGTATGCGTTCGAGCCCGACGAACTCCAGAAACTCCAAACGGCCTTCCCTAGTTTGGAAGTTGTGGAAGTCCGAGCTGAAGATGTCAGCGTGGAAGACGCTGTTAAGAGCTACCTCTTCAACTCCCAGATCGTCACCGGACCGCTAGGCCGGACCCTTATTGCCCCAAGACAAGTGGATGAAATCGAGTCGGTCAAAAACGAAGTCCGACGCCTTTCGGAGCAAGGAGTGTTCGCCGATGTGAAGGTCTTGGCGTTGGACGAATCCATGCGAAATGGCGGAGGACCGGCGTGTTTGAGGCTTCGGGTCCCGATGCGCGATGAAGATTTGGAAGGCGTGAAGTGTCTGGTCGACGCGAGCATGATCGCATCCCTGAGGACTTGGGTGGAGAAGCACTATCCAGACCGATTGAGCGAGGCTGACCTTCAGGACCCGACTTGGATCGACCTCAATCGGGCTGCTCTCGACGAACTCACTCAAGTCTTGGGACTTGGAGGGGCATTCTATGCGTTCCAACGCTCCTCTTAGCCTCTTTTTGGCATTGCTTGGTGCAGTGGGCGCCTGCTCTACTCCGGCGCCACCTGCTGCCACACAGGAACCCGTTCAAGCGCGACCGGTATGCGAACCCGAAGCCTGCGTGCGCCTTGGGCTAGAACAGGCCGACCTCGATCCATCTTTGGCTGCACTCTACTACGAAGTGGCGTGTGAGAAGGATTACGGGCCCGCGTGTACCCGTCTGGGATTTGCCTATATTCACGGACTCGGTGTTGAGGCCAACAAAGATCGCGCGTTGGAATTGAGTAGAAAGGCGTGCGAGCTCAAGGATGCCGTGGGCTGCCGAAATACGGGTTGGCTACTGGAAGCCGCGGCCTCAAAGACCCCGGAAAATCTCCAAGAGGCGTTTCTGGCTTATGATAAGGCATGCGACCTCGGTGATGGGGGTGGGTGTACCAATCACGGCATCATGTTTCGTGAAGGTCGCGTCTTCGCTCGAGATGACGTGGCTGCAGCACAACTCTTTGACAAGGCCTGCAGGCTTGGAGACTACAATGGGTGCACCAATCTCGCATGGCATTTCGAGTTTGGACTCGGCTACCCACAAGACCAAGAACTCGCAGCGGAAATTTACGGCCTGACCTGCCACGAGGATCAGGCTGAGGCCTGCTCCGCGCTGGGCTTTATGTACCAAAATGGGTCCGGCGTAGAGAAGAACGATGCCCTCGCGTTCGAATACACACTGAGGGCCTGCGAGCTAGGGTTGACCGTAGCTTGTGGCAGTGTCTCCCATTATTATTTTGGGGGTATCGGGGTGAAAAAGAATGTAAACGTGGGCGTTGAATATGCGCAAAAAGCTTGTGACGCTGGCGATGGCGTAGGTTGCAATAATCTCGCTTGGGCGCTCCAAAATGGTCACGGAATCCCGCAGGATACCGCCCGTGGTGTCGAACTCTACAAAGAGGCCTGTGAAGCTGGTTTTTTCAGGGGTTGCACAAATTTTGGCCTGAGCGTGAGTGACCGTTCGCTCGCGTTGGAGCCGCTGAATTATGGGTGTGCGATGGGCGAAGAACAGGCGTGTGGCGTGATGAAATCCGAGTTCAATGTCCAGACACCCGACAAACAGGCCGCGCTCTCCTACTTCTCAAGAATTTGCGGCGAGACCCTCTACGGGCCGGCATGCCGCTCGATGGAAGTGCTGCGCATGACCTTGAGATAACCGCTCTTCAAAAGGACTAAGGAAGTTTTCGACGTAGATAGATTGCTTCCCACGCCTGCCGAATAGTTCCAGTACCGTAGAGCTTAACTTCACCATCCACGCGAAACTCCCACTTTCCTCGCATTCGAGCGCGCCCGTGCTCGTGCAGGAGTTCAACGACTTTCTCCTCGATTTTCCAACGCGATACTACTTGCATGACTGCCTCCGTCGTAGAGTTCTCTCTCTACTAACGAAGGAATGTTGCAAAGGACCTGCCAACTACAAAAAGTTGCCCAAAAAGGTAGTCAGTTAAAGGCGTTTAGCGTTTTGCCGGAAAGGTGGAGACGAACTCAAACCCCGGAATCATGACATGGATGTCATGACGCAATCCCCTCACCGATTGGATTTGAAATCACCAGCAGGATGCTAGGCCTTCCATCGCAGCGGCCGGCGGAGCTTGGAATTGAGAACACTCCGGACCTTCCATGATCCTGAAGCTCCTGCTCGTGGTGTAGCGCTTTGCGCCGTCCTTGATTCCGCGCCCCTGACCGAGCTCATTGGCGTAAGTCTGAGGGATTTTGCACGGCACCGGAGATGCCACGAGCTCGCCCAAGTCTTTGGGGTCTTTGGCAGCCACCACCAAAAATCTTTCGGCCGCTGTTGTAGGCCCAGGAACAGCCATGAACTCACCCAGATCGATATCCTTGCCGGGCTTGACCGGGCCGTCGCTCGACCAAATCACAAGCCCTTCGTCTTTGCCGTAAAGATTGACGACTCGCACATGAAGGGGTTCCGCAACCGCCAACTTCATCTTGGTGGTTTGACCTGCACAAAGAGCTCCACCGGGCCTTGAGTCAAATCGAAGGGCCACTTTGGAATTCTGGTCTGGCAGGTCCGGGAAAACCGTGTTCGCATCGATAATCGGCCCAATCATTTCAGGAAACGCTACGGGGGAGGCAGCCTTAAAAGACTCGCCAAAATTTATTCGCCAGTGAACCTCGAGCCGAGCTTCTCGCCCGTGAACTCGAGTAATATTGCCGGAAAGAACACCATCGACGCCGTCTGGAACACCCAGGCCATTCCAATTTTTGGGAAGACTAGTCATGACGATATTGGTCTTGGAGAGCGCGGCGATCATCTCATTAAGCATCCACTCAGCTCGTGGACCTCCATCCACACCCGAATCACGGACGTTGTCGAAGGCGAGCTTCTTCTTACCCATGTTCTTGAGGGTGTTCTCGATCTCTTGGGCACTCTTGAAGAGGTCTTCTTTGAGCGTCGCCCGTGGAGCGGCCATAATCGCGTCCACATCGGCGGCGTCGATAACCACCATAGCGCAAACACGTTCCGTGTCCTGTTCGGTATTCCAAAGGGTCAGACGCGACTCGATCTCTCCGCATCGATAACCCTGGCATAATCTGTCGCGCAACGAGGCCATGGCCCGCAATTTGGCGGTCTCTGCGGGGTTAGCATCGGTAAGAGACGCAAACGCCGTTTCCTGAATATAGTTGGTAGGTGGCACTCGGTTACCCATGCACGCCGACTCAGTCAGCGGTTGCACAACCTTGGTTTCCTTGACCGGTTCTTCTGTGACTTCGGGGGCACTGGAGCAACCAGCCAAGAGAATCGCCATCAGCAGCTTTTTCATATTCTTCATCACGTATCGAAATTTCATTGAAAAATGGCGTTCTTCACCAATTCTTGAAGTACGGGGCGGCCTTCCTCGATTCCGGCCTTATTGGGAGAGACCAACCGGAACCGGTAAGCAGCGTTTGCCTGATAAGTGTTGAACTCCAAAGAGTACCCACCGAACGTAGGATCACGATCTACCAGAAGGCGCTCTAGCCCCGTGTAGTCGCCATACGTGGTCTTCTGCTTCTCCAGAACCTCAACTTCCATTCCGTCGTTAGCACCCGAGCCATCGAGCAACCAGGCAGCTTCCCCCTGAGACCAACGGTACTGCTCGATCGAAATCTCACCAGGCCCGTAGGTATTCTTAAGCGCGACGAGGATCGGACCATAGACCGGACCAAATCCCCAATCCGCGGGTTTGACGAAAAGAAAGCCTTTCTCTGTGTCCACCATACCACCGGTCACCGTGGTGGTCTTGACGGCGCCTTCTCCACGCATCATGCGCGCAACACCCGGATCGGCCTCGCCTAAAGACACGCCGAGCACCACGCCTTTGTCACCGTCGATTCCAGGCGTTTGTTGACGCCCTTTCAAATTCCTAAATTGTTGCTGAGTCCAAACCAGCGCTTCTTCAGCGCTCACCTGGTTATCCGAAGTCGGCGCCCAGCCGCGCAATGCCCCAAGGAGCATATACGTGAACGCTGGGCGCTCAAGCCCCGGGAGTTGACCCGCTACCTCATCTCCGCCGGCAGCAGACAGGATGACAGTTCCGTTGCCCACAGAATTGGGCACGCCCGTCACGGGCACCACAGGTTGAGTGCCTTCAGCCAAGAGGTTACCGCTGGTATCTCGACCCGAGAAACACGCGTCTAGAATGACCACGGTTTGGGCCTGCTTGCCCTTTTCCAAGGTAGACACGAGCTCGGCTCTTGGCACGGAGCGCGCCCCGATACTCACGACCGTTTGCTGAGCATCCATGCCGATGAGCGCGCCGTCCGAACCATCTTTAAGTGCCGCACCATGTCCGATAAACACGAACCAAAGTGCGGCGTCCGGTTTTGCGTTCTGAACGGCTTGGTCAGCGAAACGCCGAATTTCCTCGGCGGTCGCCTGCTTGTCCGTCAGCACGTAGACCTCGGACATTCCGCGCGCATTGCGGAAGTAAGATTCCCAGGCGTTGGCATTCGCCGTCGCTCCAACAACGTCTGGAAGAAACGCGTAATCTTCCACAGCCACAATCACGGCGACATCATTCGAAGACTGATTCGCCTGCGGCCAATCGTTGAGCTCCGGCCAACTCGCTTCCCCTGCGGCCGAGGTTGTGGTGGTTACGCTATCAACCATCTTGTACTGCGGGATTGCCGTCATTGACGCACAACCCTGCAACAAGCCCATAGCGACTAATCCTGCCAACACCTGGTATCTCATCACTGACCTCGTCGTGCTTTCTCGAGTTCGGTCTTAACCTCTGGCGTCAATTTGCCATCGGCTTCGAGTTCCTTCTCAACCGCATCCACTGTAGCTTCTTTGGCTTCCTGTGCCTTGTCCTGAGGGAAGAACGCAAGCACTCGCGAGACGTACATCGTACCTTTCGGAGTTTCTTGGGTTTCTGCCGCGCAATATCGGTCGTCCTTGACGAAGTTCGCGATTCCTTCGGCCACGGTATTCACGACGTTGGTGCTATTGACGTATCCCTCAACCACACTCGACGTGTTGGAAGTGGCTGAAACGATGGTCTCTCCGAGGAACTGCACAACTTGTGTTCGTGCGTGGCGCATGGCTGCAGTACGCGCGATATCTTCGGTCGGTGACGGAGGCGACACGCCTACGAAGTACTGACCCGAATCGCTCTTTGGAAGCTGATTGACCCAGCCGCAATCGTCCATCGAGACGCGGTCGACCACGCGGAACGCGAAGTACATATCTGTGAAATTGGTGCCGCGGCGCCATGCCCAACCGTCGGCGACTTCGAGACCGCCGGAGCCTTTGCCAGGAATATTGGCAGAGGCGTCTCCACCCGTTGCTCGGCCAGTCTTCTCGTAAATCTCACCGTCGCCATACCAGAACTCACCCACAAAACGATTCGTGCAGTTTCCGGGTGCGGAATCGCAGCATGCCTGGAACCCAACCGGATCCTCAACATGCGCCACGAGCTTCTTCTTGAGCTGGTACTTCACACGGAGGGAAGTTCCGGACTCGTGCCCGAAGTTACCGCTTCCTTCAGGACCGCCCTCTACCGCGCTCGTAGGCTCGATTCCGAGGTTTGCCGTCACTTCTGTGGAGCTGTTGTAATATTCGTCGAAATTACCGGTCGAACCCACTTCTTTGTAGGTCACGAAGCTCGAACATTGCGTCTGAACGCCGCGGTTCTCGTCGATTTCGTCATTCGAAAGTTCGTTGGAGATGAAACGACCGATGAAGTGGCTCGGATCATCATCGAACGAGGCGCGCAGATAGACGCCCTGGCGAGGACCTTTCAAGTTCGGTCCCATTTCAGCCTGATTCATTTCAAATTTAGGGTCTTGCGGACCACCGCAGGAGACCAACAACATCGAGGTACCAAGGGCACTAAGTGCCAATCCAATCGTCTTCATAAATTCCTTCTCCATGTCTAAAAACACGATGTGTGCCTTGTGACTCCCATCAGTCACGAGAAATTCAATCCTAGTTTCATAGGTTCTAGATACGTTTTGATGCCACGTCCGTCCAGCCTTCGAGCGCGATTAACTACTTCTAATGCAATATCTCGCACAATCTGATACCTCATTGCTCAGCCAATTTAGGTTGGTTGTGCTCGGAGGCTAGGGCAGAATGCACCCGGCCGCAACTTCGGACAAATCTATGAAAACGCCTGTGTTAATCGATGCGATCAAAGAGCCCGACACACTTGCGGTCGCGGCCGACGCGCTGCGAGCTGGCGAAGTCGTGGCGTTTCCGACCGAGACTGTTTATGGCCTTGGTGCTCATGCCTTAGATTCCGAGGCGGTTCGCGAGATCTTCCGCATCAAGGGACGGCCTGCCACAAATCCCCTCATCGTCCACGTCAAAGATAAGGCGTCGGCAATGGCGCTCGTCTCCGAATGGCCTGCCGAGGCGGACGCACTCGCGGACGCGTTCTGGCCAGGGCCTTTGACCATCGTGCTTCCGAAGTCCACCATTGTCCCGGACGAAGTCACCGCAGGACTAGATTCCGTGGGGATTCGCGTCCCGAGGCATCCGGTCGCACGGCGTCTTCTCGAGCTTGCGGACATTCCGATCGCCGCACCATCGGCAAACCCCTACACGGGTGTATCGCCGACCCTCGCCGAGCACGTCATCAACGGCCTTCCGGATCTCAAGTACGTCGTTGATGGCGGCGCGACTGATGTCGGGCTGGAATCCACAGTCTTCTCGTTGGTGGGCGAGCCGCGAATTCTGAGACCAGGCATGGTGACGCTCTCGCAGATTCAGAAGATCTTGCCGAATGCCAAGGGTTGGGATGACGACGACCATACCGACGACGTAGCGGCGCGCTCTCCGGGCCTTGCGCGCAAGCATTATTCACCGAGCGCCCGGGTGATCGTGGCTGACCTCGAGATCCGGCCCATGGTGTCTGGCACGCGGGTTGGAGTGATTCGTTGTTCTCCAAATTCCCCGCCGATTTTGGACGCGCTGGTCAAAGCTCTCCCATCAGACGCCGATGGTTATGCACAGGGACTCTACTCTGCTCTACATGAGCTCGACGCTGCTGGGTGCACGACGATTCTGATAGAGCCACCTCCCCATGATGAAGCATGGGGCGCGGTTTGGAACCGGATCAAACGAGCGGCTCACTCATGAAACAGAAACTTTTCAGAGATCCCGTTCATAATATCATCGGGTGGAATATCGAGGATGAAGTGGAGGCGCGGATTTTTGAGCTGATCTCGTCGCGAACGGTCCAAAGGCTGCGCCGAATTCGGCAGCTGGGCTTTGCACATCTGGTCTATCACGGCGCAGAACATAGCCGGTTTGCTCACAGCCTTGGCGTAGTGCATGTGGCGCGTCGAATCTTGAACGCTCTTGAGATTCACGACGAGGATTTGCGTTTCGAGGTGCTGGCGGCGTCTATTCTTCACGACGTAGGCCACGGCCCGTTTAGCCATGCGATCGAGAAGGTCACCGGAATCCACCACGAAACCTACACCCAGCGTTTGGTGCTCGATTCCGACCTGACGCGGATTTTGGAGTCCGTGGACCATAAGATGCCTGAACGGGTGGCTCGCTACTACGGACCTCGCGGGGATTTTGCGCCCGAACACCAGGTCTTTCTGGACATCGTCTCAAGCCAACTCGATGCCGATCGCCTCGACTATATCTTGCGCGATGGACTGACCACGGGTGTGAAAATCGGGGTCTATGATTTCGAACGCATTCTCTCAATGTTCGAGATCCATCGCGATGGCGAGCAAACCCGGCTCGCCGTGAATTACCGGGCCCGTGAGGCAGTTGAAGGATATCTGATCGCGCGCTTTCATATGTTCAAACAGGTCTATCTGCACAAGACGGTGCGCTCGGCCGAGAAGATGCTCGAGGCCGTGCTTCGCCGCGCTCACGACCTCTTGAAAGATGGCCATGAGTTTAGCGCCCCGCTCGAGGCGCATCTCGCGTCATTGTTGAGCGGGAGTGTACTCGATGCCCAAGATTATGTGTGGCTGGATGACACCGATATCTGGGTTGCACTCAAGAAATGGCGCGACGACAAAGACCCGATTCTATCCGAGCTAGCCTCTTCACTCTTGGACCGAAAACTCTTGAAAACCATTGCCATCGACCCAAACGACCCGGTGTTTATTGCACGAATGGTGGACCGGGCCGAGCAGTTGGCGCTCAAGGCGGGGCTTGATCCGCGGTATTTTGTGCTCTTGGACCGCGCCCAAGATACGCCCTACAAACCTTACGACCCGACGCAAGTCTCAGCCTCACATATCCCTATCGTGACACCGACCGGTGTCTCGCCCATCGAAGATGTTTCGGACATCGTCCACTTATTGGGACGCGATGCCTACAAGGTGCTTCATCTTTGCGTGCCGGCTCCAATCAAAGGGCAATTGTTGGAGTTTCAGGCCCGGATTCAAGCATGAACGAAGAAGACCTAAAAAAGCTCGATGCTCTGCATAGAGCGGTGGACTCCATGGCTGCTTCACTTAGTGAACGTCACTCTGAGCGCCTTCAGTGCAAACGTGGATGCTATGCCTGTTGTACCGATGGTTTGACCGTTTTTGATATCGAGGCGGAACGAATTCGGCGAGGTGTTCAAGATGCGCTCCGCGGCGAGTCGGCGAGTGATGAGGGATGCGCATTCCTCGATGAACACGGAGGATGCCGAATCTATGAGTTTCGACCCTACGTGTGTAAGACTCAAGGGCTTCCGCTCAGATGGTTCGACGATTCGGGCGAGCACCGTGATATCTGCCCGCTGAACCGTACTTCTGAATCGTTGGATGAACTCGAAGCAGGCGAGTGTTGGACTATTGGCCGTGCGGAGGATATCTTGCGCGACCTTAGTGACGGCACACGAGTTGAGCTCAGATTGTTATTCGAGGAGCTGTCTTGAGAATTTTCATGCGCCAAGAACTCCTGCTCTTTATCGCGATTGTGTCGATCTGGGTGGGGTCATGCTCTAGGGAGAACCCGGCGGAAGGTGCCTTCGTGGTGCTCTTGGATGCGGCCCCGAAAGGCCTGGACCCACGATTTGCAACCAACGACTCGAGCGCAAAGATTGTTGGCCTTCTGCACGCCGGGCTCTTGAGCACAGACACGGCTACGGGCGCACCAGAGCTACGACTTGCGAAGTCCATCGATGAAGTCTCCCCTACCCTCTACCGTGTCGAACTGAGACCCGATGCCGTGTTCCACAACGGCGACCCGGTCGAGTCCGAGGATGTACGCTACACGTACATGGAGATGGGCTCCGAGCTCGTGAAGAGTCCGTTTGCGGGCATGAGCAAAAAGATCAAGGAATTCAGAATCCTGAGCAAGAAGTCGTTTGAGATCGAGCTCAATGAGCCCGACGCGCCCTTCTACTCTGACCTTGGACTGGGCATCGTTAACTCAAGGATCTGTGCGGGTCATAGCGAATGCCCTGGAGACCCGATAGGCGCTGGACCGTTCAAGTTTGTGGCTCAGTATGGCGACGACGTGCTTCTGGAGAAGTTTGAGGGCCCAAAGATCGAACGACTTTTCTTTAAGACGATCAAAGACGATAACACGCGACTTCTAGCCCTGCTCGGAGACGCAGCCGACCTCGTACAAAACGCCGTGCAACCCGTGATGCTGCCTGTGGTTCAGGATGCTGAGCGGCTCGAAGTCATCTCGGCCCCATCGTTCAAATACACCTACTTGGCGTTCAATCTAGAAGATCAGTACCTAAAGCATCTCAAGGTTCGTCAGGCCATCGCGTTGGGAATCGATCGCAAATCCATCATCACCTACAAATATCGCGACACTGCGAGGCTTTCGACCGGTGTGCTCGCGCCGAACCACTGGGCGTATCACGGCGATGTTGAGACGTTTGATTTCGACCCTGAGCGTGCGCGTCAACTCCTCGATGAAGCGGGATTTGAAGACCCAGATGGCGACGGCCCGTTACCGAGGTTTGAGATCGAGTTCAAAGTCTCAGCAAACAAGTTCCGAGTCTCCTTAGCCGAGCTTATCGCGCACCAACTCGCCGATATTGGAATTTCGGTGAAGGTTCGGTCCTACGAATGGGGAACTTTCTACGACGATATTCGGAGCCGAAATTTTCAGCTGACCACCATGCAGTGGCCTTCTGTGCTCGAGCCCAGCATTCTTCGGTGGATCTTTCACTCTGAGAATATCCCTACTGCAGAGAACCGTTCTGCCGGCGCAAACCGTGGTGCCTACCGAAACCCACGAGTCGACGAGCTCCTAGATCAGGGCAATCGAGAAACGAAACGCGATAAGCGGCGTCAAATCTATGCGGAGGTTCAGGAACATTTGGCTCGAGACCTCCCCTATGTGTCCTTGTGGCATGAGGACAATATCGCGGTCCTGAAGAAAGGAACGCGGGACTACTTCGTCACGCCCAATGCCCGATTCGAGGGCCTAAAGGTCACGATTCCAGCGGAAACACATGAGCAACGAAAATAAGAGCACTAAAGCGCGAAAGATCATCGATCTGATTTTTCTGGGAATCATTTCCATCGTGGTCGGTGTTGGAATTGCGCAGATGTCTGATTCTGGAGCCGCAAGCAAGCTTGAGGGCGGGCCAGCGCCGGTGTTTGCCCTTGAAGCCATGGACGGCCAACGCATGGGCGCCAAGGATTTTGCAGGAAAGGTAGTGATTCTGGACTTCTGGGCTACGTGGTGCCCACCGTGCATCAAGCAGATGCCGGCCCTGCAAAATATCAAGAATGACGAAGAACTTAAGGAAGATGTGAAGATCCTCTCGATCAATACCGACGACCCAACGCCCGAGCGGACCGAGCTCGTTGAGTCCTTCATGGCAAAGCATGCGCTGAGCCTCGATGTGCTCTACGACGACGGTGTGGTTTCGAACCTTTATGGGGTCGAGCGCATCCCGACTCTGGTGGTGATCGACCCCAACGGACTTGTGAGTTACGGGGGTTCAGGCGTGCTAAGTGAAGGCAAATTACGGAAGTTGATTCGAGAAGCAAAAGGCCAATGATGAAATGGAATGGAATTTGGGTCTTGCTCGTAGGCTTGAGTGTTGTACTCGCGAGTGGTTGTAAGGACGAAGAAGACGCGGAGGCTGACGCACCGAGCGCGCCCCGCTCTGTCCCTGTTGAAACCGTAAGCGCCACGGCTCGCACACTCAGAGAGTCGATCATCTCGACAGCCACGGTGGACTCAAAATCGGCCGTTGATGTGGTCGCAGAGGTTCCAGGCGTGGTGATCACCCTGGACACCGAACAGGGTGAAACGGTCAAGAAGGGGCAGCGCATCGCGCAGATCCAAAGAGAAGAAGTCAATTTTGGCGTCAGCTCGGCCAAAACAGCTGTGCAACGACTGGAGTCTGAGGTTGAGCGCCTTCGCCCCCTCTACGACAAGGGCGTGATTAGCAGGCAGGTTTTTGATGAAGCCCAATGGAGGCTCCAAGAGGCTCGCTCCGAACAAAAGCGGGCATCCATGGCTGCTTCCGATTTGAGAGCGGTAGCGCCCATGTCTGGAGTCGTGGCCATGCGCTACGTAAACCTTGGACAGCAAGTCGCAACGGGAACGCCTCTCTTCCGAATTGTCGACCCTGAAGAGCTCATCGTGGCAGTGAATCTCCCCGAGAACTCCCTCGGAAAGATTTTTGAAGGACAGGAAGCCTACGTTGAATCTGACGCCCTTCCAGACCAAACCTTCAACGGCAAAGTCGAGCGCATCAGCCCAGTTGTAGACCCGAGAACCGGCACCCTCAGAGTTCAGCTAAGTCTGGATGAAGCAGCGGCCAAGACCTTAAAGCCCGGTATGTTTGTGAAGGCGCATATCGTGGTGTCTCAGCGGCCCGACGCCGTGGCGATCCCAAGACGCGCTGTGGTCTTCACCGACGACCAATCCAACGTCTTTGTGGTCGAAGATAAAACTGCCCTCAGAAAGCCCGTTAAACTGGGTGTGAACGACGGGACGTGGGTTGAGATCCTAAGTGGTATCAACATGGGAGACAAAGTCGTGGTGCTCGGCCAAGAAGGGCTTAAATCGGGCACACCTGTGGATGCCGTGGAGCGTGAAGGCGGATGACCCAACGTTTCTCCAAGATTGCAACATGGTCGGTGCAACGGCCAGTGGCCACTATCATGATCGTGGTAGCCGTGGCCGTCTTTGGGTACATCTCGTACCAACTCCTACCCGTAAATCTGCTTCCAGAACTCTCGTATCCAACGCTGACGGTCCGAACAGAACTCATGGGCGCAGCGCCCGAAGAGGTTGAGGACAGTGTCACACGACCGCTCGAAGAGATCGTCAGAACGGTTGAAGGCGTGGTTGGAGTGCGCTCGGCAAGCCGAGCTGGCCAATCGGACGTGGTGCTTCAATTTACGTGGAACACCGACATGGACTTCGCCACCCAGAAGGTGCGAGAACGCATCGAGTTGGTGCCACTTCCTGACGAAGCGGGCACACCACTCCTCTTGCGGTACGACCCAGACCTCGACCCGTTTATGCGTCTCGGAGTCGCCGGGCCTCAGTCCTTGGCCGAACTAAGGCGCGTGACAGAGGAAGAAGTTCAGCGTGAACTCGAGAAGCTCGAGGGCGTAGCTATGGTGAGGGTTCGCGGTGGTCTCGAAGAGATTTTCCGCGTGGATTTGGACCCTGGAAAGATGTCCATGCTCGGCGTCACGCCCGCAAATGTGGCTCAGCGGCTCGCGTCCGAAAATATCAACGTGGCCGGAGGCGCGTTGGCCGAAGGTGATGTCACTTACCTCGTCAGAACTTTGAACGCGTTTGAAGGCCAAGACGAGATCGAAAACCTCATCGTGGCCTATCCGGAAGGAACGCCGGTCCGCCTATCCCAGGTGGCCAAAATTTGGCGAGATGTGCGCGAACGCGAAGTCATGACGCGGATCGGACGCACCTCAACGATCGATGAAAGTATCGTCATCGAGGTCTTCAAAGAGGCTGATGCCAATATGGTGGATGTCTCACAACGCGTCAAAGCCACCCTCTTTGGCTCTCCGTCAGACCAGGCCGAGCGCGCGCGGAAGCTCTCCCAAGAATTCGCAGATTCTGTACGCGAGAGAGCCCGAATTCAGGCGAGCGGTGAGCGAAGCCTGGTGGCGACCAAACCCTCTACGCGGCCCAAACTAGTTTTCGACAGGCTACCCGAATCCACGTCGCTCACGGTCTTGAGCGACCAGGCAACCTTCATTGAGAAGAGCATCGCTGAAGTCACACAAACCGCGCTGATGGGCGGACTTTTTGCGGTGCTCGTGCTCTTTCTTTTCTTACGCAACGCGTGGACCACGCTGATTATCGCGTTTTCGATCCCTCTCTCGGTCATCGCTGCGTTCGGCGCGCTGCGGCTTTCGGACGTAACCCTGAACGTCATGAGCCTTGGCGGAATCGCGCTTGGAATCGGCATGTTGGTGGATAACTCCATCGTGGTCTTGGAGTCGATTTTCAGGTGCCGTGAAGAAGGTGACTCCATCATGGACGCCGCGTTCCGTGGTACTTCCGAGGTTGCGGGCGCCGTGGTCGCCTCCACCACCACAACCATCGCCGTCTTCTTGCCCATCGTCTTTGTCGACGGCATCGCAGGCCAGATTTTCGGGGACCTCGCGCTTTCAGTGGTCTACGCGCTTTTAGCCAGTCTAGTGGTTGCCATCTACTTCGTGCCGATGTTGGCTGCCCGTGAACCGCGGGGTCTAACGCTTCCTACAATTGCTTCAATCAAAACTGAGCTCCTAGGTCCTTCGCATAGCCTCGAGCTTATGCGTCGGGACTGGGCCAAGATGAACGGGGTGCTCAAAAGCCTGGCGCCGCTTTTGATCGCGAGGACTATAGTGCTCTTCGCGCTGGAGGTCTTAGCGCGGGCCTTGATGACGCTGCTCTTCACCGTCGTAGCTATCGTCGGAGCAGTCTTGATGGCGATTCGAAAGGTCTTGCAAGTCACGCTCGGCGTGGGCTTCAACGGCTTCGACCGTGCCTATGCAGTCGTCGATTCCGCCTACAAATCCGCCCTGAGAGGTGCCCTAGCCTCTCGATTCACAATCATCTTGGTGGCCATCGCACTCTTTGGCTGGAGTATCCAAGCCTTTCAAAACCTTGGAACGGAACTCTTGCCACCCATGCACCAAGGCGAGTTCAACGTGGAGCTCGCAATGCCCGTGGGAACAAGGCTTGAGGAAACGTCACGTGTGACGCGATTGCTTGAGGACAAGATCCTCAACGTCCCCGGCATAGAACGTTTTGCGACAACTGTTGGCGTGGAGCGCACAGATATACAGGCCAGCGACGAAGGTGAACATACGGCGAGAATCACCGTTTCGCTCAAGGATAGCGAGAACCCTGAGGTCTTAGAGCGTGAGGTCATGAGCGCCATTCGCGAACAAGCGCGCACCATTCCGGGTGCCGCAATCGAACTCACTCGCCCTTCCCTTTTTTCAACACAAACTCCTCTTGAAGTTGAGATTATCGGGGACGATCTTAGGCTCTTGAGGCTAGTTTCAGACGAGATCGCGAGCGAACTCGGACAACTCGATGAGCTCGCGGATGTTCGATCAAACCTTGGACGTGGATTCCCAGAAGTACAGATTAGGTTTAACCGAGACCGGCTATCTGCCTACGGACTAACCGCTTTGGATGTTGGCGAAATCGTTCGCGACCAGGTCCGTGGTGTTGAACCAACGAAGATTCGTCAGGGTGAGATCGAGTACGGAATCGTGGTTCGGGCAGCGCGTGACGAAGTCCCGGATGTAGACGCTCTAAGGCGACTGGTGATCAGGCCAGCCGGCCCTGATATGCCAGAGATTCGCCTAGGTTCGCTTGCGGAGTTGGACCTCGCCATCGGGCCGAGTGAGATCCGCCGCATTCAAGGCTCGCGTGCCGCCGTGGTGCAAGCCGATGTACCTCTGACCTCTGTGAGTGCGGCGGGGGCCAAGGTCGACCAAGTCCTGAGCAGAATTCAGCCACCCGCGGGCATCAGCGTATCTGTTGGGGGGCAGCGTACTGAAATGGAGAACGCACAACGCTCCATGCTCTTTGCCCTCCTGCTCGCTGTTTTCCTGGTCTACGTCGTGCTCGCGAGCACCTTCGAAAGTTTGCGCGGACCACTCGTGATTCTACTCAGCATTCCGCTTGCCCTGGTGGGTGTGACAGCTGCCCTGATGGCCACAGGAGTTCACGTGAGTGTATTGGTCTTCATCGGCATGATCATGTTGACGGGAATCGTGGTGAACAACGCGATCGTCTTGGTGGACTACATCAATCAGCTTCGCGAACGAGGACTTGAACTCAATGAGGCCATCCAAGAGGCCTGCCACGTGCGACTCAGACCCGTGTTGATCACCACGATGACCACCGTGCTTGGACTCCTGCCCATGGCACTCGGGCTCGGGGAAGGGGCTGAGCTGAGAAAGCCATTGGCGATTACGGTTATCGCAGGGCTCGGAAGCGCAACGTTACTTACGCTTTTTGTGATCCCGTCCCTCTATTCAATCGCGATGCAGAAACTCAGGCGCGAGACAGCCTGAAGATTTCCTCGGTCATTTGGCGCGCTCTTCTCGCGGTATCCTGCAAATCTTGGAACATATTTTCCGTGGCTTCGTCACCGTCATAGCCCAAATGTTTCGCCAGAATACGCGCGTGTGCGGGGTCTGAGGGCAAGGTGCTCACGCCACGGTTCCCACTCATTCTGAGACGTGTCTCCACCACACGAAACTTTTGATAGTCCTTTCGAAGCTGCCTGAAATCGAGGTCGAGGATCTCGAGCTCTTCCAAGGCCCTGAGCGCCTCAACGGTCGAGGGGGTCCTAAGGCTAAGCTCGCTCGCTCCGAATTTGAGCTGCAGCCACTGCACAGCAAATTCGATTTCTACCAGTGCTCCTGGACTCAGCTTGATATCAAACGATGACGCCCGGTGGTGTTCCTGAAGTCGAGTCACCATTTCCCAGATCTCTTGGCCGCCTGAATCCTTCAAAGGCCGTTTGAAGACCAATTCCTCTCTCAAGGTGTTGAATGCTTCCAACAAATGTGGCGCCCCTACGAGCGGTCTAGCGCGAACGAGAGCCTGTCTCTCCCAAAAGGCAGCCTTCGTGTCGTGGTACGACTCAAACGCTTCCAGGCTCACGATAAGCGCGCCCTGCTGCCCAGATGGTCTCAGTCGTGTGTCCACGTCGTACATCTTCCCGTCTGCGCCTGCTGACGAGAGCGTTCGAATGATGCGTTGAGTGAGTTTAGAAAAGAACGTGTGCTCAAGCTTCCACTGGCGGTCGGTCTGGTAGAGGAAGAGGAGATCGAGGTCGCTGCCGAACCCCAATTCCCGCCCTCCCAGCTTACCCATAGCGACCACAACAAAGGGGATTTCATCAAGGGGCGGTAAGACCGAGCCTTCGCGCCTTCGGTAGGTTCGCATTGGCTCGTAGACCTCGCGAAGAACCGAAGAAATCACGGACTCGGCGAGCAAAGATAGCTGTTCGAGTGTCTGTGAAATCCCGATGGCACCCCCTGCGTCATGGAGCCCGATCCGCAAGGTTTCTTCTTGGTGAAAGCGCCGAATCACTCCGATACGATGCTCGGGATCGACCACGCGACTGAGCCTCGACTCAAGGTCGGATTGCATGTCCGAGGCTGAGCGAACCATGGCGACCGAGCCTGCCCCGAGCAGACGTTCAACGATCGCAGGCTCCTTGAGGAGTGCCCCCGAAAGATAGGGACTCGAGCCAAAGACGTGGATCAAGAGTCGGCACGCATGGGGATTGTCCGCCAGCATCTTGAAGTAGCCTGGCCGATCACCGATTGACGTGATGAATCTAGTCAGGTGGCTAAAGGCTTGGTCCGCCTGAGGTGTGGCGCCGGCAGTCTCCAAGAGATAGGCGGCCAGGTTTGACTCCCCACGAAGCGCCCTGTCAGCGAAGGGCCCATAATTCTTCTCACGCAAGACCAGAACTTGGCCCGCGACCTGCTTTGGCCGCTCGAAGCCGAGCGACTCCAAGGCCTTAAGGATAGACGCCTCGGGATTCAGCACACCATCCCGAGCAAAGCTTTCCGGACTTGCGCCTAGAATTGTATCCAAAGCGTCCGGCTCTTCGGGTTGCAATGTGGGTTGAGTCTCAGATCGAACTTCATCGGACTCGAAGAGGCGAGCAAACATGGCGTGAACACCCGAACGATGCTCGAGCACACGAGCACGGAATTCGTCCACCTCAAAGCCCATGCGCCGAGCTAAATCGCGCAGCAATTCGCGGTCTTCAG
This sequence comes from Microvenator marinus, assembly GCF_007993755.1. Lineage (GTDB taxonomy): Bacteria > Myxococcota_A > Bradymonadia > Bradymonadales > Bradymonadaceae > Allomicrovenator > Allomicrovenator marinus. The sequence continues at coordinate 1,594,374 of NZ_CP042467.1, forward strand.
GCAGTCTATGCCCTTGCCGGTCACTCCCCATCTGAATCCTATGCTCAACGCGTCGCAAGAACGCATAGGCTTCGGCCAGAACATCGTGGTCATCGTGAGTAATCAACCCTGAGAAAAGCAATCGGTCCAACGCATCGAGTGTATTTTTTACCCGGAGGTTCGGGCGGGTGCCGCAATGCACGAGCTGCAGCGCCTGCACAAAGAACTCGATTTCACGAATGCCGCCGAGCCCGATCTTGACGTCCCAACCTAGAAGTCCAGACTTCGTGGCAGGTTGTGGCTCGGGCTGGCGCACGATGGGCCGGCGCCCACTTCGCACACCGGCCAGTTTGTGGTGCAGCCTTTGTTTCAAAGGCGTATCTGGCGTGTCGGTCTTTGCCGTTGCTTCTTCTTCGGCACCAACGATATCTGAGGCCCGCGCCTGAAGGTTGATCTTTTCCTTCATACCACGGAGTTCTTCAATCGCCTGAAAATCCAGATATTTCCGAAAGATAAACCCATCTAGCCGTTGTAAGAGTTCGTCGCCGAGAGCAATGTTCCCGGCAACAGGTCTAGCCTTCAGAAGTGCACCACGCTCCCATGTTCGCCCCCATGAAGCGTAGTATTCAATGGCGGATGAAGCAGGCGGCACGAGCGGCCCCTGGGTCCCGTGCGGCCGCAGGCGCAGATCAACACGAAAGACGTAGCCATCCTCTGTGATCTGGCTCATCATCGAGGTACACACGCGTGCGACCTGGTCCACCTCATCAAGCCGGTCGCGTACGTCATCAGTACACACAAAAATCAGGTCGATATCGGAGCTAAAGTTAAGCTCATGGCCGCCAAGCTTTCCCATCCCCAAAACACAGATATGGTCTGCAAGGCCGGGGTTCGAAAGCTCAGACGCTGCGCGCCGCAGTGCGGCATCCAAACAAACTTGCGCGATATCGGCAATCTCAGCGGTAGTCTCTCGGATAGACGCCGTCCCCTCAACTTCTCGCCAAAAAACCCTGAGACATTCGCGCCGCTTGAATAGGCGCAGCGCCCGCTCAAACTCAGCCACAGTCGGGGTGCGAGCCAAATCCTCGGCCAATCGCTCCTCGAGCTCCGCCACGTCAAGCGGACGCATCCCGATCTCCACAAACTCTTCCACCCACTCGGGATGTCGTTGAATCAAGAAACGCGGAAATTCGCCCTGACTCTCCAGGAGTCTTGCCACGTCATCGCACACCAGTGGTGCATCATCCATAGGACTAATTCTCTACGATAGAGACTTTTGCGGCGCCCTCAGCGCTACCTTGCGCAAACTCTACAAAATAGGTTCCGTGAGTGGCGAAGAAGTAGCTAAGTCCACTAGAAGCCGCCAACTCTTGGCCGGTGCTATCAAGAATTCGCAAGTCCTGTCCAGACGCACCTTCAAAGAGATTGACCGTCAGCGTAGAGTTGCCGCGCACATCGAGCGCGTAAACATCCAGTGGATCGGTAGCGTCCGTGGCTGCTAGCACTCGAATCACATCCGATGCAGGCAAGCCCTGCGCGGTCGCGATGGTGTCGTTCGGCTCAAGCTCGCTCACTTCTGTGGCTCGCAGAACTTCTGCAAAGAACACGTAGTCGCCGTTGAACGTCGTGCTCGAGTGCCCAACTCGTATCGTCCACGTTCCGGAGGTTGGAGCCACCCACCCCGCGACGCCTGAGTAGAACCCCTCTCCGCCCGAGAAGAATCGGCCTTCAATGGTGCCGTCGGGTGCCTCGAACTCAAGCCACCCATTCCATGAATAGATCGACAAACTTGAGGTAGGCCGCATGGTTAGTGCCCAAAGTCTGTCTCCTGCTTCGAGGTCCACCTTGAAGTTATCGGCAACATCAGTTGGGCTCAAGCCGCCGCGAATTGCAGCTAGATCACCAAGAACTTCGGCGTCTGCAACTAAATCATTCGGCTCGGTCTCTGCCAAGGCCGTGCTTCCCCGAGTCAGGTTAATGGCTATCTCTACATCGCCCCCTGCGTTATCGGGAGCTTTGACTCCGAGAACATAGGTATCTGTTTCCCCACGTGCCAAGCGTAGCTCTTTACCCTTGTACGAGACACCACCGAGCGTACCGAAAGAAGTCGTTAAGAGCGTCAAATCTGGTCGAATCGTCGCTGAATCCGCACGAACGTCGATCAAACCCGCCGCAGCGGTAAATCGGTAGAGGCGCTCCTCTCCAGGTTGAAGCGTGATGTTAACAACACTTCCCATAGCCAGAGCTGTGGGCGAAATCTCTTTGATGTCGAGCTCAAAATCATACGCAGCGTCACCGCGATTCTGGCTATCGTAAACGAAAACCAAAACATGGCCGTCGATATCCGACGTCCAACGAACGCGATTAGAGCCGTTTCTGACATAGCTCATATCTTCGTCATCATAGATGTAGACCCTCGGCACGAAGTCTTCTGATTGTGTCTCAAGGTCAACTTGATACGACTTGCCGGACTCTACGGGCACTCGGACCCAACGACCAAAGGGCTGATCGTTGATAGCGCCTGCCTCAGAGTGAGGGAGCGTCACGTCGACGGGGTCCAGGACCCGCACACCTAGCTCCCAGGTTTTCCCTGCCTCAAACTCCAAGTTGTACGGCTCCAGAGAGACCACAATTGAGGTGTCCTGAAGCACATCGACCACGGTTCCGAGCGAAAGTGTACTCGTAATGGTGTTGAAGTTTGAATCGTAGACCTTCAGTTCGCTGAGATAGCCGCTTGTCCAAGCGCGAATATCGAGGCGTTGCCCGGCAAGTACCGGAATCTCATAATAGACCACAGAATCAGGCAATTCGTGCTCACCAGAAGTCTTGAAGTCCAAGGTTTGAGGGGTCAATTCAATACGGTTCACACTCAAGGTCACTGGTTCTGACTCGTTGGAGCCTCGCCCGATAAAGTCCTGAGCCGTCACAAAGTAGGTACCCGCCTCGGGCGCCCTAAATACAAACTCCTCAGAGCTCTGCAGCACCTCAAAGGTCTCTGAATGAATGACCCGAGCATCCAGAAAGAGTCCAGGCGCATCCACCACCCCGGTCAGCACTTCGTCCTGAGCGGCGTCGAAGCTAAAGAACGCAAAGTCTCCGTTCTGCATTTCGGAGGTCGCCAAACCGATCGCGTCCACGGGAATAGGCGTGGGTTCGAAGAGCTCTAGGCTCGCGAAATAGCCATACGATTCCCCGCCCACAGGCTCTCCAAATCGGTTCGGCTGGTGTTGAATCCGCACAGCGACTTCCCCATCGTCTAGCGCCGAGAAGAAGTAAGACGTCGCGGCCGAACCATCTGGATTAGGCTCTGAATTGTAGTGTGATGAGACAAAAAAGCTCTCGCCAGCTTCGTCGAGAAAATGGCCCAATTCGACCCGTGGTTCAAGCAGCGCACCCGGGTCGGGCGTCACCACAAACCTGTAGGTCTCGCCGCGTTTCACGCTAAAAAGCGCATAGTCCACGTCGGCCTCGGTGGTCGGACTTTGAATCTGCCCGTTAAACTGGGAACCCGGCACAAGCCAGGGGATATCGGAGGTTCGCAGATTCGGCATGACGCCGGCAGCTTCCACGTCAGACGTGATGTTGGTGGCGGTGAATTCCATGGATGAAGACGCCCCGCCGACCCTTTGAATATGGTCCTCCACGACCACCACACTTTGGCGTCCACCAAGGTCGAGACTTAGACCCACTCGATTGGTTGCGCTAACTTGGCCGACAGCCGTGGCCGCGAGCGCCCGAGAAAAGTCGGCCTCGACGATCGAAAACGCCGGGGCATGGAACTCCGCCTCGGAAATCTCGACGCCCGTAGCGTTGATCCTGAGCGCGTCTAGCCCTGAGGTATCGACCTCATAAACTCTCAATTCGCCGTTATAAGGATTAGCGAGCGGCTGCGTGGGCAGACTGACCTCGGTGGCGTCGGGCAATGGAATTTGGCTCACCTCCAACCGATACTCAAACCCGGCACCACCGACATCAGGCTGATCGATGAGATTTCGGAAATCCGATACCGCGAATGTATATCGTCCAGGATAGGGGAAGAACACCTCGCGGACCGCGGCCTCACCGGCCTGGCCTCCAAATCCGATCCTGGAGATATTCGCGTTTCTCAGGTCGTATCCGGCAGCAATGACGGCTGGCCAGAAGGTCGCCGGACCGCTTACATGGATCAGCAACGCCGTAGGTTCCACGATCTCAATGCTGAAAAAGTCGATATCGCCCCCACCCGCGCGAGGTAGCGCGATTTGCCCCTCAGCCGCAAAGCCGGGCAATTCCAAGCCGTACACCTCACCGTCTGTCGGCGTCTCTCCGTCTTCGTCCTCACCCTCTTGCACAAGCGGCGGAACCGCATCTAGAGCGCTTGAATCATGGTAGAAAGGGGTCTGATCGCAGACATCTCCAAAGCCATCTCGGTCTCGATCTTCCTGCTCCGGATTGGCGACCTCTGGGCAATTATCATCTTCATCCAGAATGCCGTCTTCATCAGTGTCCGTGGGACCGTCTGGCATATCCGAAGGCTGATCGACCTCGTCCATATCGGCCTCAGTCGGCGAGTCGGGCGCCGCATCCTCTTCGATCATATCAGGCGCCATATCCGGCGTGATTTCCGGGGGAGCCGTGGTTTCATCACCACACGCACTAAGTGCGAAGATCAGAACGAGGATGAGATGGCGCATTCGAATAGCCCTTGAGTCGCGTTGAATTGGAACCAGATGCCGCACTATGTGCAATTCCACCCTATTTTTCAAGCGGATGCATTCCCTGAATCAGGGCCAGTCAAGAACTTCGACGTGCACGTCGATCACTCCGGCACGAATCATACCGATATCCTCGGCGGCGGCCTTCGATAAATCGATCACGCGCCCAGCAGAAAAAGGCCCGCGGTCATTGATTCGAACCACCACCGACTTTCGGTCTTTCGAGGCCACCACGCGGACAATTGTCCCAAATGGCAAGGTCTTGTGAGCCGCAGTCATCTCTCGAGGATCAAAAATCTCCCCGGATGCGGTTTTTCGTCCTTCAAAACCCGGCCCGTACCAACTGGCCTTGCCTAAGAGCTCATGCTCTTTGCCATTAGGGCCTACAATCCATGAGTCTGGTCGCGTCGGCCCGCAACCGACCAAGACCAACGCGCCAAGAAAGAGGAGCACACGCATCAGGGGCACATAGCGCGGAAAGCGAACACGCGCTCGCGTTCAAAGCCAATAAGGTCACCGGCGAGCGCTTCGGTCAGAGGAGCAAACGCGAAACCTAGAGGCTGAGCGAGCTGTGCTTCGATCTGAACTCGCCCACCAGCGTACGTATTCTCGGTGAAACTATGCTGCCAGAAGTAAGTGCCAACCAGAATCGCCGCGTGTCCAGTGAACGAGATATCCTCAAAATAGAGCGCAGTCGCATCCACGCCGATTGTCTCGTTGTAATAGGCCGAGAGATTTCCTGCACCATCATTGGCCAGTACCCAAATTTCTCCGGGTACATCACTGCCATTCTCTTCTTTCTTGCTCGCGAGGAGAGCCAAGTCCGTAATGCCGTTCTGATTGATTGAACCGGCGGCGATCATGTCAAACGTTTGCGACGCATTCTCTGGAGTAGCAGTGATCACGCGCTGAGACGCACCTTCTGGAGTGATGCCGTGGACCATGTAGAGCCCGTTCTCTTCGGCCAAGGCCACGAGGTCGTCTCCTGGCGCATCGTCAAACTGTCCAACTACAAGCTGGAGTTGGTCCGCTGAGTTGTCGGGAGTAATATCGAGGGGCTCGAAGCCACCGGCTCCGTCGCCAAAGAGTACCGTGATCGTCACAGGCACGTTCTGCAGAACCGCGATATCCGCGTTGCCGTCATTATCAAAATCTCCACTCACCAAATCCACCGGAAGACCCGTCATCGAAATCACATCTGTGGACGGATCGTGAATCAGATCACGGCGATTGCCATCGGCAACATTTCGAATCATCGAGATATCGCCAAAGTTTGAGGTAGCTGCCTCCCAGAATCCATCTCCGTCTGCGTCAAACGCGACGAGCTTTTGCGGTCCCACACCGGGCTGAGCCGTATCAAATTGTTGAAGATAAGGATTGTCACCCTGTGGGTTCGGGTTCGACTTGAAGAACACTGCGCGATCGGCAAGGAAGTTCAGCGCTGCTACATCAAAAATGCCATCACCATCAAAATCCCCAACCGCGAGATCTCTCAGGCGAATCTGGTCGTTCGCCGTATTCTCTTCCCAGTACACGGCATCAAAATTGACCTGACTTCGGCCCTCTCCGCCCGGAATACACGAGTCACACGCGTCCCCGGTGCCGTCACCGTCTGTATCCAACTGGTCCGGGTTCGGAACCGGCAAACAGTTATCACACGCGTCGCCGACGCCATCTTCGTCTGTGTCGAGGGTTTCCTCGACATCCGGGCAGAGGCTATCCGTCGGCGTTGTGTTGTTCGAGTTATTCGATTGATTGGTGTTATTCGAGTTGTTCGAATTATTCGACTGGTTGGTGTTGTTCTGATTATTCGCATTATTGCTTGGAGAGTCGTCTCCACCGCATGCGCCCAATAGACCGACCAATCCAACAATGATTAAGATTCTATTCATGATTTGAGCTCCAAAAGAAAGCGGTTGGATTATGGCGAGTGCCTCATCCCGATGCAAGGGGAGACCGCCACTCTTCTTGCCAAGCTTTATCGACGCAAATCGACGCAAATCGACGCAAATCGACGCAAATTTTGACTCATTGATGGTTCCGAAGCAGTGTGATTCTCGATGAATAAGAAGAACCTCATAGCAATTGTAGCAATAATCACGGCGCTAGCCGGTCTACTCTATTGGGCTCTAAACCGTGACGAGGTGCGCCCTAAAGGGGACACTGAAGGGGCCAATGACGTACTGGTTGCGTGGCCAGAAACCAATGGAAACACTGCGAAACTGTCTTCGAACGGCACTCAAGTACTTCTGACAAGTTTCGAAAAAGCCATCGAGCTCAGCCCCAAATTTCCAGACCTGACTATTCTCGAAACCCGACAAGACGGTCTGACCTGGGAAGCGGACATCGAGCTCTACGGAGCAAAGGGGCTGATGAATTGGCGCACGGCGCCAGGTAACCCCCAGGCCATCTTCGAACTAGAAATTACCGACGTCCCCAGAAAAGAGCTCATTTCTCCTTTTGCCGGGACCATCGAACTTGAGCGCGGTGATATCACCTACGTGGACGCCACCCTAAACCCCGCACCATTTGTGGGCGAGACGGTTGGCATTGAAAATCACACGCCCGGATGGCTGCAATGGCAGGGGCCGGCGACCGTGACGTTTTCGCAATGGTGGGCAGACCGCATGGAGATATCGAACCATGCAGACGGACAGCGACTCACGTTCCTCGTGTGGCACCCGGACGTTCATCCAGACATCACCACCTGCGACGGCGCCCCGTCAGTAGACCTCAAGTTCCGGCTCGTAGTCACGCTCGCCTCACCTCCTCCAGTTCACCTTCATCGATTCCGCAGAGGCACAGAAGCTGCGATCGTTCCAGTGTTTACGAACCCTTCGGGCGAAGGCGGTGCGCGCGACGCGGCCGATTTTGCGGCGCGCGTTCGCACTCTGAGCTTTGGTCACTCGAATCCCGAGGATCCAAGGCATGGAAACGGCGGGATTGTCGGAGGAAAACACGGCGGAACTTTTCTCGTGCCAGGCCTTTGGAAAGACGAGCTCAGTGCACTCAGCGAATCGGTCGAGGCAACCGATGTAGAGTTTGCATGGACCGGTGATCCGGCCGAAATCGTTCGAGCGGAAGACCCATGCACGTTGATGGAATCCAAAATTTGGGTGCAACAAGGCCCACTCTATCCAGGAACATTTGCGAACTCGTTGACGTCGGACACTCCGATCGGCCCGGCGATGGTCTCGCCCGTACTCCTCAACACGTACGTGGCTCAGTCGAGAGCCACGCTCTATGATCAAACCCTGTCTAAACTCTATATCGACAGGCTCGTGCGCGAGCGCGGCTCGGTTCTTATTGAGGCTCCACTCGTGGCCACACGCAACCCGCTGATCGATGCGGCACATCAGGCCCTACTCGCCCCCGAACGAAATGGCGAATGGACCATCGATCCAACCATTGAGTCGATGTTCGCTGGGCTCGACCTGCTTCGAGAAGACACGCCATTCAAGCTGATGTCGCTGAGCACCTGGCTTCGGGAGATATCCGACCACCGTCAGCATTTGGTTTTGCTGAGCCCCGAAGGGCAATGGACGATTCAGCCGGCAAACCCAGAGTTGCGGCTCGTCAACGAGGCCACGTTCACGACCACCCCAATCTCTTGGACTTGGGCACCCTGATTATTCGTCGTCACGCTTGAGCAAATCCGGACGCCGCTCGAGAGTGCGTTTCAAACTTTGCTCGCGCCGGAACTCTTCGATCTTTTGGTGGTGGCCACTCAGAAGCACCTCTGGCACACCGAGTCCTCGGAAATCGCGCGGCCTGGTGTAGTGTGGATACTCAAGTCCACCACACGAGAAGCTTTCATCCATCAAGGATTCGCGATTGCCCACCACTCCTGGAATCAGACGAACCACACTATCAAGTAGGACCAACGCGGCTGGCTCTCCACCAGTTAGCACGTAGTCGCCAATGGACACTTCGAGGTCGATCCAACCCTCGCGAACACGCTCATCGATTCCCTCATAGTGTCCGCAGAGCAGAATCATTCCTGGGCCTTCTGAAAGTGACCAGGCGAGCTCTTGGGAAAGCGGCGTTCCCTGAGGTGTGAGTAGAACTCGCGGAATCTCTCCGAGCCTTGCTCGAGCGTCCTCAAGCGCCCCAACCAAGGGCTCCGGCTTCATCACCATACCGGCGCCGCCTCCATAAGGCACGTCGTCAACGGTACGGTGTTTGTCGGTGGAGAAATCCCGGATATTTGTGGCTTTGAAGTCAAAGAGACCGGCTTCAATTGCGCGTCTTAAGAGACTTTGCTGGAGCGGAGAATCAAAGAATTCGGGGAAAAGTGTAAGGACTTCGACGCTGAAACTCATTTCAGTTCTTCGCCTTCGGGCGCCCATGAGGCAAATTCCGCAAGCACGATTCCAGTCTGCAAATTCACGTCCTTGACGATTTCGTCGCGCCAGAGGACGAGCACACGACCATTGAGTCGTGGACCCTCAACAGCCATGACTTCGAATGGCCCAGGAGTATCGATAAACCCGGCTACACGCCCAATCTCCTCTCGGCCATGAGCCTCATCGGTAAAGACTGGCAGACCGATAAGATCGCTCTGGTACCACTCGTCCGGGTCCGTTTTGGGTAGGACCTCACGGGAGATGGAGCAGGTCAAATTGGTCAGAAGTGCAGCGTCTTCGCGGCTTGCGACGTATTTGAGCCTCAAGATGAAGTGGCGATCACTGCCGCGCACGGACTCCACCTTGAGCTCTTGCGCAAGCAGAGGCTCGCCCTTCGGGTCTCTAGGGATCTCGTCCAAGACGAGAACTAAGCCCTTCTTCAGAGCTTCGGTTTCAGCGTTATAGGGCCAAAACCGGACCTCACCCTGAGTTCCGTGGGTTTTCCCAAATTTTCCGAAAGGAATGAGCCCGTTCACGGTGCTTAATCGACGATGTCGAAAGACACCTGAAGTTCGGTTTCGATCGCAGCAGCTTGCACGATGGTTCGAAGTGATCGTGCGATCTTTCCGCCGCGCCCGATGAGACGTCCACGAGCCGAAGGCTCTGCGTCTACGAGAATATCGAGCTTGCCGTCTTTGATTCGTGTCTTGACCTCGTACTTTGCGTCACCAAGCAGGGGCTTGACGAGTGTGTGTGCGAGGTTTTCGTACGCTTGTGTAACGGCGTCGCTCATTATTCTGCCTCTTCTGCAGGTGCGTCAGTGGTCTCGGCTGCTTCTGCGGCCTCGCCTTCAGCGGCTTCGGCAGGAGCTTCTTCAGCAGGAGCGGCTGCAGCTGCTGCTGCAGCGGCTGCCTCTGCTTCAGCTGCTTTTGCAGCTTCTTCAGCTGCTTTCGCGCTAGCTTGAGCGGCTTCTTCGTGTGCCTTGAGAGTTGCCAGTCGCAATTCCTCAAGCTTGGCTGCCTTCTCTGCTTTACGTGCCTCAAGAGCTGCCTTCTCGGCATCAGCTTTAGCGAGGTCAACACCTTCGCCGTTCGCTACCTTCTTGATCAGCGCGTTCACGGTCTCGCTCGGAGAAGCACCTGTGCCAATCCAGTAATCAACGCGCTCGGTGTTGAGACGAATGATCGGAGGATTGTGGTTAGGATCGTAGGTTCCGAGCATTTCGATATAGCGTCCATCACGTGGTGAACGCTTGTCTGCTACTACTACTCGGTAAAATGGACGCTTTTTTGCGCCGCCACGCTGAAGTCGAAGTCGAACCGCCATCGTAAACTCTTTTGCTGTCCTGTTGGCTTTATGCCAGTGGCCTTATGCCTGTTTCCAAAAAATAAAAAACCGTCTTCACGGCGTATTTACTAGTCTTCCGAGTACTCTGGGCATGGCCCGGGCGCTCGAAGGTGCCGCACATTAGGGGCGAGTCACCCTTCTGTCAAGTCCTAGTTCCTGTCTAAGCGTTAGTTTGCAAAGACAGTTTTCAAAAGCTCTTCGAGGTCACCCGTCTCATACATCTGAGTCAGGATGTCCGAGCCACCCACGAACTCGCCGTTGACGTAGACCTGCGGGATGGTTGGCCAGTCTGAGAACTCCTTGATGGCCTGCCGCTTTTCAGGATCGGCCAGGATGTTCACGGCGTACACTGGTACCCCGTAGGAGCCGAGAATCGCCGATGCGCGCGCACTAAAGCCGCACATGGGCTGATCGGGTGTACCCTTCATATAGAGGACAACCGGATTCTCGCTCACCTCTTTGCGAATCTCGCTCATGATATCGCCACCTTCTTCGCGGCTTTTCGCGGCTTCGGCGGTCTCTTCTGCTCCGAGAATCGGCAATGAAATCTTCTTTTCACTCATAGCTCTATCGTCCTTCAGTGGTTGATCGTTTCCCACTGTTTTGGGGTGTAGGTATTCAGTTGGAGCGCGTGAATCTCACCGCTGGCCAAAGGCTCCGAGAGAGCGGAGTTGACCTTGCGGTGCTGTTTGAGTGGCAAAAGCCCTTCAAATTCAGGACTGACGACGGTGACCGAAAAATGGTCGCGTGTGCCCGTGAGATCCTTCACGAGCACCGTCGCGTCCGGTAGCGCCGCTCTAATCATTTCTTCGATACGATCTGGTTCCATCATGGCACTACTCCTAAAAAATGATTCGTTCCATCACGGCCGAAGTTCTAGACCGCTTGTGTTGGCTTTTCAAGACTAGCCGTACAAGTGAAGAGGAAATTGCACGATGCCTCTTTCAGTTTGAGGCCGGACAACGAGTGGCGTTGAACTCGCCGGAGACCAAAACGCCGTTGGACTCGTATCTCACAACGCCACCAACGGTACTCTCATCCGAAGAAGTTACCGTTACCTTACCCCACGAATCTCGTGGGTCGGCTTGGTCAGGTGAGCCAGGCACAAAGCCGGGAATGCCTGAGTATCCCCAGTTCGGGCTATCGTACTCGCCCACAGGCACCCCAGGCTCGGAGGCAAACGCCGCAAAGAACCTTGGAATTTCCAAATCAGTTCGGGCTTCGCAGCCGACTTCAGCCTCAAAGAAAGTGAGCTGTGGGACCGCAGATCCCGCCATCATCTCCTCGGTTATGAAGATGCTCTTAAATGCCTTGACCTCATCATTATGGGTCAGCGTCACCTCTACAACTTCTTTCAGAGCCGGCGGGCTCGGGTCCTTGTAGATCGAATCAGGATTGCCTCCCGCCTCAATTTGATTTGGGTTTTTCGTGTCACAGCCCCATGTGACAAGTCCGATTGTTAGTATTGCAATTGCTTTTTTCATGTTTTTGAACTCGGTAAGACATTGCTGGGCCCCAACTTTGATATGCGGTATGATCCAGACGCGCAATCTGGAGTTGATATGAATTTGGGAGCCATTCTAAAAGCTATACATGAGGGTGAGTCAGATTCGGTTGAATTCAAGCGAGACGCCGACCTGAAGAAGATTGGTAAGGCTATCTCCGCGTTTGCCAACAGTGATGGAGGTATCTTAATACTAGGCGTCAGCGATGATGGCAAAGTTGTAGGAATTCAAGACAATTCAGAGTCGCTAACAGAGCGAATCACTTCGTTTCTTCAGAATGGCCTAAGCGCACCTGTCCAAGCCAGACTAGGGCGCGAAGTTCTTCCGGAAGGCCGTATTCATTGGATCGAGGTGCCACGTCAGCGTGGGTTTGAGCCACTTCGCTACGCAGGAAACGTTTACGTGCGTCGCGCACGTTCCAGCGTCGAGCCAGGGCCCTCGGAGTTGGCAGAACTCTACAACATGTTTGGCTACATTGTGACCGAAGAACGAACGGTTGCGGGAGTTGGATTGGACGAACTCGACCTGCCCTCCTTTCAGAGATACCTGAAGCGACTTGGTCTAGACCTCGAAGCTGAGCCTCAGATTGCCATTGAAAATGACCTGATCTCCCGAGGTGTACTAGCCGAACTGGGCGAATCCGCATGTGCGACAATCTATGGCCTGCTGGCATTTGGAAAGTCTCCCCAAGCGTATTCTCAAACCCAGAATTTCTTCGTTCAGTGCGTAAGTTATGCGGGTAAGGACCGAGCAGCTGAAGTAATCGAGGTGTTGGACGCGAAAGGCCAGCTTGATGAACAAGTTAGGAAAACCCTCGGCTGGCTCACAGCTCAACCGCGACGCGAGGTGTATCGCGGAATCGAGCGCATCGACATCCCTCTCCTGCCGCCCAAAGCGGCGCGCGAAGTCGTCGTCAATGCAGTCGCACACCGCGACTATGCTATTATCGGCTCAAAGATCCTGGTCGAGCGATTCTCGGACCGAGTTGAGTTCACGAGCCCTGGCCGGCTGACCAACGGGTTGACACCTGATTCTGTGCGACGCGGAGGAAATCCTCGAGCCCGAAACCAATCGATCACAAATTTCCTTCTCGCGTCGGGATTGATGGAGCAACGTGGACGCGGCTGGCCCATCATTGAGGCGGCTCTTCGCGAGCAAGGACTAGCAGCACCGATATTGGAAGAGGATCGCGAGGCCCGGTGGGTTCGAGTCACCATGAGCACAGTCGTCTAACCAGTACGGCGTCGGTGACAGTCTCCGAAAGCCTCCTAGAAGATATCGAAGCTCATGTGGATTAGCATTGAACACAGAATCGAGGGTGGGTTCTTGCTCTCGTGTTCGGACCATTTTCCGAGGACCGGAGCTCTAAGTTTTGAGTTCTATCGAACCCGCCTCTCCGGAGAGTGGCTAAGGTTTCACCGCGTATTCACCCGTGGAAAGCTCGCTACGTTGATTCGACTCGATGACGGATGTGATTGGCTATATGTGGGTTTCGACACCTTCACATCGCCCCTGAGCCCATTAAAGGCGAGGCACGTGGAGTGGTGTATTTTGAACCCAGAGACATGGCTGAAGGAACAACTGCTCGCAGCTGGTGGAATTGGACCAGGCGTGTTTTCACTCACTCGCGTCAGTGGTGGTGAGGCGAGGTGTCTGGCCAAGGAGATTGCGCTCACTCAGGAGCCTTGGTTTGTTGCAGAGGCAGCGAGCTTGATTCCTCTCAGACAGTCGTCGGATCCGGAGTACGGGAGAGTGAAATGGTACAGAAAACTAGCTCGGTCCGGCAATCTGCCGCCCGTGTTTTTGTTTCGGCATGATGGTCTTGATAGCAGACTTGTTTTTGATGGGCATGATCGGCTGCTGGCCGCCCGACTAGAAGGCGTCTTTCCACACATGTGGGAAATTTCAAGAGTGCGGGTTGAAGACCGTTCATATCCGGAGGAAGAATGCACCTCGATCGAAGCAAACCTCGCATACGAACTTGAAAAGGAATGTCGCGGAAAAAGACGACACGAACAAGTGGAGGCCATCAACCAGCGGTTGTTGGAGTTGCATTCGCGACAAGCGCTGATTCATCGCCCGACGGTGCGCGTCATCCCGGGTGGGCTCACTACATGGTGTGACGATATAGATCGGCTCCAACTTCCGAACGTTTTTCTGCGAGACGAATAAACCACACCTGCTCCCAAGGCGATTGTCGAGATTTCCAGACTATTCTTGATGCGAGCGTCCCGAAGCCTTACAACGACCGCCTATGAAGGTCATCGGACGCCAAAACGAGCTCGAGCTCATCTCTCAACACCTTAAACCCTGTGAAGTGTTAGTTTTGAGCGGGCCGTCGGGCATTGGGAAGACGACGACCGCACGTCGTTTTCTCGAGTTGCAGACTGAGCCGGTCCTCGACGTCGACTGCTTCGGAATGGATTCAACGGACATCGCGGTAGCCCTGACCCATGTACTCGATGCCGGCACTACTCAACTTCGCCCCATTGACCTCTGGATACGAGCTTCCGAAGTGTTAGCCCATCGGGGGATTCGATTTCTTCTTTTGGACGACGTACGTTGCGAGCATGACGACTTCCGAAACCTCTTCACCCGCTGGAACGGCTCGATCCTCGTGACGTCGATACTTGCGACGGGCAATAAGGTCATTCCCCTCACGCCGCTCAACGATCACGCGTTTGAGGTCTTTGAGAGCGCCGCCCTTAGCGAAGATCTGAGCTTTAGGGTCGATGATCTTGAGTCGATCAAAGAGATATTGGCCGAGATTCAGGGACATCCCTTAGGCCTCGCGCTCGCTGGACGATTTGCGGCGATCTCATCGCCCAAGAATGTGCTCAACGCTCTCCAACGCAACTCGCTCACCGACCACTCGCGACCAGAGCGTCATCGAAGCACCTGGAACGCGGCGGAGTTCACGTGGAAGCAATTGACGGTTGAACAGAAGTCTCTCGTCTACGCGATGGCTCTGTTTGAGCGTCCATTGAGACTCAGCGCTATCCCTGTGACCGTTGACCAACCGAACGGGTGGTTGAGGATCTACGCGCGCTGGTCCGAGCGGGGATTGTGGCAAGAGGCGAGTTTCAGAGGCCGCTACAACTCTTCTGCGAATTCGCAAAGGAAGTTTTCCCGACCGAGTTCCGTGACATCGCAGTGCTCATCCGGGACAACATCGTCGCTGAGGCCTTTCGCGCGGCTCAGATGATGCCCCGCGGTCTGCACGATACGCCGGAACTCGAAGAACAACCTTCATTCTGGCGATTCGTGATTGAGAGCCGAGCCGAAGAGATGGAACCTGAATCCCTGGCCCCAATTCTCTCCGCTTGGCTCCGCTATGTCAGCGTTCGGGACCGAGCTAGTGGACGTTCGGAAGACTCTCAAATCGCCACATTGCTTGAAAAGACAAACGATTCGGACAATTGGTTGCAGGCGGCACGTGTTCATCTCTTCTTTGACTTCAATGCGGCATGTGGATTCTTGGAGCGGGCGGTGCAAACGGCTCAAAGTCCGCAGGAACTTCACGATGCAAAAGTCTTTCAAGCATACAATGCGGTCACTGCTCAACCGTCCGAGAGCCTGCGACTCTTTGACGAAGCCTATTGCGCCGATTTTGACTCATCGATTGTCGCGTTTTGGGAAGCCGAGATTTGCATTATGGCGCAGGAAGAAGTGCGGGCCAAGAGTGCCTTGAGACGTTTAGACCTGGACCGCTTAAGTCCCAACAACCGTGCCGCATATGAGCACCTATTGGCGGAGTTGGAGCCCCCGACGCAAGCCGAGAAACGAACCCGGCTAGCACTTGAGGATCCTCTTATTTGTCCCTCGAAGCGGGTCTCTCTACTCCTCGCCAACGCTACGATCCTGGCGATTGGACTTAATCGTTTCGACGATGCTTTTCAGAGGCTGGAAGAGTGCGGCAAGCTAGCCAAACAACTTAAGTCACCACGCGTAGTTTCATGGGTTCAAACGAGAACCGCACTCGCCCTGCTGCATTCTGGCGAGTTCACGAAAGCCAGAAAGCTCGCGAGTGATATACAAGGCGATTATGGCCCCTCAAGTCCTGTGATGAAGATGATCGTCGCGACGGCGTTTTGCCAAGAGGGGCAGCTTCAACGAGCTCGAGAGAACTGGAGAGTACTCAAAGTAGAGTACCCGAAGCCACACTTCCACTTTTCGACGCTTTGGCACTTTCTTGACTTCGTCATCGAGGGAGATCGAAACACAAGTGACCCTCGACTAGACGATGTGTTTGAGGCCCTCTCAATCGTCAACTCACCCGGAGGCACGAACATTCAAGAGGTGATCGCGGCGTGGCCGTCTATACAGAAGGTCATTCAGTACGACTCGAACGATGTCGGATTCAGACAGGCTCGTCTATTCATCGACCAAAAAGTCTCTGGAGCCGCGAGCCGAATCGCCCGGCTTCAAGCGTCCAATGCCGACATCGCTGTGCTGAACGACTTCCAGGCACGCCGGCATCGCTCCCCCACATGTCCACTGGGCAAGACAGGAGGCTACCGTCGCCACCTGGCCATCGGTGAAATCGGTGGACTGGCAGAACTCAGTCTCTAGATAGTCCCGCTCATCCGCTGTGGCCTGGCCACACCCCTCGAGTCTAACGAGTTCAGAAACACACTCAGCCCGCACGTCCCTCGGCGTTGGTGTCACGGGAGAGTCGGGCCCGGGTTGTACAGGCGTCGGATTATTGGACCCAGATCCTTTGGGGTTCGCGTTGTCACCACATCCGAATGTCAACAACACAGAAACCATCAGTCCAGTCTTCATCACTTTCACTACATTCATTTTCAACCTCCTGGCGTGGCGAGCAGAAGTGCCCGCTCTGGTTGCGAGGAAGTTGCCGAAGTGAGCCGCCGAAGTCTTCTTAATCGTTTCTTAAATCTACCACCGTTTCTTTAGTCTCACGCGCCAACAACCACCTGTCGGAAATTCTGAATCCGATTGCTCGTTCTCGAATCTCAGAGAAATGAATACTCATTCACTCTTCCATCCTCAGCGTGGCTGAGGTAGGGATTCACGAGTTCTTTTTTAACCCAAAACATGGAAACAGCATGGCAACCAAACACATCCGTAAAGCAGCTGTAATCGGCGGTGGTGTGATGGGTCGCGGCATCGCGGCACATCTCGCAAACGCTCGAATCCCCGTCCTACTTCTGGACATCGTTCCCCCAAAGCCAGGCGAAGGCGATGACGTCAACTCGCCAGCATTCCGCAACAAGTTTGCGCTGAATGCGATCACCAATATCAAGAAGGAAAAGCCTTCCGCGATCTACTCGCATTTGGATCTTGACCTGATCACCCCTGGCAACGTGGAAGACCACCTTGAACTGCTGGCTGATGTAGACTGGATCGTAGAAGCCGTGCCCGAGAGCTTGCCTATCAAGAAGGCAACGTTCGACAAGATCGAGAAGCATGCAAACCCAGAGGCGATCATCGCGTCGAACACCTCGGGTCTTTCCATCAAGGCTATGCTCGAAGGCCGCCCTGATTCATTCAAAAAGCGCTTCCTCGTGACGCACTTCTTCAACCCCGTGCGCTACATGAAGCTTCTCGAAATCGTAGAAGCAGAAGACACCGATCCAGAAGTCACGAAGACCGTGGTGGAGTTCGGTGAAAAAGTGCTCGGCAAAGGGATTGTGTTCGGAAAAGACACCACCAACTTCATTGCCAACAGAATTGGCGTACACGGCATGATGACCATCATGCACACCATGCCCAAGTACGAGATGACCATCGAAGACGTGGACGCGATCTTCGCAAAGCCCATGGGTCGCCCAAAATCAGCCGTGTTCCGCACCGCTGACGTGGTCGGCTTGGACACCTTCGTACACGTCGCCACCAACTGCTACGACACCCTCACCGAGGATGACGAGCGCGATATTTTCAAGGTGCCAGAGTACATGAAGACCCTTGTGGAGCGCGGCTGGACCGGCTCCAAAGCCAAGCAAGGGTTCATGCGCAAGGGCAAGGGCGGCATCGAGGTCCTAGACCTCAACACCCTTGAGTACCGTGAGCGCAACAAGCCTGAGTACGCGAGCCTCGCCGCTGCCAAAGGCAGCCCAGCTGCACGCATCAAGAAGGTTGTGGTGGACGGCGACGACAAAGCCGCAAAGTTCGCAAAAGAGATCACACTTCGCTCGCTCGCTTATACCGCGCGTCTTCTTGGCGAGATCGCCGACGATATCCTCAATGTGGACCGCGGCATGCGCTGGGGCTTCAACTGGGATCTCGGCCCATTCCAAACATGGGACGCGATTGGCGTCAAATGGGGCGCTGAGCAGATGAAGGCCGAAGGCATCTCCTACCCAACATGGGTGGATGAGATGGTGGCCAAGGGCAATGACTCCTTCTACAAATGGGAAGGCAACAAAGAGCTCTATTACGACTACCGAGAGCACACCTACCGCCCAATCCCGCAGCACGAGATGGAGATCAGCCTCGAAGTCCTCAAGAAGACCGACAATACCAAGGTCTTTGGAAACGACGGCGCAACCCTTCACGATATGGGCGATGGCGTAGCCTTGCTCGAGTTCCACACCAAGATGAACTCGATCGACGACGACATCATCTCCATGATGCACCGCGCGATCGACGAGGTAGAGAACAATGATTGGGAAGGCCTCGTGATCGGAAACTCTTCCGATAACTTCTCGGCAGGCGCCAACCTCCTCCTCGTTCTCATGAACGCTCGCGCTGGAAACTGGACTGATATCGAGTCCATGGTCAAGCAGTTCCAAGATGCGAACCAGCGCATGCGCTTCTCCAGCAAGCCTGTGGTAGCAGCCCCAACCGGTCTCACACTAGGTGGCGGAGCTGAAGTCGCATTGGGCGCTAACGCCATTCAAGCAGCCGGCGAACTCTACATGGGACTCGTTGAAGTCGGTGTTGGTTTGATTCCGGGTGGTGCCGGAACACTCGGTCTCTTGAGAAACCACTTCGGACGCCACGCGACCAACACCAACCTGAACCCTGTGAGCATCATCCAAGATGTCTTCATGGCTATCGGTATGGCCAAAGTGGCAACCAGCGCCGAAGAAGCCCGTGAGCTTGGCTTCTTGAACGCAGACGACGTGGTCACCATCAACCGTGACCACCTCCTCTACCGCGCAAAGCAACGTGTGCTTGGCATGTCACGTGCCGGATTTGTGGCGCCTCGGCCGATGAAGTTCAATCTTCCTGGTCGCGATGGTGCGGCAACGATCGACACCATGCTCTACAGCATGGAGCAGAACAATCAGGTGTCAGCTCACGACCGCCTTATTGGCGCGAAGCTCGGTTCGGTTCTTACGGGTGGAAATACCACGCCTAAGATCGCTGTGAGCGAGCAATATATTTTGGACCTTGAGCGCGAGGTCTTCCTCTCACTTTGTGGTGAAGAGAAGTCGCAAGCACGTATGGAATACATGCTCATGAATAACAAACCGCTCAGGAACTAAACTTGATTCAATGCCGCCTCGAGCGGCCTGGAGTTAGATATGCAAACAAAAGAAGCAGTCATCGTGTCCTACGCGCGAACCCCGTTCACACGCGCACACAAAGGATTCTTGAAAGATACTCGCCCCGACCATATGGCAGCACACGTCATCAAGGCCGCCTTGGAGCGCGCCCCGGGTGTGCCTTTGGACGCTATTGAAGACGTGGCCATCGGCTGTGCTATGCCAGAAGGCGAGCAAGGCATGAACGTGGCGCGTGTCGCCGCGATCCTGGCCGGTCTTCCCGATGTGGTCCCTGCCCTGACCGTCAACCGATTTTGCTCGTCCGGCGTACAAACCGTGAGCATGATCGCTGAGCGCATTATGCTTGGCCAAATCGACATCGGCATCGCTGGTGGTACGGAATCCATGAGCATGGTGCCGATGAGCGGCAACAAGTTCTCGTCGAGCCCGTTGGTCATGGAAGAGTACCCTGAGGTCTACACCCCTATGGGAACTACTGCCGAAAACGTGGCCACGAAGTTCAGTATCGACCGCGAAACTCAAGACGCATTTGCCGTAGCGAGCCACAAGAAGGCTGCTGCGGCATGGGAAGACGGATTCCTTGCGGGCGAAGTCGCCCCGATGGAAACCGAAGTAATCGACCAAGACGGCAAATGGCACAAAGTTGTTGCTGATAAGGACGACGGCCCACGCCCAGACACGAGCGTTGAGGCTCTTGCGCGGCTTCGCCCTGCTTTCAACCCAAAGGGTACAGTCACCGCTGGTAATGCGTCGCCGCTTACCGATGGTGCCGCTGCGCTCGTGATGATGTCCAAGGAGAAAGCCGACGAGCTCGGGCTTAAGCCTCTTGGCTACTATCGTGCATTCCAAGTCGCTGGTGTGCCACCGGAGATCATGGGAATTGGACCGGTTCCCGCTATCCGAAAGCTTCTTGCTAAGACTGGATTGAAGATCGAGGATATCGACCTTTTCGAAATCAACGAGGCCTTCTCGAGCCAGGCAAAATATTGCGTGGACGAGCTCGGTGTGGACCCCGCGAAACTCAACATCCACGGCGGCGCGCTCGCCATTGGCCACCCACTGGGCGTCAGTGGTTCCCGTATGACCGGAACGCTTCTGCGATCGCTTGAGAAGGTCGACGGGCGCTACGGCATCGTCAGCATGTGTATCGGTGGCGGAATGGGTGCAGCAGCACTCTTTGAGCGAGTGAAATAGCGCTGGAATCCGCGGCTATTTTTGGTCGAAAACTCGAGGCACTACGAAGAATTTCGTAGTGCCTTCTTTTTTGCTTTTCGCCTTGAGTTTCACAGACCATTTTGGGCGTTTGAAATGCTTCGCACGGTTTTTCTTCGGAACTGAAATTTCGATTTCATCTTGGTCCGTTGGAATCTCAACAACTCGGACGAATTGCCACTCAAGCCCCTCAGGGGCCGTTTCGATCGCCGTTCCGAGCTCCTCGCTCGAATCAAAAACACGATACTTTTCGGCGCTTCCTTTGAGGCCATCGATGGCTTTGAGCACACAAACGAACTCGTCCCCACGCTTATCGCAGCGCACCCAAGGATAGGGGGTAGCGAGGGAAAGACCTACGAGGGACTTCTTATGGCGATACTCGATATAGACTGGACGTTTGTCTTCTACCCAAGCGCGCCTTGTGACCACCTGACCATTACATTTTTCGGGCGTGCCGTCCTTCCAGCACTCCTTGGACTCAACCCACTTATCTTCTGCCTCTTGGGCCAAGGCTGAGCCCGCCCATAGAAACGAAAATCCCAACACGAGAACAAACTTCATCGTCTACCCCAATCTCTCTTGGATCATGTCTGACACGGACGCATCACGAGCCGCCCAGACCACCTTAGAATGCAGCGAGGGGAAGTCACGCTCAATACGCTTAGCCAGCACGTACTCGGCCCCAGCAGCAGCCTCTGAGGCGATCACGAGATCAAAATCATCGTCTGCCTTCAAAATTTCCACGGCCGAGTCCACCGAATCCGTGGAAACACAACCGTGTTTGTGCCCGATCTTCATGCCATCCTTCTTCAAATCTTGTCCGATCAGGAGCACTCGATGCCCCGAAATTGCCTCGACCTCTGCGGTTTGACCAGGCCTCGGCATCGGCTGAAATTTGAGTCTAAACGTGGTTCCTCTCGGGCTCGTTTCGAACTCGATAGCCCCTTTGGACTGCTTCATGATTTCTTTGCAGAGCCAGAGCCCGAGGCCGGTGCCTTGCTCCGGCGTCTTTGTGGTAAAAAATGGCTCAAAAATCTGATTTCGAAATTTTTCAGGGATACCTGGCCCGGTGTCTGAGACTTCTACCACGATGCAATCTTCTTTGGTGGTGGTTCTAACCTTCACCACTCGATCCGCCGTGGACTGCGAAATCGCGTGGGCGGCGTTTACGAGCAGGTTGACCAAAACCTGAGTAATCTTTCCTTTGTGGCCAACCACCAAGGGCAGGTCTTCAAAGGCAACCACGAGCTTACCCATCGGCGCGATTTGATTCTTGACGATGGACGAGGCCGTTTCAACTGCCGAGTTCAAATCGAAGACTTCCGCTTCCTCAGTGCCTTCTCTGGAGAATAACCTGAGTTCGCGAACGATGTGGCTGATGCGGTCCATGCCCTCAAGGTTTGTGTCCACCATGCGGATCATGTCTTCCAGAAGATCTTGAATCTCATTTTCGTGTAAATAGTTTAGGTAGTACTCGCGGTCTTCCGCATCGAGCTTCAAGGCGAAATCTGCCAGATCTCGGTTCATCTCAATAAACTTCTCAGCGTATTCCTTGAGTACGAAGAGGTTCGTTGAGATGAACGCTGACGGGTTGTTTATCTCGTGCGCGACGCCTGCGGCAAGCTGTCCGATGGATGCCAGTTTATCAGCGCGAAGCAGGTTTTGGCGCATTTGCTCCAGCTCGCGGCGTACCGAGATATCGCGCGCGTTCACAAAAATCAGCGTTTCGCCTTGCGCCTCGACACGTCGAATTCGCGCCTCCATCGTAGAGTAGTCGCCGTCGCGCCTCTTCACCCGAGCTTCGACAGTCTGGGGCAGATCGGAATTGAAGTTCATGTCCTCAACTTTAGTGAGGATTTCGCGAATATCGTCCGGGCCCACAAAATCTAGCAAGCTCTTGCCGACCAGCTCCTCAGCCTCGTAGCCCAGATGGTCCACGACATTCGGCGTGATGTACTGCAGCGTGAGGTCCGCGGAGTACATGCAAATGACGTCCAGCGAGTTGTGCAGGAGCGTGCGATAGCGCTCTTCGCTCTCCCTGAGTTGTTCTTGGTCGTTGACATGTTCGGTCACGTCGATCGCGACAATACACATGAACCGGCGGCCGTCTTCTTCAATCGGTACCCATTGCGCACGATAACAGCGTGTTACACCGTCACTCGCCACCAACCATTTAGGCTCTGACTTAAATGTCTCTCCCGTCTCAAGGCAGTGTTGAAACTTCTCGGTCGCTGCTTCTTTAACTTCAGAAGGTGCAAAGTCAGAGACTGTCTTGCCTATCGCGTACTGAGTTTCTGGCCGGTTCGCCCAAACACAAACGCCCTGATCATCGAGTACCATGATATTTTCCGGCACGCTCTGGGCGAGCTTCCTAAACGCCTTGAAGAGAAGCGGACTTGGCTCCATTCGAACCAAGAAATACTCTTTCACCGGATAGACCCTAAGCCGCCCAAAATTGCAGATGTTTTCAAAACGCTCGCCGCGCTCCATCGTGTCGAAGAGGCGCGACACAACTGCGGGATCAGGGAGTTGCCTGAGGCTCTTCATGCCGCCGCTTTGAGAGTCGAAAGCCGCGTTTGTCCAGACGAGTTCGCCATCAGCGTTTGCCACAGCTCGGCCATCCGACTCATCCTCAATGGTCGAAATGATAACTTCGAGGGTTTCCATTTTAGGCCTCAGGGACAAAAGACCAGGTCTAGGATCTCATCTCCACGTCCGTATTGCTCTTCTTCAGGATACCCGATGCCTTCCATGATGTTGTACAGTGCGGTTCGGGTGCCTGGCACGTCAAAGACATTCGATATATTCGGGTCATCCACCACACAGAGGAACCGCTCTTCCCCGCAGGTGTCAAAGTTTTCACAGTAGACATTCCGGCGAAAAATCCCACCAAACGCCCCTGGACCATAGAACGCATCACCGTCGATGAACACCATTTGCACATCAGCGGAGCGAGCCCGGACCACAGACTCGAATGGGTCCGTATAACTCTCTCTAAAGATCACGATATCTGCGCGCTTTCCAACTTCGAGCGTGCCAATAAACTCGTCTAGACCTACCACAACTGCACCATCCGAGGTTGCCATCTCCCAAATCTTCTTCGGTGTGACCACGTCATCGATCTCAACTTGTCTCGAGTAGTTGAGTGCGTATCGCATTTCGGCCAGCAGGTCTGGCTCGCCGGAAACGGTCCAATCTGGGCCGATTCCCGTAACGATGCCAAGCTCGATCACCCGCTCGATATCTATGGTTTGGCCGTAGAGCGAGAAATTGCTCGATGGAGACCAAACTATCTTAGAGTTGGTGTCTCGAACTTCGAGTAACTCATCTTCGGTCACGGCGAGGGAGTGGATGAGGATTGCGGTCCCTGGATAGAGAAGTGAGAGGCCAGCGTGGCGATTGGTTCGTGTGTCGCGGCCTGCAAACGAGCTAAACTCCAAGTCGATATTGTTTCCGACGAGCCCCTCGCCCATGTGCACGGCGAAGCGTGTCACGGGATCCACAGGTTGTGTGAAGCTCGCCATATAGTTGTCGGCCTGCGCGTCATTGATATCTCGAGGGCTCGAAATCGTAGTGCGCATGTGGTTGTATTGAAGCTCGTGCTCGTGGTCGGCATTACGAACCAACCCCTTGGTACAGTTCTGGTTCAGCGACTGACCCATCACGGTTGTCGTACCGTGTAAAATGGACCTGAATTCACCCCACCTAGCACCGGGGCAGAAGTGCGTTCCGCGGCTGCGATTGGCCGAATACGGCAGCACGTGATTCTCGTACGATGGATCATCAGCCCATTGATAGCGATTGTCGAAAATCCGCCCTTCCGCAGTCCATTCCGGCAGGAAGTTATAGGGAAGATGATTATGACCATCGATGAGGCCTGGCGAGATGATTCCGTTGGTCTTGAGAACGGTGGCTTCGGCGGCGGCGGGATGAGATTCACAGGACGCATCCACACAGACGATCAATCCGTCATCGATGAGCACTTCTCCGTCAATCGCCCCCTCGGGCCTCAACACTATTCCCTGGAAAAGCACGGTTCGGCGTTGCCCGGTCTGGGTGAGTTCGATTTCTCCACCCACCACACCAGGCCCGATATCCTCGTCCATATCCGGCTCCGGCTCTGGCCCCATATCAGGTTCAGTGTCGGAATCGGGCTGGTCATCCCCTTGGTCTGGGAAAATGAGCGGATCGTTATTGGTGCTTGGTTCCGGGGTACCACTCTCGCCACTGGCGCAACCCGCAAGACCTACAAAGAGAATCAAAAATATTGTTCGTACAACCATGCCGCTCCGATGTCCGACATTAAACTAGAGAAACACGGAGCTTGGGGCAATCGAAATCCGGAGATAATGTGATCGCCCGATGATCACTCACAATGAAAGGTCATGTGCACAATGGTGACCAGATGTAATCCCATGTCAGATAAAGATAAAGTGTTGCATCAATTCAACTTCCACCAAGCGTCAAATATTTGACTCATAAACCCTCAAAAATTAACAAGAAAATCATTGCGGACCGGGGGAGACCCCCTTACCCTAGTCCTTAGGATTCTTCCTCGAATTTAAGAAATCGTCGACCCTGTCTCTTCGGAGGCAAGCAGTAGGGTGATACGGGTGGTACGTCTTCTCTTCGCAGCCTTAATTCTCATCAGCATTCCAGCCAACGCAGCTCCTCCCGAGCTCAACGTGGATGACGGCTCCAAGTTCAAAGCGACCAAAGTCGAAAGTGGTCACGAATTCGAGGGCAAACTAGAAGATGGGAAACGTGTCAAAGTGCGGATCGTCGGTCTAGATTGTCCAGAAGGCAAACTTGGAAAAGACGCAAAGGCTGCCGTACAGAAACTGCTCAAGGGTAAGAAAGTAACCCTTGAGTCTACGTTTCCAATGTTCCCTTTGGCCCAGGACAATTTTGGACGCCTGGTGGCTTACGTTCGCCTCGATGATGGCAGGGACCTGAGCGCAGCACTTCTGGAAAGCGGACATTGTTCAGCCCAAACGTGGAGCACGCCTCACCCTCGTCAGAATCTTTACGCTGGCATCCGCTAGGTGTCTTGCGTTCGTGCGCAGTCTCGGCTTTGATGGTGGTATCGTTTAGCTGAGATAAACATGGAAAACACATTCGAGAAGCTGGGTTATTTTTACCTCGGAAATCACGAGCATGACCAAATCCTGCTCGATTCCCGAAATCTCTTGACCCACGCCGTGTGTGTGGGGATGACCGGAAGTGGGAAAACCGGACTATGTGTCGGGCTCTTGGAGGAAGCGGCCATCGACCAGATCCCGGCGATCGCGATTGACCCAAAGGGAGATATCGCAAACTTGATGCTGATGTTTCCTGAGCTCAGCCCGGAAGAGTTTCTGCCGTGGATGGACGCGGGCGAGGCCCAACGAAAGGGTATCTCAACGCTGGAGCTCGCCAAGCAAAAAGCCGAGCTATGGAAGAATGGACTTGAAGCCTCTGGGCAAGGTGCGGAGCGGATCAAACGGCTGCGCACAAATGCTGAGGTCAGCGTCTACACTCCGGGTGCGAGTGCAGGTCTCGAGGTCTCCTTGCTGACGTCATTTGAGGCGCCCAATCCTTCGGAACGTGAGAATCGCGAACTTGTGGCTGACCGCGTCGAAAGTACCGTTTCAAGCGTCCTCGGACTCTTGGGGGTTGAAGCGGATCCGATGCAGAGCCCAGAGCATGTCTTTTTGTCTCAGGTGTTCCTTCAGGCGTGGGCAAAAGGGCAAAATCTGAGTCTCGTGGGCTTGATTAGGGCGTTGCAAACCCCTCCGTTCGAGACACTCGGAGTCATGAGCGTGGATGACGTACTCGCCCCGCGCTCTAGAACGGCGCTGGCCATGAAACTCAATAACCTCGTGGCATCGCCAGCATTTGCGTCATGGATGTCGGGAGAGCCACTCAACGTTGAGAAGATGCTCTACACGGCGGACGGAAAACCGCGCATCTCGATTTTTTCCATCAATCACCTGAGTGATGCAGAGCGGATGTTCTTCGTGACGATTTTGCTCGATCGCGTATTGGGCTGGGCACGCACTCAACCGGGGACTTCGAGCCTTCGTGCCCTACTCTACATGGATGAGGTTTTTGGGTACCTGCCCCCGGTGGCAAATCCACCATCCAAGAAGCCACTTCTGACCATGTTAAAGCAGGCACGTGCGCATGGACTGGGGCTCGTCTTAGCTACTCAAAATCCAGCCGACCTCGACTACAAGGCGCTGTCGAATGCCGGAACGTGGTTTCTTGGCCGTCTTCAAACCGACCGAGACATCGCTCGGATCACCGAAGGGCTTGAAGGTGGGGTGAATTTTGATCGCGAAGCCATTCAGACCCAATTGAGGGGTTTGGAGAGCCGCCAGTTCATCCTCCATAGCGTTCACCATGAGGCTGCTCGTCTCTTCAAAACGCGTTGGGTTTTGAGCTATCTAAAGGGACCGATGACTCGCCAGGATATCCAGGCGTTAAATCAATCCAAGAGTGGTAAAGAGTTAGAACATGTCGCGAGCGAACCGTCGCAAAGTGTTTCGACGTCGCCAAGTGGGCATTTCCTGCCCATTAGAGTCCCTCAACCCGCCGGCTCAGAACTCGTCTGGCGCCCCATGGCCTACGGATATGGTCGCGCTCAGAACCGAATCTTCGCAGCGATTACGGGCATTGGCTCCGGCCCTCTCGCGGTTGATTGGAGCAATGCCACCGAAGTGGGTTTCACACCGGAGATTTTCAAGCCGGACCCGGACCAAGAGGGTGAGTTTCTGGAAATCGAAGATCGCCTCTTGAATAAGACGGCATGGGCGGAGTGGGAGAAGTCTTTTGAGACTATCCTCCGCCAACGCGGCGGGACTCAAGAGTTCAAATGCCCGACTCTAAAACTCAAATCGAATGCTGGAGAATCCGCCGAGAGCTTCTATCAACGCGTGAATCTAGAGCTGCGCGAACGAAGAGATGAAGCGATGAACAAACTTCGTGCATCCTACGATAAGAAAATTGAACGAGAGCGCGACCAGGTCGAACGGGCCAAGGATGCGCTCGAGAAGCAGGAACTGATGCTTCGGGAAGCCCAGGTCAAAGGCGCGATGAGCGTCGGCGGCTCTCTGCTCAAGGCCTTCACTGGTCGCTCCATGATGAGTACGGCCAAGAAAGGGGCAAATCAGGCGATGAAAATTCAACGCAAGTCGCGTGATGTTGAGCAGGCGAGGCATAAGCTGGAAAGCGAAATGTCGGACGTGCTCGAAGCCCAAGCTCGACTTGAGGCGGAACTTAGGGAGTTGGCTGAGAAGTGGGAGCCGAGTGAGCACCCGGTTGAATCGATTGCGATTGAGCTCAAAAAAGGCGATTCAGAGACCCACTTTGTAGGCGTTTTATGGGTCGGATATTGGGTGATGGACGGCAAGAGAATGAGGGCGTTTTGAAGAGCAGTATCTGTTGTGGCTTCGATGTAGTAGCATCCGGCCGGCGCTAACTTTTTTTTCAGAGGAGGGAGAGTGACAAAAGCTATCCGAGACATTTTGGTCACCAACCGCGGTGAGATTGCGATTCGAATATTCAGGGCTTGTACTGAGCTTGGAATCAAGACCACGGCCCTCTACAGCTACGAAGACCGGCTCGCCATCCACCGCTATAAGGCTGATAGGGCGTACTTGATCGGCGAGGAAGGTCGCCCGCTCGAGTCATACCTCGACCAGGATGCGATCATCGCTTTGGCGCTCGAGCACGGTATCGATGCCGTCCATCCAGGCTACGGCTTTTTGTCTGAAAATGCCGACTTTGCTCAGAAATGCATCGACGCGGGACTCGTTTGGATTGGGCCTCCTCCACATGTCATGAGAGCACTCGGAGACAAAGTTCGCGCACGCAAAGCCGCAATCAACGCCTCCATTCCCGTCATTCCCGGCTCCGATGGGGCGATCGACGATGTTCAGGAAGTCTTCGACTTTGCCGACAAACACGGGTTCCCTCTCTTGATCAAGGCGTCACACGGCGGAGGTGGGCGCGGAATGCGTGTGGTCCACGATCGCTCCGAGATTAAGGAAGCCTTCAACTCCGCTCGCTCGGAAGCAAAATCTGCTTTCGGCTCCGACGAAGTATTCGTGGAGCGGTTCTTAGAGCGGCCTCGCCACATCGAA
Organism: Microvenator marinus; assembly: GCF_007993755.1. Taxonomy (GTDB): domain Bacteria; phylum Myxococcota_A; class Bradymonadia; order Bradymonadales; family Bradymonadaceae; genus Allomicrovenator; species Allomicrovenator marinus. The sequence goes on from NZ_CP042467.1 coordinate 1,623,058, forward strand.
GTCCAGATTCTGGGCGACCAACACGGCAATTTGGTCCATCTCTTCGAGCGGGATTGCTCGATTCAAAGACGACATCAAAAGGTTGTTGAGATCGCGCCTGCGCCCAATCTGAGCCCCGAAGTCCAAAAGGCTCTTTGCGATTACAGCCTCAAACTCATGCACTCCACGGGCTACCAAAGCGCCGGAACCGTGGAGTTTTTGGTCGAAGAGGTCGACGGAAAACAAAACATCTATTTCATCGAGGTCAACACACGCATCCAGGTCGAGCACACCGTGACTGAGATGATAACCGGCTATGACCTCATCAAGGCAATGATCCACGTCGCCGGCGGCAAGAAATTGAGCGACCCCGCGATTGGCATCGATAACCAATCGGCCATAAAGATCAACGGTCAGGCGATTCAGTGTCGAATCACCACCGAAGACCCCGAGCACGGCTTCGCGCCTGATTACGGCAAGATCGTGACCTATCGTTCTGCGGCTGGATTCGGCATTCGACTCGACGCTGGAATCGGCGGTTCTGGTACTCAAGTCGAGCCATTCTACGACTCGCTCTTGGTCAAAGTCAGCGCTTGGGGCCGCGACCTTCAGGACGCCGCCCAACGCATGGGAAGAAGCCTTGTCGAGTTCAGGATTCGAGGGGTGAAGACCAATATTCCTTTCCTGGTGAACGTGATCCGCGACCCTGTCTTCTTGAGCGGAAATACTCACACACGCTACATCGACGAAACGCCCAAACTCTTTGAGTTCCCGCCTCGACGAGACCGTGGAACCAAGGCTCTAAGGGCACTCGCAGATATCACGATCAACGGACCTCCTGGCTCGACCAAGCGCTTCAAGCGCCCAGAGCCACTGATCATCCCTAAGGCACCCAAATCCGCGGGTAAAGATGCCAAGTCGCCGGCATTCGAGGTCTTTGAGCGCGAGGGTGCAATCGGCCTCGCGAAGTGGATGCGCGGCCAAGACAAACTCTTGATCACCGACACGACCTTCAGGGATGCCCACCAATCCCTCCTGGCGACAAGGGTGCGGACCAACGACCTTTTGGCGGTCGCGAAACCTAGCGCCGAGCTGATGGAGAACGCGTTTTCGTTCGAGGTCTGGGGTGGTGCAACCTTTGATGTTTGTATGCGCTTTTTGCTCGAGGACCCCTGGCAGCGGCTCGATGAATTCAGGGCGTCTATGCCCGGCCACCTACTGCAGATGTTGCTCCGTGGCGCGAACGGTGTTGGTTACACGAACTACCCGGACAACGTGATTCGAGCGTTTATTGAGGAAGCTGCCAAGGGCATCGATATCTTTCGAATTTTCGATGCGCTCAACTACATTCCAAACATGGAGCTAGCCATCGAAGAGGTGAACAAGCACGGCAAGATTGCCGAGGCTTCTATATGTTACACCTCCGATGTGCTCAGCCCGAAAGAAGATAAGTACACGCTCAAATACTATGCGGATTTGGCAGTGGAGCTGGAGAAGCGGGGCGCCCATATCATCAACATCAAGGATATGGCCGGGCTTCTAAAGCCGTACTCGGCGCGCGCCCTCATTAAGGCTCTTCGAGACGTCACCGAACTCCCTATCCACCTGCATACACACGATACGTCCGGAAACGGTGTCGCGATGTATCTGATGGCCGCTGAAGCGGGCGTAGATTGCGTGGACACTGCCCTTTCGAGTATGGCCGGCCTGACTAGTCAGCCTTCGCTAAACGCGCTCATCGCAGCTATGGAACCGGATTCCAGATGTCCCGAACTCGACCCCGAATCGCTGCAAGATTTGGCCGACTACTGGGAACATCTTCGACTGCTCTACTATCCGTTTGAGTCCGGCCTCAAGGCATCGACTGCGGACGTGTATTATCACGAGATTCCCGGGGGTCAGTACTCAAACCTCAAGCCTCGCGCCATCGAGCTTGGAATGGGAGAGCAGTGGAACCTGGTCACGCAGCGCTACCACGAAGTCAACCTAGCCTTCGGCAATATCATCAAGGTAACGCCGACGAGCAAAGTCGTTGCCGATATGGCCATGTTCCTTGTGCGCAATGACCTCGCCATTGAAGATATCTTCGAGGGACATCAACGCGGCGAGACCTTCGACTTTCCGCAATCCGTGGTGGACTTCTTCATGGGCAATATCTCTCAGCCTCACGGAGGATTCCCAAAGGAGCTCCAAGATATCGTTCTGAGGGGTAAGAAGCCCCTCACGGAGCGGGCCGGAAAATTCATCCCAGATTACGACTGGACCGCGCAAAACGAGGCGCTAGCCCTATTGCTGGAGCGCCAACCCACTCGGCGCGAAGCCATTTCTTACGCACTCTATCCAAAAGTCTATTCGGCATTGGCACAGGCCATCGCCGAGTACGGCGAATACCGCGCGTTCAACACCACAGCCTATCTATACGGACTGGAATTGGGCGAAGAAACGCTGGTGGAGATGGAAGATGGCAAAACACTGGTGATCAAGCTGCTCGCTATCGGCGAAGCCAGCGACGGCACCCGTAAGGTCTACTTCGAGCTCAATGGGCAACCGCGCGAAGTCGTGGTTCTGGACAAGGCTCAGGAGAGCACCGTTCAACGCCGCCCAAAGGCCGATAAGACCGTTCCTGGCCAGATTGCAGCTTCCATGCAGGGTAAGGTCGTCTCAATCCTTAAAAACCCCGGTGATACTGTCAGCAAAGGGGACACCATATTGACCACAGAGGCGATGAAGATGGAGACGTCGGTAACCACAAGCGTAGAAGGCGTGGTTAAATCCGTGAGCGTCGCTCCCGGTGATACCGTCGATTCTGGGGACCTCGTAGCAATTGTGGAGTAGCCCCTACGTTGACCCGATTCGTCTCTGCGCCTAACATAAGAGTGGTAACCGAAACCAATTCAGCTGACCGCACATGCTAGACCAAAGTGATAAATCATGCGCAGAGCGACTACTCATCGCGCTGGATCTGGCGGGTGCTGGCATCGAGATGTACAGGCAGCGATTAAGGCTCAATATCGAGTTACCTGAGCGACTTTCTGCGGATTCTGAGCGGAACCAGCACGTGGAAGTAAGCCGCTGAAAGTAGAGCTGTGACGGCATCCCAAAAGACCGTATCAATGCGATGGTCCACATGTTGGTCAAAAAACTCCAAGGCTTGATTCTCAGGTTCTTCCAAGACGTATACATCCAAGGCGAGGGCAATTTGCCACGCGTTTTTTCGGATGTACCGCCCTACTTTGAACCACGTGTGCATACGCTCAGCTAAAGGCATGGCACCGGTCACCTCGTAGACGGCGTCTAGAATATTCTGAAGTTCCAGCTTTTGTGTTTCACACTGAGGTGCATAGGTCTGAAAGACATCAAAGAACTGATGGATTCCGGTGCTATGGCACCCCATCATGACGGCCATGAGTGTGTATCGTTCGGCAAAACCTTCCTTTGCAAAACGTCTCGTAGAGGTTTCGAGATAGCCAGGAAGCGTGATCCAGTAGGCGTGTTCTCGAATGCGTTCCGCAAGCTTTTGATCTTCCAAAAACGGTTGAGAATCGTCAAAAGGCCCGAGGCGTTCAAAAACCTCGCGGTGCATCATGAATCCCTGGTCCCCGTTGGTGGTGTTCGACCTGTTAAGACGGGTCTTTCGGCTCAGATACTGAAATCCTAGATGTGTTTCATCCGGGCCCTTAAAGACGAGTGAGAAATGCCCCGCCCCGCCTCGATGGGCCTGAATCATTTCGAGGGCATCTTCAAGCGTCTTTGAGCTGGGAATCCGAGTATCAGCGTGGAGAAAGAGAAGCCAATCATGAGCGGCTTTCTCGGCCCCCAGATTCAGTTGTCGCGCTCGATTGCGCAATTGTGTCGAGTGGACCACTGCCCCACCCTCATGCGCCACGTCCACCGTTCGGTCTGACGAGCCGCCATCTACAACCAGAACTTCTACATCAGCAGTTTGTGAGCCAAGGTCGCTCAAAACATCGGCGATAGCATCTTCTTCGTTCAGGGTTGGAATGATGACGCTCAGCGACCTCAAAACATATCCTTTGAAAAGAGCAATGCCACACCCAGAACCGCAACCACCGCGCCTCCAAACGACCTCCACGAAATCTTCTCTTTGAGAATAAAGTACGCCAAAGGAAGAATGAAGATGGGGCTTGTTGAGTTCAAGGTTGTAGCTACCGCAGTCTGAGCGTATTTGAGCCCTGAATTCATAAGCCAGATCCCGAGATAGGTCCCTAGAAATGTGGCCAAAATCAAGAGACCAAAATCTCTGGTCTTCCATGACGTTTGAGGCTTGAAACTTCGGCCCTTGATGACCATGTAGGCAACCAACCCAAGAATTCCGGCCAAGAGTCGAACCATCGAAATCTCGAGCGCGCTGGCCTCGGAAGCGCCTAGTTTAGTCAGTACGTTGCCTCCGGATTGAGCCGCGACCGCGATTAGCGCGAAGCCGAGCCCCGCCTTTAGCGCCACGTCCTCCTCGCTACCTGTGGATGAACGTTCACGAATGACCCAAACCACGCCCGCCATGGTGAGCAACATTCCCAAAATGACGCGGGCGTCGAGGCCTTCCTGCAGCACTGGAATGGCAAGTATGGCCGTGATTGCCGGTGTGAGCGCAGAGACTAGAAGGGTTCGCCTTGGGCCTAGTCTGTTTAGCGCGTTAAAAAACGCGGTGTCACCGATGCTAAGCCCCAAAAGCCCACTCAACGAAAGCCAGATCCACTCATGTGAGCTCATGTGCGGGAGCGAAACCCCAAGGAAGATCAGCTGCGTCACCAACATCATGACAAGGGCGATGACACACTTGTAGAGGTTCAGTGTCACGGGGTGCATGGACGCACCGAGCGCTGCGAAGAGTAGACTCGCACAAGCCCAGACCATGGATGAGGTCAGCGCTGAGATTTCACCAATCATGAATGAATCCGAAAATGGCCGGACAATAGATGCACTTACCTCAAGACCGGATTCATGCGCCTATTCTTGAGGAGCTTCGGGCTCAAACGTGGCCATGACGGCCGGACGGACTGCATCCGTGATTTCGAACCAATAGAGATAAGGCTGGCCGCTCTTTTTGGCGAACTCAACCAAGGGTGCCGGCACGGCTTCTCGCAGCCCGGTATCCGCCCAACCGCTCATGGTGTAGGCGCCCCACTCACCATCCGAACACGCGTAACACGTACCTCCGAAGAAATGCGCCCTTAGAAGCCTCTCGCCGTTTTCGACTCGAACCTCAGCAGTCCCAAGCTCTAAATCGCCCTCAAACTCAGGGTCCTTCTGGATGATTTCTTCGCGTGCCGGCGCTGAGTCCACTTCCGGAACGATAGTGGCGACTGGCTTGAGCTCACCGGTCTCCAGGTCAAAGAGCTTGGCTTCGCAAGACGAGGATGGGTGGGCAGCACCGCAGGCATAGACATTCTGACACGCCTCAACGATGACGTAGTTTTCCCATTGTCCCTTCATTGCAAATTGCATGGAAGATTCGGTTTCAGGGCTGCTCATCACCTCGAACGGATAGACAACTTCCGCGTCTCGAAGCCTTGTGAAAACCGCACGGGATTTCGTCGCGGTACCCACACACTTGGAGGTGTCTTCGCCTTTCGTGTTGGCTTCCATATAGCAGCCACAATCCGCCTCCGGTTCCTGAGAACGCGTCTCATTGTAGAACCAGAGGTCCCCACCGCTGCTCAAGACCACATTCGAAAGCTGCCCTAAGAGCTCGCCATCTTGACCGAGAAGGCTTGTGGACACACCATCAGAGACCACCCAGCGCGCATCGTTGATGCCTGGAGCCTCAAGGCTTTGAGGCTCCGAAACGACCTGGGAAGTCGTGGAACAACCGACGAGAAATAGGAACGTCAGCGAAAGCAATGAGGCCGAGGTTTTCATGGTTGTCCTACGATCGGGGGAACGATGAGAAGTAGAGGTCTAGAGGCCGTCGTCCCATCGGCTCCCTGTGTTTGAAAACTTCCGCGAATCTCCTGAAGGGAGGCATTTCTCGGTACGAGCGTGTTCGGGGCGAACTCGAGCTTCCAACATAAATTGGTTCCAGCCACCACCGCGGGGAACGTCTCGGGGTAGGTGTCGTTGTCCGAGTCTTCGGTCGCAAGGACCGCACAGCCATTGGATGTGGTGTCGGCTTCAAGCCTCACTAGGAAATCACCGATATCCCCGGCGTCTCCTCCTTGTTCAACGATAGCGCCACGCGCCTCGAATTCGTGCCTTTCCAAAACGCCGCGAATCGCCAGCGGGAGCATCGCACCGAAGCCCGATGCCGCCCACGAATACACAAAGGGGAGACCTTGAGAATCAACACTACCTGCAGCGAGTGCCACAGCATTCAGAGTTGTTGCTGGTGTTGGATTGGAGGTTCCCGTGTCCGTGTCGTCATACAACGCTGCAAAATTAATGTTTTGACGCGCGAGCTCGGAGCCAGCAAAATTCGGCGTGAATGTTGAGCAACGCTGAAGATAGGCCGGATCGGTACTATCATCACACTGTTCACGCGCGTCAGAAATGTGCAGGTAGGTCTTGAATGCAGCTGGCCTAAAGCCGCCGCACCCCACACCACCTGCTGCACAATTCTTATCGGAGTTGGTACAGTTCACACCGTCGGCCACGCAGGCAATCGGCTGTGTGATGGATTCGTAGGCGCCACTCGCCGAGCCCGGGTCAATCGCTGCAACCGTGGCCGCAATATTGCCGTTGACTGACGACACATTTTGGAACGAATCGAGTTCAACCCAGCGGCCAAAGCCCCAATGCAAACTTCGCTCAACACACGGAAGGTTTGAGTCCACACAGAAGCCCGCTAAAGAACACATGCCCGAATTGCACTGCTCATCGGCCACGCAGTTGGTTCCGTTATCCTCGCAGAGAAGTGAGTCGTGCACGCCCTGCAAGACTTGCTCAACGACTTGGAAATCGTCGAACATCGAGCCTGAAGCGTCCATAGAGAGGTAGACATCGGCGTCTTGAATTCGCGGCTTAAGAGACACATCCACAGGGCTTAGTCGCGGCTGATCTGGAGCCATCATGACCACCACGATCCCCTGCGCCCTCAGATTCGATGAATCATCGAGTGGGTCGGTATTCGCATTGACCTCCAACACATCCCATTCGCCGTCACCATCGGTGTCTGAGGTAAGAGGTGAGGTGCCCGCGGCGAGCTCATCGGGATCCGAAAGTCCGTCGTTATCGCTGTCTAAGTCGAGATAGTCGGGAATCCCATCCCCGTCCGTGTCTTGGCCTGGCGCGCCCTCTTCCTCATTCGTGAGGCCGTCCGAATCCTCATCGCCAGCTGGATCGATCAAGGGTGGCAGATCGGGCTCCATGTCATCAGGCATATCGGGTTGTGCGAAGTCTACTTCCATGTCTGGCGAATCCATGTCGTCCAAACCCATATCGTCGGGCATATCCGGAAACGCCATATCCTCCATGTCCAACTCAGACATATCCTCCGCCTGGTCCGCCTCGTTCATATCAACGTCAGGTGTACCGGGTCCCTTCTTGAGAGGAGCGTCCGAACAAGCCGCCAACAAGACAGCCAAAATCATCCAATACTTCATAATCAATTCTCCACACGCTCTTTGAGATCGTTAGAGATACGTCTAGTTGACTCTCAGCCTGGATTCAATCAAACAACCCCAATCATCAGCAATATTCAGGTAGTCTCAGGTTCTTCGAGAAGGCCGGCTTCCTCGGCACTCAAAAACCTCTGTCGAAGCCCATCAAATTCCTTGAGGATGTTTTCTCGTTCTTCGCGAAGGCGTTTGACGAGGAGGGTCTCGGTTTGAAAGAGGGTTCTCGTCAAGATCCTGCTTCGATACCTCGAAAGCCTCGCGCGGTATCTCAGGAAGAAGAACCCGGTAACGGGTAGCGATGCGACCCAAATCGAAGCCAAAATCGGGTCCATGCCGCCAAAGAAAAATCCGGTCCAAAACGCCGAGTACCACGCGCCGAAAATGAAGATGCCTACAAAGAAACCCCAAATCGCTCGCATTGCCTCGTCCGGGGCCAGAAGCGCAAAATGTTTGGTCATGAGGTAAGGGAGCACATTCTGCACAAATCCCCAGACCGCCGGGATCGCAAAAAGGATTGCATAGATGGTCAGCTTGACGCCTTCCCTTCTTAGGGAGAGTGTCTCTGGCGGTCTGTCCAAGAACTCGTGGCGCAGTCGGACCTGCCGCAGGTGGTCTTTATACGTCCAAATCCGGACCTTCATCACATTGAACATGGCCGGATCGGCCTTCTCAAAGTAGCGCACGGCCTCGGCAATTCTGGTTTTGACCCAAAACCGCTCGTCTAGGTTCTCTTGAGGCTTTCGAGTGGAGCGGACCTCGTCGAGTAGCCAAGAGCGCAGCGATCGTTGCTCTCCGCTTCCCGCAAGCTCCTTGACGATCGCATCGTCATCTAAGTCGAGCTCGTCCGCGCGAAGCTCATCAAATGTGATACTCATCGTGCGTTCAGCCTCGATGCGCTCCTTCTCGATCGTGTCGAGGAGATGCCGGCCGTAGATTTGGTCGATGTCCTTGACCAGATCGAGAATCCGAACTCCCTGGATATGCGTCGCCGCGTCTTGAATGCATTCCTGAATCTTCTCGGTGAGTTGCCGTACAGCTTCGCGCTCGTCCTTCTGATGAAGCTCCGCGTAGTCCAAACACTCGATAGGCTCCGAAAATCGGACCAGAACCCGAGATAAAAACATGTCTCGGTCTTCAAAATTGAGGCCGACGGGTACGATTTTGACCGGCAACGTGTAGCCGGAGCGAGCCACGGCTCCGAGAGCAATTCGGGCGGTTCCGGTTTTAATTTCGAGGACTTCGCGCTCCTTTGAGTTTTGGCCCTCGGGGAAAATCCCAATTGCGCCGCCTTCGTCCAAGACGTCAAACGCGCGCCGGAAACTATCCTCGTTATTGGCCTTGTCCTTGGGGTTTCTGAAGACCGGAATCACACCGCACTGGTTGAAGACAAACGCCACGGCGGGATTCTTAAAGAGCCCACTCTTTGCCATGTATGAAATTTGCCGGGTGGTTCGCGAACCAAGAATCACCGTGTCCATCACGGAATTCGGGTGATTTGCCGCGAAGATAATCGGGCCTTCGGCCGGAATATGATGTCTGCCGGTGGCCTGTATATCCACATAAAAGAGGTCCACAGCAAGGCTGAGCGCCTGCCTCAAAGTCTTGTACATCCACGTCATTCCCCAAGACTACACCGACTTGTTTCCTAAGTCGACGCGGGCTCTGTCCCTGCGGACTTTAAAGTCAGAAGCGTGATCTCGGAGGGCGCAACTGTTCGATTGGGCGGCCCCCAAAAGCCTGTGCCTCGGCTCACATAGATCAGTGTGTCTAAGTGTTTGCCCAGGCCCGCATAGAACTCGTGCACAATCCCAACCACAAAATTCCACGGAAAGAATTGTCCACCGTGAGTATGGCCACTGATCTGCATCTTCCAGCCGGCCTTTGCCGCGTCATAAACGCTTCCAGGCTGGTGGGCGAGCAGCAGGCTAAAATCGTGTTGAGGCGCGTTGGCAATGGCCTTGAAGGGATCCGTTGAATGCCCAGCTGCCATACGCCCGGTTCTCAAGTCAGTCACACCGCCCACCAACAATCTGCCACCCTGCCGCTCGATCAAAGCGTGAGAGTTGATGAGGGCTCGAACCCCTAACGACTCCACATGCTCCACCCATTCTGGACCGTTCCAATAATAGTCGTGGTTACCGGTCACAAAAAACGTTCCATACGTAGACTTGAGTTGCCCAAGAGACGCCACCTCGTGACCCATATCGCTAACGCGAGCGTCCACCAAATCGCCCGTGATCGCCACGAGATCCGCGCCGAGCGAGTTCGTGCGCTCGACCACTGCTTCGAGCCATTTGCCCCGCAGGGTCGGACCAATATGTAAATCAGAAAGCTGCGCGACCCTCAGACCGTCTAGACCTGGCGCAAGCCTGGGCACCAAGACCTCCACCTCTTTAACATCCGGAACCTTGATCGCGTTGTGCAGCCCTACGCCAGTTGCCACACCGGTGGTCACAAAAGCCCCTAGATTAAAGCTCGATGTCAGAAACGCCCGTCGATCCTCGTCCACAACCTTGTGAACCCATCGCCTTGCGGCCCACGCACTCAAATCGCGCACCACGAAGAGCACGAACAAGAGCGCCACAAACCCCATCCCCGTATAAACCACAAAATTGAGCGCATGATACCAAACGCCTTGAGGCATCCCTCGACGTATCATCATCAGAATTGGCGCGAGCACACCGTGCAGCGCAATCACTCCCCACGCAATGCGCGCTGCGTGCCGAGTTCTCGTCAGAGTTCCAACGAGATGGCGCCCCAGATAGTAGTGCACGGCACCCCAAACGCCGATTACCAAGAGTCCACCGAGAATCATTCGAATCAATTCCATACAACCTCCAGTCGTCAGATGCGCGTACTCGGGCGGCGTTGCGTAAGTTGACGGTTTAGGCCGCTTGGCGTACGGTTCCGCCACAACATTTTGTTCACCCTTTTGACTGAGGCTACGATGATTAACTGTCCGAATTGTGGTGCTGAAAACGCCGACAACTCCAACCATTGCGGAAACTGCGGAACCAAGTTGCAGGCCGGAGGTGGAGCCAAAACCATGTTCGGTTTTGCTGCGATTTCACCCGAGGACATGAAGAAAGCTGCTGAAGAAGCCCGCGCTGCATCTGAAGCAGCGGCGGATAAGCCGAAACTTCAAAGCCCGACTCTTCCTACGCCATCAATTCCAGCACCGTCGTCACTCGGCGCCAAGCCGGCCGCGACTGAGGGAACGCCGAAATTCAACATCCCTGCTCCGTCTTCGCTAGGCGCCTCTGACGGCTCAGAGGTTCCTACGCAGATGACACCGGCTGTGGGCGCAGATGAAGACGACTTCGGCATCGGGGATACCCATACGCCTGAGGAATTGGCGCAGGCGAGCGCACAGCTTGAAAAAGAGCTTGGGGCGTCACACACCACGCAGCCCGAACCTGCTGTCACTGCTCCCGATCCTGCAGATGCATGGGGGGCACCAGCGTCGACCGCTCCCTCGGATGGTTGGGGAGCACCAGCTTCGTCCCTTCCTTCCGCAGCACCTGAGCCCGCTCAATCCTCAATGCAACCTTCTGGCGGCTTTGGCGGCGGAGGCGGTGGCGGATTTGGAGGCGGATTCTCGGGCAATAGTGCTGGCGTTGCAGGAGAGGTACGAAACCCAATCCAAGTTCAGCTCCTCGCGATGTTTACGTGTGGCTTTTACGCGCTCTATTTCACGTTCACCGTCATGAACGAGCTAAACGCCGCGTTGGCAGAAGAGAAGTACAATCCAATCAAAGAGTTCGCGCTCACCATGGTCACATGTGGTGCTTGGGGCATCTACCTCTGGTGGCGAATTGCCCAAGATATCGTGGAAGTTCAGAACCGTTGGGGCGTTCAACCTAAGTTCGATGCCATGATCCTCTTCATTTTGAACCTCGTCTATATTGGCCCCTGGGCAATCCAAGAGAGCCTTAACAACGCATGGGAAAACGGCCGAGGCTGATTCGGCATAGGGCGTTTGCCTTTGACCGCCATGGCAGATAAACTGCTGCCGTTGCAATGGACAAGTGGTGGCGCTTTGGGAACTCGAACCCTCCTTTTAATCATAGCATTTTCTGGTCTCGTCGCCTGCGATAGTGGGACGATGAACATGGAAGAACCACAGACTCCGATGGAGCCTGTGGAGCCCCGTATGCCGGGCTCTTTGAGCGAGTGCACTGATGATTCAGTGTTCGCGGATCAAGTGCCGATGCGGCTTCTGACGCGTTACGAGTACGACAATACCATTCGAGATCTCTTTGGTATCCAGACCACGATAGCCCGAGATAGTTTCCCAAAAGAGAACGCTGTTGCCGGATTTGAGAACAACTCGGATTCGCACAAAGTCAACCCGTTAATGATGCGCGAGCTCATGACGGCGGCAGAAACGTTGGCCCCCGAAGGCCGGCAATTCTTACTCGCAAAAGTCAGCTGCCAATCCAAGGACTCCGCGTGCGGACAAGAAGTGCTCGATCACCTTCTGCCACGCGCGTTTCGACGTCCGCTTTCTAAAGACGAGCGAGCGATTTTTGATGCGCTCTTCGAAGAACAATTCGCACTGGATGGCTTTGATTCCGCGATCGACCGTGTCATCGAAGCCACCCTGCTCTCGCCACAATTTCTCTACAGAATAGAGCTCAACGAGAATCGGGCTCCTGGCGACCTCGTTGCCGTAGATGCCTGGGAAATGGCATCGCGACTCTCATACTTCCTCTGGGGCTCCATGCCCGATGAAGAGCTGCTTCAATCTGCGTTGGACGGAAAACTCAGCGATCCAGAAGAAATTGAGTCCCAAACGCGACGTATGATCGCGGACCCCAAAGCGAGCGACCTGATCTTCGAATTCTACCGACAATGGCTCGGCCTTGGGGCGCTGGACACCATGGTGAAGGACGGCGCTCAGTACCCTGAGTGGAACGAGAGTATGAGTGCGGCGTGGAAGGCTAGCTTGCGTGCTTTCATCGACGACGTTCACCAAAATCGGCCGACCGTGGAAGCACTTTTGACTTCGACCACACTCCACCTCAATGCTGAATTGGCCCCTGTATACGGCATGCAGGCCGACGGAACGGGCATGACCGGCGTAGAGATGCCCGACGATCAACGCGCAGGCCTTCTCACACACCCAAGTGTGATGGCGCTCTTGGCCTACCCCTCGCAAAGCTCGCCGATTCACCGCGGGATCTTCGTGCGTGAACGACTTCTTTGCCAGAAACTGCCTTCGCCGCCGGATAATCTTGAGATCGAGCCACCGGACCCTAACCCCACCGCGACGACGCGAGAAATCTTCCAGCAGCATTCGGCAGACCCCGCCTGTTCCGCATGCCATCGCCTCATCGACCCGATTGGGCTTGGCTTCGAAAACTACGACTCTTTGGGACGATTTAGGACTACGGAACACGGCTTTGAGGTAGACGCCTCGGGCGCACTGACCAACACAGCAGACCGCTCGTTGGAGCAAGAGTTCTACGGCGCCGTTGAGCTTGCGGACATCTTGAAAGACGCTGAAGAGGTCAACGATTGTATCGCCGACCATTGGTTTACCTTTGCCAAAGGTCATCCCGAAAAGCAGGCCGATATGTGCTCTGCAGAAGCGATTCGCGAAGAGTTTAATCGCTCGGGTGGAAATTTTGACGACCTTCTCGTTGCTATTACCACGTCCGACGCATTCCGTTTCCGCACGCTTCAGGTCCAAGGAGAAACGCCATGATTCGTAACCGTGGCCTCACTAGACGCACATTCTTGAGAGGACTTGCCGGCTCAGCTCTGGCTCTGCCGCTCCTCGAAATGAACCTCGCGCGCAGTGCATTCGCTCAAGATATCATGAGCGCGGATGGGTTCCCGAAGCGCTTCATCTACTTCTTCCATCCGAACGGAACCATCCAAGACTCTTGGTGGCCGACCGCCGGCGGGTCAACTCGTGAATTCCAGATGTCTCGGATTCTCGAGCCCCTTGAGATGATGAAGCATAAGCTCATCATCCCAAAGGGAATCGAACTCAAATCGGGGTCGGGCGCAGTAGGCCCAGGCGAGCCTCATCAACGCGGCATGGGCACGCTTCTGAGCGGTTATCCGCTACAAGAAGGAAGCTTTGTCGGTGGTGATGGCTCGCTCGCCGGTTGGGGTGGCGGAGAGACTCTCGACCAGATACTCGCCGACCATATCGGGGCCCAAACCCCGTTTGGAAGCATTCAACTCGGTGTCAGATCCGACACGACGTCGCCCACGGCTGAGGTCCGCACTCGTATCAGCTACCGCGCCGCTGGAGAGCCCTTGCCTCCCATCAACGAGCCGCGCGTCGTGTTTGACCAACTTTTCTCCGATTTTGCCACGGCTCCCGACGAACTTCAGGAGGTTCGGGCCCGCAGAAAGTCTGTGCTCGACGCGGTGCGCGACCAATTCTCCACGCTCAACACAAGGGCCGGCTACGCCGACCGATTGCGCCTTGAGCAGCACATGGAGATCATCCGAGATTTGGAGGTTCGCCTGCAAAGCGAGGGCGTGAGCGGCCAGGCCTGTTACGCGCCCGAGCGCCCCGAAGAGCTCAACGCCGACCACGAAGATACAATGCCGGAGATCTCAGAACTTCAGATCGACCTGCTTGTGATGGCCATGGCCTGTGACCTGACGCGCGTCGGCTCGATACAGTACTCAAATGCAAAGAACCACATCCGTTTCCCCTGGCTCGAAAGCTTAGGTGACGGACACCAGCTCTCTCATGCTGGACCGTCCAACACGCGAGCCCACGAAGAGTGGATCGCACGTGATCGGTGGTTCGCGTCGCAGTTCAACTATCTCTTGACCAAACTCGACGCCATCCAAGAGGGCGACGGCACCATGTTGGACAACACGGTCATCCTCTGGATCAACGAGCTGAGCCAGGGCAATACCCACTCGCAAAATAACATGCCCTTTGTGCTCGCGGGCTCAGGTGGTGGCTTCTTCGACGTGGGTCAGTACATCGATTTCGGAAATGTGTCGCACACCGACCTGCTGGTGAATGTGCAACACTGTTTTGGAATTGATTCCGAGGTCTTTGGAGACCCGCGATTCTGCAACGGTCCCCTTGCGGGAATCACGCGCTAGACGCGTTAGTACTCATCTCTTTTATTCTACACTCAATTCGTGTAAGAACTCGCCGTGCGCAATCCCGAAATTGTTGAGTGTAAAAGTCTCGGTTTGGGATGGTTTGGAGGCTCGCGCACCGTGGTTTTTTTGGATGAGAAAGGGAGTAGCTTGTGGCGCACATCGACAACGAACATGATCTGGCACCTATCGTGCCACTCGATGTCATCAGGATGGAGCGGATGCTGGAAAAGCGGATCATCGAGGATTTGAATGTCGATGATTTTGAAGGCTTTATCTCAGTAAAACTCAGGTCTGTAACGGGCGAAGAGCTCTCTCCAGACGACCTTGAAATGGGCGAGGACGATGTTCAAGAGATTCTTGGAACTATTGCAGAAGCGTTGAGCGCGAGCATGTCCTCGGATGCTGAGCTACCCCAGATTGCAGAATGCGATTTTGTGGTCGCCCGCATGCGCTGCCATAAGTGTAAACATGTCTCGAAAGAAGACATCAGTACTCAATGTGAGACCTTTTTTCGTCACGAACCTGATGGTTCTTGGCTCAAAGTTGGGGATTGGGTCGGAACCCCAAGCCTCGAAGAGCGGCTCGACTATTACACCACCAGGTGCCCTGACGATGAGGTGATCCACATTCTCGAGGGGTGGGAATGCCCGAGATGTACTCACGTCAATTGGGCCGAGATCGTGGTTGAATCGGAACGAATTAAGAGTATCTGGTCGGTGGCTCTCAACAAGGAGAGCCTTGAGCGCGCGCATTTGATTTCTTCGGAATGTGTCGAGATCGCGAGCCAAATCGCACAGACGCCACCGTGGCAGCTCACTCCCGAAGACGTCCTCGACATCCTCAAAAACAACCTCTGATGCTTAAGGTTCAACACCCCAAAGTGCTGGTGATCGGTGCAGGGGCCGTCGGACAGGTCTACGGATACCACATGACTCGCGGTGGAGCCGAGGTCAGTGTCCTCGTTAAGCCCAAATATCGAGACGAGGCACTCGGGGGCTGGTCACTCAAGCAGCACCGCCTCTTTGGCATGTCCCAGAAGAGTTACCGTTGGGTGCCGCATCAGGTCTTCACATCGCTACGGGAAGCCAAGGGCATCTGGCATCAGGTATGGCTGGCCGTTCCTTCTCCAGCACTATCCGAGCCGTGGATTCAGGACCTCCAACATTGTGTGGGTGATGCTACGGTGGTGCTTTTGACCCCGGGAATCAACGACTTTCAGATTCTGGCCGAGCACTATCCGGCCAACAAAATCGTCTCGGGGATGATCTCGATGGTAAGCTACGCAGCCCCCCTACCCGGTCAAAATCTGGACAAGTGTACGGCATATTTCTTTCCGCCCTTCTCCCCTTCTCCCTTTCAAGGGCCGTCAGAAAGAGCAACCTCGGCAGCGGAGTTCTTACAACGGGGCGGCTGTCCTGCTTCGGTGGTCAAAGACGCACGCATCCAAGGCGCCTTGGCATCGTCGATCATGATGCCCATGATTGTAGGGCTCGAGCAGGAGGGCTGGGAGCTCAAGCGCTTCTTAAATTCGGCAACTTTTGACCTCTCTTTAGCGGCTGCAACACAGGCGCTGGCCATCGTGAAACGAGAGTTTGCGCTACAATCCACCAAAATCGAGCGCCTCATCAATCCAAAGCTCCTGAAATTCGGCCTGAGTATGGCGCCGGTCTTTGCACCGTTTCCTCTTGAGCCCTACCTTCAGGTTCATTTCACAAAGGTTCGAAGCCAAACCGACCAGATGATGCAGCGCTACATCATGCTCAGCGAAAGGCACGACTTGCCCGCGGCGAAGATTACGTCGCTCTATGCTCAGTGGCGCCGAGGCGAAGTTGCTGCGTCTCTTTCTCAGTCGTTTCCAGCCATCACGTCCGCCGACTCTTCGTTGGCGATTGGGGTTGTGAGTGCGGTAGGCCTTGATGAAGAGACAGAGCCGTGAAACGCCCAGCGATTTGCAACACAAATCCAGTCTTTAGAGGGTGGACAAAGCCAGGCCCTATCCCAGAGGTCCCGGAAGTCGTTGAGCTTCTAGAGGACGAGACCATCGACGCGCTCTGTGGCCATTTTCGTATTTTCCAACTTCGAGACGGCCATCGATTTTCGGCCGACGATATCTTGGTGGCCTGGTATGGGACATCCTGTGCCCCGAGTGTAAGAAACGTTCTCGATCTAGGAAGTGGGATCGGCACCGTTGCTATGACGGCGGCCTGGAGGCTACCACACGCGCGTTTTACCACGATTGAAGCTCAGACTCGGTCTATCGAACTCGCGCGCCGCTCTGTGGCCTATAACGGCCTTGAAGGTCGATTTGATTTGAGGTGCGGCGATTTCAGAGACCCCGAAGTCTTGCCCGCTGAAGAGACCTTTGACTTGATTCTCGGAAGCCCGCCGTACTGGCCAGCTACAGATGGCGTGGTCTCTGAACACCCGCAAAAAGCAGCGTGTCGGTTCGAGATGCGAGGAGATATCGCTGACTATGCACGAGTGGCGCACAGTCATTTGAATCCAGGCGGGCTCTTCGCCTGTGTTTTTCCAAGCGATCAACGCCAACGAGCGCTAGAGGCCGCTCACTCGGCAGATTTCCATCCCGTCAGATACAAACCCGTCTTCTTCGACGAGCGAAAGCCGCCAAGAATCGATCTTTGGGCGATGCATCGAAAAGAAGATTTGCCGGGTGATTTTCCACCACCGTGGGAAGAAGAGCCGATCATCATTCGCGCTGCTGACGGGAGCATTCACCCCATGTACAGCGCGCTTAAGCTGAGTTTCGGCTTTCCTCCCTAACGTGTCGGCTTTGCCGTTCTGGAAGCTCGGTGCGGGTCTTCTCAACGAGGTCTACCTGTTCGTCCCACGGTCTCAAAGGGTTGAGCATATCGCGGCGCCCTCCCCCTCTCCAATCGCGCAAAAGCGAGAGACCGACCTCGTCCACATCCGAATGGCGCTCGGATAAATAGTCCCAAAGAAACTCAAAGAGGCGCTTGAGAGCAATCTTGTGAGTCTGGCCGGTGGTTTCCCAAAGCCATGCTGCAAAAGTCCAAAAGTTTTCGAAAGGTTTCTCGCCGAGTAGCAGCGGTAGAGTATTTGGGAAATTGCCGGAATTCCCCACCAAATCCCAATACCGAGCAAAACGTTTGATATCCTGCAAGTCGGCAAAAGAGAGCTCAGAAGTTTTTAAGATCTCGTAAGGAATGACCGAGTCGTAGACCATGCCAAATTCTTCGGTATGTCGCGAAATTGGCGTTCCTCGAAGCCTCTTCAAAATGCCTACCTGAACCTCTTGAGGCCCCAGCGCGACAAGGCGTTCAAACCCCTTCCCGAACGACTCCAAACTCTCGCCCGGAAGACCTGCGATGAGGTCGGCGTGAACATGCACCCCGGTGCTCCTGAGCCAGTTCAAATTGTCCTCAAGCCTATCCAAGTTCTGCCGCCTCGAGATCAACTTGGAAACCTCTGGATTGAAGGTTTGGATACCAACTTCAAACTGCAAGACGCCTTCCGGGAACTGAGCGATGACCTCTCTCAACTGATCTGGAAGTCGGTCTGGTACCATTTCAAAGTGCACAAAAATGCCGGGTTTCCAGCGCTCCAAAAAGAAGCTCAGAATGCGCTGGCTGGTATCAATCTTCAGATTGAACGTGCGATCCACGAACTTAAACTGAGTCGCGCCGCGGGCCAAAAGTTGGTCCATCTCTGCCAGAAACTGGTCGAGGTCGAACGCACGAACAGATTTGTCGAGCGAAGAGAGGCAATACTCGCATTTGAAGGGGCAACCCCTCGACGCCTCAACATATAGAACTCGGTTGGCCAAGTCTTCGTCGCTATAGAGCCGATAAGGAGAGGCGAGTTGGTCTACCTCGAGAACTGGCGCGCTGAACACGGAGGCGGATACTTCTCCTCGTTTCAGATAATCCTCGCAAACCTCTCTGAAGAGAACCTCGCCCTCGCCCTTGATCAGTACATCCGCCGCCTCAACGATCGACTGCTCCTCCCACTCGTAGCTAACCTCAGGGCCACCGATAACGATCAAAATCTCTGGAGCAACGAGCTTCAGGATTCGGATCACGGCCTCTGTTTGAGTGGAGTTCCAGATGTAGACCCCAAAGCCCACGATTTTTGGTTGCTCCGCAAGAATCTGCTCCACGATATCCACGGGGCGTTCCTGAATCGTGAATTCCTTGAGAGCGCATTCCGACTCAAGGTCTCCGAGATTCGCCTTCAGATAGCGAAGTCCAAAAGACGCGTGAATATACTTGGAGTTTAGAGTGGCAAGAACGATTGGGTGGGTCACTGAACTGGCTCTTCAAGAGTCTTGAGGTCTTGTACCAGATCGCTGGCCAAAGCCATAGGAAGCTCGACAAGACCTCGAGTCAACGTGCTCTTAGCATACCAACTCTCCTTTTCACCTGCGTGCCGAAAGAGCTCAATATCGGAGACTTTCTTGCCCGCGTGAACGCGAACTTTGAGCGCGGTTTCCATGCCTTGAGGGGCCTTGGCGATGGAGCTCGTAGAGCGCATTCTTAAGAACTTATCGATCCACGCTTGTGCACTCGTCTCACGCTCTTCCGAGCCAGCACGCGCCCAGAAGGAAGCGGTTCTGTCCTCGCGATTTCGGTGCTCGAAGACTTTCGCAGGCTCTCCGATTTCAATCTTTTCAATGTCCCAGCTCTCGGTCTCAACGAGACGTCTCTCAGGAAGTCGCTCCTCCGCGCGCACCAACGGCCTGAGGGCGGCTCCAGACACTAGATAGACCTTGGAAGTACCCACGTCGCGCACGTAGTAATCACGATGCCCATAACCTTCTTTTCCAACCTCAAACTCGTAGGTTTTGCTGCCCTTCAATACGAGTTTTGCTTGAGCAGGTTTAAGACCGAATTCCTCAAGAAGCTCGTCGCTAGCCTCGATCTCTCGAGAGGCCATAAACGGAGCCAGATTAGAAACCACGGGCTCTACCGATGTTCCGGCCGTAAATGAAAGCGACTTTGACTCTTCTCCCTCAGTTTCCCTGAGAGACTCGACCCAAACATACTCACCGGCATCGTCATTTTTTCGGGTCAACACGACCCGATAGTCCTTCTCCTCATAGCGGATTTCCTGCCAAGACTTTTCGTCAAGATCGGCAAGGAGCACGCCGGTCTGCCGCGACTCATCATCTTCCCAAGTCCAACTGACCCAGGCGGCTGAGAGCGCGGCCACAAGCAATATCGAATAAATAATGGCCGTTCGTTTCATCCCCTACCTCCTCGACGTCGCACACGAATGAAGCCAACCATCAAAACGATAAGTGGAAACCCAAGCACGGTGAGATAGAACCAGCCTGCTTGCCCTTCACGGGTGTGTTGAATCCGAACATCTTCTTCGGACTCGGTACTTCCAGAATACGCCTCCGTCTTCGAAAGCCATCCGAGCGAATCCAAAAGGAATTGCTGATTACCTCGCGCGATGATTGCAAAATCGCTGAGCATGGTCGCGTCACCGGTAATAACTGCCCGATGCCCTGAAGAAGACTGGCTCGAAGCCATCACGAGTGGTCTTGCGAGACGCGTCTCTTTGGCGTCCGCGTTGAAGTCGAGATTGCCGTCGGACTCAAGCCATGTTTGAGCGCTGGTTCTCACGGTAGCCACGGCGTTGGCCTTGGAGTTCGGAATCGGCGCAAGGCTGCTCGCCCGAGAGAAAAGCATGCCCGAGGGTGATGTCGCGAGCACTGCGGTGGACTCGTGCGTGCTGAAAGACCCCGTGGTGATATTGAGCCGATCTAGCTTTCCTCCGGTGACCTGGACGACTTGCTGATCGCTGACCAACACCCCTTCTTCCTGCCTGATACCCAAAGTTTCGAGCAATGGTTCGAGCCCCACGCTCGTGACGAGTCCGTCCGGCTGCATCGGCTCAAGAGCCACAAACAAAGAGCCACCTCGGTCGACGTAGCGCTTCAGGGCATCGATCTCAGCCTGCAGGAAGGGTCGAGTTGGGCCGAGAATGGCCACCAGGGCCGCATCTTCAGGAACTTCCTCTCCGAGTCCGTCCTTCATGCCGAGATTCGAAACCCGAAATCCCGAGTATTCGAGGACTTGTTTGAATCCGCTGATTCGGCGGTTCTCAGGCTCAGCGCGGTCCCAACTCAGTTCGCCGTGACCTTCCGTGATGTAGGCTCGAAGCTCCCCGCGCGACAGAATCAAGAGGGCCTTGTGGACCTCTTGGTCGAGCTTTTTGAGGTTCGCCCGCGCTCTCTTGAGCTCGGTTCCAACTTCCACGAACTGGACCTTGGCGTCGGCCTCTTTCTCTTCGGCCTTGACGCTCAAGGCTATCGTTCCATTGTTCCTAACCCGCAATTCCTGTGCGAGCTTCGGATTTGCTGCCTGGTCGACCACTGAGACGCTTAGATTCGGCCCTTCCAAAGCCTCGAAGTATCTCAATAGCTCCGGTGTCACTTCGGAACTCGTAGGTTGGAAGACCACCACTTCCACTTTGGATTTCAAAGAGTTTACAATCGACTGAGTGGCAGTGCCTGCTTGTGATGTCTTGAAATACGAGTAGTCCCACGCCTTGGTATGCCGAGACGCGACGTAGTTCACGGGGAAAACGAGGGCAAAGCCAAGAGCAGCGATAAGGCCGTTCAAAGTCGCCTGTTCAAGACGCCTCTTTGGCATCATGACCGGGCTCTGGTCCACCGCTCTATCCAACGTGATGAGAGGTAACGTGGCTCCAAGCCAGACCAGTGGCCACGCCACACCCATAACTCCGCGCCATTTGATCTCCACACTGTCTGAGAGGCCGAGCAACGACGTAAAGTCACGAGTTGAAAGCGCATAGAGCACCAGAGACGCAATACCTACGGCGCTAAATGCCAGGAGCCTGCCATGCGCATCTCGTAGCGTGCCATTTGCTCCCTTTCTCGCGTTTGCCCGCAGGTAGAGGGCGAGCACGAGCGCGACTATGCCGAGCGCGTCTACGGCCCAGCGCGCTGGATAGGCACTCAATAGACGCTCACCCGCAAACACCGACCCCATTCCGAAAAGATAGACTAGCAATGATGCACTCATGCCCACCTCCTCGACTCAAACACACGAGTCGCCAGCATCAGAAAGACAAAGGTGACACTGCCAAAGAACACCAAATCGGCGCTCTCGATCCGACCTTCCATGAACGTGGTGCGGAAGTGCCGGTCAAAGAGACTTAGATACGAGAGAATCGCATTCAGCGGGGGATCGGTTAGCTTTGCCAGCAGCCAAGACACCAGCAAGAATACAGTGATGACGCCGCCGATTACCGCCGATACCAGCTGCGATTTTGAAAGAGTTGAGGCAAAGGTTCCGATCGCCACCGTGGCCGACCCCACCATTAGAAGTCCGAGATAACCCGCGAAGATATGCCCAACCGAGACCTTTCCGTTCACGAAGATCAGCGCAGGCATGTAGGCCGTAGACACGATCAACGTTCCAAGCACGGCCATTGAGCTAAGGTACTTTCCCAATACGACTTGCCAATCGGTGATCGGAGAGCTGTCCAAAAGTACAATGGTGTTGGTTTGTTTCTCTTCTGCGATAAGCCGCATCGTGAGCAAAATAGACGCGATGACCGTGGTTCCGAATGAGAAGTAAAAGAAATCCCTGAGAACCTCAAAGCTCAGACGAGCGCGGTCCGACATCGCAAAGGCGTTGAACAAAAGCCCATTGATCACCAAGATTACCGCCACGACGATATAGCCCCACATCGAATTCAGGTAGGTGTAGAGCTCTCGTCTGGCTACGAGCCAAATCCCTCTCATGCTGCCTCCTTTGTAAGTCCGAGGAAGACGCTTTCGAGCTCAGTGCTCGCCGCATCTTTGACCATTCGCACGCCGATATCCGAGGTCACGAGCGCCTTGATCACTTCTTCTCGTCTATCCTGGTCAGATCCAAGGAGCATCCGCAAAAGTCCGTCTTCCAAAACCTGACTTTCAATGACCTTCAACTCCGCAAACTCGCTCAGGACCTTGTCGACATCTTCACGGGTAGCCCGCAGGATGACCTCAAACGATGTGTTTGCCTCCATTTTCCCACGAAGCTCAACCTCGGTGCCATCAGCCACAATCTTGCCCTGATGAAGCACCAAAATTCGGTCGCAAGTCTGAGAGATCTCAGACAAAATATGGGAGCTCACGAGCACCGTACATTCAGTTTTCAGGCTTTTTAGAACTTCGCGCATTTCCACAATTTGCACAGGGTCCAAGCCAGAAATAGGCTCGTCCAAAATCACGAGCTTTGGCTTGTGGATGATGGCTTGAGCGATACCGACCCTCTTCTTAAACCCGTGCGAAAGTTCTTGGATCACGCGTTCTTTGACGGGTTCGAGCTGACACGTCTTGATCACGCCTGGAAGCCGCGCCATAGCGTCTGATTTCGACATGCCACGCATCTCGCCGCACCAAATCAAGAACTCATCTACGCGCATATCTTTGTGCAGCGGAGGGTCCTCAGGTAAGTAGCCGATATGACGACGAAACCCTTCTGACTCCGTCTCAATATTTTCACCCGAGAGCTTCACACTCCCATCACTTGGTTGAACCAGGCCCGCCAACATCTTTAGCACCGTGGACTTCCCGGCCCCGTTGAGTCCGAGAAAACCAACGATCACGTGTTCGGGGATGCTAAATTCCACATCTCGAACAGCCGCCAAGTTGCCGTAATACCTGGTGAGACCTTTGACCTCGATCATGGCTTCACCTCTTGTGTTTGCTTCAAGTCAGGGACAATGCCCGCCTTGCGTTCTCTACATCAATCTTCATTTGTTCAACGAGCGCCTCGGCACTTTCAAATGCCTTGTCGCCACGAATCCAATCTATCCACTCAACGATGACGTCTTCGCCATAGAGTTCCAACGAATCTTCGTCCAAAACAAAGGACTCCACGCGCATGTCTCGACCGTTGAAAGTCGGCCTCTCACCCACATAGGTCGCGGCCTTCCAAGCCCTGCCACCCTCGTAGAAATAGGTGGCGTAGATGCCTGGCGCGGGCAAGATTGCTCCCTCTACTCGCACATTGGCCGTCGGGAAACCGAGCTGATGGCCAATGCCATCTCCGTGTTCCACGCAACCCAATGTCCGGTGCGGCCTGCCCATCAACTCGGTGACATCCTTAATCTGTCCCGCACGAAATGCCTTTCGCACCCGCGAAGAACTCACGATTTCACCGTGGAGTTCCACCGGCTCGGTGATCTCAACTTCAATGCCAAACTCGGAACAATCTCTCTTCAAAGTCGCCACGTCACCGCTTCTCTTCGACCCGTATCGAAACCCATCTCCCACAAGAACAACCTTGGCGTTCAGCTCTTTGTGGAGGACTTCCGATACAAATTCGTGCGGGCTTAACTTCGAGAATGCCTCATCAAATTTCCTGAAAACGACATCGACACCAAAATTTTGAATCGTTTCGCGCTTCTTCTCCGGAGAAACCAGCAAGAATTCGGGGAGTTCGGGCTTAAAAAACTTTACAGGATGCGGCTCAAACGTCAGCACCGACGGGAGTAAGCCGTGCTCCTCCGAAAGCTCCAAGGTACGCATGAGTACACGTTGATGCCCGAGATGTACCCCGTCAAAATTCCCTATCGCAACTGCTCTTTGCATGAAACCCGGCGCCGTCTAAGTCAAACAAATCGTGGGCGAACACTACGCACGGATGTCTATGAGTCAATGAGCAAAAGAAACGAGTCGATCGATCCGCTGATTAAATGAGACGTTCGGCGGCTTCGCTTCAGGCACCTCGCCCCATTTCCCAAGCGCCTCTGGCAAGGTTAACGGAACCTCGATCAGGCCTCCGCCATAAAGCGCAGAATACGTGATGTAGCTTGTCATCACCTTTCGAACATAGCCTCGCGCCTCCTGATACGTAATCGACTCGACAAACGCGTCGGTCTCTCGGTCGCCGTATCGCGTAAACCACGACTTCAACGCACCAGCTCCCGCGTTGTAACCAGCCAATGCCATCGGCACGTGGTCCTTCGAGTGCGCTGTATGAACGCGTATGTACATCGAACCAAGACGAACGTTTGTATCGGTGTCAAGCAGCTGCGAGCGACTGAACTTACGATCCTCCATGAACGTACGCGAGGTCCAGGCGGCAGTGCCGGGCATCAACTGCATGAGGCCAACCGCTCCAGCCCAACTTTTGACCGTTGGGCGAAACCCAGACTCTTGACGCATGATTGCCTGCACCAGATAGGGCGAGACACCCGCATTGCCGCTGTGCTTGCGGGCGAGGTCCATATAGGCGAGTGGAAAAGCAGTGCCCCAATCTCGCAAGGTCTCCGCCGTTGGGCCCGACTCCGAGATATGCTTCTTCATGGTCCAATGCGCCCAGCTTGCGTCGCCTCGCGCCAGATGGACAGACGAGAGCATGGTATGCGCCCCATCCGGCACCGGGAGAATGGCCGTCTGGACTTTCAACTCCGAGAGCGCATCCTTCCAGAATCCGATTCTGACAAGCTCTTGCGCCACTTCGAGGCGAGGATGGTGAGGAATCTTGAGACCGGCCAAATCTTCCAGGTCCTCAGCATTCATATTGCCACGAGGAATCCGGACCACAGGAACCCATCCCGCCTCTTCCATACGCGCGGCAGCTAGCCTTCCGTACCAGGTCAACTTGCCGTTTTCGATCGTTTCCTGGAACGCGGTCCTAGCTTTGGCCTGATTGCCAGCGCGATAGTGATTCATCGCAATCCAGTATCGAGCCTTTAGGCCCTGGGTGAGCTCAGACTCATCGCGCTCGGAGCCATACTCGTTCTTGAGCCGCTCGAGCTGTGCGATGGAGCGCTCCCATTGCCCGGTAAGGTGGTAAGAAAAGCCACTTCGCCACAAGGCATCTGCGGTGTACTCACTCTCTGGACGCGAGAGCACAACCATGAACTTCTCCAGGGCACGCTCATGCTCATTTTGGAACTGGAGCAGGCGTCCAGCGTCGTACATCGCCTCTTCGCAGAGATAGTGTTCATTGTACTCTTTGCAGAGCCGCTCGTAGAGGGCGATGGCTTTTGAATCTTGGTTGGTTCGGCGCAACGCTCGCGCCCATCCGATATACAGGCGCACACGAACTTCTGGGTCGCGCACGAGCTTCTCTGCCTCAGCAAAAAGTTTGTTTGCCTTATCCCGCTTCTTGTCACGTTCAGCCTGTAAAGCCTCACGATAGCGCGTCCAACCTCGAATTTCGGATCCGGAGACACGGCGCAATTTTGCATTCTCGATCGAGACCTGACGCGCATCGCGATAGCGCCCGCGCGCCACGAGGTGTCGCATACGGTCAATCCGCTCCCCATACGTCAAAAAAGTCTTTTTATGGCGACGCTCAAGGGCTTGAATCTTGTCCTCAATTGACCCATTGACCTTCCAGCCACGGGTCTTTCGATAGAGCTCAAGGTAGGCGTTTCCAGCCTCGTCAATTCTACCGGCGGCCTCCAGAATCTCTGCTTGTGTAAGCCTCACTCGGTACTTATCCCAAGAGTTGATAAGCTCGCCGTGCAGAGTTTCAAGCTGCTTCAAGGCTCCCACAATATCTTTGCGAGCCTTACTTTTCGCGTCATTTAACTTCTCACTAAGATAAGCACCCTCTTCTTCATCAACCCGCTCAACCTTCATTCCGAGGCGTTTGCGAGCCAGGGTTCCTACGGCATCTGGACGAAGCGCGAGCGTCTTCAGCGTGGCGCGCCCTTCTGCCTCCTTCCCTCCACAAATCTGGAAGCGCGCATGCGCGTACTGGATGGCGGCAGACGGCTTCGCAACCTCTTTCAAGGCTTCCTCGGCTGACTTCAGGGCGTCCTTACACGATCCTCCCTCAAAATGAGACATGGCGTCCTTCCACGCCGAACTCTCAAGATGTGGGGTCAAGTCCAGATAGGTGCCGTCGGGCTCGGAAGAGAAACCCAAATCCTTGAGCCGCCCCGACCGAGAACGAATCACGTCTACAACCTTGATCTCCCTAAGATGAGACAGGAATGCATCGAGCTCCGCTTTGCGCAAAACCGCGTCGGCATCCACCTCGATCTCAGTCGCGTCCGAAGTCGCGACCTCCTCGTCAAGGCGCTCCATCCCAATCTCTTCTTCAATGTCTGAGCTAGGCTCGTCGGTCACTTCAAGGCCAGCCTGCGACTCGAGGAGCTCGTCGACAGCAGGCAAAGCTTCGGTTTCGGACGGCAAAGGCTCGGTCACCTCGGAGACAAGAGTCTCCACATCACTCACAGACTCTTCAGACGACTCAAAGGCAGCACCCATGGCTCCCGCGGCAGCCTCCAGCGCGCTAGGCTGCGCAACTTCGACGTCATCCATCTCCTTAGGCGGCGGTGCTTGCGCCCAGAGGGTCGATGAAGTCGCCAAAATCCCGAAGATTAATACAATGCCAATTCGTGTCATGATACCGCCTTACACCACTGACATTATACGCGCATGTCCTACATGACCAATAATTTCAGGATTTTTTTGACGCTCGGCCCGATCTCAGGTCCCCGCGTTGTAGAGCGCATCTCGAACGGATGCCCTGAAATCAGGTTGAAGGCTTTCAAATGAGCGCAACAATTCCTTGATATTTCGCCGCTGTGAAAGCGGGTAATCATCACACACGGGGCATGCGACAGGTGAGATGCCGGCCTCGGCAACCCAGGCTTCTACCTTTCTTTCTTCCACAAGAATCATTGGGCGAATTGTGGAAACCCCGGCTTGCGACGGGGTAAGCGCCTTTAGAGGCTCGAGCTTTCGTTGAAAGAGCAGGTTCAGAAAAAACGTCTCAACCGCGTCGTCCAGATGATGGCCCATTGCAAGTTTGTTAAAGCCATTCTCCCCGCACCACCGATTCAATATTCCACGCCTCATACGCGAACAAATCGAACAAGGAATCTGACCGGGCTTGAGATTCGCCTGAACCACCGAATGTGTGTCCTCTCGCACGACCTCGCAAGGAATGCCGCAACGCTCTAATATATGGTCGAAACCCGCGCGATCAAAGCCAGGCTGGGCTTGGTCAAGATGAACTCCTGTCCATTCAAAATCAAAATCTCCGCGCTCTTGTAGTGCACGCAGGACAAGGGCGAGCAAGATGGAATCTTTTCCGCCAGAGAGACCGACGGCGATGCGGTCGCCCGGAGAAATGAGCTCAAAATCTCGCACGGCCCGCAGCACGAGCTGCATCAGGGCCTGAGATGGCCCCGGAATTTCGATATCCAATTTCTGAGCTTCCATATTTCCGTCTCGGTATTGAATCGTGCACCAATTCGCGACACTATGCGCAAGCTTTCTATTTCGTTGAGTTCACTATGTACAGATCTGCCGCGATTTTATCTCTCTTCATTCTGGCTGCTTGCTCAGATGACGCACCCCAAACAACTCCAGATATGGGGACACAGACCGATCAAGATCAGTCAGACGCTCAGCCTGACCTCGCGCCACAAGCCGGAACCCTGGTTCGATTCTCCACAGATGGTGACGCGTTCTCGCTGCCCTTTCCTTCCGACCTTCGGCAGAAAGAAGATGGATCCATGGGATTCACAGACTTTGAAAAGCTAAGCGCAAATCGCGTCGGTGGTCTATGGACCGCGGCTGCCGACGATCTGAAAACAGGCTGGGGACTCGCGAGCGCGTTCTATTTTTGGTTCGACGCTCCGATTGATACCTCGACTTTGCCCGCGCTCACCGACTCACAAAACCTCGAGTCTTCCTCAGTTCTACTCATCAACGTGGACCGCGAGTCTCCCGAGTTCAAAAGGGTGATGCCTATCGAATGCAAGTTCATCGAAACGGAAGGTACGTATCATGCCGCAAATCAGTTGGCTTGCATCAGCCCGTTTGGCGTCCTTCGGCATGCGAACACACGTTATGCCGCCGTCCTGACCAATCGCCTCCTAGATACTGAGGGCGAGCCGATCGGAGCGGAGTCTGGGTTTCTCGAGGCAGCGCAAACCGAGCCCTACACACAGACCCTTGAAGTCCTCGACGAGATGGGCCTCGGCGACCAGGTTCGAGCAGTTTCGGTCTTCACCACACACGACCCCAGCGCTCGACACCGTCAACTCTATAAGTACTACTCAAGTCTCCCTGACCCCGAGCTCGATGAGACCAAGCCGGTCGAAGTGCTTCGCGAGTATGACAATTACATCGTGTTGCAGGCGTATTACGACCTACCGAACATTCAACAAGGACCACTTCCTTACGATACCCAACCTGCTGGCAACATTCTTTGGGACGATGAAGGCAACCCAATCGTGCAGTTTCAAGAGTCGGTACGCGTTCTGATCACCGTTCCAAAACAGGCGATGCCAGAGGCAGGTTTCCCCACCCTTTTCTACATGCACGGGTCTGGCGGAAAGGCGTTAGAGCTGCTTGACCGCGGGGTTCGAGCCGGTCTCAACGCTCCAGCCCAACCGGATATGGGACCAGCCGCAGTGATCGCACCCTACGGCGTAGCGGGCTTCGCAGCTGACTTCCCACTTCACGATTCACGATTCCCACAGAACCCCGACACCACCGGACTCAAGCTCTACAATTTGCTCGAGAACCCACGAGCGATGGTGGATAACTTCAACGTATCCGCCAATGAAATCTCAATGCACGGGCGGTTGATGAAGAACCTTGAGATTCCCATTGATGGCCTGCCACTCGACCCAACCGACTTCCCTGACGGCGTGATTCGATTCAATCAAGACGCCTTTGCGACGATGGGACACTCGATGGGTTCAACCATCGGAACCCCAGCAATGACGCTCTCAAACGAGTTTGCGGCCTATATCGCGAGCGGCGCGGGTGGACTCTACATGGAAGTCGCTTTGAAAACTCAAGACCCGGTCAATCTCGCTCCACTTCTCAAGAATATCCTTCGACTCCGAAGGGACGAAGAGCTCGATCGTTTTGATTTTGTGCTCAACACCCTTCAACACGTGTTCGACTACGCAGACGCCACTGTTCATGCGCCGCATGTCCAGGCACGCACCCATGAAGGCGTTCGACCCAAACACGTCTACCAACCCGTTGGCCTCCAAGATCGCTATTTCTCGCCGGGAAGCCGCGCGAGCCTCACAACCGCATTTGAGATTCCTCTGGTTGGTGAGGTGCTTGAGCCCGAGGCTTTCGATTTCATGAAGTGGGTTGGACAGGAAGAAGCCGAGCCCCTTCCAGCCGTAGGGCAGGTCATGGTGAACGGCGAGGCGTATACTGGCGCAGCGTTACAATTTGAGCCGGCATACGAAGGCGGTGGACACTATGTCACCTTCGACCTCGACGCCGCCAAGGCCGTCTACGGCTGCTTCCTGAGAACTCTTGGCCAGGGTGTTCCCGAGGTTCGCGCGCCAGAAGACGCCACGCTTGAGAACTGCAATCCCTAACTCTTAGTCGGTCAACGAGGGGTCAAAAACCAGACGAAACCCAAGATCATCGGAGTGGCTCTGCCAACCAGCCCAGTCTGATTCGTCCCCTTTGCAGATCATCCGGAGATAGGGCTCGTCGGCAGACTTGGCGTCTTCGCACCAATGCCAGAGACTATCGAGGCATTCCGGACCTTGAGACGCTCCAAAGACTCGCCATTCTTCAAGCTTCGGAAGCCTAAAACCCTTGGGAAGCCCTTCTAAAACGCATTGTAAACTCTGCCATGTCACGCCCACGACAAAGAGTTCTGGGGCTCGCACGACGGCTTGGTCCCAAACTTCGATACCTTCGCTTTCAAAGGAGTCCCAGACTTCGAAAATCATAGGTAGACGTTGAACCCAAACCCCGCCAACCTCTACAAAATCAGCCTCAGAGAGGAGCAAAGTTGGCCAGACGAAACGCGTCATTCGAATTCTGATTCCAGCGTGTAGAGACCTGCCATCAGTATTTGCCTCAAGGCCATACCTCTTCGAAGCTCCGCACTTTGAATGGACGAATCTTGCATCTTAGGAACGAGAATCTCGATGCGCTGCAAAACCTCTGGGGTGACCGTAATCGCCAACTCTACCACCCCGCTCTCCAATGCCTTTTGAATCTCGCCCATCTCCAGCGCGGAGATGCGTCTTGTGCTCATCAAATCATCTTCAGCCATCGGATTCCTCTACTTTGAGCTTGTGGCGAGTGACCACGTTCCAATTGTTGCGTGTTGCGTGTTCAATGTATGCCGAATCTGTCCCGGTATCCAAAAACAAGGGGAACTCCGCAAATTCTAACATTCCAAAATCGGTGTCTGAATCCCCTCCGACAATGGTCGGCCGAACACCGATTTCCCGCTCTATCGCTGCGCGTTTACCCTCTTTGAACATCACGGGCTCGATGATTTCGTCTGTCAGAACGCCGTCGACGACCCGAACTCGGTTGCCGATCACGCGATCGCGTGGAACTCCATATCGTGCCGCAAACTCCCGAACCGTCCAGATATTGGTGGCAGAACAAATCCAAACTTCGATGCCGTTCGCGTCCAGAAGTCTAAACAGCTCCCTGATCGCGTGGATCATGCGAATACCCCGTTCAACGGCAATCTCTTCGCCACGAGAGGTTAGAAAAGTCTGTCTTTCGAGCGGCTTAGCAAGTTCAGCGTCAATTGCTCGATTCGAAAGCTCGACCATCGCATCTTCGCCCAGACCCACGTGCAGACGCACTGCCCAAGCATAACAATCTCGTTTGCCCTCTCGCTCGAGGCGACGCGTGTAGATTGCGTTCATCTCCGACCGATACGAATCGTAGAGAGGGTGTTCAAACGGATCTGAAGAACATTGAATAGCCTCGACCATACGACGCAAGTCGTCACGACCATCACGGGCGTCGATCAGGTCCCAGAAGCTGTCCAAATCGTAACGATAGCTAATGCCATCAACGAGATGGTACGAAAAAATCTCCCCGATATCATTGACGATGCACGTATTATCAAAATCAAAAACAGCAACTTCCCGTTCTTTGCGCGGGCGAGTGATCACTTCGGCCAAGGCCTGACTGACCTGTTCAAAACCCAGTGCATTAAGCTGTTCAAACACGTTTTCCATAGAACTCATCGACTCTGCCATCCAAACAACTCTCTGTGCTTCTTATCTTTCGCTACCAGATAGTCCCATAATTCGAGCGCAAACTCACCCGCAAAGAGTGTGACTTCTACACCTATCCAAAAGCCCTCGTGTCTTCCGGTGATCGTCTGCGGGTATTGCGAACCGATCCCTTCGAGACCATCTCGAAACGGCTCAGTTGACCAGCCTCCCCAGATTCCTGCAGCGATTCCCTTCCACTGGTAGTAGGAGATGCCGGCCCCAGCCATCCAGGGCCAGTCTTGCGAAAAGTTCGATTGACCCATGAGCCAGATATCGAGCGATGTGCGCTTTTCAAGTAGCCCGGGATAGCGAAACCACGCTTTTTGGTCAAAATCCCAGATCGTCAACACGGGCAGATCCAGTCTGTAGGTACGTGACGTCCGATCGATCTTTCGCACGCCGCGCCCGCTTGCATCGTCGAGATACGCGATTTCACCTCGCTCAAATAAGAGCGGCATTTGCAGCCTTAAAACCCGAAAATCAGCCACGATAGACGTCGCATACTTCTCGATATGACCATCGACAGATACCTGTTCAGATACCCCGTTCACATTCTGCACAGATCCATGAAACGCACATGAACAGGTTAAAAAGATCGGAAGGAAGGCGATGAACAGGCTATGCTTCGGCGCGGAAACAATCTTTTTCTTAAACTTAGTCAACATGTTACCAGAATACAGCATAAACCTGTTCAAAAACCCTTTGACACCTGTTCAAAACTTATGCACTCTCTCTTCGTGAACGATAACCACCCGCTCAAGGAGCGACACATGGAAGACAAAATTTTAGTCGAACGTTTGATGGCAAAAGACCCAAAAGCACTAGAGTTTCTCTACAGCGAATACCGGGAACGTGTCCACGCCGTGGTACGCCGCTTTATCAGAGACGACTCCGACGCAGAAGAAGTCGTCCAAGACACCTTCTGGACCGTCTACCGAAAGATTCATCTCTTCCGTCAAGACTCAGCCCTTTGGAGCTGGATGTATCGAATCGCCGTCAACGCGGCGAAGATGAGATTGCGAAAGTACAAGCGCATCCCAACTCCTGTTGAAGATTCAGCGCTACAAGCTTTCCAGCACGACGAGAGCATGCACGACCTCAACACACGCCCCGACGAGCGACTCGCCGTCAAGCGTATGGTCGCAGAAGTTAACGCATTCCTCGATGAGTGTGATGATATCAACCGAAAGCTCTACGTCAGCATGGAGCTCGACGGAATGAGCAAAGAAGAAGTTGCAGAGATGCTCGACCTCACCGTTCCTGCAGTTAAGACCCGACTTCACCGCTTGCGTGTCGGTCTGCGCGAACGTATCACTCCACTCCACGCCGGATTGGCGAGCTGAGGTTCGAATGGCTGAGAAGTCTCCAAATCAAGCAGATACAGGCATGAGCATCGGGGCCCTGTCCAAAGAGACCGGCATCCCTGTGGAGACCTTGCGAACCTGGGAGCGTCGTTATGGGTTTCCAAACCCTGATAGGAATGATGCCGGGCATCGCGTGTACTCATCTTCCACAGTGGAGAGACTGAGGTTGATCGATACCGCGCTTAAAGAGGGTCACCGCGCGTCCGCGGCACTCCAGATGAGTGTTCCTCAACTTCAAGAGATTGCGTCGGCCGTAACGGCGGTCGTAGAAGAAAAAGGTCCTACCTCGTGGATGGATGCCGTCCGTGATTTTGACGGCGAGCGGCTCGAAGAAAGCATGCGACGCGAGTGGGCGACGCTTGGGGCTCTCACGTTTCTGAAGAAGAAGCTGAGCCCTTTTTTAGTCGAGCTGGGAATCGCCTGGATGAATCACGAAGTGGACGTCGCGCACGAGCACTTTGCAAGCGAACGAGTTCGCGACTTCCTGACGCAGCACTGGCGCCCAATTTCGGACCGCTCCAAAGGACCACGAGTACTCGCTGCAACCTTGCCCTCAGAGACTCATTACCTGGGTCTTCAAATGGCCTGTACCGCGCTTGCGATGAGCGGAACTCAAATTGTGTACCTTGGAGCAGATACACCCGTAGATGACGTGATCGCCGCCGCTACCACACAATTTGTGGACGCCGTCTGTATCAGCGTCTCCATTGCCGCGAATAGGTCAATGACCGTCCGAGATTTAAACAGCTTACGCCGCCATTTGAGCAGTGATATAGAACTAGTCGTCGGCGGTCTGGGTGCACCTGATATCGACGGCATCACCATTATTCGAGACTTAGAGGAGCTCCAGAAATGGGGAGAAGAGCTCTCGTTGCAGCAACGCTCGCGACATTAACTTTCAATTCAGCATGGGCAGAATCCAAACCACCGTCGCTCGACGGTGAATGGGCACTCGTGCAGGTACAAACCTCGGAATCGCGCGTTCCCGTTGTGGGAGCCGTTATCTCAACCACGACCTCGGTACTCCACGTGCGCATGAAGCAAAACGGAAAGAACCTCAAGGTGGCCTCCACTCCTTGCGCCGTGCAGATTAAATCCGAGATCGACACGGTCAAGACCGTGATCCCTCAGGCTTTTCTAGATGCCGTGGGGACCACCAACGCCGTCGCCAGAATCGAAGAGATCAATGGCAAATGGGTATTCGACCAGGCACCTTCCGTTTCGGTCACGGGCGCAGTGCTCAAGAACAACTGGCGAGATCCACTGCCTACTTCGGCGGACGATCAACGTGTCTTTGATGCGGATTCAGACGGTCGCCCGGGCGTCAGCGTCCTAATCCGCGGCCTATTAGACGGCTCAATCTTCTTGGTGCAGCGGTCTTGGACAGCGCTTCGCGGCGTTCTGAGCTCAAAAGACCAAATTGCCGGCACCGTTCGCTGGAACACCGAGCAAAAAGTACTCGATGCGACGTCCATGTTTCTGAAGTCCGAACCTGAAACCCGGCCTCATCCAGACAAGGAGCGCAGTCGATTCGTTGCCCGCCGAATTCCCACAGGCACCCAGTGCTCGGAAATCGTCAAAACACCTCGCCTCAACACATTATGAAGAAATTACATGTCGTCGGGATGGACCAACTAAACTTAGAGCTCCACCCCGAGGACGCTACCCTAGTGTTCATCGAATCTTATGCCGAGCTTCGCAGACGGCCATACCACAAGACGAGACTCGCTTTCCTCATGACGAACTACCGCCATTTCGCGGCGGAATGCGAAGAAAGCGGCAGAGACGTCCGCTACCTGAAGACTCAAAAACCCATCCACGAAGCCCTGAAGGAGCTCGAACCCAGCCAACTCACCATGGTTGAGCCTGCCGAGCGCGAGCTCCTTCAAAGTCTCGACGACTTGATAAGCTCAGGGGCACTGACTCTTCTTCCTCATAGCGGGTGGCTGACCACGGCCGAGGACCTTCGCGCTGTTGAAAAGAACTTCTTTTGGAAGATGGACTCGTTCTATCGACATGTCAGGAAGCGCACAGGCGTGCTGATGGACGGCGACCAACCGGTCGGTGGGAAGTTTTCTTTTGATACGGAGAACAGAAAACCATGGAGAGGAGACCCAGAGCCCCCAGGGCTTCCCGAATTCGAACCCGATGAGATAACTCAAGAGGTCGTCGATCTCATCAATACGCAATTCGCGGACAACTTTGGGGAACTCGACGAACGCAACATTCCGCAACATCGTGCGGATGCCCAACGGCTTTGGGAATGGGCCAAAAACGAGTGTTTGCCTCTTTTTGGACCTTATGAAGACGCGATGTCTTCAAATGAAAAAAACCTATTCCACACGCGAATTTCAGCGATTTTGAACGTTCATCGCCTGATGCCTAAACGGGTGGTTGCGGAAGTTGAAGCACTCGAGATCCCCATTCAGAGTAAGGAAGGTTTTATCCGTCAAGTTCTCGGATGGCGTGAATTCGTGTTTCAAATTCATCGCACGACCGATGGCTTTCGTGACCTTCCAATTCCCTACGGCCAAGCACGTCAGGACGCCGGCTACTGGGAATGGGCACAAAAAGACGCGCCCAATGTTGTCCAAGACGGAGCCACCCCAAGCGCACTAAAGGCACACCAGCCTCTCCCGCCTGCCTTTTGGGGCCAAAAGTCGGGACTGAATTGCCTGGATACGGTCGTCAGGCACGTCATTGAAGACGCCTACTCGCATCATATCACCCGTCTTATGATCTTGGGCAATCTCGCGACCTTGCTTAGTATCGAGCCTCGCGAGATCACGGATTGGTTCTGGATTGCCTATATCGATTCCTGGGACTGGGTAGTCGAACCTAATGTCCTCGGCATGGCCACGTACGGGACGGGGCCACTTTTCACCACCAAACCTTATGTTGCGGGAGCAAATTACATCTCCAAGATGAGTGATTTCTGCGATCACTGCGCGTTCACGGCTGGAAAAGACTGCCCGGTGACCCGCCTTTACTGGAGCTTTCTCTCGCGAAATCAAGATTTACTGGCTGACAACCCACGCTTAAGACCTGTGATCTACGGACTCAAGAAGCGCAAAGGCGCTGACCTCTCGAAAGATCAGGCGGTCTTTGAATGGACAACGAACACGCTACAAGCCGGTGGGTTACTCAAACCCGAAGAAATGCCGGAAGGAAAATCATGACGCGAACCTTTGAAAAATC
Source organism: Microvenator marinus (assembly GCF_007993755.1). Lineage (GTDB taxonomy): Bacteria > Myxococcota_A > Bradymonadia > Bradymonadales > Bradymonadaceae > Allomicrovenator > Allomicrovenator marinus. The sequence continues at coordinate 1,659,251 of NZ_CP042467.1, forward strand.
CTCCACGTTTCCGGTGTCTGTAAACGCGCTCTATGACTGGCATGCCCGCAAAGGTGCATTCGAACGGCTGGTTCCACCGTGGGAGGATATCCGCGTGGTATCAAGCGATCACTCGATATCCGAAGGGTCGAAGCTGATCATGGAATTGCACCGAGGCCCCGGATGGGTCACCTGGGAGGCTCGGCACGGTTCGTGCCAGCACCCTGCCCTCACAGGCATAGGTTTCTTCACGGACACGGCAGTTCGAGGCCCGTTCAAATCATGGGTTCACAGACACGAGTTCGCGGGCGATCACGAGTCATCGACCCTCCGAGACTTTGTCCAGTACGAACTCCCAGTCGATTCCATGGTGCCCGAAGTCTTAGCGGGGTTTGGAGAAGCCGAATTGGAACGTATGTTCGAGTTTAGGCATCGAAGGACCGCACAGGACCTCGCGCGCCATACTCGCTACAGCGGAGAACCCATGAAAATCGCAATATCTGGAGCCACAGGGCTGATTGGAAAGGCGTTGAGCGCGTTGCTTACGACCGGCGGCCACGAAGTACTGGCGATCTCGCGCACCCCAGGCCCAGACACCATCGAGTGGGATATCAACGCAGGGAAACTAGACGCCGCCGCTCTCGAAGGGCTCGACGCGGTCGTACACCTCGCCGGAGAATCAATCTCGGGACGTTGGACCGACGAGAAAAAGCGGCGCATCTTGAAGAGCCGGGTAGACGGAACCACATTGCTCGCCGAAACCTTGGCCAAGCTCCAGAGGCCACCGTCAGTCTTCGTCTCGGCTTCTGCGATTGGATATTATGGCGACCGAAAAGACCTTCCAACCAATGAGCTCTCTGAAGCAGGTGAGGGATTTCTTCCAGATGTGTGCAAAGCCTGGGAGGACGCCTCAAAGCCAGCCGAAGACGCTGGAATCCGTGTGGTCAATCCGAGAATCGGTGTGGTCTTAAGCGCACAAGGTGGCGCTCTAAAGCCTATGCTTCCAGCGTTTAAACTTGGACTCGGTGGCCCCATCGGCGATGGAAGGCAATACATGAGTTGGATCGCAATCGACGACGTAATTGGCGCGATCCTCCACCTGATCAAAACAGAATCTCTTTCCGGCCCCGTCAACCTTACGGCTCCCAATCCGGTGCAAAATCGCGACTTCGTCAAAGCCCTCGCCGATGTGCTTTCACGTCCTTCGGTCATTCCCCTTCCCTCGTTCGCGGTCAAAGCTGCCATGGGTGAGATGGGCGACGCACTTTTGCTCGAAGGCGCGCGAGTCTACCCAGAGAAATTGCTCGCCAGCGGATTCGACTTCCATTTCAGCAAACTTGAGGAAGCCTTGAGATTTCAGCTCGGGAAATCGCGCTAATCCCCTCCCGAGCTTGACCTCAAGCCTGCTCGGGAAGTATTGCTGCTCGCGATGGCCAAACAACTCCGCACAATTGATATTCTGGTCGATAAGACCGAACATTTCGTCTACGCGCAGACACTCTTCGACTCTGACTACGCCGCCATTGCAGCCACTGAAAAGGAAGCCATCGAGCAGCTTGGCCGCCTCCTCGAGTCCCTACTCGAAGTGGACCCGGGGATGGGCGCCGTGGACACCGAATACATCTCGCGAAATATCAAGGTTGAGATTCCCGCTGCAACAGGCTCGCGGCTCGTAAATCTTGAGCTCAATCTATTTGCGGTCTGTGAGCCCCTTACTTCGGGATACAAGGTCTGGCTGCCACAACTTCAGCTTAGATACCGCGTCGAATCACTAGAAGAGCTCGAGCATGTCAGCGCAGAATGGGTTCGTGACGCCTTTCCGATGGATCGCCGAGCAAACTACCTGCAACGATTCACGCATCCGCTTTCAGCTGGCAACGAGCGCGGCTCGAGAATCAAAGCTGAAAAATTGGAGATTCGCTTCAGGCCAAACAAGCCAAAGAACACCGAGGACGAACTCAGTACGCCGACGTTGAGTACAGTGGGTGAACTCTTGAACCCTCGGATGTTAAAGCGTGACGCCCCACGGGCTTACGAACGAAGAGCTGAAGTTCAAACCGTTCTCGATTACCTATCTGAGTCGCAGGAGCGAAGCGTACTTCTAACCGGACCACAAGGGGCCGGAAAGACCGCGGTAACCTATGAGGTGGCGTACCGAATCGCCAAAGGCGAGGCCCCTGAACGGCTGCAAAACGTGCCGATTTGGCAGATCAGCGGCGGCCGACTTCTGGCCGGAATGCGTTTTCTCGGACAATGGCAAGAGCGTGTTCTTGCGCTCCTCGAAGAAGTCAAAGAAGTAGGCGCTATCCTATTCGCCGAAAACCTGATCGAACTCCTGGAAACTTCGGGAAATGACAAGCATTCTCAAGGTATTCCAGGCATGCTCCTGCCACATATGCTCTCTGGTGATCTTGTGATCATCACGGAAGCTCGACCGGAACAGATCGCCCGCGCTGAGCAAAGCCACCCGGGCTTCTTGAGGGCACTCAGACGCCTTTCGATCGACCCGCTGCAGCCCAGCGCCTGCGACAAAGTCCTAGATCGACTCAGCTATCGACTCGGTCGGCAATATGGCGTTCGACTCACCTCCGAGACACGCGAGCAAGTCCTTGAGCTCGTGGGCCGATTCAAAGGCGTTGCGGCGCTCCCTGGTCCCGCTGTGGACCTCGCAGAGCGCATGGCCCGAACCAACGCCAAACCCGGAATCGTGGATGAAGACGGCGAAAGACCGGCTCTGACGCCTTCCCACGCCATCGACGCCTACGCCTCGATGACAGGGTTACCACGCCCACTGATCGACCCCAAGACGCCGTTTCAGCGACAAGACGTCATCACTCATTTTGATCGCGCGGTGTTTGACCAACCCGAAGGCATCCAGGCGATGGTCGAACTCGTCACTACGATGAGGGCTGGGCTCAATAGTCCAGAAAGACCGCTCGGGAGCTTCCTCTTCCTCGGACCCACGGGTGTCGGAAAGACACAAACAGCGCTCACACTCGCCCAATACCTCTTTGGGAACAAAGACCGGCTCATTCGATTTGATATGTCAGAATATCAAGATGCGTGGTCGGCAGGCCGACTTGTTGGGCGCTATCAGGGTGAACAGGGCGAGCTCGTCAGACGAGTACGGGAGCAACCGTTTTCGGTGATTCTCTTGGATGAAATCGAAAAGGCGCACTCGAACGTCTTCGACTTCCTCCTTCAAGCCCTCGGGGAAGGCAGACTCACAGACGGAATTGGCCAAACAGTGACCCTCACGAGCGCGGTCATCATCATGACCTCCAACCTGGGTGCGGGTGGACCAAGCTCGTTGGGATTCGGACAACGCTCTAGTGAGGTCAAACGAAACGCAGAAGTGGCCCACTACACGTCCGCGGTTGAGAATTACTTTCGACCTGAGTTTGTGGGGCGAATCGATAAGATCATTCCGTTCCGCTCCCTCTCTCAACGCACCGCGAGGAGATTGGTTGAAAAGGCGCTCGAAGAAGCGTTTGCGCGAGAAGGCTTGGTGCGCAGAAGGCTCCAAGTTCGGGCTTCCGACGATCTCATTGAACATCTGATTACGATCGGTTTTGACGAGAAATACGGTGCACGACCTTTGAGGCAAACCGTCGAAAATCTAGTGACCACGCCGCTCGCTAAATTTCTGGCTGCAAACGTCAATATCCAAAACACCGCGCTCATCATGGACCTCAAAGACAATGTGGTTGCAGTGAGCAGCGTTTGACTTTCCCTTGTCGCCCAAACTTCGCTGGTTTAGAGTCCGAATCCTTGCAGGAGTGAATGGCCGTGAGTGCAAATCCAAATGAAGAACAAGTCGCGGATGCGATGTCGTCATTTCACGAGCGCCTTCAAGAGGCCGGACTGAAATCCACAAAGCAGCGAGACATCATCGTCGAGACGTTTTTCCGCCTCGACAAGCATATCAGCGCCGAAGAACTCCTCGACGAGGTTCGCCAGGAACAGCCTAAGATCGGTTATGCAACGGTCTACAGAACCCTGAAACTCCTCGTAGAACAGAACTTTGCCCTCCCTAAAAACTTTGGCGACGGTCAAACCCGCTACGACCCCATCCACGATCAAGATCCGAATCACGACCACCTCATCTGCGTGGACTGCAGGCGAATCATCGAATTTAACGACGAGATACTCGCCGCGCGAATGACTGAAGTCGCCCAAGACTTGGGTTTTTCACTTCGTCGAAAGAAGATCGAACTTTATGCAGAATGCACGAAAAAGGTCTGCGAGTTCCGACAATAGCCCATCGTTACGCCGCTTAATCGCTGAGGGGTTCATGATCTTGCGCATTGTTTGTTCATTCTTTCAATGCTATGCGAATCCCGCGTAAAGACTAGAGCATCAAAAACTCGACAAAAATGTATACAAAAGAGTTCTCCTGAACCCAGGTTCCAAAATGAAAGACGATTTTACACTCAAAGGTGATGTGATTGCGGCGCTAGAATCCATCGAAGATTCGGCCAAAGGTAAGAACATCGTCGATGCACACATGGTTGAAGCCGTTCAAGTCTCCGCTGGCGTTGTCGACCTGACCATCATCATCGAAAAGGACCGAAGCAAGGACGAGCGTTTCGCCCTTGAAGACAAGATCTACGATGCCGTTGAGGCGGTAGACGGCGTTCGCGAGGTCAAAGTCAAACTCATGTCTCCGGAGGCTATCAAGCGTGAGGCGTCAGGCGAACCTGCGCCGAAACAGGCGACTCCTACCCCAGCAGCTGCACCACCTGCCCAATCAGCATCTATACCCGCATCTGCACCCATCGAAGGGGTTGGGAAGGTTATCGCAGTGGCTAGTGGTAAAGGCGGCGTTGGAAAGTCCACGGTTGCTGTCAATCTTGCGCTCGCCCTTCAAAAGAACGGATTCCGAGTTGGCCTTCTAGATGTAGATATCTACGGCCCTTCACTTCCGACACTCCTTGGACTCGCCGGTAGACCGGCTGTGCGGGAGCGACGAATCGTACCGCTTGAGGCTGATGGTTTACGCGTGATGAGCCTTGGGTTCCTCATGGAAGATGACACGCCTGTGATCTGGAGAGGACCCATCGTTACGGGGATCATCCGGCAGTTCTTGAGGGACGTGGATTGGAGTGGTCTCGACTACTTGATCGTGGATATGCCTCCTGGCACGGGTGATGCGCAGCTTGCTCTGGCGCAAACGGTCCCAGTCGACGGGGCGGTAATCGTCACGACGCCATCCGACCTCGCTCTCATTGACGCTGCCCGTGGCCTTCAGATGTTCAAGACTTTGAACATTGACGTAATCGGAATAGTGGAAAACATGTCTTACTTTGTTTGCCCGTCTTGCCAGAGCACGCATCATATCTTCGGCAAGGAAACGGTTGAGGCCGAGGCAAAGAGACTGGAGACCAAACTTCTCGGGGGAATTCCTCTTGATATGGCAGTGCGTAAGGGTGGCGACGAAGGCCGTCCTGTGGTCATCGCTGAACCAGAGTCTCCAGTGACCAAGGCATTCCTCGAGCTTGCGGAAGCGATCGCTGACGCGGTGCCGCTCGATGCACCGTCAGGTGACGATACGCCGAAAAAGAAGGGACTTTTCTCCTTCCTCAAAAGTTAATTCCGTTTTTTGAGTATTCTTTCTTGAGTGTTTGGAGATCACGCCCTACAATCAATTTAGGAAACATCCCCAAAACGCGAGTCATGAGGCATGGCCAAAAGAGGTCGACCAAAAAGTCGTACACAGAGCGTAGTAATCTCCGTGCGCGTAGATCAGGGAGTTCTGGAAGAAATTGATCGTTTGCTTCAATTTCGATTCAGAGCTCCTATCGGCCGAGAAACATACCTTCGTATGATTCTCTACGGTGACGAACCCCCTGTGAGTTACACCGTCGAAAAAGGAAACCTGGTCCGCTTGGACTTCAGGCTTCCCGATAACAGCGCAATGGAGATCGCCGACCGAGTCGGTGATGGCAACCGCTCCGAGCATATCCGTCGTATTCTCCTCGGTCTCGAGGACCCATTGCGACCACCCACTTGACCCGCACCCGGCGCTAAAGTGTGAGTCGTTTCGGCAGACATTTTGTCCGAATACGGGAGCTCAAAGCCTGTGAAAGGCGGCTGATCAAACTGCTCGTTGAGCGGCCTGGTGCGCTGCATCACAGGCATGAAGCGCTCTTTCGCTACGCGCTATCCCTTGCACAAACCAACCTCTTTCGAGACCCGGAAGGTCAAGATATCGTGCTCGCTGACGATGTTGATGACTTGCGCACGTGGATGCTTGAACACGTCGCCCCACTCATACCGGAAGGGACGGAACCTAAGATCGACCTACTCAGGCAAGTCGCCCCACTTCTCGCGATTCGCTGTGACGTCACGCGCCAACATGTCCTGCAAAGACACGCACTAGCCTTTGGCCCCGAACACCTCGATTCAGAGATGCGCCAAAAGAAGCTCGCCCTCGTCCTCGGCGGCGGCGGCGGCTCCGGGCTTGTTCATCTCGGGGTCTTCTCAATGCTCAACGAAATGGGAGTGACGCCAGAACTTATCGTGGGGAGCTCCATGGGAAGCATCATGGGACTCCTTCGTGCCATGGAAAAGAGCTACGACCCGGTCAATACCGTGCTCTCACTCCCCAGACATCTCGACCTAAACTCCATCTTCAGTCCCTTCTCGGGATATTCGAGATACGGGTTCCCAGGCGCCTTCCACCTCAACCTCCTCAGAGTTGGGCGTGAGATCTTCCAGAGCCTCGTCGGCTCGCCGATGCCTAGATTCAGCGAGCTTCCGATAAAGCTCGAAATCGTTGCCTGCGGCATCCGTAAAGGCTTTCAACTCGATTCCGCACGCTATGAGCAGATCGCCAAAGACGACCCGGGAATCAATCCAACTTCGATGCGAAAGAAGCTCAAGCTCTTTTTCGCTGCCGTACGTGACCTGACTAAGAATCCAAGACTCCTCTCACAGGTTGTTTTTGGGCGCGACAATGAGACTCGGGACTTTCCTGTCCTCGAGGCCATGGGCTTCTCCTGCGCGGTTCCCGGACTCCTTCACTACGATATTTTTCATGACGACCCCGACACGATCGAATCACTCGATTCGATTTTCGAGCGAGACCAACTCCTGCGTCTCTGCGACGGTGGCGTTGTGAACAACGTACCAAGCCAAGTCGCCTGGGATTCCGTTCAGTCAGGAACAATGGGTAGCCGAAACTCGTTTATCTTCGCGATCGACCCTTTTGCACCGGTCACGCGAGGCGCCAACATGATTTGGATTCCCGTTCAACAGATTGCTCGACCCACCGTCCTGAACAATCGCCCCTACTCTGATTACCACAAGACCTTCAAGCAGACCCCGAGCCCACTTCAGGTCGTGCTAACGAGTTACTCAAAACTCAAGGTCGTGGTAGATAGCTCCCGTGAACAACTCAAGAGTGATGAGCCCTACATCAAACGCGCTCTTGAGCCCCTGCCTCCTTACGGTACCTGGGAAATCGGTGAGTACTAATGGCGCTGAACCTAGCTGAACTTCTTGAAGCCGGACTCGACGTCCGAGCGGACTCGTTGCACCAAAAGCTCTACGCACAGGATGCCTCGGTTTACGAGCACCAACCTCTTGGTGTGGCCTTCCCGAGAACTGCGGATGAGCTCGTCAACCTCGTAGCGCTTGCCAATGAGGCGCGCATTCCTCTGGTTCCTCGGGCGGCGGGAACGTCCTTGGCTGGTCAGGCAACGGGCCCTGGTCTCGTGGTAGATACCGGTCGTCATATGACCAGGATTCTCGAGCTCAACCGAGAAGAGGGATGGGTTCGCGTGGAGCCAGGGGTCATACTTGACGAGCTAAATCGTTATCTCAGCCCTTTTGATCTTTTCTTTGGTCCGGACACGTCGACGTCCAATCGATGCATGATCGGCGGAATGATCGGCAACAACTCGTGTGGGTCCCATTCCATCCTCTATGGAAACACCATGGCACACGTCCTCGAGCTCGAAGTGGTCTTCGCCGATGGCACTCGGGAAGTCTTGAAAGACTGGAGTGACGACGAATTGCTGCATCACTCCAAGCGTCAAGACGCACTTGGTGCGGGGCTCAGGGAACTACTCAGCATTGAGGATACTCACCGAGAGGAAATCGAGGCTAATTATCCGCCGCGCGCCCTTGTGCGCAGAAACACTGGCTATCCGCTCGATGATTTTATCTGGCGCACTCCTAAGAACCTCGGGCGTTTTTTGTGTGGCACAGAAGGAACACTGGCTTTCACGGTTTCGGCAAAACTCAATTTGGTAGCGAAGCCGAAACACAAGATTTTGGTTTGCGCACAATTCCACGACCTAATCGAGTCTCTGGAAGCCACGGTGTTGGCGGTTTCCCACAATCCCGCAGCCGTGGAGCTCATCGATCGCCGAATCTTGGAGCAGACTAAGTCCCACCTCGAGCACCAACACAATCGCTTCTTTGTTGAGGGTGACCCTGATGCCGTGCTCGTCATCGAGTTCTATCGAGACACCGTGGCAGAAGCCGAAGAAGCAGCCGCGCGGTTAATCGAATCACTCCAAGAAAAAGGCATGGGATATGCTTGGCCAATCGTCAGGACACCGGACGACAAACGCGTCTGGGAGCTCCGGAAGGCGGGGCTCGGCCTCCTGATGGGCGTCCCCGGAGATACCAAGGCCGTTTCTGTGGTCGAAGACACAGCTGTGCCCGTTGAAAACCTCCCGGCCTACGTCAAAGAGTTTCAGCGCTTGATGGAGAAGTACGAGACTCAAAGCGTCTATCATGCGCACGCTTCTGTGGGAGAATTGCACCTACGCCCTGAACTCAATCTAAAGGACTTGCAAGACGTCCAGAAGTTTAAGGATATCGCGAGAGAGACCGCTCTACTCGTCAAGTCTTTCAGGGGCTCGCTCAGCGGGGAACATGGTGACGGACGGGTCCGATCCCCCTTGATTCGCGAGTTTTTTGGTGACGAAGTCTATGAACTTCATCAACGGGTAAAGAGCGCATTCGATCCAAACAACATCCTAAATCCTGGGATTATTGTTAACGCTCATCCGATCGACCATCATTTCAGAGTAGAGCCTGGCTCCACTCCCCCCGATCTGGAAGCCACCTTCTTTGATTGGTCCTCGGATCTTGGGTTTATGCGAGCGTTGGAGAAGTGCAATGGTGCCGGCGCGTGTCGAAAGCTCCCCGAAGCGGGAGGAACGATGTGCCCGTCCTACATGGCGACTCTTGACGAAAAAGACTCCACAAGGGGACGAGCCAACATCTTCCGACAAGTCTTCCTGAATCAACCAGCGAGCTGGATGACCGACGAAGACCTCGCGGAGGCCCTGGACCTCTGCCTTTCGTGCAAAGCCTGCAAGAGTGAATGCCCGGCAAGTGTGGATATGGCGAGGATGAAAGCTGAGTTTTCCCAACACCGTGCCGATGCTGGCTCACAAGGCCTACGTTCAAAGTTCTTCGGAAATTACACCGCTCTATCCAAGCTCGGCGCCCTCCTTCCTGGATTATCCAATGCAGGTCTGAAGTTTGGACCGGCACGACAAGTCATGAACCACGTACTGAAGATTGCGCCCGAGCGCTCAATCCCAGAATTTGGGCTCGAGAGAGCCTCGACCTGGCTAAAGCGTCGAGCCCCGGCCGCACACAAACGTTCTGTCTGGCTCTTCGTCGACCCGTTCACCGAGTTCAACGACCCTCATCTCGCCAAGGAAGCAACGCTTTGTTTGGAAGCTCTAGGGTTTCGCGTAGACCTTCTGCCAATTGAAGACGACGGACGCACCTTCATTTCAAAAGGAATGCTGCGTCAAGCCAAGGCGCTGACGAATCAAAACCTGCAAACGCTCCGACCACTTCTAGAACAAAGTCCTCAAAAGAAGATTGTAGGAATCGAGCCAAGCGCCCTTTTAACACTTCGCGACGAAACACCAGACCTCGCTGATAGAGAGCTGAAGCCGGTCGCACATGATCTGGCGAAGCGTGCCCTACTCTTCGATGAATTCATTTCTGAAATCATCGACGCTGGCGACTTCCCTGACCTCGATCATATGGGAGAGAAAGTCGTCTTTCATGGCCATTGCCACCAAAAGGCACTCTCAGACCTCTCTCACACGATCAAACTCCTGAGGCTGAGCGGCTACGACGTAGAAGTTCTGAAGACCGGATGTTGCGGAATGGCCGGCTCGTTCGGGTACGAAGCTGAACATTACGAACTCTCCATGAAGATCGGAGAACTCACCCTCTTCCCAGCACTGCGCCAAACGGACGCTAGCACCTGGATCGTCGCAACTGGCACCTCGTGCCGTCATCAAATCAAAGACGGCGTCTCACGCGATTCTGTACATCCTGTGCAGCTTCTAAGCCGAGCATTGCGCCTGAATTCGTCGGAACCTTGATTCTCTGAGCTCAAGAAACAAAAAAGGCAGGTGAAACACCTGCCTTTACTTCGTTGAGAGTAGACCTCTTAGAGAGCTACAACCCAAACCTTAACGTGGGCTTGGATACCGCTCGCGAGCTTAACTGGAACACTGTAGATTCCAAGCTCCGAGATTGGTCGATCCAGGTCAACCTGTCGACGGTCGACTTTGTGACCTTGCTGCGTGAGCACATCAGCCACTTCGCGAGACGTTACCGAACCGAAGAGTTTGTCTTCGTCGCCAGCACGCTTTGGAATGGTGATAGAAACGCCATCGATCTCGCCAAGAAGTTTGCGGGCTTCTGCCTGCTGAACTGCCTTTGCTTTCTCGATTTCAGCGAGTTGGTGCTCGAGCTGCTTCTTATTTCCCATCGTGGCGAGTACCGCCATACCTTTGGGGATTAGAAAGTTTCTACCGTAGCCAGCAGCCACTTTGACAACTTCGCCCATCTCACCAAGGTTCTTCACGTCTTCTTTAAGGATGACTTCCATCTCACTCCTCCTCGCCCATCAGGACATCGTGAACTTCTTCCTCAACACCGCGAGCGAGACGCTCTTCTGGAATGAGGTCTTCCTGCAATTTAACCGTGAGGAACTTCAACACGGGATCGAGAATGCGCAAGTTACGCTCGATCTCGGCTACCGTCGTCGCTGGTGCGAGGAAGCGGTAGTACTGGTAGTGACCACGCTCGTGGTACGAAGCATCCGTGCGGTCACGAACTTCGTACGCCAAGCGGCGAAGGCCCCAATCATCAAAGCGAAGCATGTGTCCGCCTGTGTTCTCGATGACACCTTCAACACGCTCGCGTGTCTTGGTCACATCTTCGGGGCTCACACCAGGGCGCAAGATATAAACTGTTTCGTATTCTCTTTGTCTTTCAACTGCCACTTTTAACCTCGTGGACACTGGCCCCCACCGTTTGTGGGAGCGAGGTAATCAACCTAAAATTACTGAACTTTTGCCGACTCTTCTTGAGCCGGGGCGGCAGGTTCTGCCTCAACTACGGGTGCTTTGTCAATAGCTGCAGCCAATTCTTCCGTTTCCACCACAACTTCCTGAGCTGCGGTTGCAGCTGGAGCAGCGGTCTCAACTGCGTCAAGCGCGATGACCGGAGCAAGTACCAATGCCACAACACTCATCAGTTTAAGAAGAATGTTGAGAGCCGGACCAGCCGTATCTTTGAACGGGTCGCCCACGGTGTCACCGTTAACCGCTGCTTTGTGAGCTTCACTGCCCTTTCCGCCGTGATGTCCACCTTCGATGTACTTCTTAGCGTTGTCCCATGCACCACCGGCGTTGGACATGAAGATTGCCATCGCGACGCCCGAAGTTGTCACACCGGCAAGCAATCCACCGAGCATATTGGCGTCGTAGAAACCAACCACAACCGGAACGATGATCGCCATGAGTCCTGGTGCAACCATTTCTTTAAGAGCCGCCTCAGTTGAGATGCTCACACATTTTGCGTACTCACCTTTAGCGGTTCCTTCCAACAAACCCGGGATCTCGCGGAACTGACGTCGAACTTCTTCGATCATCGCGCCAGCGGAACGGCCCACTGCCTGCATAGCCATAGCCGAGAAGATGAAGGGCATCACAGCACCGATGAACACACCTACCATAACGGTTGGGTTCAAGAGATTGATGCCCTGCGTCATGTTCGCTTGCTGAGTGAACGCGGTGAAGAGTGCGAGTGCGGTCAAAGCAGCCGAACCAATGGCGAAGCCTTTTCCGATAGCGGCAGTGGTATTACCCACCGAGTCGAGCTTGTCAGTACGACCACGAACTTCCTTTGGAAGATGGCTCATTTCAGCGATACCGCCAGCGTTGTCGGCAATCGGGCCGAACGCGTCAACAGCGAGCTGGATACCAGTGGTTGCGAGCATGCCGAGAGCCGCGAGCGCGATACCATAGAGACCGGAAGTTTGGTACGAAACCAAGATTGCAATTGCGATCAACCCAACAGGAATTGCTGTAGACTTCATACCGAGACCCAAACCAGCAATGATGTTTGGTGCAGTTCCCATCTCACTTTCTTTTGCAATCTCTTGGACCGGCTTGAAGTGGTCGCTTGTGTAGTACTCGGTCACGAAGCCGATCAGGGTTCCCGCAACAAGACCTGCAAGTGTTGCCCAGAATGGACCCATTTGTGTGTAGTGCTCGCCCGTTACGAGCGTGATTCCTTCAGCAGGAAGCATCAGATTGACAAGAATACCCGTGCCGATTGCGGCAGTAATCGCTGCACCCACCGTGCCGGTGTGAAGCGCCTTTGCGGGATTTCCGTCTTCGCTCACTCTTACGAAGAAAGTGAAAACGATGGAGACGATGATGCCCATGGAAGCGATCATCATTGGAAGCATGATCGGATTGACATTGCCTTCAGACATCGCCCAGGGAATCGCCAGAACCATGGCACCGATGATGGAGCCTACGTAGGATTCGAAAAGGTCAGCGCCCATACCAGCCACGTCACCCACGTTGTCACCAACGTTGTCTGCAATGGTGGCAGGGTTACGCGGGTCGTCCTCGGGAATTCCGGCTTCAACTTTACCCACGAGGTCGGCACCAACGTCGGCAGCTTTGGTGTAGATACCACCACCAACACGAGCGAAGAGAGCGATCGAACTTGCGCCGAGGCTGAACCCAGTCAAAACGCTAAGAAGCTGCGTCATCACGAAGCCATCTTGAGCCATTCTGGTTGGCTCGGTGAACATCGTCATCATGTCGATGCCGAGAACTTTCGTGTAAATCACGAGAAGCGAGCCAAGGCCCAAAAGCCCAAGGCCCACAACGTTCATTCCCATCACGACGCCGCCCGAGAACGACACCTTAAGAGCCTGTGACAAGCCTGTTCGGGCAGCATTCGTGGTTCGAACGTTGGCGAGAGTCGCCACTTTCATACCGAACCAACCTGCAAAGCCTGAGCACACGGCTCCGACTACGAACGAGAGCGAGACCAACATCATCGTGGTCGCGTTGAAGATGCCACCTGTGTTGGTCGAGAGGGCCTCTGGAGCCTGGCTCATGTAGATACCAGCGAGTGCAACGGCAACAACCACCACAAAAATACTGAGCCACTTGTACTCACGTCGAAGGAACGCCATGGCTCCCTCTTGGATGTACCCGGCAATTTCAGCCATCTCTGCGGTACCTACCTCTTGCGAGGCGACCCATTTGGCTCGCATGAATGCGAACACCAAAGCGATCAAGCCCGCCACGGGAACGATCAATGTTAAATCCACGATTTTCTCCAGTTAAGAAATTATCTTTGTTGTCGTCGGTGCACGTGCACCGCGTTTATCTACCGTTAAACTGATTCTGCGCCGCACTCGCGCCATCTGCCAAAATGGCTTCCAACGCGTCACAAGCCGTGTCCAACTCAATCAAGAGTTCGTCGGTATCTGCCGCTGGAAACGGACTGAGTACCCAGTCCGTCACACTTCCCTTCTCGGGGCGACCGATGCCCATACGAACACGAATAAAGTCGTTTTGGCCCGTCTGAGCGATGATATCCCGGAGGCCATTGTGCCCTCCGTGTCCACCACCGATCTTTATCCGGACAACGCCAAATGGAAGGTCAAGTTCATCGTGAACCACAATGACGTTTGGCATCTCTATGTCGAAAAAACTCCGAGCCGCAGCTACGGACTTTCCCGAGAGATTCATAAACGTTTGCGGCTGCAAGAGATGTACTTTCTCGCCCCGGCAAATGCCCGACGCGTATCGACCATGAAATTTCTGCTGTGTCAACGCAATACCGAGGCGATCGACAAATCTGTCGATCACTAAAAACCCGATATTGTGGCGGGTTAACTCGTACTTTGGCCCCGGATTACCGAGGCCCGCCAGCAGATAGGAACTCACGCCTGAGATCTCCCAGGATTAGCCCTTGCCTTTCGCAGCAGCTCCACGAGGGACGGCAATTTGATAGACAGCGAAATCGGCCTTGTAGCCAGGCTCAACACCTTCTGGCAACTCCAGCTCGCTCGCCAAAAACACAGCGCCCAAACCGAGGTCCGAGATATCGTGAGTAAGCTTCTCAGGAATGTCGTCAGGACGAGCCATCAGCTCAACTTGAGGACGAACCGCGCGAAGCTTTCCACCCTCACGCTCACCACGTGAACGGCCGGTGGTCTCCACTGGGACGGTAACTTTGACCTTTTTGTTCGGGTCAACCACCACAAAATCAGCGTGGACGAGGTCGCGCTTGATTGGGTCGATTTGGTATTCTTTCACCATGACGTAGTCAAAGCTTGAACCACCCTCGATCTCCAAACGGAAAACGATGTTTCGACGACGTGGACCCGTAAGGAGCTTGTAAAGCGCGTCTGGATCGGCAACCACCGAGATGGTCTCGGAATTCATTCCGTAGCAAACTGCTGGCAATTGACCAGCTGCGCGAAGCTTACGAGCGACGCCTTTGCCACTCTCGGTGCGTCCGGTGACGCTAAATGTTGGTTTTGTACTCATTCTTTCCTCCATATGACTTCGAAAGACGCGAAGCCATATATCAACCGTTCGATAATTTAAATAGCGAACTTACAGAATCACCACCGTGGACACGTCGAATTGCCTCACCAAAGAGGTCTCCGACACTACATATCTGTATTTTTTCACAGCCTCTGGCTGCTTCGCTCAAAGGAATTGAGTCCGTGACGAAAACGCGTTTCAGCACAGAATTAGAGATCCGTTCGATCGCAGGGCCGCTCAACACGGGATGGGACGCTGCTGCATAAACCTCAGAGGCACCGTGCTCCAGAACAGCGGCAGCCGCCTGAGTGAGTGTCCCTGCTGTATCGATCATATCGTCTACGATGATCGCGTGTTTGTCTTTCACGTCACCGATAAGATGCATGGCGTGAGCCACACCTGGTGCGCTGCGACGCTTGTCCACGATCGCCAACGGACATCTGAAGACGTTTGAGTAATGGCGCGCGCGCTCCACCCCTCCAGCGTCCGGCGAAACAAACACGAGTTTGTCAGACGGAATCTCGAGAGAGCGCAACGAGTGAATGAGAACCGGACTCGCGTAGATATTGTCTACTGGCTTCGTAAAGAAACCCTGAATCTGGCTCGCGTGGAGGTCCATCGTGATCACACGCGAAAAACCGGCCGCCTGAATCAAGTCAGCAATCAGCTTCGCAGTGATGGGCGTTCGAGGCTTTGCCTGCCTATCTTGGCGCGCATAGCCAAAGTAGGGGATCACAGCAGTGATCTCGTCAGCTGATGCACGCCGAAGCGCGTCACCCATAACGAGGAGCTCCATCAAATTATCATTCACGGGCCAAGAGAGCGTCTGGATCAGGTAGGTTTGACGATGGCGGACGCTGGTCTGAATTTCGACCTGAATCTCACCGTCAGCAAAACGCCCGACCATCGCATCGCTCATGTTCAAACCCAGATAGCTCGCAATGGCGGAGCTGAGTGCGGGATTTGAGTTTCCCGCAAAAAGCATCATATCACTCATGACAAAGCCTCTGGGTGAGAACAAAAACGCAGGCGCTACCTTTCGGTAAGCCTGCGTGATGGCGAGAGCCAACAGGGGTGCTAGGATTCGAACCTAGGAATGCCGGTACCAAAAACCGGTGCCTTACCACTTGGCGACACCCCTACACTCGAAGAGGTACATCTCCGAGGCGGGCGACTGTCTATCACCCGTCAAAATACGTGTCAAGCAACTTTAGAAACAAGCGCCCCATCCAAGTGATTCTCCCGACGAATTGCGCATAATCTGGCATGTCGTGGACTCGGGACACGTGTCGACTTCTTCATCTGGATTGCAAATTTGTTTGCAAGTTAAATCACTTGCGCCCGTCCCGGCACAACGGAAACCTTCATTGCACTCGTTTGAATTTTCGCACGTCACGCCAGGTTCGGCTTCCGGATCAAAGATCCCACACCGAGTTCCATTGTCCGTGGAGTAACATTCGCGATCGGCCGGGCAAGAATCGGGGAAGAACGTACACTCATTGGTGGCCAGAAAACATATTCCAACACGACTCTCTCGCCCGAACGGACGACACGTGTAGTCCGGCGCACATTGGGGCTGGGCATCCGATCCCGTGCGACAATACTCAACGCAGACGCTCTCGCCACCTTCTGGGGCGAGGCAAGTCAACCCTGCCCTACAATCCGAATCGGCTTCACACGGCGTGTCTTGAATGCCTGCACCCGCATCCACGCAAGATACTTCAAATCCCTCTGCGTTTTCCTCAGTGACGCAGGCCTCACCGGAATCACAACCCCTCTGACAAAGGGGATCGCAGACACCAATCTCGGGATCGAGGAGATCACAATCCGGAAGTGGCCCGGTGGTGTTGTTCGTTTGAGTAGCCGACTGATTGGTCGACGGTAGTGTGGCGTTATTGGACGTGTTCGTCTGAGTATTGTTCGTATTGGTCTGATTATTCGTCCCAACCGACATATTGTTCGTACTGGCGGGAGGAGCTGTATCGTCTCCGCACGCCACAAGCAGACTCACGATGGCAAGGTAGATCCAACGCATAAAAAAATCTCATCTCTTGAAGGAGATGAGATCTTAGCGTCAAAACTTATGGCGCTCAACTTACATTCCCATCAAGCAGGCACCGAACGGCAATGCACCATTAGGCCCTTGGAGGGTAGTACATTGCTCACCTTCCGCGCACTGGTCAGTGGAGCCAGTTTCGCAGAAATTGCGGCACGTGGTTGAACCTTGCGGTCCTACGCAGCCTTGACCATCGTTACATTCGTTTGGACCTGCACACGCAGCACCGACAGTTGCATCCGCCTTAAAATCGATGCAACGCAATCCCACTTGTGTGAGATAGCAATTCTGTCCCTCAGCACAGCTATCATTCGGGAACTGTGTACATTCGTCTTCCGGAGTCTCACAGATCCCGGCGCTTCCGTCTTGAGTAATTGGTGCGCAGACATCGCCTGTGGCGCAGGAGGGCTCTCCACCCGACGGACGGCAGAATTTGATACATGTACCAGTCGTTGCACCCTGAGCGGTAGGCACACACATCATGCCCACTTCGCAAAGGTTCGCACCGCTGCACTCCTCACCTTCACCCGCTGTGCCAGTTCCTACGCAACCGGTCTGAGGTGCCGATGCGGTACCACCAGTGATGGCGCAAGATTGACCGGCTGCGCATCCAGTCTGACAAACTACGTCGCAGGCCCCAGCGAGTGTCGAAGGCACACACTCGTCTGGATTGTTATTCGTGTTGTTCGGATCAACAGTCGTGTTGTTGTTCGTGTTGTTCGGATCAACGGTCGTATTGTTGTTCGTATTGTTCGGATCAACAGTCGTGTTGTTGTTGTTGGTATTGTTCTGGTTGTTCGGGTTTCCAGTTGTCGAGACGCAATAACCACTGGTGCACATCTCTCCGGCACCACACACACCTGCGTTGCATGGGGAGAGACATTGTGCGGGGCTTGCGCCAACTTGCACGAGGTCTTGACCAGCTGGGCACGATGAATCTTTCGAATCATCGCCACACGCACCAAGAATCATTACGCACGAAAGTGCAAACACGCTACTCAACCTTAAAACTGACTTTTTCATCTTTTCTCCTGACCAGGCTTGGTTCATCCAATCGAACCGATTATTACTCGCAATAGTTATCTACACACATTGCCGTACATGGGGTCGTACCATTACAACAATCTTGTACTTCATTTCCAGCACTACATGGGATTCGGCAAAGGCCCGCGTCTGGCCCTGAATCAATGCACTCAAACTCGCCGCACGAATCTGCATCAAGTGGATCGCACTCTGGTAAGCAAAGCCCGAGTCCAGCAGGACCCACATAGGGGTCACAGAGGGCGGCTGGGGTCAAACCGCTGCAATCATTGCCACCAGGCCTGCAATAGGGAATGCAAAACGCTTGTCCCTCCCCAAAGTCTTGGCACAACGTGCGGTCGCCACACCAACTTCCCGCCGGGGAACAAGACTGAAACGCCGCTCTTGGTGGACTCGTCAACGTGTTTGTGCAAAGCGCCTGTCGCTCGGTGACGAGTTCGCCACAAGCCTGCTGTGCACCACAGCTACCGACTTGGAAGGGGTCACATAGTCTCCGGCATACTCCCGCAGTGCTTGACCCGTCCGTATCGCAGAAGAATCCCTGCCCGCATTGATTATTGGAAGAGGTGCAGGCCGAACCCTCAGGCAAGTTTCCTCCCGGAAAGCAGAGGCCGAAATCATCGAGGAATTCGAGACAGGTTTGGGCGCCACACTCGGCTGTCGAGGTACACTCAGACTCGACACAATAGTTCGCATCACTGGTCGAGTTGACGGCGAGGCAGAATTGGCCGGCGCCACAACTCGAACGACTGCCTCTCTCTTCGCAAGATTGAAAGCATCGTCCTTCATTCGAACCGCTCTCAACAAGACACAAGAACCCTTCTGGTTGTGCCCCCTGACATCGGTCGCCAACTTGTGTGCAAGCCGGAAACTTACAGCCATTTTCGGTGCAAACTTGTGGTGCCACGCAGGTGGGCGAACAAGCGCTTTCACAAACCCCGGCCACGCAAGTTTCGTTGGGTCCGCACTCCGGAGAGCACGTTTCGCTCAAGTCGGGCTCCAGATCTGGTTCTCCGCCTTCGTCTGGCAAAGTTTCCATGTCAGGTTCCGGCTCAACCCCTTCATCGGGGACAGAAAAATCCGGAGCGCTTCCAAGGTCCGGCGAGATGCAGATTCCGTCTACACATTGCCCGGGAAAGCACTCTGCGTCTTCCACACACTGGACTTCGGGAGCCTCGGCCGTCGCGCAACCAAAGAGCACCAATGCAAAAAGCAACCCGAATCCACGCATACATTCACTCCTATGTCATGAAATGTAGGGCGGTGATTGAACACGGTTCCCACCAGAATGTCAAATGAGGTGCATCAAGACTCATCGCGGGTCGCGACAAACCCCCAGATCGGCCACCAGAGCCGCACATTCCATTCCGGCCGGGCACGTCGACTGCGAGAGGACTCCGTTCGAATCCGGTCCTTCGTACTCGCAGAACCTGAAACAAAGATTTCCCGCCGGATCCGCGACGCAAATCGAATCTTGGCCACACGCCTCGCCAGGGCGCGTACAGGGAGCTCCCGGCAATGCAGACTCCACGACCGGCGCACAATGCCCGACATCCGCGCTATAGGGGTAGTTGAAGAGACACGTCTCTCCGTTTGCACACCCAGTGCCCGAGAACGGATCACAACGCAACGTACACGTCGGAACCAATCCTTGCGCCCCCACATATGGCGAAAGCAACGAGAACAAGAAGTCCGTCTGTGCCGAGCGCGGATAGAGACACTCGGCCTGAGGCACACAATCGGCTCCCGAGCACATCTCTCCGGGCGCTATCAGTCCAGAAGCGGAACAATACGTCGGCTCATCGCGTACCGAAGGCTCGGAAGCACCCACGGTTTCCAAGACAAGAGAGGCACTAGGCAGACACGAATTCTGTCCCGTTGGGCAGCTCGCATCACCGAACATTTCTGACTCGCACGCAACAGCGCATTCCCCAGCGATAAGTTCGTCGTCAATCAATTTGCATTCGCGTCCAGCCTCGCACCCAAAAGTGCCATCGGTGGCGCATAGGCTATGACACACGCCTCTTAACTGAGGGTCGAAGTCCGGCGCCGCGTTCCCGTATTCCTGGCAATAAAGGCCTCGTTGGCATTGAGCGATACCGAACGGGTTACACTGACTTCCCTCAACTTTTGAGCCGATCGGAGCGCAAATATCTTTCCACTCAGCCGTGTCGTCCAAGAAGACGGGGGCGCATCCCATCCCCTCTCCCTGACAAGTCTCCGCGTTGAGGTAAGACTCCGACGACTCGCAAGTTTGCTGACAAAACCCGAAAACATCATTCCCCAAAGAAGAGCAAATGAACCTATCGCCACCGGTTGGCTCAAGAGGCGCAGGTATTGGCAAATTTACGATTTCGAGAGCAGCACTATCGAGGGCGTCCAATGTGCCGCTCACGTAGTTTGCGTCTCCAGCCGTTAAGCCGAGTTCCGATATAATCAGCGCGGAGAACCTCGTCCTTTCGGCACCCGCCTCGAATACCAACACGTCACCTTCGAATGCCGAAGCCTCTACGCTCACCCCGGGCTCGAGCCCCTCAACGAAGAGAGTTTGGTTTTGGTCATTGGGTTCTTCTCCACTCGGTACCCCGACAAGATCGAGTGGCCCAAGATCTGTGGAGGCATGAATCACGGATACCGATCCCAGGGCGAACTCCCTCGCTCGCACTTCTGGCTCAGACCCAGCCGCCAGAATCTCAATCTCATAAGTGCCTCCGCTCTCGGCATCGAAGACGAACTCGGCGAGCGGGACGTCGGTGGAAGGGCCTCCTGCTGGTCTTAACGCGAGCGTCGTTCTTCCAGGTTCGATCTCAAACACGCCATCATTGAACTGGCTTCTCGGTTCGAGTTGGCCTGCCAGAGAGTCGCCCACATAAACGTCAAACTCCTCCAGATCGGTCGCGAGGTGTGCCAAAACAATACCTGCCGGGTCTACGGGCGGATTGGGACAGCGCGAATCTCTCAAGGCTTGCGTGGTTGGACTCACTGAACCATCGGCCTCCGCCGGTGCGTCACGAATATCACAAATCGGATGGCATCGAGCCTCGCCGGCCAGACCCTGTGCTACATTTGGCTCCTGAAGCACCACGCAGAACGTCCCGTCCTCGCATTGAGACGCGCCTGGCTCACATCGCGAAAAGGCGGGCAAATTACCCGACGGTACACAAAGCCCAAGATCCGCTGCCACTGGTTGGCAAGATTGGCCTTCGCCACACTCACCCTGGCTAAATGGCTCACACTGCTCCCCGCAGAAACCTGTATCCGGGCCTGCGATCGATTCCTCAGCCAGTAGACAATCACCACTTGCGCAAGAGCTATTCTGGTCGCAGAGGGCACGGCAGATACCACCCAAACACCCAAGACCAGGCGAACATAGGTTGGAGATATTTCCAGATATCAAGGCCTGATCGAGTGCAGAACAAGACTCCCCTTCAGTGCGAGGTCCTGCCGCGAAACAATAGGACGCGTCGTTCCCAGCGTTGGCGCAGATGGCGCCGTTCGGAAAGTTTGGATCTCCTTCATAGAGTGCGCGACACGTATCCAATCCTGCGATTGGCCCCTCACACTCTGAAGGCTGGCAAATGGTGTCTCTGCAGGCACCAAACTGACACGCTTGATTCGCCCCGCACTCATCGTTGGAGGTGCAAGCCGGGTCGAGACTTGACTCCACAAAGAAGCAGAGTGAACCACCTGCACATTCTCCGGCCTGACATTGTTCGTAACAGGAAGCCGAGACACCGTCGAAGCTTAGACATAGGAATCCGTCATTTGTCTCAAATCTCGGATCACAAGCTTCTTGAGGAGCCTGACACTGTATGGGAGGCGTTGTGCACGCGCCGTCAACACAGGCCAGTCCTGCGGGACAACCACCTGGGCATTCCCCTGCATTGACGCAGAGCCCAGATTCGGCGTTGCAAACGCTTCCCTCTGGACAGCCCCCCGGACAATCATCATCGCAGCCGGAACAACCGCTGAAAACTAACAAGAAGAAGAGGCCCACTATACTGATTAAAACGCGCACGACTTTCCTTTCTTTGGAATCGTTGCATCCTACTCAGAATTCAGCCTCAGATCACGCAACACGTGGTTCTCCAAGAAAAAAGGCAAAAAAAAGCCCGGCAGAGCCGGGCTTGTGGTTCGGACTAGTATTTACTAACCCGCACACACTCCATATTCACCAATAGAGAGATCGATCACCTCCATTGTCATGGGGTCTTGGAATGAAGTCAAACACTGGCTCGTTCCTGGACATCCACTGGTTTCTCCCTCCGCTGGGTTTGGATTGCAGAGCATATAGCAGCCCGTTTCGCCAGAATCGAACTGGATACAGAAGCCTCGATCAGCACAAGCAGTGTCTGGCGTCTCACAAGCACCGAAAGGCTGGGTCGTAGGCTGGGCCTGTCCTCGCTCCAAGCAGAAGCCATAACCAAGCGTTGGATTCAAAAGGTCGGCTACGCAATGCTCGTCGGCTGCGCAATCATCTCCAAACGGATCGCACAACATACGGCACTGGGCTGGCGCTTCGAGGTCTGCATTTGTACCTGTACCGACGTTGACGATATTGGTGCACAAGGAGCCTGGAGCACACGTGTTCGAGAAGATATCGTCACATGCTTCCCCATTTGCAACTGTTCCAGACTGTGAGCAAATCGGTACATCTGCAGGGAAACAAGTTTGAAGGCCGGCTGGGCAAGAGGTGTCGCTAAATCCACTTGGATCGCAAGGCTCACCACAGACCCCGAGCTCGTCGAGAACTGGTTGGCAAACCTCTGTTCCAGAACATGCCAAGAGGGGGTTGGTATCTGCATCGCGAAGATCGCAGTATGCTCGGCAGACACCCGCGGTTCCGTCGCCTGCAGCCTCACAGAATGCGCCTTCAACGCAATCTACAGAATCAGCTTGTGGGTCACATGCTTCACCAACAAGTTTGGTACCAGCGGCGTCGAAGAAACAAACATTCTCGCCACGAGCAGGGCGGCAATGGAACTCACCCGCACACGTGTTCTGGCCGTAGTCATCCAGGCCACATCCTGCCAGGCAAACACCGTCGTTGGTCGGCGAGGCATCAAATGCTTCAAGGCAAAACCCGTCGCATGATGACTCCACACCCGTTCCACAGCGCGGCATACAGGTGCCTGTCGTTGCACCTGCTTCAAAAGTCACACAAGTCGAGCCTTCACTACATTGTGCCGTCATTGCGGTCGCAGAACACTCTTCGTACGCAGGAATGTCGCCAGCATCAATACAGAAGCCGTCTTCTTCAAGAATCGGGAAGCAGCCCTGACCTGTTGGACATTGGCCGGTGCTGTATGAATCACAGCCGACAACACAGGCGCCTACGTTTGCATCGAGGAAATCAGGGTCGGTATCGCCGAAGCATCGCTCACCCTCGCCGTCGCAACCCGCATCGTTGCTGCAGATTGGAGCGCAGATATCGTTGAGGCAGATATTCCCTGCTTCACACTGACTGTCGCTTGTACATGCAGCGCCTTCAGCGACGGTGCCTGCAGGCAGGCAGAGGAATGAATTGTTCACAGCGCCAATGCAAGTTGCGCCGTTCTCGAAGTTGAACGCGTCACACGAAGTTGTGTCGTTCCAACCGTTACATTGTGAAACCGCACAGAATGTTGGCCCACCGTTTCTGGCAGCGAGACACGCCTGGCCGGATGGGCAAGGGTACTGTGCACCTTCGGCAGGTGGAGTACATGCTTGTGAGCATTTTGCGCCATCCCCAAGGTCTTCACAAACAAAACCAGCCCGAGTTGGGTCACCCACCGTACACGTTTCACCGACAGCATTACACTGTGTTCCGGTCACCGTGGTTTCGTTGTTGGTTGGACCCGTTGTAGTAGGCGTGGTTTCGTTGTTCGTCTCGTTGTTGGTTTCCGTGGTGTTGTTGTTGGTCGGATTAGTCGTGTTGTTCCCCTTATCTCCACCGTCGTCACCACAGGCAACGGCGAGAGAGAGGCAAAACAAAACGCCCACATTTCTCAAATTTCTAAACATGTACTCTCCTGTCATCATATCTCTTACACTGAGAAGGCGCGCACAGTAGAAAAAAGTCGAAACTGTGTCAATCACATTGCCGAAATGTCACAAATGCGCGGGATTATTGATTCTGGCTAGGGAAGGAAGATGTCTACTCTTCAGTCTTTTGCTCAAGGCGATCGCGTAGAAGATCACCGAGCGCCATGGCAGATTCTTCCTTATATTCGGTCATTTCGGACACATCACCGAGGGAGTCGCGCTTCAAGGAAAGCCCGATACGTTGCCCCTCTCGGTCAAAACTAAGCACAAGAGGTTTTACGGTATCGCCGGGCTTGACCACCTCTGTCACACGTTGAACTCGCTCTTCACGGAGCTCCGAGATGTGAATCAAGCCTTCGATTCCAGGGATGATATCGACGAACGCGCCAAAATCAGTAGTCCGTGACACCGTGACTTCGATCTTCTCTCCGGGAACGGCGATCTTGGCGGCCTGCTCCCAGGGGTCCTCGCTCAATTGCTTGAGCCCAAGGGCAAGCCTTCCTTGCTCTACGTCTACCTCAAGCACTACCGCCTCGACCTCTTGGCCGAGCTCGAGCACTTCCTCGGGTTTGACGACTTTCTTCGTCCAAGAGAAGTCAGAAATATGAATAAGGCCGTCTACACCGCTCGCTACTTCAACAAACGCGCCGAAGTCGGTGAAGTTCACAACCTTCCCGGTAACTCTAGACCCAGCAGGGTGCTCCACAGCGAAAACCTCCCATGGATTCGGGAGGTTCCGCTTTATGCTCAAACTCAGGCGTCTTTGGTTTTGGTCGATACCAATGATTTGAACCTTCACTTCATCGCCCACATTCAAGACATCAGAGGCGTTTTGCACTCGGTCCCAAGAAATCTCGGTCACGTGGACGAGCCCTTCCACATTATCTCCGATCGCCACGAACGCACCAAAATCAACCAGGCTCGTGACTTTTCCTTCGAGGATATCTCCCTCAGTAAATCCGTCGATCGAGGTCTCCCACGGGTCATCTTGGAGCTGCTTATGTCCAAGTCCTATGCGCCCTCGCTCTTCATCCACATCGAGCACCACAACACGCACTCGGTCTCCGACCTGCATGAAGTCCGAAGGTCGCCCAACGCGTCCCCAACTCATATTGTCACGGTGAAGGAGGCCTTGCACACCAGCGCCAATCTCTACAAAAGCGCCATAACGTGTGACGGTGTGAACCACTCCGTCAAACTGCTGGCCTGGGCTTAGCTCTTCGAGAAGCTTCTTCTTCTCGTCTTCGAGGCTCTCTTCCAACAAGGCACGTCGGCTCAGTACAAGGTCGGCATCCTTTTCATTGAACTCGATGACCTTAAAGGGCATTCGACATCCAATGAGAGGAGTCGCATCTTCGACGCGATACCGGTCGATCTGGCTCATCGGCACGAACCCACGAACACCAACATCCACACTCAAGCCACCACGATTGACACTGAGGACTGTCCCCTCAACGACGGCACCCTCTTGGGCCCATCGCTTCAATTCTTCCCAGAGGCCAAGAGACTTTGCCTTGCGCCACGAAGCTTCCCAATACTCAGGCGTTTGGGACTCCACCAGTACTTCGATCGACTCACCCTCTGCGGGTTCTACGAGAAACTCGTCAGCTTCTACAAAGGCTGGAACATCGGAGCCGATATCAAAAAGGAACCCGTATTCGTTCTTTCCACTCAAGGTGGCGGTGACGATGGTATTCTCGAGATTCTCGCTAGCAACTTGGACATCATTCATTTTGGGCATCCCTTGGTGTGATTTTCACCGCGTGAGCGCGCGTCTTACTACAGCTTTGCCCCTAGTTCCAGTCTGACGCGCTCAACAACGCCCAAGAGTTCACGCGCTGCCCCCTCGGGCGATTCAGCGTCACATATGGCCCGGACCACTGCGGCACCATCAGCACCAGCACCAATCACTTCGACGATATTGGAAAGCTCTATCCCCCCGATACCCACGACGGGAATACCAACCGCCGCTTTGATCTCTCGAATCAACCCAACCCCTTTCGGTCCCGAGGCGTTAGCCTTGGTGGCGTGTGCATCAAAGATGGCTCCACAACCAAGATAGTCCGCCCCCATGGCTTCGAGCTCCTGTGCACGCCTCGAGTCGCCCGCCGATGCCCCGATAATCTTGTCGCCGATCATCTCTCGTACGTCCGAGACACTCGCGTCGTGCGGCCCGACATGCACACCGTCGGCGCCGCATTCAAGAGCGAGATCAATACGATCATTGATCAGAAGGACTGCCCCCATCTCATGTGCCGCTTCAACCAAGTGCCGAGCCTCGTCAACGCCGACCAAATCATGCTTGTCGCGAAGTTGAAACACCCGAACGCCAGCCCGAGCCGCACCGCTCAAAATCCCCAGCAGGTCTCGCCCGGGTTTGGCGTCCAATATGGCATACACCCCAAAATCGATGGTTTCCGTTCTTGCCCCCATCTCTCTTTAACCTTTGCTGGCTACGATCTCGGCCTGTGCATCTGCCATATAACTTGAACGCACGAGAGGGCCGGACTCAACATGTTTAAAGCCCATGGCTTCGCCCTCGGTCTTAAACATCTCGAACTCCTCAGGCGTGACCCACCTCATCACAGGTAAGTGCCTCTTCGACGGTCTCAAGTACTGGCCGAGGTTGAGTACTTGCACACCTGCATCTACAAGGTCTTTCATCGCCTTTAGAACCTGATCGTTCGACTCACCAAGACCCAGCATCAAGCCAGTCTTAACGAGCGAGCGGCCGTCGCGTGCCGCCTGTTCCAAGACTGCGATACTGCGGTCATATCGAGCCTGCGGCCTGACGGTACGATGCAATTCTTCCACGGTCTCAAGATTATGAGAGAAACACTCGGGAACCGCATCCAGAACCGTTTGTATATCCGATGCGACGCCCTTAAAGTCCGGAGTCAGAACTTCTACACCTGTTCCGGGACTCGCTTCGTGAATGCGCCGAATGGTTTGCGCCCAAATCTCAGCGCCTCCGTCGGGCAGATCGTCTCTGTCCACCGAAGTAATCACCACGTAATTCAGGTTTAACTTGGCAAGCGTCGTTGCGACACGTTCTGGCTCAGTCACGTCGACAGCGCCCGGGCGCCCAGTCTGGACGTCACAAAATCCGCAACTCCGCGTACAAACATTTCCCAAGATCATGATCGTCAGAGACTTTCGGCTCCAACATTCAACGATATTCGGGCACTGTCCTGATTCACAAATTGTGTGCAATCGCGCATCTTCCACCAACCTTTTAGTCTCAAAGTAGTCGGAGTTCAGGCTGAGGCGTTTTCGAATCCACCTCGGGCGCGGTCCTGCCTGGTCTTCAAGATGTTGAAGCGTAGGACGGGCTGGCCCAGAATTTCGTTGGTCACCTTTAGGCTCTACTCGTGGCTCGAGCACCGGTAATGAGATGCGTTTCATAAAAGACTCCAGAACACGGCTTGCACAAGCCGCAGGGCCTGCTACGTCTATCAGGGCCGTGTGTGCCACACAAGGGACCAAAGCGGCCCGAGGGCCAAAGAGAAAGCGATGACCAAGCCAAAACATTCCACACTTCCAGACCTCCCTCAAACGAGCGCCAATGAGGACCTTCTCATTGTAGAAGGGGCCCGGGTTCACAACCTTCAGTCTGTGAGCGTCAGGATTCCGAAGCGAAAGCTCGTGGTATTCACCGGCCCGAGCGGCTCGGGAAAGTCCAGTTTGGCCTTTGACACCATCTACGCTGAGGGGCGTCGGAGGTATGTGGAGTCCATGTCGATCTACGCGCGGATGTTTTTAGGGACAGCCGAGAAGCCCGATGTAGACCGACTGGCTGGCCTCAGCCCAGCAATCAGTATCGAACAGCAAACAACCGTGACCAATCCACGAAGCACTGTCGGTACCGTGACCGAAATCTACGACCATATGCGTGTGCTATGGGCTCAGCTTTCGGTCTTGAAGTCTGAGGACAATTCATCGTTGACTGAATCACAGATCCTTTCCCGTCTGATCGAGCTTCCTGACGGTACAAAGTACATGCTCCTCGCCCCTTTGGTTCAGAACCGAAAGGGCGAGTTCAAGGACCTGCTGGCTAGCCTCCGGAAGGCGGGGGTTGCCCGCGCACGGATCGACGGAGAAATCTCAGAACTCGAGTCGATCGAAAAGCTCGACCTAAAGAAGAAGCACAACATCGACGTCGTCGTGGATCGTTTGGTCGCCCGGCCCCAAGCGCGTGGACGCATCGAAGAAGCCCTGACCAACGCTCTGAGTGCTGGCGAAGGGCGTGTGATCCTCCTCATCCCCGGCGAAGGAGGCGCACAGGCACACGAAGAGGTGTTCGTGCGGGACCAGGCGCAACGGAGCCTCAGCCACCAGAACTTCTCATTCAACAGTCCCGTAGGTTGGTGCCCTGCATGCCGCGGAATCGGCACAAGGCCCCATCTCGACCCGTCATTGCTCATCCTCAACCCCGGCCTCTCACTACTCGATGGCGCGCTCGTACCGCTCGGAAGGGAGCCTTCTCGCGAGGCAAAGTCATTCGTGCTCGTTCAAGAAGTAGAATCGATCTGGGACGACCTCTTTGAAATGCAGAACGAAGGCTTTCTCGATCTCGCGACGCCATGGAACCAGATTGAGCCCACAGTCCAAGACCTTATCCTCAACGGTAAACGCGGCGTGTTCGCCGGGATTATCAAGCTCCTTGCGCAGCTGAGGCGGAAGTCACAAAGACAAGCCGTCAAAGACATGCTCGACGAATTCTACATCGACACACAATGCGCCGATTGCCAGGGTACGCGGCTCAATGACGAAGCATTGAAGTACACATTTGCGGGCAAGACCATCGCCGAGATTGGTGACCTAAACCTAAACGCCGCGTACACATTCTTTGACCAAGCCAAGCTGAGCGGCCGAGACGCGACAATCGGTGAGGAATTGGTCAAGGAGATCGCGTCGCGACTCAAATTCCTTGTGGATGTGGGCCTGAGCTACCTCACCCTCAATCGCGGCACGGCCACATTGAGCGGCGGAGAGTCTCAACGAATGAGGCTCGCAAGCCAATTGGGGAGTGACCTCTCGGGAGTTCTCTACATCTTGGATGAGCCGAGTATTGGACTACATCAAAAGGATAACGATCAACTTCTGGAAACCTTGCAGAATCTACGCGACCGGGGGAACTCGATCATCGTTGTGGAGCACGACAGGGAAACCATGGAACGCGCCGACTTTTTGGTCGACTTCGGCCCTGGAGCGGGGCGAAACGGTGGTGAAATTGTTGCCGCAGGAAAACCCGAAGATGTGATCAACACTGCGGGATCCATCACGGGAGATTACTTAGCCGGCCGAAGAAGCCTCGAGACACCCAAGAAGAGACGTAAAGGAACGGGCAAGAAGCTGAGCGTCAAAGGGGCGACACACCACAACCTCAAGTCCGTCGACGTCGAGATCCCGCTTGGGACCTTCACATGCGTGACCGGAGTCTCTGGGGCGGGAAAGAGCTCGCTTGTTAACGAGATCATTCTTCCTGCGGTAGCGCGTCACGTCTTCTGGAAGCACCGTACCGTGGGTGCTCATGAGAGCATTTCGGGTCTCGAGAATTTCGATAAGATCGTTGAGATCGATCAGTCGCCTATCGGACGAACGCCGCGCTCCAATCCCGCGACCTACACCAAAGTCTTCGATCTGATCCGTCAGGTGTTCTCGAATCTGCCCGACGCCAAAGTATATGGATTCTCGCCTGGGAGGTTTTCCTTCAACGTGGCCGGCGGGCGCTGCGAAGAGTGTCAGGGCGCGGGCGTCAAGAAGGTGGAAATGGGCTTTCTGGCTGACGTCTGGGTACCGTGCGACCTCTGTCATGGCCAGCGATTCAACTCCACAACGTTGATGGTCCGTTACAAGGGCAAGTCTATTTCCGATGTCCTCAACATGACCGTGGCGGAGGCAGCAGAGTTTTTTGCGGCTCAACCGAAGATTTCACGAGTTCTGGAAACCCTTCTCGATGTGGGACTCGACTATATCCAGCTTGGGCAAAGCTCGACCACTCTCTCTGGCGGAGAGGCCCAGCGCATCAAGCTGTCACGTGAGTTGGCCAAGATCGCTACAGGCAACACCCTCTACATTTTGGATGAACCGAGTACCGGCCTTCATTTTGACGATATTCGCCGTCTCCTCGGGGTTGTCGATCAGCTTGTGGATGCGGGAAATACTGTGCTGATGATCGAGCACAATTTGGACATCATCAAGGCTGCAGACTACGTCATCGACATGGGGCCCGATGGAGGAGAAGCGGGAGGCGAGGTTGTCGCTCAGGGTATCCCAGAGCAAGTTGCCCGTGTGGCCAAAAGCTACACGGGCAATTATCTCAAAGATGTGTTGTGAAAGCAGCGGAGGCTGATCTCAGAAAGACCGAGAGGTCTCTCGTCGCGAGTCTTTACGACGCTGGCGCTCAGCTTCGCGGGTCTTACGACGCTTAGCCACGCTTGGCTTTTCGTAATACTTTCGGCGCTTCACCTCGCGGTTAACACCTTCGCGGCCGATCTCGCGCTTGAGCGAATTCAAAGCGCGATTCACGTTATTGTCGATCACGGGCACTTCAATCGGCCCCAACGTACTTTCTTCTCTTTTGCGACGAGGACGTCGCATATCACGTTGTTCTTCCATCTCAATTCCCTAATTAGTGCAGGAGTCGGTGAACCAAGGGTTCCTGCGATTCAAAGCCACCCAAACCTTCTGGGCTAAAGATGGTCCAGAAGTACTTAAATTGATTCAAGTCGCCCGAAAGCAGTGCTTCCATGAGGTTGACTTGGAAGTAGGTCGAGAAGAGACCAGAAGTTTCACGGTGGTAAAGCCGCCACTCTTGGCCATTCGTCAAGATACCCCAGTTGACCCCGGTCGAACGGATGATGCGATCGATGTCGTAGGCTGGGTTGTTTGGACCTTCGTGTGAGGACTCGTATTCGTCCAAGGAAGCATCCCAAGGAAGGCAACGCACAACACCGAGAGCCTGCGAGAAGAACTCGCGCTCGCCTCGGTGATTCAAGGCGTTGCGGAAGTCATCACCGTTGTAGAAGAGGGTGAAATCAGGACGAGCAGACTCGTCACCACCTGGAGGTTGCTCGGCGATGCTGAACGTGAATCCAAGGTAACGGAATACGGCGCTGACCCAGTGGTACTGAGTCTCAAGCTCACTGAGCTGCTTGCCTTCTTCCATTTCCTCGAACAATTGCTCACGGCGATTGTTGAGTTCCAAAAGTGCGTGTCGCACTTCGTCGATGCGCGATGCGCCCCATTCAGCGGTATTGCCGATTTCAGAAAGGCCTTGCTCTTCGAACAATTGGCCGTGGTTTCGAAACACTTGTTCCGACATGATCTCTCCGGTGTTGCGGCCAGCGGCCGTCTAGCAAATTCTTTTAAAGTTGATGCAATTTGGACGCTTTACGCCCGCCTCAAACAGGCGCGGCAATATAGGGTCGAGCTCTAAACCTGTCAAGCGTTCATTCGTCGGACTCTAAATCCGCGTAAAGTTCGAGCAATCCTCGCTCATCGAGCATCTGAGAATTGTAGTTCCCCCAGATGTTGTTGATCGCCACAAGCTCGCCCGCCTTGAGTTTTGGAGTGAGGTAGATCGCATAGTATTTACCGCCCTCCTCTGTCTTCATTCCTGGAATAATATCAAGCTTTGCCCCGCTCGAAGGTACGGTGAGTTCGCAAGGCACACCCTCTTTGAAGGCGACCTCAGAAACCTTGCTTGAGTCCCCGTAGAACGGGCTCAAAACCACATCCTCCACAAGGTCACCCTGACGAACACGAACTTTAACGCCGGGTTCACCCGAAAACTTCGGACCATCATGATCGATAAGATCTTCACCATTGGGGCCGAAGGCCTGGGTGACGACCATCACAAGTCCCGAGTCGTTCAAGGGCTTGAGACGTGTATGGGTATCATTTCTTTCGAATGGGTTTTGTGTGTCGTTCGACATGAGCTCTTACCTCGGGCGCTGTCCATTGCTCAAATGGCATACCCTATCGTTTCACCCATGACAACGTTTTGATTGTGTTCTCATGGCGAACAAGTAGCCGCAGGACAATTCCCTCGAATCTCACGGTACTCTTTTCCTGACTCCATAAGGTCTAGCGCCCCTCGACATTCGGCCATGGCCGCTTTAGAAGCCGTCTCTTTA
The DNA here is from genome assembly GCF_007993755.1 of Microvenator marinus. Lineage (GTDB taxonomy): Bacteria > Myxococcota_A > Bradymonadia > Bradymonadales > Bradymonadaceae > Allomicrovenator > Allomicrovenator marinus. The sequence continues at coordinate 1,691,353 of NZ_CP042467.1, forward strand.
GAATCATGCACGCCCCACCCGCAAACCATATCGTCCTCGCCCTGGCACACAGCCCTTCCATCCACGATCGGGCAGACCGACACGCAGGACATACACTGATATCCTGAGGGTTTGGCTTTCGGTGGAGCCTTCCGTGAGGCCTCGACCTCCCTTCTTAATGCCTCTACTTCTTCCCTCGCCGAGACAATTCCAGACTCACGAGCCAGCAGATCGGCGCGTACACTTTCATTCCTCTTCTCGACCTCAAATTCGCGTTTTGCGAGTTCTGCGTACTTTGATTCCACCTCAGCTTCCCTTCTACTGAGCTCCGCCTCGCGAAGGCGAAGTTCTCTTTCGCGACTTTCAAACTCAGCCATATCCACAGCTGAAACCGGGGGATCCGTGGTTTTGGTCACATCGGTGGTTGGGTCTAGAGGATCGGGCTCAACCGGATCAGGTTCAACTGGATCGGGCTCAACCGTGCCGGTTGTATCAACCCGAACAGCCTTCTCCATAGCCACGAAGTAAAAGGGATCCTCAGATGGCGGAGGAGGACGACCGATCAAATCGTCCGCTGGCCTCTTCTTCTCGGCCTCTGGCGCCGCACAACCCGCCAGAATCAATACTAACACGATAAGTCTATTCATCCTTGAACGTCCAAAGGTGTGACACAGCCAAGTTGATCGCCATACCAGCAGCGATCCCGCTAAGCAATGCTGCGTCGGGTGAGACGTCATGCCTCAAAAAACGCATATCTAAATGTTGCCAGACAAACTCGTAGCTTAGGGATGTTAGGGCCAATTGAACGCCACCCGCAATAGACGCGGTCAGATAGTATTTGCCGAGGCGATGCCACCAACGCCCCGCCCCCTTGATGCGGTCTCCCCAGGTCCAACGGTCATTGAGGAGGAAATTTGTGAAGATGCTCACCACAACACCAACGAGATTGGCCGCAAAAATCTTGGCATCCATGCGGATAAAATCGCCCAAAAGCCAGAGCATGACTCGAAAGACCACAAGATTTACGACTACCCCAGACCCACCAACGACTCCAAACTTCAAGAGTCGATACACCCGCCGTTTAAGCGTCAGAGAATCCATTTGAGCTCACGAGGTCGCAACAAAAACTGTCTCATACGCGCTGTGGCGCGCAAAGCCAATCTTCTCGTAAACACGTATCGCCGAATCATTTTCGTCGTTTACGTAGAGCGTGACGCGTGGATAACCCCGCTCGAATAGAGCCAAACAGAGGTCCCGTAGAGCTCGCGTCGCGATTCCCTGCCCTCGTAGAGCCGGCGGTGTATAGACGCCCGAGATTTGCGCTCCGTAGGAGCTCTGGGCGGAGATATCCGCCTTGAAGAGTAATCGTCGCCTCTCATTAAACCACACCCAGGTTCTCTCGGAAGAGATTCGATGCTCCACATGTCGCCTAAAGTGTCGTGCATCTCGCTCAAGCGGGTCTTCAAGCGTCTCTTCGGCATGCATTCGTGCCGATGCCAAAAAGACAGCATCAATATCAAAGGAGTTGGCCAGCGTGATCTCAGTGGTTGTGCCCCAGTCCTGGCTCAAAAATGCATCCCGCTCCAAGACGTAGAGCGTTTGATTTCGGTCCAGACGCGCAGCCAAACCGCCCCTGGTATAGGCGTTCCAAAACGGTGAAACACAACGTCTCGACGAAACCACGTGTTCGAGCACCACCCCACGACGCACAAAGTCCTCGCCAAAATGAGAGGACCATTCCGCGTCTAAAGAGTCCAGGAGTACAAGTCTCTTCGCCACCACTAGCGCAATTGCACTGAGTACACCCTCCACCTCAAGCGCAAGGAACTCGAAGAGATCCGACTGAGACGGCGGTGCCGTCCCGAAGTTTTCCGCCCATGAAAGCATGAAGAGATTTTCGACTGGATCGCGTTCCAAAAAGCTTTTCAGAAGTTCATCCTGGCCACGACCGATGCGCCGAATCGTGGTTTGGGATGGTTGAAACGCGGCGGTCATTCGTGATCAAAGGGCAAATGGATCGTCAGCACTCTCGAGAAGCTTCTCAAGTTCGCTGGCCTTCTTATTTGCCTTGCGTCCTACGGCATCTGTCTTAGCCTTCGGCGCCGATGTTGCCTTGGGCCGACTCGTACTTGCGGAACGTGTCGATCTGCGAGACGTTCGTTTCGGCTCCTCTTCCACTTCTGCTTCAGGTTCGGCCTTGGGGATCAAAGTAAAGCCGCGCTCCACCATCGCCACCTGAACCGTTTTAGGCGAATAGACAACTTTAGAGTACGGCGTTGCGTCCGGCTCGTAGCCACCACTCGCGATCGCAAAGATTGCTACACCAGCCACAAGCAGGGCCGCGAAACCTGCCGCGATCAGCTTGACGGGTGCACTATTGTTGTTTGCAGCTACTGTCGGTTGATTAGGCTGCGCTTCGGATGCCACACGCGCTTGCGCTGCAGCTTTTCGAGCCTCGGCCATCGCTTGCTCTTCGAGCTCTCTCTGCCTACGGGCTTCTTCTTCACGCTGCTTGGTAGCCTCGATTTCGGGGTCTACCCATTCACCGCGCTCTTTGAGCTCTTCGATCTTGAGCGCCTGCATTTTTTGAGTTCTACGCTCCGCATTCAAACTTTGGCGCTCGAGCTCTGCTGAGATTCGCGCCTCCGCCTCTTGGCGTTTTCGCTCCTCCTCTTGCGCCTTTCGCCTGCGCTCTTCTTCTTCTCTGGCCTGGATTTCACGCTGGATCCTTTCTTCCTCAGCACGAGCATCCATCTCGGTTTCGTCCAGAATCCCGGCGAGCAAATCTCCCGCATCGTCGTCGCTAGCCCACTTTCTCTTGCTCACGTCCGCACCTCTTTACTATTGCTGTCCGAGTGTTTCATCGTCGATGAGTATAGGGACAGCGAACTCAATACTCAACCCGCGTCTGCTAGTTTTCAGAACGGGCGCCGAGTGTTTTGGATCTAAAGGCGTTCACAAGAAACAACTTCGCCCCCGAAGAAGGGGGCGAGTCGTCTAGTTCACGGTGCTTATAAGATAGGATCTTATGGAAGGAATCTGGAAGGATTCTGAAGATATGGGGTAGGAATTAGTAGGACACCGTGTTTTTGAGTCACTTGATGCAAGCCTTCCTTGCATGTCTATATAGATGTCCCAATATGAACGAAGATTCATTCTGATGTGTGCCAATTATGTGCAAAAGCTCAACAAGCTATGCGTCAACGGCATCCCTAACCGAGTCTTCCCAAGAATACATGGCGGGTTCGGACTCGATTAACGGCCCAAAATAGGAGACGAACTCCTCAACACTCGACTTTGCAGCCGCAGCTAGCCCTTCCAATTCTTCCTTCGAATCAAAATCTTTCGCCGTCAAACGCTGCATGTAGCGCCGAGCGACAAGATATCCCTCTTGAGACACGTCCACGTTTCGCACGCGTGTCTTCCCGGTCTTTTGATCGCGCATCTCGTAGAACGGAATCGATTTGCGCTTTCCGTTCTCGATCAGCACCATCCCGTTGGTCCCTCCTTCCACAAGGAACCGAATCGCGGCGAAGCCCAAGTCTCGGGTGTACTCGATATCAAAAGGCACAGGATCGGCGCATCGAAGCTCGTAGCCGAGCGTAACTTCGTTGAAACGCATGCCAATCTGACGTTGTTTCAGACGCTCTTCTACTTTTTCGCAAAGCAGACGCCCAAGTTGGAGGTCTGCGAGCAAGATATGACCAAATGAATCTCGCCGAATCTCTGGGAAATTCTCGAGGTCTTTATGGTCGAGATTCTCAATGAGACCCTCTGCAACCACTGCCACACCCCACTTACGACCGCGCGAAAGGCCCTTAATGACGGCACCTTCAATGATCCGGGTGAGATTCTCGAGAGTCACGGGTCCATCAAACTCTTCGGGGATCAAAGTGAGCGTGGCGCCGGCTGCCTTCCCTATCCCGAGAGCCAAGTGGCCTGCTTGACGGCCCATACTGGTCACGATGTACCAGCGGCTGCACGTCTGAGCATCGCGCATCAGGTTCTTAACCAGACCCACGCCCACGTGGCGCGCGGTGGTGTAGCCGAAGGTCGGCACGCCCTCTGGGAGCGGCAGGTCGTTGTCGATGGTCTTTGGCACATGCACGGTCTTCAGTTTGCCGGCCATCGCCTCCGCGATGACACTCGCACCATAGGCTGTATCGTCCCCGCCTATGGTCAGGAGCATATCGATCTTATGACGCTCTAAGGTAGCCACGACCTTCTCTAGGACTTCTGGTTGCTTGGGGTTTGTCCTCGACATGCCGAGAACTGCACCGCCCTCGAAGTGAATCCACGACACATCCTCAACCTTCAGTTGCTTAAGCTCGTCATCACGAAGACCTCGATAGCCGTCGAGAACGCCAAAGACTTCCCAGCCTTGATTGAGCGCCTCTAGAGCAGCGGCGTTGATTACAGAGTTGATGCCGGGAGCCGGGCCCCCACTTGCCAAGATCGCGATTCGCTTCGTCATCGTTCTAACCCGTTGGTATTGAGAGTTTGGTCACACGAGCAACAAGATTGGGTTCTCAAGTAGGCGTCGAAGCTCCATCAAGAACTCCGCACCTACCGCCCCGTCCACCGCGCGGTGGTCACACGAAAGTGTGATCTTCATGCGAGTTCCGACCACGATCTCGCCGTCCTCGACCACCGGCGTCTGGCGAACAGACCCACAGGCAAGAATGGCTGCCTCTGGCGGGTTAATGATCGCTGAGAACTCGTCGATCTGGTACATGCCGAGGTTCGAAATCGAGAAGGTGCTCCCCGTGTATTCATGCGGCTTGAGTCGCTTATCCTTCGCGCGCGAAGCCAACTCTCGAATCTCAGTTGCAACCTGACTAAGTGTCTTCTGGTCTGCGTCTCGAATCACTGGAGTGATCAGGCCATCAGGGATAGCCACGGCGACGCCAACGTGCACGTCGTCGTATTGCTCGATGCTATCGCCACGGAACGCCACGTTCATCTTCGGATAGTTTCGAAGCGCCACAGCACTCGCTTTGACGATCAGGTCGTTCACCGAAATCTTGACTTCAGATCCGGCAGCCTTGAGTTGTGCATTGATCTCCGCGCGCTGAGCCATGGCCTTCGCCATGTCGATATCTGCGGTGAGGTAGAAGTGTGGAGTATCGTTCCAAACTTCGACCAACCGACGCGCGATGGTCTTTCTCATCTGACTCAGGGCGACCATATTGGACGAGCTATCTGCCGCGCCCTGGGCCACTCTGCTTTGAGACGGCGCACCGGCTTCTTCCACATCTTTCATGATGATGCGCCCATGTGGACCAGAGCCTTCGAGGGTCGCAAGGTCCAACCCCTTTTCCTTGGCCATCTTTCTCGCGACAGGGCTCGCTTTGATGCGGTCCGAATCATCCGATTCAGGCTTAGGAGCCGCCTTCTCTGGCTTGGCTTCGGCTTTGGGAGCTTGCTCCTCAACGGCCTTGGTCTCCGGCTTTGCTTCCTGAGCAGGCGCGGATGAACCCTTCTGACCCAGGCCCGCCAAAAGATCGGAGATATCCTCGCCCTTCTTTCCGACCACCGCCAGTGGAGCTCCAACCACCAGGGCGTCACCCTTCTTTGCGATGAGCTTCAAGAGCACGCCGTCGTGGAAGGACTCCATCTCCATCGTCGCTTTGTCGGTCTCGATTTCAGCGATCAGCTCTCCTTCCTCTACCGAATCACCTTCGGACTTCAGCCACTCCACAAGAGTGCCTTCTTCCATCGTCGGGCTCAGAGCCAACATCGTAATTACTTCAGCCATGAAATCTCCTTAGTCGCGATAGCAGGCTCGTTTGACGGCCTCGATAACCTTCTCCTCGTTCGGGAGGTTAAGCGGCTCAAGGTTAAACGCGTAGGGCATCGGAATATCGCGCTGGTGCACTCGGCCCACTGGCGCATCAAGATAATCGAATAGATCTCGGGAAATGAAATCGGAAACACTCGCTCCGACACTAGCCCAGGTCCATCCTTCTTCCACAATGACCACACGGTTGGTCTTCTTAATCGAGCGACGAATCGCGTCCTTGTCCAAGGGCCGCAAAGAACGCAAGTCCAGCACTTCAGCCGAGATGCCCTCCTCTTCGAGCTTCGCAGCCGCGGCCATCGACGTGTGAACCATTCGACTCCACGAAATGATCGTACAATCAGAGCCCTCTTTCTTGACGTCAGCCTCGCCAAACGGAATCAGATACTCTTCTTCGGGGACCTCTCCTTCCCAGCCGTACATGATTTCCGACTCGATGAAGATCACCGGATCCGGGTCACGAATCGCCGTCTTCAACATACCCTTCGCATCGTAAGGGGTTGCTGGCATCATCACTTTCAAGCCCGGGAAATGAACATATTGTTGCTCGAGTGCTTGAGAATGCTGCGCGGCAAGCGCGCCACCTGCCCCACCCGGGCCACGGATGACGATAGGACATGCAAGCTGTCCGCCCGACATATATCTCATTTTGGCGGCCGTGTTCGCGATTTGGTCCAACGCCAAAATCGCAAAGTTGAACGTCATCATCTCCACCACGGGCTTCATCCCGACCATGGCTGCGCCAATCCCGATACCGGCAAAGCCGGCTTCGGTGATAGGTGTGTCGATAACGCGTTTTGCGCCAAACTTGTCCAAGAGACCCTGGCTGACCTTATAGGCACCATTGTACTCTGCCACTTCCTCGCCCATCAGGAACACGTGTTCGTCGCGTGACATCTCCTCGGCGAGCGCTTCATTTAATGCTTGTCTAAAGGCAATTTTTCGCATGATTTTTCACTCCGCCTATTCAATGTCCCAAGACCAATCCACATAAATATCCGTTTCGAGCTCCGAAGGATCAGGAAACGCGGAATCGTCAGCAAATTTAACCGCGTCTTTAGCGATATCCTTGGCTTTCGCGTCCATCTCGTTGAGCTGGTCCGGAGTCCGAATCTGCGTCGAAGCGAGCCACTGCTGCACCCGAATCAACGGATCAGCTGCCATTTCGGCTTCGAGTTCTTCTTTGGTTCGGTAGTTCGCAGGGTCGCTCATCGAGTGACCACGGAATCGATAAGTCACAACGTCTAGGAGAGTAGGCAACGACTCGTTGCGAGCGCGATCGATGGCGTCCTTGATGCCATAATACGAGCGGAAGAGGTCCTTTCCATCAACCTGGGCTCGAGCCATTCCGTACGCAAGCGCCTTCTCAGAAAGGTCGTGAACCGAGCTTGCACGGCTCAACTCAGTACCCATCGCGTACTTGTTGTTTTCCACGATGAAGACGATCGGCAGCTTCCATAGTTGCGCCATGTTGAACGTCTCATGGACCACGCCCTGATGAATCGCGCCGTCGCCAAGGAAACACAGCGTCACCGCGTTCTCATCGCGGTACTTGGCAGCAAATGCGATACCCGCAGCGGTAGGTACCTGTCCACCAACGAGTCCCCATCCGCCGTAGAATTTCTTCTCGACGCTGAATAGGTGCATCGAGCCACCTTTACCGCGGCTACATCCAGTCTCCTTTCCGAAGAGCTCTGCCATGACTTCACGTGGCGTCATTCCTTTGGAGAGCGCGTGGCCGTGGGCACGGTAGGCAGAGACGGCGTAATCCTTATCTTCCAAACCCGCCATTGCACCTACGGAAACAGGTTCTTGCCCAATATAGAGATGGCAGAACCCTTTGATCTTCCCCATCTGATATTGGCGACCGGCTACTTCCTCGAATCGGCGAAGCACGAGCATTTCTTCGTACATCTCAACAATTCGGTCCTCGCCCAGATCCTTCAAGGCGCGCTTCGCAAGAGCCTTGTCCAAATACTCGGGGCTTCCGTTCTTGGCAGATTTGCGCTTCGCGGGTTGCTCAGCGGCTGACGACTTTTCAACCATGTCTTGCTCTTATGTAGGAAACAATAAAAGATGCGCGATATGCTTAGTTCTCGGGATGCTGAGAGTCAAGCAGCGTGGCTAGCGAGAAGTCCAATTCGTCCGCCCGCGCGATGGTAGTGCGCTCTTCGTCGGTGAGCTCAATATCCCCGAGCAAACTTCGGCGTTCTCGGGCGAGTTCAGCGCGGTTGAGAAGCGCCAAGACTTGACTTCCGTCACCCAATTTTGAATGGCTTCGCGTGATATCCACGGTGCCATCAGGCGCGACCCAGAGTCGGGTATCCGCATCACAAAAGCTCAACGACTCCGCGTAAAACGCCGACCCCATCCCCTTGAGCGGGACACGGATGAAAACGGTGACCTTACCTGATTTCGTACTTACGACCGACTCGAGTAGGTCATCAAGGGCACGGCTCAAGGGTTTACCCTCCATGACCGGACCAGATTCATGCTGAATCTCTAGGATGGGCAACTCGAACCCCAGGGCAATGTCTTTGCCTGCGTCTCGGGATGCGGCGGTCTGAGCCACTGCGGCTCGAATCGCAAACCACCTCTCGTACGCATCTTGGCCCACGACTTGAACATCGGCCTCGAGGCTCTCTCCGGCCACGATTCTGTGCACGTTGCCCGATCGCCGCCAAAGTGCATTCCAAATCTGACTGTCAGACGTCTCATCAAAGATCAGATTTACACCACCTTGGACGAGTGGCACTGCCTCATCGACTTCGGCGACGCCAAGCGAAATCGCACCTCGATTGGGGTCGATCTCCATAAACCCAGGAATTCTAGAGTCGAGCGCAGCGCCATGCTCTGCCCATTCAAGCTCCCTGACTTCGCTTCGCGCTTTTAAGGGCGAAAGTTTGGCTGGAAATCCCAAAACCTCTACCTTAGCCCCCACGGTCCATTGAGACGTATCAAACACTTGAACCCTAGCTTTCCGCGAGCCCGTAAAGGAATGCACCCGGCCGATCGCTCCTTCAGACTTGATGGCCTGCCCAATGGTGGCGCGCACGTCTCCCAGATCCACAATCACTTCGTGGCTACCGACCTCCACCACTTGCAGGTCGGTGGATGCGTAATCATAGAGATCGTTCATTTGCTTACCTCACTAAGGTTTTTCGGCTCCAAACCGCCAGGAATCTCCCACGCATCGGGTCTAATCGCCGTCATCGGCGCATCGTAGTTGTCCCAGTGTTTGAAATTTCGACCTTCGCAAAAGACACATATACCCGAGGAGCTCACCGCCCAACCAAATGACTGCTCGCTTCGCCACTTCTCAATTTTTGCCTCTAACTTTATCTCTTTTCCGTCAATGAAGAGCTTCGAGGCTCGGATCTCGTAATCGGTTTCTTCTGCTTCCTCAGAAAGACTCAAGATTGCCGGCGGCCATGTCATTCTCCAATGACGTACGATCGCTCCCAATACAAGCCAGGTTGCCACCGTTCCGAAACCGACGGGGAAGACCCATGGCCGAAACCAAACTGGGGTTCCTCCCATCTGAAGCATCGTCCCAAACACGATGCTGAACACAAAAAAGGGTCCCGCGACGACCAAGAATTCGAGCGCGGAGATTGGAGCCCACTCGTCGACCACTCGACTTGCGACCCCTCGCACGCTCACTTCCTTTGGCGCCTCCTCTAATTTCTCTTCGACCGGCTCTTCTTCGACTACCTCTTCTTCGACCGCTTCTTCTTCGACTTCAACCGGCTCTGATTCAGATTCTTCTTCGACCGGCTCGTCGTCGAATTCTTTCACCGAATCCATGGGAGCTGTAGGCCCGACGTCGGGGTCCGTGGGGCCCCAAGTTTCGGCCGACTCACGCTCCCACTCACTCGTCCCTTCGGTGGGTAACTTTTCGGTCTTCCGGCTCGATTCGTCCGGCACGACGACCTTTTCCTTAGGCTTAACTCCAAAAACGAGGCCCCTCATCAAGTCCAAAAATTCCTCGAGTTCCTCCAAACCTTCGCCAACATGCTCCAATCCCTCGAAGACCAGGCGCTCCAGAGTCTCCCAAGCGGCTTTCGCCTCCTTTGCCCGAGCTCTCTGCTCCTCCCAAAGATCGGCGATCTCCTTTTGAGTCTCCTCGCCTCGCTCCACGTCTCCACTCGACACCAACTGCTGGAGCGCGTGTTCATCCTTCTCTCGTTTTTCCTCAATATCGAGGAGCACCTCATCGAGTATATCTGCAAGCTGTTCTTGCGCTTCTTCCGCCCCAATCCGCGTCCGTTCGGAGAGCTTTTGCAGAAACTCACCCACCTCTTCGAGCTCTTCGGCAAACGAATCATCTGGTGATTTGCCTACAAAATTCGTTCTAAAGAGCGTTTCCACACGAGAAGCACCAAACGCCACGACCCGCGGCCCAAGGACAAGACGCATCTCGTCGAACTCAAACTGGAACCATTCCCGAATCCAAGCGGGGTCAATCTTTAGCCAAATGGGCATCCCGTTTGATGCCTTCGAAATTCTCCCCTCATAGGTGTCCAATTCCTGAGCCAGCCGATCCCTCAGATCGTCCAAATCATCTTCAAGTCTGGACAGCGCGCCGCTGACAACACGGTCTTGGCGCGGATCGCTTTCATTACTCATCAATTCTACCCGGGTTTGCTCCGCGCGTACTCTGGATGAACACGGCGCACTTCGTCAACACGAGCCTGTAGGGGAGTGCCGTGAAACCCTTGTCTTGTACGAGATAATCACGTAGGTTCGAGAAGTTGAGGGACACAGAGCGGAGAGAAGCGTGTACGAAGCAAGTACTTCAAAAACCAGTAACCTAATTCTGGCGGGTGGCGTTGCAGTTGCCGTCTGCCTCACTGTCATTCTAGTTTTTATGGTCTTCAGCTCAGATGCAAGTGCTGACGAAGCTGACGTCAATCTGGAGGCTCTGACCAAAGCCTATGAGCAGCACGTCAAGTCGGGCTCGAAGGATCTGCGTGCATTCGAGACGCGCGTTAACCAACCCGATATCTACAGCGGTACAGACCGTGTTTCTGTTCAACTCGACCAGAAAGGCACCCTTGTAGGGTTCGTGGACAATGACGGTACTCCCGGCTATCAGGCGACCGATACGCTCGTGTTCAATTTGGAAGCTGAGAAAGAGAGCGAGAAAATCGTGGCAAACGATCGCCAGCAGCGCTACTACTCGTATCACTCTCCCGGAATCTTTCACTATTACTTGATCTCCCGAATGCTCACCAACCAGCACTCGTATTACGGCGGTCGCTACTACCGTGCCCCTAGCTCGGCGCGATACGTCAAATCGGGCTATCACAGCCGTCTGAAGCGCTCAGTGGGCTCAAGTTCGAGCCGAAGCGTGCGTTCCGGTAGTTTTGGCAGTCGCCGCTCATCAGGCGGCAGTTCTGGTTTCGGCAAGTGAACATAGACCGTGCATAACGACATCGAAGAACCTGAGGTTCCTCCAAACCTGAGCCGCTCTGACCGTGAGCGGCTCGCGGTGCTTTTGGGGTCCATCCTCCTCATCGCGCTTTGCAGCATCACCTACGAGCTGATCATTGGGACACTCTCGAGCTACCTGCTCGGAAACAGCGTCTACCAATTCAGCATCATCATCGGGCTCTACATGAGCGCGATGGGCGTGGGGTCCTTTTTGAGCCGCTACGTCACAAAGAATCTGCTCGAAGCCTTCTTCTGGGTTGAAATCGGAGTCGGAATCCTGGGCGGGCTCTCGGCGACAGCTCTCTTTGGCCTCTTTGTGTTTTCTCCGTATTTTCAGTGGTTCATATGGCTTTGGACCTTTGCAATCGGGGTGCTGGTCGGGCTCGAAATCCCGCTTCTCACACGCTACGTGAGGCGATACGCAGCTCTAAGGCATGCACTCGCCAATGTTCTAAGCTGGGACTACATCGGAGCTCTCGCAGGGTCGCTGGCGTTTCCTCTCGTGCTTCTGCCCCAACTCGGACTCTTGAACACGGCAGCCGCCGTAGGTGTCATTAATCTCGCTGTCGCCGGACTCGGGATCTGGTTTTTCCGCGACGAAATCACCGGCAAGACACGACTCATGGGCGCATTCTTCATTGCGCTCACGGGCCTGATCGGAATCCTCTTAACGAGCACGACTTTCGAGTCGTTTCTGGACCGCAGGATGTTCGCGGACACAGTCATCCACAAAGAAGTCACCAAGTATCAGAACCTCACCATCACGGCATGGAATAACGATCTGAGGCTCTACATCAACAATAATATTCAATTCTCCAGTGCCGATGAATATCGCTACCACGAGGCACTGGTGCTCCCGGCGATGGCGGCAAAACCAGACGCCAAACGTGTGGCTATCCTCGGTGGAGGAGATGGACTCGTCGTGCGTCAGCTCCAGGCATTCCCTGAAGTCGAAGAGATTGTGATGGTGGACCTTGACCCTCGAATGACCGAGCTCGCGAGCGAGCACGCGGCGCTCAAGCGAGTTAATAACTTCGCCATGGAAGACCCTCGCCTCCGAGTTGTGCATGATGACGCCATGGCGTGGCTACAGGCTACTCCTGAGCGATTCGACGTCATCATCATTGACCTCCCCGACCCCAATAACGAAAGCCTCGCCAAGCTCTATTCAGTCGAGTTCTATCGACTCATCAGAAATCACCTCGCCGAAGACGGAGTCGCCGTTACCCAAAGCACCTCGGCCTACTATTCGGTCCGAGCCTTTTGGAGCATCAATCGGTCCATCGAAATGGCGTTCTGTGAGGACCGCTGCGAGGAACTCAACCTTCTGCCCTACCACGTCTGGGTCCCTTCGTTCGGGGACTGGGGGTTCAATCTCGTATCCAAGACCCCTTTGGAACCTGAGACTTGGGTGTTTGGCGATCACGCAAAATTCATGACCCGTGAGAACTTCCAAACCGCGCTCTACTTCCCGCCGGACCTCGCCCGACAAGATGTCAAACCAAACCGATTGATTGAACCGGTGCTCATGGACTATTACATGCGCGATTGGCGCCGGTTCCACCCTTAGCCCGCCCTACACATTTCTGCTCAACCGAGGTCGGTCGTGGCACGCGAAAAGATTTCAGAACTCGTACAATCTCACTCATTCCTTCCCCAAGTTCCTGCTCGGGAGCAGATACACTGGATGCTGGACCGACCCGATGCCGATGCGTTTATCGAGGCTCAAGACCCGGTCGTCTTGCTTCGCGTCATGGAGGAGGCAGGCTGGGAAGAAGCCAGTGCACTCGTCCCGTACATTAGCCCGTGGCAACTCCAAGTCTTTCTCGACTTCGATGTTTGGAGAAAGGACCGTTTCGTCAGCCAAAAGTTGATTCGCTGGTTCGAGACAGCTCTTGAGCTCGCCGACGACCAGAAGTTCAAGCGATTCTGCCGCGAAACGGATGCGGAGATGCTCGCCCTGCTCTTCCAAGAACACCTCATGGTCGGGCTTTTTGACGAAGATGGCGATCCACCGCCGGAATTCAATGCGTACGATTGGTCCAACAGTCCCGACGGAATCTACGCCATCGTGTTCCCGGAAGACGAAGAAATGTCGGTACTCCTGCGCAACATGATCAACCGACTCTACGAAGTCGACCGCGTCATGGGCTGGACCCTGCTCGAGGCTGCACGTTGGGAGCTCCATTCGAATATGGAAGAAGAAGCTTATCGATGGAGAAACTCCCGACTCGAAGAGTTCGGGTTTGTCAGTCGCGAAGAAGCCATGGATATCTACCGGCCAATCGACCCCGTGAAGCTGAGGGACAAGGGCTACCAAGATATCGAACACAAGCGGCTGGACAAGATCGGAAAGACCACGCTCCCTGCGCTTTTCGACCCGAGCCAGACTGGCAACTTCTACATCCTCCAGATACTGGACGCCCTGCCCGAGGACGAACTCACCCTGCTCTTCAACGAGCTCATCGCGGTACAGAATCGCGCGCTGTTAGCCGATGGTGTGGAGCCGTCGAACGCCGCTATCGCCCGAGAGATCACCGAGAGAACACTCGGCTATATGAGCGTGGGCCTTGAGTTTCTGGCACGTGGAGACGACGACGAGGCAGAGGCATGGATCTCCAATCTCGCGATGAGAGAGATCTTTAGGGTTGGGTTCTCTCTTGTTTCAAGACTTCAACGAACGGCTCGAGAGCTTGAAAAACGGCCAACGCTTACCATCTTGGAAGGCGAGCGATTCTCGTTGCTCAACGAAGACGAACGCGCCTTTTTCGAGGGGATTTCTAGACCCCGACCAGTTCTTCAGGACCCGGAGGGATTCAGGAACTTCGAGCGCCAAGCCGATATCGACTCCGCAGCGGGTCGGCTAGCGCTTATCGCCTTCAAACAGATTTGGACCTTTGGAATCGAGAAGTTCGAGGCGGCGAGCATCGCCGAACTAGCGACCACCTGCGCAAACCCAGCGACTGAGCTCGGATTCGACCTCCTCTTCCGAACGCGCGTCGCTAACGAGCTTCTCAAACAGCCTTCTTATGCGCCGCTCGATACAACGAAGCTCGCTGAGCTGGCCCAGCTAGTCAAAGAGCGGTCTCAGAATGACGACTTGTTCCAGTACTTTAAAGAAATGATGGCCGATACCGTTGTGGCTGTCGGTCCGAACGCGGCTCGCCCAATCTCCGCTTGGATCAGCGCGAGCATTGCACGCCTCAATGAGGAGATTGGAAGCGTGGTGAACCCCGACCCAGCCCTTTTGGGAGAAGTGGTACTGCTCAAGGCTTAAGCGGAGACCTTAGCCCACTTTTCGGGGCCGAGCTTTTCTTCGAGCAGTCGAAGGGTCTCTTCTTTACCGTAGAGGTCAATGAAGGTCCCAAGTCGGGGTCCACGCTCTTGTCCAAGCAGCAGCTTGTACATGGTCGCGAACCAAACCCCGAGCTTCATTCCAGCCTCTTTGCCCGCCGAGTAGGTGGCGCTCTGCAACGCCTCCGCACCCTGGATCTCTGGGTTTCTGAGCGCTGCGACCAAAGCCCCGAGCGCCTCAAGAGCTGCCTCATCCTCGGGGACTTCGTAGACCTTTGTCGGCACGATGAAATCTCGATAGAACTGTAGCGCTCTGTCGATCATATCATCGATCGTCTTGCGGTCAGAATCTGCCGATGGTGCGTAGCGAAGGATGTAGTCCCATACAATCTCGGAGTCGTCCGTGTTGAGCACGTTTACCAGGTTAAGAAGCATCGAGTAGCTGACTCCAGCGCTATACTGCACCGACTCGCCGCGCCGAATTGCGGGTTGCTCCAAGAAGAAGATCGGATTGTTGACTCGATCTTCTGACTCCTGCCCAAACTTCTCTCGGTCGCTCAGATAGTCGTCCACACTCTTTGGAATCATGTCGAAGTAGAGCTTCTTGGCCTTGATCGGGTTTTGATAAATAAACCACGAAAGACTCTCAAGAGGTCCGTACTTTAGCCACTCATCGATTTCGAGTCCGTTTCCTTTGGACTTAGAGATCTTCTGGCCATTTTCGTCCAAGAACATCTCGTAGAAGAATCCCGCAGGTGGCTCTCCACCAAGGACTTTGACGATTTCCGAAGAGAGATTCGCGGACTCGATCAAGTCCTTGCCGTACATCTCAAAATCCACTCCGAAGACGTACCAACGAAGCGCCCAATCTACCTTCCAGCCTACTTTGACGCGGCCATCAGTCACCGGAATTCGCTCGCGATGACCGCAAGCGGGCACTTGAATTCCTTTGAAGTCAAAACCGTTGGAACACGAATACGTCAGTTCACCATCCGCAGGATAAACCTCCTCAACGCGTGTGGTGTAAACCTTTCCGCAGTTCGTGCACACAGGCATGAAAGGGCTCCACGCAGACTTATCGCCCTCGTCATCGCGCTTTTGGCCAAGGGTCGGGAGAATGATTCCACGCACGTCGTCGTACTTCTCGAGAATCCTCAGCAAACCGTGATTAAAGACACCACCGCGATACTGATCCTTCGAAGACTTGAACTCGTAATCAAATCCAAAATGGTCCAGAAAGCGCCTCAGTTTGGCATTCATATAGCCCGAGAAACTCTCCTCTTCGCCAAAGGGATCAGGAATCTCACAAAGCGGCTTTCCCAAATGCTTCTGAAGCATTTCCGTATTGGGAATATTGTCCGGAACCGCACGCAGCCCGTCCATATCGTCGGAGAACGCAAAAAGCTGGGCAGACTTGCCGGTCATTTGCTCGTAGGCGTACCTCACCCACGTGGTGCGAGCGACTTCCGCGAACGTTCCAATATGTGGCAATCCGCTCGGACCGTACCCTGTCTCGAAGAGCACCGCTTCGCGTTTGCGCTGACCACTGGCGGTTTCTCGTTCAACTTTATCGATGGCATCTTGGGCCGCTTGATATGGCCACGCCTTGAGATCTGACATTCGACTCTCCGATTAAAACGCAAAAGAAAACCCATTGAAGGGTTGCGCACTACTTAGGTGATTTCAGGAAGGCTGGCAACCTAGTCCACGGCGCGACGGGGCGCCTCAGTCAAAGAGCGGAATGATCTCAGGCTGCTTCGGCTTGGGTTTGGGCTTTGGCTTCGGTTTGGGCTTAGGCTTCGGCTTAGGTTCCGGCGCCACTGGCTCAGGCTCAGGCTCGGGCTCCGGTGCCTCGATCTGAGTGAGCTTCAAATTGAAGGTGTGTTCGCCTGCCTCCGTGAACTCAACCTTCTCTGGCTCAAAACCCTCTTTGGTCACCGCAACCTGAAGGGGGAGCTTATCCACTGAGAACTCGAATCGTGCAGGAGTAGTGCGTGGTTCCTCTCCCTCGATTTCTACTTGAGCGCCTTCCGGCACAGAGTAGACCCTGAAGTCGATGACCTTTGGTTCTTCCACAGGAGCTTCGATTGGAGCTTCGCTTCCAACCTTCTTTTCCACAGGAGGCGTCACAGCAACCTCTGGCTTGTCATCACGACCAGAGAGATAGAAGAAGGTTGCGACGATCAGCAAAATACCCACAACCAAGAGGCCCACGACCCCGGCGAGTATCAAAAGCCACTTATTGCGCGCTTCCTTTTGTTCGGGAGCGACTTTGCTCGCGTCGTACTCCACAAACTCAGTTCGGTACTCGTTGATTTGGCCAGGGCCCTGTCCAGGGACTCCAGGATTCGGAAAACCTTGAGACGGATTGTTCTGAGCGCCTGAAAACGGCATCGGAGCGCCAACACCCTGACCCGGCACCTGAGAAACGTTTTGGGCATGGTCCACAGGCTGAAAGCCCTGTGACGGGCTCGGAGCGGGCGCAGACCATGACGGGGTCGGCAAGTTGGCCGATGGGGTAACACTCGGTGTTGGGTTGGACTCCACAGGCGCGAATTTGGCCGTCGGAGCTGAGCCACTTAGCGATGGGACATCACTGATGTCCACCATCTCTGTCGCGCCCTCCATCGGGTCGGACTCCTCGTCCAACCCGGTATTGCCAGGAATCTGTACTTTGGGCGCCGACGCAGGCTCTTCGTAGCTCGGAACATCCACAGCACTGAGCATCTGAGTGGCACCGTCGTCCTCAACCGCGTCCCCACCGAGATTTAGCGGTTGTCCGGCACTCAGAGCCGCTATCGCCTCATCCGCGTCGATTCGCATGGTCGGTGCGTAATCCTCTTCGTCCTCATCATCATCCTCGACCTCACCGACCAACACGGAACCCGTGGTCATGACTGGCGTCACCTCTCCTTGTGTGGAAGGAAGTGGCGGTTCAGGCTCCACCGGAGTCCTGGGGTTCGAGCTAGGCAGGACGTAATTCAGACTCGCCAATCCCGAGACGCCCGAGTCCAGCGCTTGAAGCATCTCATCAGCACTTTGGTAGCGCTCAGAGAGCTCCTTCTTCAGGGCCTTCTCAAGCCACGGCCAAAGCGACGAGGCCTTTAACTCCTCAGGCACCTTCAGCGGCTCAGGCGAGAGCTGAGCTTGAGCCGCTTCCACCGAATTCTCAAAGTTTAGAAGTGGCTTACCGATGATGGCTTCCGCCATCGTAATCGCGATCGAATAAACGTCACTCGCTGGTGTCGGATTGTCTCCCCGAAGAAGCTCCGGCGGCATATACCTCGGGCTGCCGAGCGCTACGCCCGCTGCGGTCAAGTCCGTATCTCCCATGACCGTCTTTGCGATGCCGAAGTCGAGAATCTTCACGAAGTCGCGCTCGCCATAGATATTGCAGAGCATGATATTCGCAGGCTTGAGATCTCGATGAACAATGCCCTGCGCATGCGCCTCCGCAAGTGCCTTCAGGATACCTGGAGCCATAGCGCGCACGCGGTCCTCGCCCAACGCCCCGTCTTGTCGAATAACCTCGACGAGATTCCTACCGTCTAGGTACTCAAGAACGAGGTACATCGACCCATCCGGTGCCTCGCCAAAATCGTACTGTCGGATGGTATGCGGATGGTTCAGATTCCGAGCCATCATGGCTTCGCGCTTGAAACGCTCCTTCATCTGCTCCTGCATCTTGGGATCGCCGGCAGGATGTAGCATCTTCACTGCTACGTCGCGTTCCATCCCCAGCTGCACCGCACGAAACACAACGCCAAAGCCCCCACGGCCAATCTCTTCGACCAACCGATAGCGATTCGAAATGACGTCCCCGACTTGGGCCATCCCTTCAGACATGGATTTCCTACATTTTTAAAACGCGCCGGAAATGCTCAGACCTGCATGATCAGACCCGAAGACCGGCGTAACACTCAAGCTCTCCTCATCTTGGTCTTGGAGGAGCAGATATGTCAACCAACCACCGCCGCCAGCGATCAGCGCCGCACCACCAATATAGCCCACCAAAGCCATAGTCGCCTGTGAGGATCGCTGCTCGGTCAGTCGCTGATAGTCCGACGTGCCTGGGGCAAACGCCTCACGCTCCTCGTCTGTTCCCGGAATCAGAACAAGGTCAGAAACCAAGCCGAGCACGACAAGCCCTACGCCCACCCCAGCAATACCGCCTGCCACATAGTGATACGTGTAATCAGGACCAGTGCTAGGAATGCGCACTGGCTCTTGCACAACCACGGGCTCGGGAACTTCCTCGACTTTTTCCTGCATGGAGGCTGCCACCGTTGCATCGCTCTGCGGTGAAAGTTTTACGGTTCTCTCAAAAGTCTCGTAGCCTTCTAATGTGAAGACGAACTTCTGCTCACCTTGGCCCAAGAGCACGGTCTCGAAAGGGGTCTTTCCAAGTTCCTTGCCATCGAGCGAAACGCTAGCCCCAGTAGGAACGGAACTGAACATGACGCGACCTGACGCTTCGTCGTCGAACGCGTCGCACGCAAGCTCGTCAGCCTCTTTATTGGCGGTCTTTACCAGCGAGTCTTCAGCGTCGTCGGCGCGAGAAAACGCCTTAAAGTACGCAACTGCATTGGCACAATCACCACTGCGCGCGTACGACCGAGCAATGTTGAGCAAGAGACGAGAATTCGGCTGAATACGATTCGCAGTCAACAAAAGCTCGACCGCCTTATCGTAGTCTTCTGCATCATAAGCCGTCTTGGCTTGCCCAATCGCTTCTTCAAACGTCAAATCCTCGGCCCACACGCTGGACGAGCACGCGAAGATGCTCGCGCCTGCAATGATGGCCATTCCCAAACGTGTAATACTTTCTCGACTCACAACCACCGCCTTTGGCTCAATTCCTAAATTACTTTCACTTATCCGGTCTTGGTGCAATCTACTAGAGCTTTCGTGGTCGGCGCAAGTTTGCTACCGTCTCACGAACGTTGATTTTCCAGATACATTAAGAGATAACGCCCGGCGAACCGTGGCACGATAGGAAGCACGATGCAAGGCCTGCCCCAGATTGGCGACATTTTAGACGAGACATACCGAATCGAATCTCTTCTCGGACAAGGCGGATTCGGTGCCGTCTACCTCGCGCGCCAGATCTCGATGGATCGACAGGTCGCCATCAAGGTCCTTGTGGCTCATGCGATGAACGTCGACGAGATGATTGAACGCTTCCGGCGAGAGGTCATGGCAGTCCGGAATCTTCAGCATCCAAACACCATCAGGATTTATGATTTCCGCGGGGACCGCGAAGATGGCCTGCTCTACTACGCCATGGAGTTCATCAAAGGGGACACTCTTAAGGACCAGATGAAGGGGCCGCTCCCCCTCGATCGCACTATCCATATCCTCAGGCAAATCCTGAAAAGTCTTTCGGAAGCACACTCCTATGGCATCGTGCACCGCGATTTGAAGCCTGCCAACATCATGATTGCGGACCTTCACGGCGAGCGAGATTTTGTGAAAGTTGTGGACTTCGGGATCGCCAAAATTGTTGGCCAGGCTGAAGAAGATGACGACGCAGACCCGCTGACATCCGCTGGCGTTTTGGTCGGCACACTGCGGTATATGGCCCCCGAGCAAATCACCGGACAAGGCATCGGTCCCCAAAGTGATATCTACGCGCTGGCACTTATCGGTGTGGAAATGCTCACCGGTAAGAGCGTTTTTGAAGGCACGGGTAGATGGGAGGTCCTGCACAAACAAATCAGTGACGACCCCGTCGATATCCCGCAAGAGGTTATCGATTCGCCGCTCGGTAGGATCTTCGTCAAAGCACTCGAAAAAAAGCTCGACAGACGTTACACCTCTGCCGACGAGATGCTCCAAGACCTCAATGAGTTGGTGCAATCTCGTGGGGGCCAGGTCAGCGTCCCAACAGGACTTCAGCCTGTGCAGGTACCCGTAGCAGCGCCGGCACAACCTGCGCCGAAGCCCGCAGACGATGACGCAACGCAAATGGTGGAAATGGCCGAGTTGCCACAGGCCCCGGCGCCACTTCCAGAGCCTCAAACCAAACCATCGACCCCAGCCCTAAATCCGGGGCTGAGCACCAAGCTGCCTTCTAACGACGACACCGGCCAGATCGAGATACCGCAAAAGAAATCCCCGATTGCGCTGATTCTAGTTGCTGTCTTGGTCGTTGCAGGACTTGGTGGTGGAGCCTACTACTTCCTCGGCATGCAAGGCACGACAGCAACGCCCGACGCCAACGCCAGTGCCATGGTTGAACCTGAAACACCTACCACTGTCGCGGCCGAACCCGTTGCAGCCGAGCAAGTCGAAGAAAAATGGGTTGAAGTTAAGACACCCGGAGTCGTGGCGACACTCTTTGACGGAGAGACCCGAATTGACCAAACCCCCTTGCGGGTCAAGGTCGAAGGTAACGAAGCATACGTGCTGAAAGCGGACGGCTACATTGACTCGCCGCTCACACTTACCAAGGACTCTCCTGCTTCCGTAGATGTCGCGCTCGTTGCCAATCCGGTGCCCCCAGCAGAGCCCGAGGTTGAGCCTCCCGTCGTGGAGAAGCCCGCCGAACCCGAACCAGACCGCGTTGCATCCAAACCCTCAGAGCCGGCCGCGAAGACGAAGAAGGAACCGGTCAAGACGAAGAAGCAACCTGAGACCAAGTCCAATGACGACTGGGTCGACATCAAGCCCGCTGAAAAGAAACCCGAAGTTCCGATTTTTTAAGTCAAAGATCTACACTTTAAGTATTGAGGTGAACCATGAGCACGCCACTCACTGTGCTTAGCGAAGACGAAATCATGTTCCAACAAGCGGTCCGAGATTGGGCACGCAAGGAAGTTGCCCCTAAGGTCCATGCCATGGACCAGGCAGGCCAGATCGACAAAAGTATCATTAAGGGCGCGTTCGATTTGGGACTCATGGGAATCGAAGTCCCGGGACAATACGGTGGCTCCGAAAGCTCCTTCATGATGGCCATCCTCGCCATCGAAGAAATCGCGACCATCGACCCAAGCGTCTCGGTATTTGTCGACGTGCAGAATACTCTCGTCAACAACGCCATCCATAACTTTGCGTCCGACGCTCTCAAAGAGAAGTACTTCCCAAAACTTTGCTCCGAATGGGTCGGCTCCTACGCCCTGAGTGAGCCCGCGAGCGGATCCGACGCGTTCGCCCTTCAAACAAGAGCGGAAGATTGTGGTGATCACTGGAAGCTCAATGGCACCAAGCTATGGATTACGAACGGCGCCGAAGCTAGCTTCTATATTGTGTTCGCCAACATCGACCCATCCAAAGGGTACCGTGGAATCACCGGTTTCCTGGTCGAGCGTGAGTTCGAAGGGTTCAGCGTTGGTAAGAAGGAAGACAAACTTGGAATCCGCGCATCTTCGACCACAGAGCTCATCATGGAGAACTGCATCGTTCCCAAAGAGAACGTTCTCGGCGAAGTCGGCAAAGGCTATAAAGTTGCTATTGAGACCTTGAATGAAGGTCGCATCGGCATCGGAGCCCAAATGATCGGGCTCGCCAAGGGCGCATTTGATGGCGCCATGGCGCATATGATGGAGCGCGAACAATTCGGCCAAAAAATCGCTGAATTCCAAGGTCTTCAGTTCCAATATGCAGAAGTCGCGACGCGTATCGAAGCCGCTCGACTCATGGTCTACAACGCAGCCAGACTCAAAGACGCCGGCAAGCCGTTCGTCAAAGAAGCCGCAATGGCCAAACTCTATTCGAGCCAAGTCGCAGAATACGCCGCCTCAAAATGTGTCGAATTCCACGGCGGAGTCGGCTTCACCAAGGAGTTCCTCGCTGAGAAGTTCTACCGTGACGCAAAGATCGGGACGATCTACGAGGGCACCTCGAATATGCAGCTTCAAACCATCGCGAAACTGCTTCTTTCGGAACGTTCCTGATGACTTTCGATCGTGAGAAAGCCTCCCTAGACATGATCCAGGCAGGCAGGGCATTTTATCAGTTCGGTTGGCTCTTGGGCACGTCCGGAAATCTCTCCGTGCGTGCCTCAGACTCAACCTTTTTGATCACTGCGTCCGGGAAGAACAAGGGCGAGTTGCAAACAGACGACTTCCTCCTTTGCGACCTCAGAGCAGCCCCGGCTGAACCAACCATTCACAAGCCGAGCGCCGAAACACTGGTCCATTCGCTTCTCTACGCGGCAGACCCAAAGATCGGGGCAATCTTTCACGTTCACCATCTAGACGCTGCACTTTGCTCTACGCGCGATGAAGCTGAGGGTGAGACCGTCTTTGAGGGACTCGAGATGATCAAAGGCCTTGATATCTGGGACCGAGAGCGGATTTCGGTGCCCATCGTCCCTAATCACCTCGAGATTCCAAAACTCGCCGAAGCCATCCTTGGTGCCATGACGAATGTGCCCTCCGTGATGGTCCTGCGGCACGGGTTTTACGCGTGGGGGCAAAACGCCTTTGAGGCGCGGCGGCATGTCGAAACGCTAGCCTACCTCTTTTCCTACGCCTACAGACGTCCGATGTCTTGACGGTATTGAACACCTTCCCACTTGATCTTCTTTACGTCTGAGTACGCCATCTTGAGGGCGTCCTGAGGTGTACCTGCGCTTGCTGCCACGCCTAAGACACGCCCTCCGGACACGGTCCATTCTTCGGCCTTCTTGACTCCAGAGTAGAAGACCTTCGAGCCTTCCACCAAGTCCAAGCCAGAAATCACTGCCCCCTTTTGGGGGGATTCCGGATAACCTTCGGCAGCCATCACCACCAGGGCCGACGACGAACACACACCGGGAGCTAGGTGTTCAAGTCCACCATCCATGGCAGCCAGAATCGGCTCCAAGAGGTTAGATTGCATGCCAATCAAAATAGCCTGAGTCTCCGGGTCCCCCAGCCTCACGTTAAACTCCAAGACATAGGGGCCATCCTCGCAAAGCATGATTCCCGCATATAGGAACCCTCGGTAAACGACCCCACGGCGCTTCAAGACCTCTAGGACTGGCTTGATGACTTCCTCGATGAGGCGGCTTTCCAGCTCGGGTGTCGTGTGAGGTGACGGCACCACGGCCCCCATGCCACCGGTGTTTGGTCCCTCATCACCATCTAGCAATCGCTTATGATCCTGACTGGTCACGAGCGGAAAGACCGTATCTGAGTCCGTGATCACCATGAAAGAGAGCTCCGGGCCTTGCAAGAACTGCTCGATTACGACCCTCGCTCCAGCCTCTTCAAACCGCCGGTCTTGCATCATCGAAACCAATGCCTCGCGAGACTCTTCCTCGGTCATCGCGATCACAACACCCTTTCCCGCTGCCAAGCCATCCGCCTTGATTACAATCGGGTGAGAGCGCTTCGAAACATAGTTCAATGCGTGTTCGAGATCCTCAAAAACGGCGTATTCAGCGGTCCTAACGCCGGCCTCCAACATGACCTCCTTAGCGAAAGCTTTTGAAGCCTCAAGACGAGCCCCTTGACGATTCGGCCCAAAAACCTTGACCCCTTGCCGTTCGAGTTCGTCCGCTACCCCTGCACATAAGGGGGCTTCTGGGCCAACGACCACCAAATCCGTGTTGTTTTCCCGGCACCATAACGCGACCTGATTGGCGTCCGTAGGTACCAGGTCTACACAGCCAGAGATCTCAGGATCGGCCGCAATTCCGGGGTTGCCGGGAGCGACCCAGACATCTGCACCGTCTCTGGCCAATTTCCACGCAATCGCATGCTCGCGACCTCCGCTGCCCAAAACTAGTACTTTCACTGGTGCCTCTCTAATGTTTGAAGTGCCTCGTGCCCGTAAACACCATCGTAATCCCAAGGGCGTCGCACGCCTCGACTACTTCAGCGTCACGTTTCGAGCCGCCAGGTTGAACGATCGCGCGAACACCTCCCTCGGCAGCCTTCTCAACACCGTCGGCGAAGGGAAAGAAAGCATCACTCGCGAGAACCAACGCTCCACTCGGTCTAGTCTCCGACTTTGCGGCCACACCACGCAATGCCGCCTCCACCGCATCAACGCGACTCATTTGCCCTGCACCAACACCGAATGTTCGAGTCCCTGCCCCAACAACAATCGCGTTCGACTTCACGTGCTTCACGACGCGCCACAAAAACTCCATCGCGTCTAAGGTTTCCCGATCGGGCTTCAGTTTTGTGGGTACCTCGAGGCCCTCTATCTCCCACCTAATGCGGGGATCAGCTTCTTGTTTCAGGGTGCCAAATGCGGTGATCCGTGATTGCAGAGGCGGTAATGAAAAGCCTTCCGGAATCTCAAGGAGTCTGACGTTCTTCTTTTTGCTGAGTTCGTCGAGCGCCTCTTCACTGAAACCCGGCGCAAGAACCACCTCCCAAAAGGTCCGTGAAATCTTCTGGGCGAGTGAGAACTCTACCTTTCGGTTGAGCGCGAGAATCCCTCCAAACGCGCTCACCGGGTCTCCTGCCAACCCGTGTTCAAACGCAGTCTCAATCTCTCTTTGAGACGCAACACCACAAGGGTTCGTGTGCTTTACGACCACGGCTGATGGGTCGTCGAATTCCAACACGGCAGCGAGCGCCGCTTCTGCATCGAGAAGATTGTTGTAGCTCAACTCTTTGCCCGATAGCTGCTTCAAGCCACGAAGCACAGGCGCACTGGGTTCGCGCACCAACCACGCCTTCTGATGTGGGTTTTCACCATAGCGAAGCGCGCCATCCTCTCTACCAACCAGGTAGGTCCAAATCGCCTCGTCATAGCGGCTCGTATGATGAAACGCCTTCGCTGCCAGTTCTTTTCTGAGGCTCAACGGGCCTTCCAAGAGATCGCCCCGTTCGTAGTCGTTGGGATCCACCACCACCAAGATATTTTCGTAATTCTTGGCTGCAGCTCTCAGCATTGCCGGGCCACCGATATCGATATTCTCGACGATCTCCTCGTGTTCAGCGCCTGATGCTACCGTACTTTCAAAGGGGTAGAGGTTGACGACGAGGACCTCGATATTAGCCAAACCATGCTCATGCAAGGCATCCATATGCGCTGGGTCCTTGCGTTTAGCCAAAAGACCACCATGAACGGCTGGATGAAGAGTCTTGACGCGACCATCCATGATCTCTGGAAATCCGGTCACGCTGCTGACATCCACCACCTCAAATCCCTGCGCGCGCAAATACTTCGCACTGCCGCCTGTAGAGAGGAGCGTGTAGCCGGCCGCTACAAGTCGCTGCGCGATAGACTCCAAACCTGACTTGTCAGAAACGCTGAGAAGAGCAAATGGTCCCGCTTGGTTGTTTCCCATAATTCTACGTGAGGTTACGCTTCGGACTACATGTCCGAATCTGGCTCATCGTCGTATCCCACACGGAGCTTTTCGAGTCCAGTGGCTTCCACTTGACGAATCCTCTCGCGGGTCAGATTGAGCAGCTCACCGACCTCTTCGAGCGTGATGCCGCCTCGGTCAGCGACGTCTAGTGCACAGGTCTCAGACAACTCCCAAACCTCAAGGTCAGGGAAGTTCAGTTTGATCGATCCCGTGTGTGGATTCACATCCAGGAAGAGATGGTATTTGCACGACACGTAAGGACATGGTCGATCTGCCATACGGCAGTCGTCGCGATGCTTGGGCCGCAAGTGCTCGAGTTGGTCGAGCAATGCTTCGGTTGCCTTGCGTTCTTCCTCGGTGAGGCGCTTGAGTGCAATCGTTTTTGAACGCCGCAATCCCTTGCGAGCTCCCCTTGCATTTGCCGTTCGTCGCGTCTGTTCGCTCTTGGCCATAATTTCGACCGTCCGTGGCGTATGAGTCGTGTAAGCGTGAATGAACGGTATCGGGGGAGAGCGACTCTTGTCAACAACCAAAGTCGACGGTTGACCAGACGGAATCGCTCCGGTAAACAAGCGGACTTCGAGCAGCCTTTTTGGGTTGTCACGGGTCATGCCGGAGGCTTCATGAATCTTGGTTACCTGACGATTATCCTTGTCGTCATCGCATTTGTTGTTTCTGCATTTGGTGCCTACGGCATCGCAAAATATGCGTTCAGAATTTCCACTGGGAAAGGCATGGGAGTACTTCTATTCCCCCCCTATACCTTCTACTTCTCGTTCTTCGAGCTACAAGAGGAAGGTAAAGAGAAGCCTATCGCTCTTTGGATGTGGGGTTTGATCACGACCATCCTAATCGTGGTTGCTTTCCTCCAACCCATTCAGTTGGTGTTGAGTGGACGTGCAGACGAGCTCAACCCTCCATCAGAAGAAGAGCTCACTAAGGCGTATGGCGCGCAGGGTACTCAGCTCGAGGAGCTACCTGATGCCCCGCCTGCACCAGAGCCCGCCCCAACTCCGGCTGCTACCAATAACGGCACCAATGGTGGCACAAACGCTGGAACCAACGCGGCGACCAACAACGCTGCAGCACCTGCCGAAGGCGCGCCCGCAGAGGCTCCCGCCGAAGCTCCTGCCCAATAAGTTAGTTCCCTAGCTCAGTCGCTTCGAAGATGAGCCTCAACCCCGTTAGGGTCAGCAGGTCGTCTACTTCATCAATACAAGTTGCCTCTTTGGCAATGAATCTTGCCAATCCACCCGTTGCAATCACAACGGTGTTAGGCCCAAGCTCTTCTTTCATTCGCTCGACGATCCCCGTCACAAGCCCCGTGTACCCATAGAGAAGGCCAGACTGAATGGCGTCGACCGTGGTGGACCCAATGACATTTCGCGGACGAGCAATCTCGACCCGCGGAAGCTTACTGGCCGAGCGGTACAACGCTTCACTTGCTACGATAACCCCGGGACTGATTGCTCCACCAAGATAGGCCCCCTCACCAGAAATGGCGTCGAAGGTTGTGGCGGTACCAAAATCCACGATGACCATCGGCCGTTTATGGCGCGCCCAGCCGGCAATCGCATTGACCAAACGGTCGGCTCCAACCTCCGAAGGGGTCTCGTAGAGCACAGGCATATCGACCTTAGCATCCTTCCCCACCACGATCGGCGTATGACCGAGATATCCTTCGCACGTCTTCGTCCAAGTATGCTCCATCGGGGGAACCACAGAACTGATGATTGAGCCGCGTATCGACTGACGGTCCACGCCCGCGTAGTGCATCAACTGACCCAACATGATCCCATGTTCGTCCGCCGTTCTGCCCCTCTCCGTCTGAACGCGCCAATGATGAACGAGCTCTTCGCCTCGGTACACACCGAGAACCGTATTCGTATTTCCAACGTCAACAACTAATAGCATTTTCATCTCCAAGAGGGCACGATAGTTGCGCTTACCCGAAATAACGCGTAGGCAGATAGATAAGCCCAGAGACGGGCATTTCGATTCACTGATATTCCTTCGATGAGCGAGTAGCAACCACGGATGGGTCGCTTTCTTCTCCGACGCCTGTTTTCCTCGATTTTCGTCATTCTTGGCGTGGTCACACTCGTGTTTGTCGCCATTCGGGCGGTGCCTGGTGACCCCATCGCATCAATTTTGGGTGAGCAGGCGCTGGACGTAGATAAAGAGGCCATGCGTCAATGTCTAGGTCTCGACAAGCCACTCTGGACCCAATACTTCGAACTATGGGGCACCGTGTTCAACGGGACACTCGGCGAGCTCTGCGACGAACGAGGGGTCACGGTGATGGACAAACTCGTCCATACGATTGGCCCCACGATGGAGCTCGCGGGCGCAAGCCTTCTCATCGCCATTTTGATCGCGTTTCCGCTCGGAATACTGGCCGCCGTTCGCCCCTACTCTTTCTGGGACAATTCCTCTGCCGTCGTGGCCCTTCTCGGGATTTCCATCCCGAATTTCTGGCTCGGTCCGATGCTCCTGATCCTCTTTAGCTTGAGCCTTCAGGCACTTCCTAATCCAGGCTCAGGCGTATTCGGCCTCTCTGCCCTGATCCTGCCTGCATTTACACTCGGCAGCGGTATGAGCGGCAAACTCATGAGGATGGTCCGCTCAAGTATGCTTGAGGTTTTGAACCAAGACTTTGTGAGAACGGCCAGAGCCAAGGGCTTGCCCAGACATGTTGTCATCGTCAAACACGCATTTCGAAACGCCTTGGTGCCTGTTGTGACCGTCTTGGGCCTGCAATTCGGGGCACTCCTCTCTGGCGCTATCATCGTCGAGAAGGTCTTCGCGCGGCCCGGTGTAGGCACTTTGCTCCTCGACGGCATCGAGGCCCGAAATTACGTCATCGTCCAGGGATGTGTGCTCTTTATCTCGATGGCCTATGTCGTGGTGAACTTTCTGACTGACCTACTCTACGGCGTGGTAGACCCACGAATTCGGTACGACTGATGTTATTCAAGCGCCCGAAAGCCCGAAGAAGAAGTCCAGCTGGTCGAGGCCTCGCCAGAGTTGGTGCCTTAATCGTGGCCGTCATGGCGCTCGCGGCACTTTTTGCGCCCTGGCTCACGCCCTACGACCTCGACATGGTGGACATCACCAAACAGCTTCAACCACCCTCATCTGAGCACTGGTTCGGAACGGACGAAAACGGGGCCGATGTGTTCACCTCCGTCATCTTCGGAGCTCGCGTCGCAGCCATCGTCGGACTATCCACGGTCCTCACCTGTTCGTTCATCGGAATCACATTGGGAGCCATATCTGGGTATTTCGGAGGCTGGATAGACGAAGCGTTGATGCGCGTGACCGAAGTACTTATGGCGTTTCCCGGCATTCTGCTTGCCATTCTGATTATTTTTGTGACTCAAGACCCGAGCCTTTTGGCGGTGGTTGGGGCACTCTCGGTCACGGGATGGTCTGGCTACGCACGACTCGTGCGCGGACAGGTTTTACTCGAAAGAGAAAAGACCTACGTAGAGGCCGCGAGGGCACTGGGTTTTCCAACCTCCCGAATCATCTTGCGCCATATCATCCCCAACGTGCTTGGTCCGGTTATTGTCCAAGCTACCTTTGGAGTCGCTGGCGCTATTCTGGCCGAAGCCTCTCTAAGTTTCCTCGGGCTCGGTCCCCAAGGGCACCCGAGCTGGGGCGCCCTTCTAGACCAGGGTGCAGCTTATTTCCTGCTCACCCCTCACCTCGCCATCTTCCCCGGGCTCGCCATCATGTTTAGCGTGCTCGGCATCAACTTCCTCGGGGACGGACTTCGAGACATGCTCGACCCAAGAGGATTACAAGACCATTGATTCGGAGTATCTGTGGAACCTTCACTCCCCTATTTCAATCCCTTTTCCCAAGACCCCAAAGATATCCAGAAAGCCATCGGCCAACTTCTGGTTGTAGGGTTCCAAGGGAGTGACGAACACCCGCCAGAGGCCATTCAGGACGCCTTGGCCGAGGGCAAAATTGGCGGCGTTATCCTCTTTCGCCGAAACGTTGCCACCTTGGAGCAGGTCTTGCGCCTTAATGGTGCTATCCACGATGCCGCGAGAGACGCGATTGCGCCTCCCTTTGTCTCGCTGGACCAAGAAGGTGGGCGAGTTGTGCGATTGCGCGATCCGTTGACTCCGATTCCACCGATGCGCGCCGTAGGGCAAACCCAGAACACATCGCTTTGCGCTCAAGTCTCTGAAGTAATCGCCACGGAAGTCGCGGCCTGTGGCTTCAACCTCAACTTCGCGCCTGTCATCGACGTAGATACCAATCCAGACAATCCGATCATCGGCGACCGAGCCTTTTCCAACGTGCCACACGAAGTCTCTCGAATGGCGGGTGCCTTCCTTGTAGGTCATTGGACTGCCGGCGTGATTCCTTGCGGCAAACACTTTCCTGGGCATGGGGATACGGACACCGATAGCCATCTCGAACTCCCCGTCTTGAACCACGCCCCAGAGCGCCTTGAAGACGTGGAACTCGAACCGTTTCGAAAGATGATTGAAGCCGATATCTCAATGCTGATGACGGCACATATTATGGTCCCTGCGCTAGACACCGTTCACCCCGCAACGCTCAGCCACGCCGTAATGACTCGATTGCTTCGCCAAGAACTCGGCTACAAAGGCGTGGTCATCACTGATGACCTTGAGATGAAGGCTGTCTCCGAGACTTACTCAGTGGAAGAAATGGTGGAGCTTGGGCTCCGTGCTGGCATCGACATCTTTCTAATCTGCCACACTCAGGAAAAGTGGGAGAAGGCCTGGGCCCACCTACTCAAACTCTCAGAAAACGAGCGCGACCGGACGCGGATTTTTGAGTCCGCGAACCGGGTGATGCGCCTAAAAAATGAAATGCTGAGTTCGTGGGCTAGGCCGTGGCGGCCAAACGCGGCGATGCTCGATGAGATTGGCTCTCAGAAGCACCTAGAGATCATGCGCCACGTGCCAAGCTTGCACGTTGGCAAGGATCCAACCGAGGCGAACTAGAGGATTACTTCCGGACACCCTTCATCGATCAGTCCGTCGCAATCATCGTCCTCGCGGTTACAAACCTCGGGCTGACGACCATCCGGACACTCAATACACTCCTCGTCAATCTCGCCGTCGCAATCGTTGTCGAGTTCGTCGCAGATCTCGTTCTCCTCAAAGCAGAAGCCAGGTCCGCAACCGTCGTCCACAACACCGTCACAATCGTTGTCAACGCCGTCGCAAATCTCAGGTGAAGGCCCATCTGGACAAGCGATACAGTCTTCGTCCACATCGCCGTCACAATCGTTGTCAACGCCATCGCAGATCTCGGGGCCTGGAACGCAAACCGCGCATCCTTCGTCCACCACGTTGTTGCAGTTGTTGTCTACACCGTCGCAAACTTCAGGCTCTGGAATACAAGCCGTCCCCGGACAACCTTCATCAACCTGATTGTCACAATCGTTGTCAACGCCGTCACACACCTCAGGCTCTGGAATACAGCTTGGAGTAGAGCAACCCTCGTCGACCTGATTGTCACAGTCGTTGTCGATACCGTCGCAGATCTCAACGGAAGGAACGCACGTGGTCGTCGGGCAACCCTCGTCGACCTGATTGTCACAGTCGTTGTCGATGCCGTCGCAGATCTCGGCCGAAGGCACACAAATCGGTGTGAAGCACCCTTCGTCTACGTCGTTGTCGCAGTCGTTATCCTGGCCGTCGCACACCTCTGGCGTTGGGACGCAACCACCACAACCCTCATCGATGAATCCATCGCAATCGTTATCGGTGTTATCACCACAAACCTCCGGTTCGCAGCCTTCACATCCCTCGTCCACCACGCCATCGCAGTTGTTATCCACGAAGTCACAGACTTCCGTGCTCGGAGTACATGTGGTCTTGCATGCGATTTCGACTTCGATGCCCACAGTGTCTCCGACATTGGCATTGGCCGCGGCTGTGGTCAGATCGGTGCAGGACTGACCTTCCAAAGAGACCACGTTATTATTGCCCAGGGTCCATCCGTTCGGTGCACCCTCTGGCACTACAGTCGTCATCGCGCCATTGAGCATCGAAACCCTCAGGCGGCTCAAGTCATCCTCCGGCTCCGGCACAAGTTGCACATCACAGCTCACAGTCAGGCTTGCAATCGTGCTGACCGCGTTGACCAATGAAGACTGATCGGTAGACGAAACCTCGTACCAATTGCTGGTTCCTCCGGCTGTCGCGAAGGTTTGCATGTTATTCTGTTCGGTGTTCGTCAGGTTGTCGAATCCTACGAAATACACAGGAACACCGTTGCCCATGTTGTATGCCGCTGTGGCTGCATTGGTGGTGTTGCCACAGCTCGAGGTTGGTGTCCCATCTGTAATCACGATCAAGGCTTTAGGACGATCGGGTGTTGGGTCGCCAGGAATGATATGCCAATTGTTTTGTAGTGAATCCTCAATCGCAGGAGCTGTAGGTGTTCCACCGTTCGCATTCCGCGTCGCGTAGCTACTCTTGAAACTTGCAGCTGTGCGCGTGAGTTGGAGGTCCAGAAGCTCTGTGATGTTGTCACAACTTCCTTGGAATGCCGCGATTCCAACATTGAAGTCCTGCAGAAGGTTGGTGTTATCTGCAAGATTATCCAAAGCTTGCTTCATGGTCTTGAGACGATAGGAACCGCCTTCAGTCGGCGAGCAAGGCGCGTCAAAGTTACCATTTCGAATTGGACACATAGACCCTGAATAATCGAGCAGGAAGTAGAGCGAAGGCTTGATTCGCGTTGCCTGAACATCGCTCGTGCTACAAATCGGCGTCGCGCCCGGCAATGGCTCACACGCGTCTCCTACGTTGTTTCCGTCGATATCTTCCTGGAATGGGTTGGCCTTAATTGGGCAGTTATCACAGACGTTTCCGAGCCCATCGCCGTCTGCATCCTCCTGTGCAGGATTTGGATTGCTCGGACAATTGTCCGAGATATCTGGAACTCCATCTCCATCGGAATCGCGATTCGCGTTGTATGGTGGTGTGCTGCACGCACTCGCGTCCTGGTTCGCGTTCGCGACATCCACGCAGTTATCACACGCATCGCCCACGCCATCACCATCGGCATCTGCCTGATTCGTATTCGCTACACCAGGGCAGTTATCTGCGTAATCGGCAACCGTGTCGTTATCGCTGTCCACGGTCAGGAATTCGCACGCATCGCCCACATTGTTGTTGTTGGCATCGAGCTGCGACGCATTGGCAACCGTTGGACAGTTATCACATGCATCACCCACACTATCGCCATCGGTATCGAGCTGATTTGTGTTGGCCACCAACGGGCAATTGTCGGCCCCGTTTCGCACGCCATCATTATCCGAGTCACCATTTGGATCCGCAGTTCCTTCACACACATCTCCGGTTCCGTCGTTATCCGCGTCTGCCTGCGCAGCATTCGCCACGTTTTCACAATTATCGCAGGCATCGCCGATGCCATCGCCGTCGATATCGCTCTGGTCGGCATTCGACACTACCGGACAGTTGTCGGTAGCGTTGGTCACACCATCGCCGTCCTGATCGCCATTCGGGTCAGAGAGGCCTTCGCACACATCGCCGGTACCGTCATTGTCCTGATCCAGCTGGTTGTTGTTTGCGATGGTTGGACAGTTGTCGCACGCATCACCGAGCCCGTCTCCGTCGCCATCCGCCTGATCCGGATTAGCGTCAAACGGGCAATTATCGGTCGCATTCAACACGCCGTCTGTATCCTCGTCGCCCGTCGGATCAAGCAAACCGTCACACGCATCGCCCACGCCGTTATTGTCCGCGTCTTCTTGTGCGAGGTTCGCAACGAATGGGCAGTTATCACAATCATCGCCCACACCATCGAGGTCTTGATCTTCCTGCCCGACATTAACGACCATCGGACAATTATCCTCGATGTCTCGAATCCCGTCTCCATCCGTGTCTCGAGTCAACGAATCGTCTGCGCACGCATCTCCAACACCATCGGCGTCCGCGTCGGCTTGGTCGAAGTTCGCAATTTCTACACAATTATCGCACTCATTTCCGATCGTATCGCCGTCGTTATCCTCCTGGCCCGGATTTGCGACCAACCAACAGTTGTCCTCTCCGTCGAGTACACCATCACCATCAGTGTCTCGCGTAGGATCTGTCGGCCTCTCGCATGCATCGCCTCGCCCGTCACCGTTGGTATCTTCTTGATCTGCATTTGCATCATCGACGCAGTTATCACAGGCGTCTCCGACTTCATCGCCATCACTATCTTCCTGGTCGGGGTTAGCGACGTCGATACAGTTATCAAACACATCGCGGACGCCGTCACCATCGGTATCCACCCATGCATCACAGGCATCCCCCACGCCATCACCGTTGGTGTCGTCCTGCTCAAGGTTTGCAACGCTTACACAATTATCGCATACGTCACCCACGCTATCGCGGTCGGCATCCGACTGGCCGGGATTCGCCACACACGGACAATTATCACGTCGATTGAGGATCCCATCACCATCCTCATCCCCGTTCGGATCCGATGAATCACACGTGGGCACTGGATCTCCGCCATCTCCCTGATCTTCATCACCCGCGTCGGACGACCCGTTGTTCATGTCGTCGCCCATATCAGGCACCGTCATATCGTCCGTGCCATTATTATTGCCGGGAGTTACACCGCTACCCGATGTATCGTCACCACAACTGGCCAAAAACCCGCCCACAACAAGGGCGCTAACCCACAGAAGCCGATGCCAATGCGTCATCTTTATTCTCACTTTTGTTCAAAAAGGACTCGTCTACTTAGAAGTATCCAAAATTTTGCATATCTACACAACGACAAAGTATTGACGGCGCGCGGCACGCAACACCACTCACCTTTCGGTCTAAAACTTCGACTTTCTGGCAGGTACAAGGCTGGTTGATTCTGATCGAAGGATCGCCTACCGTTGCACGTTCGAACATGCGCGCGCATGAACAGATTAATAAGGAACGGAATCTCATGACATTATCCAAGTTCATTCGTCTTATCGGAACGTTATCGCTCGTCGCCCTACTCGGCGCTTGCGGCGACTCTGACCCTGACACTACGTGCTCATCCGCCTCTGATTGTCCTGAAGGCTTCGACTGCACCGCAGGTGCATGTGTAGCCCCTGACAACTCCTGCGAGGCTTCAAGCGACTGCACCTTTGGTAATTATTGCGTTGCGGGAGAGTGCGTGGATGCGACATGCGCCGGCGACGATGAATGTACCGACGCTGTATGTGTCAACAATCGTTGTCGCGAAGGCTGTAGCTCGGCTGACGACTGTGGAGAAGGCGAGTCCTGCAACATGTTGACCCGACTTTGCGAGGCGTCAGGATGCACCACTGGATCATGCCCGCAGTTCCAAACATGTAACACCGAAGCATCACCTTCCGCGTGTGAATACACCGGCGATTGCAACAACGATTCGGTCTGTATCGCCTACGCGCAACAACTCAACGATGGCAACGAGTACATCTGCTCTGCAGCGCAACAACGCTGTATTGTTAAGCCAGAGTGCGGCGACGACTCAGATTGCGCTATCGGTGATATCTGCGAACCCAGAGCATCTGATGGACGACGTGTGTGTCGCCGTGGCTGCCGAGACAATGACGAATGCGGCCTTTCCCAGATCTGCTCGGCTGAACAGGGTTACCGTTGTGTCGCCGGTTGTGAGACTAGTGCGGATTGCACAGGTGAAGGACAGGCATGCTTCAACCTTGAATGTGTAGACACTTGCAACACTCGCAGCGACTGCGCGGGCATCAATGTCGGCTATATCTGCACCGGAAGCCCTCGTGTATGCCAGGCTTGCACCGACAGTTCACAATGCCCGGCATCTCAATTCTGCGATTTCACTCAGGGCAACTCCGATGATGAAGCTCAAAATCCTTCTCGCGGTCTCTGTGTAAATCTGCCACCTACTTGCCCGCCTGATGTCTACGGAAACAACGACGATATCGATAACGCGTTTGAAGTCACCACGCTTCCGTTTGAGCCAGCAGACGACGATGAGCCTAATTTCTG
The DNA here is from genome assembly GCF_007993755.1 of Microvenator marinus. GTDB lineage: Bacteria > Myxococcota_A > Bradymonadia > Bradymonadales > Bradymonadaceae > Allomicrovenator > Allomicrovenator marinus. The sequence continues at coordinate 1,727,126 of NZ_CP042467.1, forward strand.
CAAAGAGAAGACAAACGGTGACTGGTACGAGTTCGAGGCCCAAGCAGGCGACGTCATCGAGGTTGAACTAAACTACGCTACGGCTGGTAATCTCGACGTGGCACTTCGTACGGTGGATGGTGTGGAAATCGCCTCGTCCGCACGGCCTCCTTCTGAAGATAATGGCACCGAGCTCATCCGCTATGGTACCGCCGTCGCCGGAACATTCACCGTTCAGGTTCGTGGCTCCATCATCAACGACAGCGCCCCCTACCAGATTCGAATCTCTTCTACACCGGCTCCTGCATGTGTCGCCGACACCTTCGAGCCAAACAACTCAATTGCAGAAGCGGCAGAATTGGCGGCCGAAACTGACGTCACCGCCCAGGTTTGTGGCGAGGATCCTGACTTCTACACGCTGGACGTCATCGACAACCAAATCGTAACCATCCGTGCAGCAGCACCAGCTCGCCTCGGTGACATCGACCTCGTCTTGCGTGACGCCGCTGGCGATATCGTGGCTCAAGCGTTGACCGGCCAAGATGTAGAGCAAATTCAATACGTCAATGACGTAGCTCAGGTTCTCACGCTCGAAGTCCGCGTCAGCACCAATGCCGGATACGTTGATTATGAGCTCGAGTGGTTCCAACGCGACAACCAATGCTCGGACGATTTTGAGACCAACGACACGTGCGGCACCGCGAACGTACTTACTGCAGGCACCTACACAGACCTCGCCGTTTGTGCCGACTCTGATTACTATGCGGTAGACCTTCTTCCCCTCCAAACTGTGACATTCCGAGCCATCTACGACCCAGCCGTCGCAGCGGGCGACTTGGATATCACCCTCTTCGGACCAAACGACTGCTCCACATTCATCACCACAGAGACGCGTGAAACCATCCCCAACTCGACTCAAGTTGCAGAGACCATCACGTACACCGCCAACGTGGGAGGGCGTTTCAACATCCTCGCGAACCTCTTCGCCGGAATCAACGTGCCCTACGCGCTTGAAGTCGACATCCAAGATGGTCCGCCTTGTGTGGATGATTCACGAGAGCCAAACAACTCAGGAACCGAAGCTACGGTGATCCCAATCGCAGACGCGCGACTCGGAACCGACAATGTCATCACCGGGCTTCGCGTCTGTGACACCGATTCCGATTGGTTCGCAATCGACCTCGAAGAAGGAGACGAGATCCGTTGGGACATCACCTTCGACAACGCGCAGGGTAACCTTGATGCATTCATCATCGCCCCAGACCAAACCACCGTTTTGGCAGCCGGCGACTCAGACGCGGACACCGAGTCCGTGACCTACAGTGTGGCCACCGGAGAAGCAGGAACTTACTACCTTCGAGTGGAAGGCAAAGACCCTGCACGCAACACCTACTGGCTCCTAACCTACGTCAACGGAACTGGCCCAGCTGACCCAGCATGTCCAGACCCTTTCGAGAACAACGATTCGGCTGGAGATTCTAGCCCCATCGGCACGGGCTCTTACGGTCTCCTCGTCTGTACCGGTGATGATGACTGGTTCGAGTATGATATCCTTGCGGGTGAGACCATTCAGATCGATCTCACGTTCCCTCATAATCAGGGCAACATCGACCTCTTCCTATACGGAAACAGGTCCACCACCTCCACGGTGGCCGAGTCTCGTTCGTTCTCGGACAACGAGTCCGTGACCTACACGTCACCTAGAGATCAAACGCTCAAATGGCGTGTAACGACGTCCACAAACAACGTCCAAGCCCCTTACACCATGGACGTCACCACCACGCCGGCACCTGGGTGCGTGGACGACGCGTTCGCTCCAAACGGTGATTCAAGCAGTGCCCCAACCATTGATGTACCAGGCCTCTACCGCGCCCTCTCGTTCTGCGAAGGCACGGAAGACTGGTTCCAAGTTCAACTCGAAACCGAGCCGTTTGAGGCATTCCTGAACTTCACACATAACGTGGGTAACCTGGACATCACGGTTTACGACTCAACCATGACCGAGGTCGGAACTTCGACCACCACATCGGACGATGAGTCTGTTCAGTTCACGCCAGCAGCAGCCGGTGCCTACTTCATCCGCGTGTTCTCGCCAGAGCGAGCAAGGGTCTCTTACGATCTGATGCTCTACGCCAACGGCGTGGGACCTGCAGATAGAGTGTGCCCCGACGAGTTCGAAAACAACGACACGTTTGTAACGGCAAAGGCACTACCGCTCGGCCTCACGGAAAACCTGCAGCTTTGCAACGGCAACCCAACAGACCCGGACTACTACAGCGTGTTCGTACCCTCAGGTGCAACTCTAGATGTAGAGGTACTTTTCGCCCACACAAACGGTGATATCAACGCGCGTCTTTACCGACAGAATAGCTCGAGCACGGTCGTCAACTCGTCAACGTCTCAAACAGACAACGAGGAACTGACCGCCACAAATTCTGGAACCGGTGAGAACTACATCATCAACATCTACGGAAACGGAACGTTCAGGAGTGACTACGACCTCGAAGTCTCGCTTTCGTTTACCGGAGCATGTCCAGATGACACCGTGGGAGCTCCAGCACTCGCTGACGCCACCACAGCAGTAGGTGTAGAAGCGCTCGACGCTCTCTACCTCTGCGAAGGCACCGAGGACTGGTTCCAACTTCCAGCATCAACCACAGAACTCGTCATCAACCTAGAGGTCAACAACCTCCTCGGTAACGTAGACATGGAAGTGGTCGACTCCTCGGGAACCGTTGTGCAAACAAGCGCCGGAGATACAAACCTCGAGGAACTCAGTGTCACAGGACTTAGCTCGGCTGAGACCTATTACTTGCGTGTCTTTCCGAGAAATGGTGCGTTCTTCCGCAACGAGTACGACCTCTGGATCTCGGCAAACTCAGTTGAGCCAGCGATTCCGTATTGCCCAGACCCGTTCGAGCGAAATGACTCAATCTCGGGCGCAGCCACGCTCTCAAACGCGGTAGTGAACCTAATCGACACTAATGCATGCGGTCCAGATATCGACTGGTATGCATACAATGTCACTAACGCGAACACCGACTACCGTTTGCGTGCATTCTTCGACCACGTCGATACCGAAGCTGACCTGGCCATCGAAGTTCGCAACGCGGCTGGTACGGTCCTTATGAACGCGTCCGCCAACTCCTCAACAAATGACGAAGCGCTGACCTTCAGACCAACCGCAACAGGCACCCACTTCATTGGTGTTAGCAATGACGCCGGAAGCACTACGGAGGTTCCTTATTATCTCCACGTGAGCCGAGACAGCACTTGGTCTGCCGCATTCAGTTGCCCAGACGATCAGTACGAACCAAACAACACACCTGCTCAGAGAGCAACTCTCACGCAAGGTGGAGTCTACGCGATGGCTTCATGCCCAGGCGCAAACAATACTCAAGATGACTACTTCCTCTTCCGAGCACCAGAAGCCGGGACGTGGAATTTGACCATCATGTATGAGGCGACGGATATGACGCCCATCGTTCAAACCATCGCGAACGGGACCTTCAGTGATATAGCCTTTGTAGATAATCGCCACGAAGCTTCGTTTGTCATGAATGCTAACGACACCGTCCAAATCTACTTGGGCAATGGTGGTACTGAGTACGGTCCGTACATCTTGAAGCTTGAGAAAGAATAGCCCCCGGTAGAGCAGGGCGATGTCCTCCTCGAATGGCATCCCGGCAAGAAACCAACAAAGGCGAGAACGTTGTTCTCGCCTTTCTTTTTTGTCCCGCCGCCTACCCCAATCAACCAGAGCATCGTCGAGGAGCAAGGCAAAAAGATCGTGGTGAGGCGGCGTCAACTGCTCAGAATTACTGTGGACGGGTACTAGAAATAGCAACCCCAGAACTATTGAAGAAATGAAGGTGTCGCGGGTCACAGCCCAGGCGAATCTCCCCGGGAAACTTCATCCTGGCTACAGACTCGAACTCCAACGCGGCCACTGCCGGCTGCCCACCCACCCCACCGTGAAGATGCGCTTCCCAGCCCATCGACTCCACAACCTCGACCTGCATCGGGAAAGATGTCTGATGCCCGTCCCAATGTTCGAGGTGTTGAGGTCTGATGCCAACAACGTCGGTACCATCTGGAATCTCCGGCACCTCAAAGCCCTCAGGAAGGCCGTTCTTAAGCTTCAGGAAGTTCATTCCGGGACTTCCTATGAAACCCGCTACGAATAAGTTAGAGGGCCTCTCAAAGAGCTCTAGAGGGCTTCCTACCTGCTGAACCACACCACCGTTCATGACCACGATACGGTCGGCGAGTGTCATCGCCTCGACCTGGTCGTGGGTCACATAGATCATCGTGGACTTTAGCCGCTTGTGCAGCTTTTTGAGTTCTACCCTCATCTGGGTCCTTAAAGCTGCATCAAGGTTCGAGAGCGGCTCATCAAAAAGGAATACATCCGGCTGCCGGACGATTGCACGCCCAATGGCGACCCGCTGACGTTGGCCGCCGGAGAGCTGTTTCGGCAGACGATCCAAGAGCGCCGAAATATCCAGCATCTTGGCCACCTCTTCCACAGCACTTGCGATTTTCTTCGGGTCTTCCTTTCTAATAGAAAGTCCAAAGCCCAGATTCTCGCGAACACTCATATGCGGATAGAGCGCATAGGACTGAAATACCATGGCGACACCACGGTCCCGAGGAGCCACGTCATTGACGACTTTGCTTCCAATCCGGATCTCGCCACCCGTGATATCTTCAAGACCCGCAACAAGCCTCAATAGTGTTGACTTGCCACAACCAGAAGGCCCAACGAGGACGATGAACTCGCCTGCGGAAGCCTCTAGATCCACGCCTTTGAGAATCTCGGTCTCCCCATAACTCTTCTGGACATTGGAAAAGATGACTTCGGCCACGCCTCGCCTCACTACTCAGGATTGAGGCGCAAGCGTAACCGTAACGGGCTCAAGGCACAACGTTTAGCGTGAACGTTGCCTCTGATTCTCGCAATTCGCTGCTAAGCAGCATGGAGAAGGTGTACTCGCCTGCAACGTCGGGTACAAACTGCATTTCAGCGCCTGTGGCACTAAAGAAGACGTTGCTACCGGCTGGTCGCGAGGTGAGCGTCCAAAGTGCGTTCGTAATGGCTTGCGCAGGGGTTGACTCGTTAGCCGAGAACGACGCCACCACGCCCACCTTACCGTCGTTGAGTGACGCAGGGGTAATCACCGCACTCACAGGTGCTGCCGCGGCGACCACGTCCTTGATTCCAAGCTCAATACTGGTGTTCGGATCGTTCGACTCAAAAATCACCACGCCGATGTCTTCAGTTGCGTTTGCACCGGTGAACGTCACGGTGCCGCTTCGAAGCCCACCAGGAGCAATAGTACCCAGGTGACCGCTGACCTGAAACTCTGCGCCCGACTCATCGCCCACCGAAAATTGTAGGTCTTCATCGGTGATTTCCAGGTCTGCCGTACCAACGTTTCTAATCACAAACGTGCGAGTAGAAATCTCGCCTTGAGCTGCCTGGAACGTAAATCCTGTCGGATAGATCCGAGCAATCGGCACATCACCAGCATCGCCCAGCAAAGTCACTTCGGTTCGTGAGTTCGCAATACGGTCATTGTGATTGATTTGCAACGTAGCTACAGCCGAATCCTCATTGCCGGCTGGTCGCTCAAACACCACAACGATGTCTTTGGTTTCGCCCTTTGGCACATTGATAGTTTGGAAATTGTTGGTGACATCTGTGCCATCCACTTCCCACTTGTAGAAAGCACGCGTCGATGCAGGAGTCACCGTCAGGCTTGTGACCTGAAGAGTGGCGTCCCCATCATTCGAAATCGTAATGGTCTGCCGGTCAGCCTGATCAAAAGCCAACGTGGTGGGGTCCACGGAAATCAGGGGAGCACTCGCGGCCCCGGCGCTGATCTGGACAGGGATCTTACCGCCGCTGAGGTTATTTACGGCCGTTGAGTTTACTGTCAATTCCGTAAAGCCTTCATACTCCGAAGGGTCCGTGCCCTCAGGCACCGACACGGTGACGGTCCAAGTGTTTGAGGTACCTGGCTCGATCTCAACAGGCGGCGTCTCACCACCCACACTTACAAACTCACGCATTGAAGCGATGAAAATCTCGGTGACGGTCAAGGTCTCGCTGCCTACGTTTCTGACGCTGACATCACGAGTCTGAGGCACGCCAGGCTGCACGAGCTGGAATTCCACGAAGTCTGGCGTAATCTCGATTTGACCGCTCGAAGACGGACGCAGGAGATAGATGGTGGCGGAACCGTTCTCTACGAGCCCTCCAGAGTTGATGGCATTGGTGGAGATTTGAAAAGCACCGCAAAACGAGTTCAAGAACTCCTCAGGCGTGCCCTCAGGCGCGGCCGGGCAATCCAATTCTCCGCTTCCGGTGGTAACCAAAAACTCAAGGTCATATCGCAGGCCTGGTTCCACCTCGATCGGGGTCTGGGCAAAGCCCAAAGACACACAGGTTGGAGCCAAACAAGCCTCTCCACCGCCACATTGGGAGTCGTCCGTACATTCGGAGCCACTCGCACCAATGGCATCGACCCGTGTAGGTTTCGCCAACCACTCCAAATTGGTAATCGAAAGTGGTGCTTGTCCGGTATTGCGGATAATCACCGAGTTTGCTTGTTTTGCCGGCCGATCATCGGTTCGAGGCAATTGCAAGTTGATGGAACCTTCTGTTCCCTCAATGCTCAACTGTGGAATCAACTCTTCCTGAATATTACCATCGTCAGAGCAGGAGAACAGAACGGCTGCTCCCAACAACATCAACATAGAACGCTTAATCACAAAGACTCTCCTCATTCGTAGTCCATCAAAACGCGTGAACTCTAACGACGCGCTTGCTTCAATGCAAGCGCGCTCGTCGAACCCCCGATTTAACTAAGATTAATCTTTGTCGAAAAGCTTCGAGAGGAAACCTTTCTTCTTCTTCGGAGCTGGCGGGACAAAAATCGGCGAATCAACCGGAGGCGGAGGCAGGTCATCGCCCATCAGTTGGTCGATGAGGTCGCCATCCTCGCGAGGCTCGTCGGTGGACTTCTCTTCGATTTCTTTCCTCGCGGACGCGAGCAAGGCCTCGAGACTTTCAGAATCTTCTTCTTCTGGCTCTTCAGCCTTCTGCTTCGACTCCTCGATAATCCCGATACGAAGGCTCATGTCGTGATCGTCTTCGTCCTCGAAATGGTCGAGTAACGAGTGGATCTCATGACGGGACTCGTCGTCCTCTTCAGAGTCTTCTTGTCTAATTTCGTGCGGCTCTGAGGCCTCCACTTCGCTCGGCTCTGGCTCTTCATCTAGTTCATCCGCGTCCAACTCTATTGCGGACTCAGATTCGGCGCCGTCAAAGCTCCACGGTTCTTCTTCCGATGCTGAATCCCCAAGCTCGTTGGGCTCGTTGGATTCGACTTCATTCTCAAGTACAAAGACCTCTTCTTCAGGCTCTTCTTCCGCTTCCGCGGGTGTGGAGGGCTCGTCATTTACGAAATCAAAATTGAAAAGTCCGGAATTTGATTCTTCTTTTGGCTCTTGTTCCGCGTCTGGTTCGGCAAAGGCTTCAACTTCAGGCTCAACCTCTACTTCGCCTTCAAGCTCGGCCTCGGGCTCGACTTCAGCCTCGTCCTCAAGCACGAAAACATCGTCGTCTTCGTCAGAGGAATCCGATGCCTCATCAACTTGGTCGGGATCTTCGGGCAGTTCGAACTCCACCGAAGACATCGAATCTCCAGTATTATCGCCGCCAAAGGCCCCGGAGAACATATCGTCCACAGCACCTTCAACAGCCTCCGAACCTCCGCCGCCAAAAAGCCCGTCAAAAATATCGTCAATGTCGGATTCTTCGCCGCCAAACGAGAAGTTCTCAAGGTCCTTCATCTCGTCTTCATCAAGCGCGTCAAATGCTAAGATCTGAAGACCACCCGCGGTGCGTCCAAGCTCTTTGGGTCCCACCGGCTCTGGTGCCGGCTCTTCACTCGGCGCCTCCGCCGTTGGCGTCTCCTGTTCAATCGAAGGGGCTTCGGTCGTTTCAGGCTCTGCCTGCACGTACTCAGGCTCCGAGGGTTCGGCCATCTCGGGCTCTGACTCAGCCTCGGACGATTCACTACCTTCACCGAAGAAGCCTCTTAGGCCTTCGTTCTGCTCAAGGCCGCCTGAATCCTGGGTCCCCGCCTCTTCCTCTTCAACCTCGCTCGCCGAGGAACCATCGTCCGCCAGCAAGAAGTCTGAAAGTGGAGAGCCTCCTTCCGTGTCAAAACTCGGAGGGGTCGGCGTCTTCATGGGATCTTCATCATCCATGAAAGGCTTGGTCGGGTGACGCTGAGTTGGTGACTCATCGCCGCGCGGTTTGAGCATCTCGCTCTTGGCTTCAATGATTCGATCCACCAGGACTTTGGACTCTTGGCTAAGTTTGGTGAACTTAATCAACATCCCGACTGGCGAATTTGGGGCTGTATCGTCCGGAGTTCGCACCTGAAGAACTAGACCCTCACCCAACAAAGCTGTGGAGCCATCTCCAAGCAGGAATTGAAAGCGAATGGTCGTGCCAATCGGTTTCAATTTGGATGGCTTCATCGGTATGAACATCCCTCCAGCCGAAATAAACCGGGAATATCCTTCAACGAAGTCATCAATTGTTTCGTAGCGAAGGCGTGCGCGAATCGCCGAAAAGTTTTGGTCACTCACAAAGCGCCTCTAACAACAGGGTATTTGGGACCTAAGCTCGGCCTCAGTGTAACCCAAGAGCCGGCTCAAGCAAGTTTCATCGTATTATTCGACAGATTGCAGAGCGTTTTAGAGCTTTAGATTAGCTCCAACGTAGAGACCCTGCACCATCTCAAAGGTTTCGGCACCATCAAATCCAAGTGCTCCAGGACCACTAAAGGCCGTGCGGTCAACTCGCAACCAGTAATCAAACGCAATCTCTATCGAAGAAGTCGCCGCGTAGACACCTCCCAAGGAAGTGGACACCCCGTAGGTAAACGCGCTCTCTCCGAACTGCTCTTTTCCTTCTAGCCAAAGTCCAAATGGCGTCAAATCGACACTTCCCTTGAACTTGAATTCGTCCGCTAACACAGGCAGGGTGACCGCGCCTCCCACACTAAGCGCCACTAACGACGTCGCGGGCAATGCCGGTGCATCCGTGGAGAACATGGTAAAACGCGGACCGCCGCGAAGCTTTGCCTCCATTTTCCTGCCCGACTCTGGATTTCCAAGCTGCGAGCGAACGCGATACGAAACGCCACCCTCGACGTCTGCATGAAGTACGCCCGATGCCACGCCTCCACTTGATACCGAACCAAGTCCAACCAGTCCTCGCAGGGTAAAACCAACCGCTTCGTCCGCATCTCCCGGATAGCCTTCCACACTCAGCTGTCCACCCGGATAGAATTGTGAGGGATAAGTCAGCACGCCGCCGTTCTTTCCACCAACAACCAAATCGCGCTTCAAGAGGCGAAAGCCGATTCCAATGTCAAGCCACTTACCGCCAGAAACCACAGGTGGTTTGACCACTACCGGGGCGATCTCTTCTTCCTCATCTAGCGTCTCGACCGGCGCAACTTTTGGCTTCTCGTCCAGCTTCAGAAGCGTTTTGGTCTTCTCAACCAATTTCGCCAGCCCCTCGTCTCCAACTTTCTCCCCTTCAAAATCCATTTTCTCTTCTGTCTCGCCCGTCTCACCCACAAAATTGGCGGTAAAGCCTCCCTCTTTTGGCTCTAGAAAAAGAACGTAGGTGATATTCGCGCCTCGCATGACCCAACGCATATCCTTGGGACGACGAAGGATGCGGCGAGGGGTAATGCCGCGAGCCTGAACTTCCTCTAGAAACCAAGTCTGCCCTTCAACCCTCACGCCGTCTAGCCCCTTCAGGCCACTGACAAGCGCATCGGTCTCACCACTGGGCAAGTCGAGTACAACCACAAATGGCTGGGGCGTTTCGTCCTGCGCCCATGCAACGCATGGCGCAAAGAGCACCACTAGCAAGAAGCTCAATACTTTAAACATCTTAAAACCGCTCAATCTCGAAATCCTCGAGGTTAAAATCATCCTCGGATTCTTTTGAACCCTTGGCCTCAAAATCAGACCACGCTGAATCGTTCTGAGCTGACGCCACACCGCTGACACGCAGCGCAAAGTCATCAGGATTCGAGCACTGGTTGATGGCCTCTTCGTAAGTAATCAAGCCGCCCTGAAGCAGGTTCATGAGCGACTGGTCAAAAGTCTGCATGCCGTACGCGACAAAGCCCTTCGCGATATTCTCTGTGATCGTTCGCGTTGTCGCGCGTTCCATAATCAACTCGCGAAGTCTAGCTGTTGAAAGCATGACCTCAACGGCAGGGACACGACCTCGACCATCAGCTTTGGGAATCAGGCGCTGGGCAATGACGCCCTTGAAGAGGTTCGCGAACTGGTATCGGGCCTGGTCGCGCTGGTGGGGCGGAAACGCCGTCATAATACGGTTGACTGATTCGGCTGCGTCCGTGGTGTGGAGCGTCGACATCACGAGGTGGCCCGTCTCAGCAGCCATCATCGCGATTTCGATCGTCTCCAGGTCACGCATCTCACCAAGCAGAATCACATCCGGATCCTGACGAAGTGCGGCCTTCAGAGCTCTTGAAAAAGTGGTCGTGTCATTTCCGATCTCGCGCTGGTTGATGATAGACTTCTTATCTCGAATCAAAAACTCGATCGGATCCTCGATTGTCACAATATGAGCCGTTCGGGTCGAGTTGATATAGTCGACCATTGCGGCGAGCGTCGTGGACTTACCACTACCCGTAGCGCCGGTCACAAGGACCAATCCGCGTCGCTCTTCAGCAATCGTTTTCACGGAATCCGGCATCAACAACTCTTCAAGTGACTTCACCTTGAAGGGAATCACGCGAAAGACCATTCCGATGGATCCCCGCTGCTGGAAGACGTTCACACGGAAGCGCCCAACTCCAGGCACCCCGTACGAAAGGTCCACGTCCAAAGTGGACTGGAACTGCTCTCGCTGCATCTTGTTCATGATGCCCGCGGCCATTTTCCCAATATCCTCGGGGCTCAGGCGCTTGGAGTCTCGCAACGGAAGCAATGCCCCATCCACTCGAAACACAGGAGGAAGCCCGGCCTTGATATGAATATCCGATGCCCCACCCTTTACAGCCACTTGAAGAACTCGATTCAGCTCTGCGTCTGACATGTTTACCTTATCCGTGATTATTTGCTGTGGGAGCGTAACATTGAAGCTTTGCAGCGTCTAGGAATCCAACACCATACCTGTTAGAGAAATGCACCGGGAATCGGACAAACACAATGACCACACAATCCAAACTCGATTTAATTTGTGTCGGAGACGAGCTTCTCGATGGGCGCGTTCGGGACCTCAACGCTCGGATGCTTGGTGAATGGGCCGCCGAACGCTCGATTTCGCTCCAAAAAATTGTCGTGATTCCAGACTCGCTCGATACAATCGTGGCGGCTCTCAACGATACTGAGTCCGAGACCGTAGTCGTCTCGGGAGGACTCGGGCCCACTTCAGATGACCTCACCCGTTTTGCAGCGGCCAACTTCCTCGGAACTGAGCTTCAGCACGACCAAGAGGCCGAAGCTCAGCTCAGGGCAAGATTTCAGACGTTTGGGCGCACACCTACCGAGAACAACCTGGTTCAATGTCTCTTTCCGGCGGGGGCTAAGATCCTCTATTCAAACGTCGGAACGGCTGCAGGTTTTTTAGTCCAAAAGGGTAGCCAGCGCTTCTACTTTTTTCCTGGTGTTCCAAAAGAGTTTTCATGGTTTGTCCGCTCCACATTGGACGGGGCTCAGGAAGGCGAAAGCTCGGTGAATCGACTCTTCTTCTTCGGAATTGGCGAATCATCCCTGGCACAAAAAATCGCCACGCTAGACCTCTCCAAAACGCAACTCTCCTATCGCGCCGACTATCCGGTGATCGAAGTAAAGCTACAGGGTGCCTCGGACTTAGTCTCCTCAGCAGCAGCAGCGATTCGACACGACGCTTCAAAGTATTTTGTGGGGCAAGACCAAGACGTCCTTGAGGCTCGGCTCGGGCGACTTCTTCTCGAGAAGGGTTGGAAAGTAGCGACGGCCGAGTCCTGTACGGCTGGAGGCCTCAGCGCGAGAATCACCGAGGTCAGCGGCAGCTCCCAATGGTTTGATGTTGGGTTTGTCACCTACGCCAATCAAGCAAAGTCTAGACTCCTCGGTGTCTCGCCCGAAACCCTAAATTCCAAAGGCGCGGTGAGTCCCGAGGTCGCCATTCAAATGGCCGCAGGCGCTCTGAAGGCGTCCGGCTCAAACATCGCGCTGTCTGTCACTGGAATCGCTGGCCCGGGCGGAGGTTCTGCTGAGAAACCTGTTGGAACCGTTCATTTTGCACTGGCAACAGACAAAGGCGTCTGGCACCGACACTGGGTCTTTGCACACCGCGACCGGACCGAAGTCAGAACTGCCACTCAAATTGCAGCCATCACCTTTGCTCTTCACTACCTTGAAGAGAGATTGCAGGACTACCCGACCTCGGGCCCATTTTCCCTCAACGAGTTTACCAAATGAACAGACTTTTCATTGCCGCTGAGCTCGGTATCCCAGTGGTTGAACGACTCACTCAGATTCAAAACGAATTGGGTCGTCGATTTGACGCCACTCAGCTTCGCATGCCCGAAACCAAAGACCTGCACTTAACCCTGAAGTTTCTCGGCGAAACCGATGTTGCACTCCAAGAGCGCATCCAGGAGACCCTACATGCTTTCGCATTGGGCCTTTTTCCATTTGAGCTAGCCCTCAAAGGCGTTGGCACTTTCCCAGACGCCGCCTCTCCTCGAATTGTCTGGGCGGGGCTAGAGCCTAAAAGCGACGAATTGGTAGGCCTTCTAAAGGACACGCTTGAGCGCGAACTCGAGAATATCGGCATTCCGAAAGAGACCCGTGATTTCAAAGCGCATATCACGCTCGCGCGTGTTCGAGATTTGACGGAAACACCGAACCTGGACGACCTAAAGGGACTCGACGTCGGCTCAACGTATATCCGTGACCTCGTTCTCTTTAGCTCAACACTTACGCCGAATGGCGCAATCTATAGCGTCGTTGACCGGTTCCCGCTTGGCCCCCAGTAGTTGGAGCTATAGACCTTCAGGAGGGATGGCACACGCCTGAGAAGAGGACAGACACTGTCCCTCAGTCGTGCAAACTCCAGACAGGCACTCGGCCGGAGTATCACACGAACCCGTATCGACCTTCGGCTCACACATTCCGTCGTTGCTACAGAACGTCTGGTAATTGCAGTCGAATTCCGAAGCACATGGCTCTCCCGCGCCACGGTACTCAGCACACGTCCCCTGAACACCATCGCCCGCATCGACGTCGCAATTCAAGCCAAGCGCGCAGATGTTTGAGAAGAGATTGCACGATTGTCCCGCCTGGAAGCCATACTTCTTCGGAGCACAAACTCCCGCCCGGCAGAACCCATCTGGCCCACACTCATCGAACGTTTCGCATGCTTCGCCTTCACCGAGGATATCGGTGCAGGTAGTTCCTCCAGCGCAGTACTGGTTTGGAGCGCAGGGCTCAAGCGTTGCACCACAAAGCACTTCGAGTTTAGTTGAGTCCTGGCACACTCCGGAGCATCCCGAGACAAAAGCCTTGGAACACTTCAGCTCTGCCGTGCATTCGGCATTCGAAGCACAAATTCCGTCTAAGCCGGTAAGGCCGAAATAGGCGTCTTGGCACGCCTGAACAACCGCGCGCGGGGAGTCCAATAAACGTTCCAAATCGTCACAACTATGTTCAGCAATCCGAGTAGCACATAGTGGAGCGTCGTCCGGGAGAAACTGCGCCTTTTCTTCTGCCACGGCGCGCGAGAATCCATCGAGGGGGTTGCGAGCAAGTGACCATTCGACACAATCACCCACGCTTGAAATGCCGTGAGAGAGTGATACCAAAAACGCATCGCGTTCTCCGTCGCACGAAACCCACCTTTCACACGCCGCCACCATCATATCGTAGGCAAATTGCTCAACCGGCCCTGTACCCGCAAATGCCGGAATGTCCCCGGTCAAGTCACGTGTATCAGCCCCAGGATCCTCGTCATAAATTTCCGGATCTGTCTCGTTATTTGGGCTGATATTATTGGTAGTCGGATTGTTGGGGCCGGTTGTGTTGTTCGTCATACCGGTCGTGTTATTCAACATACCAGTCGTATTATTGTCCGGGTTGTTGTCTGGAGGATTGTTATCGTTATTCTCAGGCCCAGGCCTATTGTTGGACAACAAATTCGCTTCGTTATCACAGCCCCAAACGGCGGCTGACAACACGAGAAGGATCACGCTCAATTGGATCTTCATTCGCTCTACACTCTTACAACAGATAGAATTTAATTCGAAACGACTGTGTGGGCTGTGGCCCCAGTCCCATCCTCGGAGGGATGAGAGAGGATGGTAATCACTTCACCATCTTTTTCATATTGTCGCTTGAGAGCTTCCTTACCTTCAAACTCAACATTCTGGTAGATCCGCTCCATCACATGGGTCGTTTCGGTAGGGCGCCACCCTCGTTGAGTCAAGGCTTGGTCATAGAAGCGCATCAAATGCTGGGGAGATGAACTTCCCTGGTAGACGTTCGACCTGAAAACTCGCTGCGGATCAAGGTCTTCGAAAGCAGAGACACGTTCACAACCTGGGCAAGAGGGAACCTCCAAGTCGACGTTCTGGTCGAGCTTGTCGTTGCCCGGAAGCATCTTTTCATAGTCGAAGTTCGCGTCGCTCCAAGAGCTCGTGGCAATGGTCCCATCGCCAGAACGTAGTAGCTCCACATTGTGGAAGCCCTTATAAAGCTCCCAAGGTTGACCGTCATAGGTCTCAGCGAGCGCTTCGAGCTCATCCGGCGAACTCACTTGTTTTACTGGTAACATCCCGCCCATGAAGATTCGGTCTTCGGACTCGTGAAAAGTAATCACACCACCATTCCAAGCCGTCATGATGGACTGATCTTCGTCCTCATATTTGCTCGCATTTGGAGCCAGTCCCTTCTCCCGAAACTTTTGCATGTACTCTTCCCGAACAACCTCTGGGGACTGGTCGTGCAAACGTGTCGCAAAATAGACGACGTTGCCATTGAGATTGAACGCTTGAGGTTTGGAATGCCCCAAGTCCTCCATCGACGCCACAAACTTCTCGGTAGGTGTCACTTCCTTTCTACCGAACGAAACAATGTCCGCGTCAGACTCTTGGACGGCCAGATTCGGCTCGAGCACCCCTACTCCAAATGCGATTCCGGCAACCACGGCCCCGGTCACTAGAAGTTTTCCGCCCGTCCACAATAGACTCTTCAAATGCATCGTTGACCTCATTGTTCCGCCGGAAACTTCTCTTGAACACTGATACTTCCACCCGGATAAGGCTGGCTCCAGTTGATTCCAAGAATCTGAGAGTACGCACGGTGGTTTTCCATGGTCACTCGAGTAATTGCCATCGGCAAGAATTGGGCTTCCGTGCCGGTCAATGGAAACGGTGGTACCAAAGAATTGAAGTGCGCACGCATACTCACCGTGCGCCCTGCTACTGTCATCGAATCACTAGACCAACCAATCACTGTTCCGTAGCGTTGACCCGCAGCCAACGCTGCTCGCGTGCCGCTACCTGAAAGAAACTGGTTGATCACGCCCAATGCCCCACCTGCCGACCCACTAAAGTTCGCCGTATCATTGAGGAGATCGCGCGAAAGTGCTGAACCCCCGAGAATATCGGCTGAATTTCTAGTCCTCATACCTTCCAAAGGTGGCTTCATCTGAACCACAAGGTCGACCGGCAATGTTCGCGTACTGGACTCTCCCCAGTGTCCTCTCAAGGCCATATCCCCATAGGTTGTGCCTTCTGCTGCTAAAATCAAACCCCTCTGAATTCCACTTTGATTCAGGGGCTTATTCCCGAAAGCTAGTTGACCTAGGGATACCGCACCAGCGGCCTGCGGTTGCATATGCTGTAGACTGAACCTTGACTGGTTCACCAAAGTCGCCTGAGCAAAGGTAATTCGATGAGCCTTGGCCCATACCTTCACTGACTTCTCACTCCAAAGGCCAAGCTGCACAATCCCCACAAAACACATAATGAAGATAGGCAAGGTCAGGACGAACTCAGCCAATGTAGCGCCCTTTTGATCACCATGAAATCTGGACAGAAAGTGAATCATTTGCCCACCCCATCGATGGTTGAATGCCCAAAGGCCCGGGTTGCTCGCTCCATATTCACAAAGTCGATACCCGACGCCATCAAATCGGCGCCACTTCCCACACCAACCAACGAGGAAAGAGCGAGGTACGGCAACATATCGTGATACGCACGGTTCAAGTCAAACTTGGCCTCCTCCCACTCACCAGGGAGCGCGATGGGTCTCATACGCGCCGTCCAGCTGGGTCGGAACGGGTTCGGCCGCCCGTCCTGATAGCTCATCTCAGCGCGAGCCATAGACCAATAACCAGATGCCTTGTAGCCGACCTCGTCGATGACACCCAATTGGTGCTCATAATCGCGCGACATGAACCCGTACTTGTTTCGGTCGTCCCCAAATCGCTCGGGTCTGTTTCCATAGCTCAGCACAAGGTTGGAGGACCGCGTGGTCCACTGACCGTGGTTCTCATACTCCTTGAAGGTCCAAGGCTGCCCGACACGACCCATTTGGTCAGTGGTCATCCCATAACCCAAATCGAACGCGGCCAAACCGAGGACGTACGCGAGATTACTCTTGGCACCCATAGTCGAGCGACGCTTATGCTGAAGCGAGTTCGCCAGGTGTTCAACTGCGTAAGCAGGATCGGTTCTGCCTGGGACACCATGCATATGGTTGCGACGCAAATCCCGGTAGCTCATGCGTTCAATCGGAAACTCATCGAACAACCCTGTTCCCACAAATGAGCCAGACAGACCGGAAGGCAATGCATTCTTTAAGGCCTGAAGTAGATTAGGAATAGGTCCAATAATTTGCCCGAACGGAACCGGGAAACTCGAGACCGTGGTCGCGCCGTTGCGCATGCCCCGGACGATGGATTCCGAATAACCCCACCAGACGCCTAAACGTGTCATGTAGAGTTGATAATTATCCAACGCGACCAAATCTCGACGGTGATAACTGCGATCTGAACCACTTCCGCTGAATCCAAAAGTTCTGTTTAGGAGGCGGCGGCAAGACTTCTTCCCCCCGCACATTGCTGCGAGGGGGTTCGCCCCCGTTAGCTGTCTGTAATCCCCCATAAACTCCCTAAACCAGAGGAAGGTATTTGCAAGCGCATCGATGCAAATGTCTGGCCTGTACCACCTACACTTGGACCATCGCCACAAGAGCCAACCCATAAACCCGGTCCACATTCCGAGGTACATCGCTTGAATACCGATAATCGAGCGTTTCGCGACATTGGTGTATGCCACCATATTCATAATGCGCGATTTGACCGACGCTTGACTAAACGCTGCAGCATCAGCGGCAGCCTGTAGTTCGATCTTGTCTCTCGCACTCTTGCCGGCATCGATGATGACCCAGCTCAACATCATGATAATCAAGATGGCAGCGAGGGAGAGCAACAATACTGCCCCCGACCGGTCCTCATGAAACTTGTGCAAAATCGCCATGTGCTTCTTCATCTTGCACTCCCGCCCGGATACTCCGGATTAGCCGGCCGTTGGGCTACATAAGAAAACTCTCGAACTATAGTTCGGTAATAGCCGGTTCGGCCCATTACCATTCCAAGCTCTCCGAAGAACTGTGGGACCAATGGCATTGCGATCTGGTGGCGGTAGACCACCAACGCACCTGAAACCGGACCGAGGGTAATCGGGACCACGGTTGTCGCGTGATAGGCCCATGTTAGCTTTCGTACCGATCGCAGCCTGAATGACGTCGAGTCCAGAGAACGCGTCAAACTCAGCCCCTTCTTGTCGCCGAACTTCAAGAGCCCATCGAGGTCTTCCAGTTCGAGTGCGTAAGCTAAGGGATAGCCAAGCTGACCCTGGTCTTCCGTCAACAAGGGCAATTGCTGAGCCAACATCCCAGCTCGAGCCGCCTTCAAATCATTGGAAACAAAAAAGAACGGGTCGTGGAAGTAATCCCCTGGAGCTACGGGCGCGAGTGACATCGCAGCCTGAACATGCGCCTTTGACATCACAGTTGCGTATCCAGCACCGGAACGGCCACTCGTTGATTCTCCATGCCAAACCCAGACCGTTCTGGCTGCCTGAAAGGTAGCCAAGTTCGTCAAGATTCCGGCGATATTTGTGATACATAACTGCATCAGGCCCATAGAGAGAACCATCCAGACGGGAAGAATGATGAGCAACTCTGTGATGACGGTTCCGCGGGTCAATTTAACGGCTCTCGCCTTTTCTCGCTTTGCCGTCACGACGGTCCACGTAAGTGCGATCATGGCCCAAACACACGCCGACAAACCCACGTGTATAACAACATCGAGGAGACCAAACGTCCGGAAACCCTCATGGCCAAGAGCGCTCACATACGCGTCCACAAAGGTCGTGTTGATATAGGGAAGAAGCAGCAAGAGGCCGACAAGACTCGTTCCGAGTACGTGCAACCAAATGCGAACTACCCATTTCAATGTGGGTGAGGTCGTTTTCATAACTGTCCTGCTATTAAGCTAGCGTAGTTATTGAGCAAAAATTGTACCACTTCCAGCCGCATAGATTGCGTCTCAGAGACCGGTTTTCCAGATGTGACATACCGACACATATTCTCGTCAAAAGTCCCCATGATCACCGCCCAATCAAGTCGTTAACGGTCATCGAACCAACCTCTCCGTCGTCCGTTCCAACCTCTTTCATCATCGCCTCAAAACCCTCTTCGCCGAGTGCTTCTTTGAGATTCACACCTTCGAACTCCCCACTTTCCGCCAACTCCTTCATGAAGCGTTCGCGTTCGAGGTCATTCATCTTCTCAGGATCTTTTCCGTCAACTTCTTTCAGGGCTTGGCGCATCTGAAATCTCTTGGACTCAAACTCGTAGCCAAATTTCATCGCAATACCGGCCTCAGCGTCTGGTCCGAGACCTTCAGCGAGTATCTGGTCCATGATATCCGATTTGGAACGGTGATCTCCTGAGCGAATGCCGGTCGCCAACTCCGAAGTCGCGAGCGCCTCGATTGCGGATCCAACTACGGTCGAGGCGCCACGAATTGAAAGCCCAATCGCTTGATTGCCAACCGCGCGGCAAAGGCGGCTTTGGGTCACAAGCCCATTTGTTCCAGATAGGGACTCGGAACACGCCGAGGACCACAAAGAACTGGCCTCGGGAACATCGATCTCGCCGCAACCCTCCATGCGCATCATGGAGTTGAGACGTTGAACATAGCGAGAGGGTGAAGGACCAGCATCTACCAGATAGCACCCGAGGCTCAATCCCCACTGCTTCATCAGCGGTGTTGTCGTAACTGCTTGAGTAGTTTTATCCGGAACGGCGTTATAACTCGCGTTTGTGAGAGATAGGAAGAGTGCATCTGCGTCTCGTTCCGCAAGTTTACGCGGGTCACCTAATCCCTCAAGTTGCTTGAGTGGCGTTGGAAACCGAGACTTAAATTCGCCAAGGGCACATTCCTGCGTCGAGGCATCTTGACTTCGAGTCATGACGCCCAGGAGGTCTGCCGCCAAGGTTGTTGAGTCTCGCTCCCGGAATTTCGCAAAGGCAGGGAGGTAGGCGCATTCAGTATCTCCAACATCGGCGAGCTGCTTCGACCAAAATAGGGCGACTTCACGGCGCAGGATTTCATCCGCGTCTGAACTCTCAACCTCTCGATCAAAGCATCGAAGCGCACGCGCGGGAGTAGACGCAAAATCCGGTACTCGTACCCTCATGAGTTCTAGATGTTGAGCCATAAGGACGTCACACGCCGCAAACCCTACCACTTCCGCTGGATCCTCTAGCGCCGTAAACAAGGTTTCTGGATTCATCGTTCCACCAGCAAGTCGAATCGACTGCGCACGGACCTCTGGAACGGTCCACGTATACGTCAAACCACCCATGATCAAAGCGACCAAAAAACCAACCGCAGATTGCCGGACGTCACCATGACTTAAATAGACAGCAAGGCCAGTCGCTGCAGGAACCAATGCGAAGTAAAGCAGCGCAAGTTGCAGCATATTCCACCACATCACCACCGCAACGATGACCAGGAGTACAAATCCCGTAACGCTAATAAAAATGGCGAACCCTAGTGTGCTCGCCATGGATGGTGTTTGGTTTGCTTCCATACTTGCTAATTATTGTGGGACGGTGAGCGTGGGTCCACCCTCCACAAAATTGCCGTTCGTTAGCTGTACGTCAGGGGTTCCACCAGCACCCTTGAGTGTAAACCGTGCACGCCCACCGGGAGAACAAAGCCCTCCGCCAGCAGGGACACTGGTTTGAATCACCTTGATGGTGTCGCCAGGCTTAAGTGGACGAGAGAATCCAAACTCAGCACGGCTGGTCACGGGATGGACATTTCCGCTGGTCAAAGGGCAACTTGTAGCATTTGGTCTACCATGTGCTCCACTGCCACCTCCGCTAATCGCGTATTGAACGCGGGGAATTCGAACTCCGGGAACCACACTGCGTACTTCGATCGCATCGATAATGTAGCCTTCGGGAGCCTCGTATGGCTCCGGGCCACCGCTGGCATACTCAACCACCAGCTTATCGTAGCTGGGGCCACTCAAGCAGAATGGGGAGTCTCTACTCGTCCAAGGGCCCAAGATATCCCAAGGAAGGAAGGTCGCGGTGCACTGTTCACACGAGAACTCAGTGGTCCACTTCCAAAGCTTCAAGTCCACTTTAAACTCGATTCGGGCAACTGCTTCTCCACGAAGTTGAATATGCAACTTGGCGCACGCGCCCTGATCGTCGCGAGCAAACGGTTTGTAGAATGCTTGAGCGTCAAACACAGCCTTTAGTTGAGGCCCTTCTAGTCTTGCAACACCAGCAGCCGCGCTGACCTGGAAGAACACACCTGCTTCGACCTTCGCCCCGGCTTCAGCAGAAACACTTCCATCTACGTCAAATGTATGGTTCTCACCGCGCTTCTGTACGGGTCTTGTCGAGTTTGGAATCGGGCGCACCCCATTCGTCGAAGCAAAACGTGTCTCCGGATAGTTTCGGTATTCAAAGCCGATCGGAGCTGTTGCGCTGTAATTGTACGTGTAGCTCATGGTGACCTCACCACCCGCTTCTGCATCGAGTGTGTACTGTGCAAACGCCACTAGATCTAGGAAGAGACCCGTGGAACCCAGCGGTACACGTCCCAAAGTACGTTGGAAGAATCGCCCGTGCTCAGGGCCGCCTTTATGAAACCTCAGACCTCGCCGATAGGTTACACTGAGCTCGCCTTGAGCCTCGATAGAAGCGTTGATCCACGCCCCAAGACGATCCACACAGAATCTCTCGTCACGCTGGTACCAACTACGCTGTGCATTGATGCGACAGTCGTAACTGGAATTGAACGTGCCGATGCGACCTTCAAACACGCCCTCCAATCGAACTGGGAAGTTCACCTCAGCCTCAAATGAAGCCGACCAACCATCTTCTTCCCATCCTTGCTCTTTCTTCATTCTCAGAGCGCTCAGCGCCTGGGTCCTCGTGACGTTACCGAACTCATCGATCACGGGTTCAGTGAGTTGGTCGATATCATCTTCGGTCATCACCGTAGGCATCTTGTATTCGATTTTGAAGTTACCCCAGATGACTCGTGTAAGTTCAAATGTCGAAACTTCCAACGTGATGAGGCCTTGTTCATAGGTCAAGCCCTCGACGATGAAGCCGTATCCTTCATCCAAGAACACAGCATCGCCCGGATTGACCTCAGCAAATGCATCGATGGCCGCACCACTCACCCTTACGATCGGGTGGTGCCGAGAAATCTCGATATCTTGGAGACCAAGTTCCTGCAGTTGGTGGATAGCAACGCCTGGCCGCAGATGGATTCCATCTGGCATTTCTTCGATGTACTCCTCGATATCGTCGACCGGCAGCGTGGTAATTCTGACGTCATCACTCTCGTGCAGCAGTCGAGGATGTGGCCCATCCACTTGAATTGGCTCAGTAGCACCGGACTGATTGGCTGTTTGGTCGATGTCTCCACAACTCATGAGTGGAAAGATCGCCAGGAGAAGGAATACAAGGGACTTGCTTCGCATCTTTTCGCTTCCTGTATACAGCGATATCGCTGAGATTCGTCATTTACTAGATAGGATCTATATAAAATCTAACGAATTCCCACCTAATTAGCAAGGTTAAGATCGATTAGTACACGAAGCCGAAGGCAGAAACGAAAGAGTCCACCTTCGGCTCCGGGGTTCACTACTTACTTTGATTCAACTACGGCAAGTTCAGGTGCTGGAGCGCTCAAGCCGTAGTGTTCCCGAATTTGACGTACGATATCGGCCGTCATTTCTGGGTGCTCGCGCAAGTACTGCTTGGCATTTTCCCTGCCCTGACCGAGGCGAGTGTCGTTGTAGCTGTACCAGGAGCCCGCTTTGTCCACGACGTTGATCTCGGAGCCAAGGTCCAAAACGTCTCCTTCCCAGCTGATCCCCTCGCCGTACATAATATCGAACTCGGCCTGCCTAAACGGAGCTGCCAGCTTGTTCTTCACGACTTTGACACGGGTACGGTTTCCGCTGAGCTCTTCGCCGTCCTTAATCGCACCAATACGCCGGATATCAAGGCGTTGCGAGCAGTAGAACTTCAGGGCGTTACCACCCGTTGTGGTCTCCGGGCTTCCGAACATCACACCGATCTTCATACGGATCTGGTTAATGAAGATCACACATGTCTTCGATTTGTTGATCGTACCGGTCAACTTTCGAAGAGCCTGACTCATCAAACGTGCCTGAAGGCCCACGTGGGAATCCCCCATATCACCTTCAATTTCTGCGCGTGGGGTCAATGCCGCAACAGAGTCCACCACGAGTACGTCAACCGCGTTTGAGCGAACCAACATATCCACGATTTCAAGGGCCTGCTCCCCTGTATCGGGCTGGCTGACCAAAAGTTCCTCGATATTAACACCGAGCGATTTGGCGTACTTGATATCGAGCGCGTGCTCGGCATCGATGAATGCTGCGACTCCGCCGGCACGCTGCGCATTTGCCAGGGCGTGAAGCGCAAGAGTGGTCTTACCAGAGGATTCTGGTCCGAAGACCTCCACAATTCTCCCGCGAGCAAACCCACCGATCCCGAGTGCGATGTCCAAAGAGATAGACCCGGTAGGAATCGCGTCCTTGACGTTGACCAAGGGATCATCATTCCCCAACTTCATGATGGTTCCCTTACCGAACTGCTTTTCAATCGCATGAACAGTGAGGTCGAGAGCTTTTTGTTTATCTTTATCGATTGCCATTATCTTCTCCAAATGTGTAAAGCGGAGTTCTCACCGCCGAAATGTTACTGAACCTATGTATAGTTCCCTATACGAAACGCCGTCAAGCGTCACAGATTATTTTCGGCCGTTTCACACAAGTGTTGCGCTTTTTTTTCATTTCTTGGGGATACAGAGACTTATCTTCTGCGTCGCAAACCGACTAAAACCCAGATAAACACTAGGGAAAGCCACGATGAGCCCACGCTAGAACAGGCACTTCCGGATGCCTCAATATCTGGATTTTGATTGGGCGTTGGGCCCTCGCCTTGATCAACTTGATCACTTCCGAGATCCGCAGGTTCAACTCCCATATCGACTACGGGCGGCTCTACCTCACCCATATCGGAGCCCATATCTTGCTCTGGCTGCCCCATATCTTCAGCGGATTGCGTTAGAACAATATCGGCGCACTGATAGTAGAGGTCGTTGCCATCCCCATAAGGGGCCTTGTCAGTCATGACCTGCACAACCTGGAGCGTACACCTCTCACACGCCACGTTGGGCAGCGTAATCTCATACGTGTACTCACCGGCAGGCCCGTCCTGAATGTCATCGTAGAGTACACTTTCGTTCGTATAGAAATCGGTGAAGCTCGCCGGCTCAACAAAGTCATCATCTCCATCAGCGTCGAAAGAAATCCGATAATGGCCAGGATGGTTGATGGTCTCTCGCCATCGGATGGTGATGGTCTCACCCGCTTCGAACGTGGTGACGTTATCTCCGCGCACACTTCCAGCAGCACCACAGGGCGCTGTCTTTTGCTCGCTAATCCGGGCAGGCGGAAAGTCGAGCTGGATATGTGCAAAGGCTGTCGAGGAGGCAGTGCTGGCGAGGGCCACACAACCGAGAAGGTGGGTGAGTTTCATTCGTGCTCCTAAGTCAGGAACACCACTCTACTCATTTCAGCCCGACTATCAAATCGGCAAGAATCTCACTGGCCTCTTGGATTCGAAGTTCTTCAAACTTCTCTCCCTCTTCCTCGGCCTCTTCATCCGACTTTTGATTCTTAAGAATATCGCCAATCTTAATCGAGGTTTCGCCGGCCTTAGATTTCTTGATTTCTCGCGCCAGCTCTTTGAATTCCGAGCTCTTTCCAATACGTGCTGCGCTCGACTTCTGAAGCTTTTCGAGAGTCTCTTCAGCGATGGGAGTCCACTTCTTGGAGGCATTGACCTGCGGGGTTGTGAAGCTCTTGGTCTTTGCGGGAGCGAGCGCATACGGGAGGTGCTTTTCGCCAATATCAATAGGCTCGAGCGGAGACGGAATCTGGATATCGGCTTCCACACCGATATTTTGGGTGGATTGTCCAGCTGGAAGGAAGAACATGGCCGTTGTGACCTTCAACAAACCGAGACCAGCTGGTAGCGGAGTCATCTGCTGAACGGTTCCCTTTCCGTACGTGTGTGCATCGCCAACAATCACGGCTCGATTGTAGTCTTTGAGGGCACCCGCCAAGATTTCGGACGCCGATGCGCTCACCTTCGAGGTCATCACAACCAACGGACCGTCCCATTGAACTCGAGGGTCTCTATCGCTTAGCACTTCAGCTCGCTGGGCGTTCGCAACGCCAACTCCAACCACAGGACCAGACTCAATAAAGAGTCCGGTAATCTCCACGGCCGACTGGAGCACACCGCCGCCATTCTTAGAAAGGTCGAGAAGGATACCATCAGCCTTGCCCTTGCGAGCCTCCTCCACCAAACGCGCCATATCTTTTGCACAATCGCGGCTCGTCTCATCCTCGCCCTTGTAAAAGGAGGGAAGATCGATGACGGCGAGTTTGAGCTCCTTGCCGTCCCGCTTGAGCGTCTTCCATTCGAGCTTGGCGGCTTGGTCCTTGAGGTCGATCTGATCTCTTTCAATCGCGACCTTAAAACGCTCGGTCTCTTTGCTCTGTCTCAGGACCGTCAACACCACCGTTGTATCTTTCTTTCCTCTGATCATCTTGACCACATCTCGAAGCTCCATGTCGATCACGTCGACAGGTGCTTCGTCGCCTTGGGCCACCGCGATAATCTTGTCCTTCGGGCGCAACTTCCCTTGTTGCTCCGCAGGTCCACCGACCACAATCTCTTGAATCACAGTATAGCCGTCTTGGCTGGTCAACACGGCACCGATCCCCGTCAGAGAGAGCTCCATCTGAATTCGGAAATCCTCCAAATCATCTGGTGAGAAATACGTAGAATGTGGGTCCAGTGCCGTGGCGTAGGCGTTCAGGTACACCCGAAACTGCTCGGCCTGATCTTGCTCTCGCAAACGCTTCACCGAGAGTTCGTAGCGTTTTTTCAGCTTGGTTTTGGCCTCCTCTAACTTTGTGTCGCTCGCGATGTAGTTCGCCATTTGGAAGTCGATAATAAGGCGTCGTAGTTTCGCGAGTTCCTTTTCAGTTTTTGGCCGCTTTCGCTTATCCACATCGAGCTCAAGAGTCGCCTTCTTATCAACTTTATAGCCCTTGGCATCTACGATCTTCCCAACAGCCTCAGCGAGCTCCTCCTGCCACTTGATTCGATCCTCGTGCAGTTTGCTAAATTCCGAGCAATCCCCCGTTCTAAGGGCCTTCGCTGCAGCAATCACGCGATCGTTGAGCACCTTGAACTCTTTCTCGGTCAATAAGACTTTGGTCGGATCCATGCTCTTTGCATAGTTTTCCGTAACCTTTTTGAGGATGTCTTCATCTTCTTTGGTGAAGCTCATATGGGTAGTGAGCAGCCCATCGGCGACCATTGGGACCATCGGGCAAGAAAGAGAAATGCCCGCCGGCGCCTGTTGAGCGCTGAGCTCGGTACTCGGGAGAAAAACCAACAATCCAAGAGCTATTAATCTTCGCAACATCTATGCCTCGCTAAGCCGTCAAACACGGCACCACTTTGTCCCTATAACCTCTACACAGTGTCCATATATGCCCGCAAACGCAAGTTTCCTCTCAACGAGTTGTCCAAGTCGTGTTTGCGCGGTATCTAGAACCCGCTACATCCGCCCACATCAAAGGAATTAGACGATGAGCCATACTGATATGAAGATGAATTCTGGGGGACAAAAGTTCCAGAAACGCGTCATGAACCCTCGCGTCTTCAAAGCATATATGCTCGGGAAGGCTCCCCTCCTCGGCGTAACCGGCGCCTACCTCGAGCATCTCGACACCCATTCAGGCCGCCTTATCCTCCCCGCCTCTCGCCGGGTAAAGAACCTCTTCGGCTCTCTTTTCTCGGCCGCCCTCCTGGCCGGAGCTGAGACTCTGACCGGCGCGCTCATCGTCTTGCACATGCGAAACCAGGGCAAGAAGCTTAGCCCTCGAGTCACCACGTGTTCTGTCGAGACGCTCGACTGGGAGTTCTCCGACCTCAAACTCGTGGCGCATGATGGCGAGCGATATGCCGATTTCGTGCGTCGTGTGGCAGCATCAGGCATCAAAGAAAGTGAAACCTTCGAAGTTGTTGCTTCTTCAGGCTCAACCCTGACCCACCGAATTTCACTGACCTGGACGCTTGAATAATGGATCCAGTCGCACACACGTTTTTTGGGGCAGTCCTCGCACAGACAGGGCTCAAGCGCCTGACTCCGTACGCCACGGGCACGTTGATCATCGGCGCAAATATTCCCGATGCCGACGCCATCGTCACATTCCTGGGCGAGGATACGTCACTCTACTTGAGACGAGGCATGACCCACGGAATCTTGGCCATGGCGATTTGGCCCTTGATCCTGAGTGGACTGGTATTCCTCTGGTGGCGTTTTCGATCCGGAAAACCCCAAGATAAACCCGACCCGAAATGGCTGCTCTTTCTCGCCTGCATCGGAACGTGGTCTCACCCGCTCCTAGACTGGATGAACACCTACGGCGTGCGCTTGCTTATGCCGTTTGATGGCACGTGGTTCTACGGCGATACGCTCTTCATCATCGACCCGTGGTTTTGGCTCATGACTGCGGCCGGACTCGTCCTTGCGTACTCAACCTCCAAACGCGCAATCATTGGCTGGACCGTGCTCGGCTTCTTGATGACGGTGCTCGTCGTGGGAACACCTTTGGTGTCGCTCGGAGTCAAGATTGGGTGGATTATTGGCGTGGCAACTATACTCGCGCTCAGGCTCTACAAACCGACGCAACCACGCGCCCAAACGGTCGCTCGTATTGGTTTGGCGTCCTTGATCCTGTACATCGGTCTCGTTTTTGGAGCCGCCCGAGTCATGGAGTCGAGTTTCAAGAACGAAGGACTCATCGAAGCCCATGCAGGGCCGCTGCCAGGAACCCCTTTTGAAAAACGAGTGATTCTTGTTTTTAAGGACCGCTACGAGCTCAAAGAGGGCGAGGTCGAAATCGTGATCAAGCGCGAAGAGCCGGACAAAATCGTTCAGGCAGCGCTCGAAGCCGAGTCCATTCGCGGGTTTTCGAACTGGATGCGCTATCCGTATTGGACCGTAACTCCGGAAGCAGAAAACAACGGCTGGCTGGTTGAGTTTCGCGACCTTCGATATGTCTCGCCTGGCGAAGAGCCTCGTGGAATCGGATACGCAGCTGTTCGTGTCGACAAAGATTTGCGGCCCCGATAACGCCTAGACCTTGCCCAAAGCCTCAGCGAGGGCGCGAGAGAGCGCGTTCATTGAGAAAGGCTTTTGTAGGAAGTGTACATCCTCTTCAAGCACCCCTTGATTCGCTATCACCTCTGCGGTGTACCCAGAAATGTAGAGCACCCGAAGCTCCGGATGGATTCTCTTGAGCGAATTCATCAATTCTCGCCCATTCATCCGCGGCATGATTACATCCGTCACAAGAAGGTCAATGCCCTCTTCACGGTCCGCAATATCGAGCGCCTCGTAAGGTCCTGGAGCTGCGAGAACACGGTAACCCAAGGCCTCAAGCATCCGCCTGCCTAGTTTCAAGAGCGCAGGCTCATCCTCAACCAAGAGGATGGTATCGCCGCCCCTAAGCTTCTCTTCTGACTTCGAATCTTTAGTTCCTTTCATTTTCCCGTCGACCGCTGGCAGGTAAATCCTAAACTCCGTACCTTGAGACGCCTCGCTCGTCACACGAATATGACCGCCGTTCTGTTTGACGATTCCGTACACGGTCGCAAGCCCGAGGCCTGTTCCGCCGCCCGGAGCTTTTGTGGTGAAAAAGGGCTCGAAGAGGTGTTCCAGCGTCTCTTTTTCGATTCCATGGCCGTCATCTTTGACCGTCAAAAGGATGTACTCGCCACACGGGACCTCGCCCAGCTCCATCTGAACATTTGAGGTGGATATCAGCACCTCCCCTGCCCCGTCCGTCGCATCGCGCGCATTGACACAAAGATTGGCCAAAATCTGGTCCACCTGAGACGGGTCCATCAACACGGATTTCAAGGCTGCACCGGGCTTCCAAACCAGTGTGATTTGCTCCCCGATCAGTCGCCGCAACATCTTCAGCATCCCATCAACCGTCTCATTGAGGTCGATGACCTTGGGGCTCACGGCCTGCTTCCTTGCAAACGCGAGGAGCTGCTGCGTCAAAGCCGCGGAACGGCGCGCTGCACTTCGAATCTCCTCGAGTTCAACCCTCAACGGATGTCCCGCCTCAAGGCTATCCAAGGACAACTCAGCGTGTCCAAGTATGACCGAAATGATGTTGTTGAAATCGTGCGCCACCCCACCGGCAAGCCGACCCACGGATTCCAATTTCTTAGCGTGAAGTAGCTCTTCGTAGAGTTTTTGCCGCTCTGCCTCGGCCGCTCGTCTCGCACTGATGTCCTGAACCACACCGAAGAGCCGCTTGGCCACGCCGTTCTCCATCTCGGCACGTCCCTCGGTCCTCACCCAAATCTGCACGCCATCCTTGCGGATCAACGGAAGCTCGACATCGTAAGGAATACCGTCCTGAAGGGCCCTCTCAACATGTGCCCGAATCACCTCTCGAGACTCTGGTGAATAGTAGGCGATAGCGTCATCCACGTGAGGCGCCGTTCCGACCGGAACCCCATGAATTCGGCACGTCTCGGCCGTCCAACTCACGTACATCGTCTCGAGATCAACTTCCCAGCCACCCACTCCAGCGATATGACCTGCGCTCTCCAGAAGCTCTTCGCTCTTTCGCACAGCTTCTTCGGTACGCCTTCGTTCTCGGTCGAATTGTTCATAGGACCGTCTGAGCTCAGCCTGTGTCTCTTCAAGCTCAGCTTTCGCGAGTTTTCGATTCGTCACATCCCAAGCCGTCCCCATCATGCGAATCGGCTGCCCTTCTTCGTCCCGTACCAGCGTTCCCCGCCCCTCAACCCACCTGATCGCCCCATTCGGGCGCAAGATCCGGTGCTCCACGTAATAATCATAATCTGGGTCGGCCATCGCACATTGAATGCGGTGCTCGATCTCAGGCCAATCATCCGGATGTATGCGAGCCCTGTAGTCCTCAAGGGTTCCAGTGAACTCTGCGGGAGTTATCCCATAGATGGCAGCCATCTCCTTTGACCAGATCACGCGTTCAACCAAGATGTTCCACTCCCAAAGCCCCATATTTGAGGCGCTGAGCGCCATCTGCAATTTATGTTCGGCGCTCAACTGTGGCGTCACGTCCCAGACCGTTCCGGCCATTCTCTCGACTTGGCCATTCGCATCTCGAACAACGGTACCGCGTGACTCAACCCAGCACGGCTTTCGGTCTGCACGAATCACGCGATGGATGATCCGATATTCTGCGTGTGATCGCTCAATTACCTCTTGTATGGCGCGTTGAAGTCGCTCAAGGTCCTCTGGATGTATCCGAGACTCGTAGCTCTCTAAGGTTCCGTCGAAGTCGGGCGCGTCGAAAATCGCGTAAACTTCTGGCGACCAGTACACAACGTTGGATACTGGGTCCCACTCCCAAAGGCCGATATGGGCGTCCGAGATCACCTTCTGCAGAAATTCGACCGTGGGTCTTTCGATCATGCCTCACTTCTCTTGAGAATCAGCGGGTCATCCATATGTTCGGGAGGCTCTAATCCAAGGAGATAGAGCGCCGTAGGGGCCACATTGCTCAGACGCCGTGTGGCCAATTCTCTCACCTTCAATCCATCAAGTCCCGGCGCGTAGATCCAAAGTGGAACAGGGTTCAGGGTGTGCGCGGTCATAGGTACGAAACGCCCTTGAGAATCTCGAATCGGCTCCGAATTCTTGTCGAGTTGGTACATCTGATCGGAGTTTCCATGGTCGGCCGTCACAATCGCAACACCATTGAGTTTACGAACGGCAGCCAAGAGGCGTTTAAGGCATAGGTCGGTCGCTTCCACGGCGATGACGGCCGCTTCAAAGTCTCCGGTATGGCCGACCATATCGCCGTTGGGATAGTTCACCCTGGCGAACCGAATGCCGGAATTCGGATTCAGAGCCTCGATGGTTGCGTCCGTAATCTCAGCCGCTTTCATCCACGGGCGTTGATCGAAGGTCACACGATCAGACGGCACTTCGATATAGACCTCTAAATCTTCGCGGAATTTCTCGCTGCGATTCCCGTTCCAAAAATAAGTCACGTGGCCATATTTTTGAGTCTCACTCACCGCGAGCTGCTTTACACCCGCACTTGCCAGAAGCTCGCCCATCGTCGACGTGATTTTGGACGGCTTGACGAGCGAGCGTGCTGGAACTCCCAAATCCCCGTCGTATTGCATCATCCCCACAAAAAACACGTCTGGGACGCGATGACGCTCAAACTTATCAAAGTCTGACTCTTCAAATGCCCTGGAGAGCTCGATTGCCCTATCACCTCGGAAATTAAAGAGTAGAACCGCATCACCATCCTCAATGGTACCCACGGGCCCATTGGAATCGTGAACCACAAAGGGTGGGATATATTGGTCGTTTAGATCGGGATTCTCTTTTCGCGCCGAATTCACGGCCTCAAGTGCTGAACCAACCGCGGGCCCCTCCCCCAGCACGTGTGCCTTCCATCCGCGCTCAACCATATCCCACTCAGCTTCATAGCGGTCCATGGTCACAAGCATCCGGCCACCACCCGAGGCAATCTTCGCGTCTACTCCTGAAAGCCCCTCAAAATGGGCTTCGATCTTCTCGATATATCGATGTGCCGATTGACCATCTACATCTCTGCCGTCTAGCAGTGCATGGAGGCGAATCCGCTTTATACCAAGGCGAGCTGCGTGTGTGGTGATGGCTTCCACGTGATCGATATGCGAATGAACATTTCCATCCGAGAGCAAGCCGATCAGATGCAAGGTTCCGTTTGAACGGGTAACGTGATCCACCATCTCAAAGAACGTCTCTGAATCATCGGAACCGCGCTCGAAAAGGACTTCGGTACGGATCGCGACGTCCACCCGTTTCGCGCCTTGATCGTAGATCTTTCCGGCACCAAGCGCATTGTGACCCACCTCGGAATTTCCCATATCCGCATCTGACGGCATTCCCACGTGGGTTCCGTGGGCCAAGAGGGTGGTCTTCAGCGCCACATCGTCCAACCAATCCATGGTCGGAGTCCGAGCGTGAAACACCGCATCGCCGGCATCATGTTTTCCGACTCCCACACCGTCCAGAACCACCACAACTACCGGACCCGAGACTTCAAAATCGTTATGCGTTTTCAACACGGGAAATCCTAAACAAAACTTGGTTTGGGTGCGTTATTCTTGGCCAGCCACTCGGGGACGGGAAGACCGCGCTCCGCCCTGAACGAAGGGTCCCAGAGCTGGCTCTGATACCGACTTCCATGATCGCAGAGAATCGTCACGATCGTATGACCCTTGCCCATATCTTCAGCCAAACGAATCGCTCCAGCTATATTGATTCCAGCTGACCCGCCCAAAAGAATACCCTCTTGTTCAGCGAGTTCATCGAGCAAAACAACCGCTTCTTCATCAGGAATCCGATACGACCGATCTACCAACGTGCCATCCACATTCCCGGTCACTCGCCCCTGTCCGATGCCCTGGGTAATACTGCCGCCCTCGACATCGAGCTCAAGCTCACCTCGAGTAAAATACGCGTGCATTCGCGCACCAAAAGGATCTGCCAAAGCCACCTGAATTTCCGGATTCTTGGACTTGAAGAAGATCGAACACCCTGAAAGCGTCCCACCTGTGCCAATGGCAGAGACGAACCCGTCAATACGGCCCTCGGTCTGCGCCCAAATCTCCGGACCGGTGCCATCGATGTGCGACCGTCGATTCGAGAGATTATCCCACTGATTGGCGTAAAACCCTCCAAGTTCCTGAGCGAGTCGCTCCGCCACGTGAACGTAGTTGTTCGGGTTTGCATGAGGAACGGCGGGTACTTCAACGAGCTCAGCCCCAAAGAGCCGAAGCATATCCTTCTTCTCCTTGGTCTGGGTCTCAGGAATCACGATCACGACGCGATAGCCACGTGCTCTGCCTACCATCGCAAGGCCAATCCCGGTGTTACCAGCCGTGCCCTCCACAATCGTTCCACCTGGTTTCAAGGCACCGGAAGCTTCGGCGTCTAGCACCATATATTTTGCGGCTCGGTCCTTGACCGACATGCCCGGATTTAGCCATTCAGCTTTACCCAGAATCTCGCAACCCGTGCGCTCGGAAGGCCCACTCAGCCGAATCAACGGTGTATTCCCAATCGCATCGACAATATCTCGACGAACCTCCATAGCCCTCTCCTTCTCAAACAACTTCAATATTATGGTTCTGCCCGAACACAGGCACTAGCGCAAGCCATTAGACTCGGTGATAGATTTTGGACCCTGCCGGAACACTTTTGGTCAACCAAACATTGCCTCCGATAATGGAGTCATGTCCGACCACCGTTTCGCCGCCGAGAATCGTAGCACCGGCATAGACGGTCACCCGATCTTCTAGAGTTGGGTGGCGTTTAGCTGGAGATTCTCGTGATACACCTTCGGTGGTCACCGAGAGCGCGCCTAAGGTTACGCCCTGATAGATCTTTGCATCGGAGCCGATATCGCACGTGGCCCCAATCACCACACCGGTTCCGTGATCGATGAAGCAACGCTCCCCAATCTTCGCGCCTGGATGGATATCAATACCTGTTCGTGTATGAGCATGTTCGGTTAGGATTCGGGGGATCATCGGCACCCCAAGCTCATGCAATCTATGAGCGACGCGGTACGCCGAGAGCGCAAAAATCCCCGGATAACAAAAGACCACCTCTTCAATGCTTGTCGCGGCGGGATCACTCTCAAAAGTAAAACGTACGTCGCCGGCTAATCGCTCTCTCACCACCGGAAGATGCGCCAAGAGTTCCATCGCAACATCTTCGCACCACGCATCATCGCGACGCTCTTCTGCAGGCTTGTTACGATCATGCCATCGAGTGGCTCGCCCTATCTGCTCAACTAGAATTTCCTGCGCCGGAAGCAAGTGCTCTGCGAGCGCCCCTCTCAGATTCACATCATCCAAACAACGGGTGCTGAAGTATCCCAAAAAGAGCAGATGTTGGATGTGTCCAAACGCGAGAATGATTTCCCTGCGATTTGGAAGACGATGCGTCTCTAAATTATTTACTTCGGCTGGACCGGAGTAGCTCTCCAATAACGCATCCAATATTTCATCGGTCTTTTCATGGTCATTCATTTTTGACGCCCTTCTCAACTACTGGCACCCCAAGGATGAAATCAAAGGCGATTGGATTCAATCCAACAAAGACACGCCATCGTATTCGTCTCTATGGAACGGCAGATAGAGTCTCGGCTTCCTTTGATATTCGTCGAGATACGGCGAGCGTGAGCTTTCGAAGCGGGTTGGAAAGTAGTTTCGTTTAAAGATCGTATGGCACGCCCTTTCTTCCAAAGCCGCAATATCCGTCAATTCGTGACGAAGAACCGGGTCCACACAACTTTGGATAATCTCGTCTAGCGCTTCTTCATTCCAAGCGTCAGCTATGTAGGAATCATGATCGTTAGATTGAGCCGGCTTTGGGTCGTTTCGATGGACCCAAACACTCTCTTCTTCAGGCTTCGCAAACGGGTCAACAGGCACACCGTTCAACCAAACATTGAAGTGAACGTGAGGCGGGCTCCACGGAAATGCCACAAGGGCATCGATGCCAGAATAGCCCGAATGGGCGATCACCTGACCCAACTCGACCTCGTCGCCCTCTTTCACGAGGCTACGCCCAAGATGTCCAGAAGTCGTGATCAAACCCTGGCCATGATCGATGAGGATCTTGAGTCCTCCTCGGTGAAACTCACTCGATACGCGTCGAACGACCCCAGCCGCAGGAGCACAAACTTTGATCCCGGGGGGAATCGTGAAGTCTGTCCCGTTATGCGAGTCGTAAGTCGCGGTCTTTCCGCGAAAGTCACACACTTGCGTCTTTCGCACAGACCAACCCTGTGAGATTGGAGTCTGAGTGCGATTGAAAAAGTTCGTAATCGGGACTTTGCGATTTGCGGGTTTATGGCCTGCCCAGGTTCTCACACTTAAGACTGGACGATAAATCTTGAGCGATGAGAGCCCCCACTTTGAACGCGGTGTGTAAGGGTCACCAAGAATAGCCAAACGCGCCTGCTCAAGTCTTACGTGAGGCTCATCCAATCCTAGTGTCTCAACAATACTTAGCTTCCTCATCGACTGCTCCGAAGTCAATCCATCGGAGGGTCGACCCGAACGCCAAATCCGATAGATAGTGTCTGCACTTCAGCCACGTTACGCCCGTGGATGATTCGTGAGTAGTCAAAAGTAATCTCAGTCGACTTGCTCAGTCGGACGATGGCTCCTCCTGAGACCGCAACGATATCTTTGTCGAGCCGAACCTCTCGCAAGACCAGATTCGTCAAGCCGCCGTATTCGGTGGCAGGCAGGTTAGGGTCTTCAGCCGCCACGCTCACGCCGATCACCTCTCCCTCTTGTAGCGCAATCTCGGCCCCAACGCCCGCAACCAACAAGAGTCTATCGCCAAGGAATTGTCCAAGCTTAAACCCGCCCACAAATCGGTTTCCCGCATCAATCCTAAGGTCTCCCCCAATATCTGCTCGGATAAACGTACGTGTTGGAAGGGCCCATCCGAAAAGAAATGCGGCACCTACGTCGAGCTGACCGTCGCCGAGCGAAACGTCATCTTGAATGTTCTCAGGCTGAACAAAGCTTCCAACATTCGCCAAGAATTCCTCGGCGTCTCTGGGGTTGCGACCGAACGTACCCGCAGGTGGATCGTAGCCCGTGGGAGTCTTCACCCGAAGCTCCAATGCGCCCACCGCTTGCGACCTAAACACCTGCCAACGACCGGCGATCTTGATATCACCCACGCCCATCTTAGACTGACTGAAATCGAGCACATTCTCTTGATAGTAGTCGAAGGAATCGGGATCTTCGGTCGGGATAAGGATGACGGGATCCGCGGTATAGCTCACCAATTTCAGCGGAATATCCAACTGGATTTCGAAATCCTTAAATATCCCGAAACGGGCACCCAACTCAAACCCAAGGGTCCGCAACTCGCCGTTGAGATTGAAGGGAACTGCCGGGCCCGAATCCAAAAACTCCTCATCCGCAGACCCAAAATCAAAACGCCCAAAGAGCGCTGTTTCGCCAGGCTGTAGGACCCATGGCGAGGCAAACGCAAGCGTCGGCGTGACCAATACTGCGCAAAAGACAAAAAGTCGGGGCAAATTCATCGAAACCATCCATTGGAAAATCCAGCCCAGGGGCTCTCTAACTGCTTTAGGATGCAATTATTTCGTACTTAGATGCAAATCACATTCGAAGAGCTTGACCCAAGGAAGCCATCGCTACACTCTAAGCAACACTTTGAGGGCCACGACATGAACATAGTTTGCGCGCAGTGTGGCGCTTCCATCACTGACCTCCCCATTTGTACTGAGTGCCAAGCATCTCCGATTCTTGAGTCGAAGTACAAACTGCTTCATGCCGTGGGTTCAGGTGCGTTCGGGACCACCTACAAAGCAGAAAGACTCTCCGATCACACCTTGGTTGCGGTCAAAGAGATGCTGATCCGTAGAGCGGATTCGGTCAAAGTGCTCGAACTCTTTGAGCGGGAGGCGAGGATTCTTGAGAGTCTAGATCATCCCGGGATTCCCGAATATTTTGATGATTTTGTTCACGATGCCGGAAAAAGCACAGCCTTTTTCATCGTTCAAGAATTCATCGATGGCTACTCACTGAACAAAGTGTTTGACGGACCGGCACGCCCCGAAGAAGTCTTCGATGCACTCGCTGAAATCCTTGAAATCCTAGAATATCTCCACTCGTTTTCCCCACCTGTCGTTCATCGAGATATCAAGCCACAAAACATACTTCGCCGAGAAGACTCCAGCCTCGTCCTCATCGACTTCGGCTCGGTACGTGCCGCACTTGATACGGGTGAGGGAGGCAGTACCGTGGCCGGAACTTTCGGATACATGGCGCCCGAGCAATTCATGGGAAGAGCACTACCTCAATCCGACGTCTATTCCATTGGCGCTATGGCAGTCGCGTTGCTATCCGCGGATGATCCGCAAAAATTGCTCAAACAAGACCGTACCTTCGACCTCAGTCGACTCAATATTTCAGAGGAAGAACGGGCGTTACTCAAATGGATGACTAGCCTCAATCCCGAGGAACGGCCAAGCGCCTCAGAGGCAAGAAACGCCATCCAAAATCGAGGCTCCTCTACAGCTCTTGTCCGTCCTTCGAGCACGGCGCTCGCCGCTATACATCCAGATATTCGTGCAATCCTAAGGACGCCGAAGCCGAGACCGCTACCGAGGTCTTTCAAAAAAGTCTACCTCACCGAACAGGGCTTCAATATTGCGTTCGGAACTGTATTCGGCGGCATAGGCACGGTAGTACCAGTCATCGTCGGTGTGGGAATGATCAGTAGCGGCCAAACCCTCGTCGGCTTCCTGATGCCAATATTATTCGTTTTGATCTTCGGAGGTGTCGGCTTTGGGCTCCTCTACTCGGGCCTCAAGCGGCGAAACATCGCGCGCCGAGTGTGGACGCAAGGCGAGCCAATCGACGGCGTGATTGCGGCTACCGGAAGGTCGAATTATTCGCAAAACGGGCGGTCCGCAAACCGCTACCATTACAATTACAGCGTCAACGGTAAAACCTTTGAAGGGCATTGGGATTCTTGGTCTTGGCAGAATCTAAAGGCGGGTGATCCAGTGGCAGTACTCTATGACCCAGAAAAGCCCGAAGACTCGTTGATGGTCGCGACTGCTGCCCTCTGAAGCTTAAATATTTGGCGCGGGCTGCGGGCCCCTGACGAGCGTCCCGGGCCTTGCCTCGGTGGGAGTATCATTCTCCAAAATAATCTCACCCTTGCACATGGTCATCTTGTAGCCGCTCACACGTTGCAAAAGGCGCCTTCCACCTGCTGGCAAGTCGTTGACCATCTTGGGTGAGCCGAGTTTCAAGTTTTCGTAATCGATCACGTTGATATCCGCCCGATATCCGGGCTTCAAAAGCCCGCGGTCAAACATTCCGTAGGTCTCGGCAGTTTGCTGAGTCTGTCGGTGAATTACCCACTCAAGCTCCAGTTTTTCACCGCGCTTTCTGTCACGCGTCCAGTGGGTGAGCATGAAGGTCGGCATGCCTGCGTCGCAGATCGCGCCACAATGCGCGCCGCCGTCCGAGAGCCCCATTCTTACGCGCTCGTGCTGATGCATGTAGAAGAGAGGCTCAAGCCCACCTTCGGCGTAGTTAAAGAGAGGGAAGTACAAGAACCCTCGGCCATCCTCGGCAATCATCGCATCATAGGCGACCTCTTGTGGTGTCTTACCCTGTCGCTTGGCCACCGCCGCGACTGACTGCGACTCATCCGGCTCGTAATCAAGGTACTCACTGAAGAGGAACATCTTGTCGAAACTGGTCGCGATGAAATTATTGAATTCACCGGCATCCACTGGACTGTCCGCGAGAATCTTCGCACGCACTTCCGGGTCCTTTAGCTTCTCGAGCTTCTCTTCGTCGCTCAGCCCGTAGGTAAGTGACCAAAACTCGGGATACACAAGGAAGGGATGTGCGGAACCCAGCCATGTCATGAGGATACCAATCGCGCGGCCTGCCGACTGAGCGTAGAGCCCCACGTTGTTTGCCGCAGCGTCTTCAAGCTGCTCCAAAACCTGCTTCCACATCTGCGGATACTCCCAGGTCTGGCTCAGGTTGAAGATGACGGTCTGACCGGACTCTTCAGCGATTTCACGAAGCCAAGTAAGCTCACTTGGAACAATGATATGCTCGAGCGCCGCCTCAAACACGCCGAAGCCAGCGTCTTTCAACGCCATCCCAAACGCCTTCAACTCGTCGATTTGCGCAAAAGTCCCCGCCACGAGATTTCCGGCTGCAGAACGGTGGAGCGGTGTGCGCGACGTAGAAAACCCAAGAGCGCCGGCCTTTAGGCCTTCCACTGTGATTCGCCTCATCTCCTCAATCTGCTCGGGCGTTGCGTCATCATTCTCAGAACCCGCATCACCCATCACGTAGCAACGAACGGCCGAGTGAGGGACTTGCGCCGCCACATCCACAGCGCGCGGCATTCTCTCCAACGCATCGAGGTACTCGGGAAAAGTCTCCCAATCCCACTGAATGCCCTCGGTAAGCGCCGAGCCAGGAATATCCTCCACACCTTCCATCACATTGATGAGCCACTCGCGGTTTTCTGGCTTACAAGGAGCAAACCCAACCCCGCAGTTCCCCATCACGACGGTCGTGCAACCATGCCAACCCGACGGCGACACGAAAGGATCCCAAGTAGCTTGCGCATCATAATGCGTGTGCAAATCCACGAACCCCGGAGTCACGATCATTCCAGTGGCATCCACCTCTTTGATAGCGGGTGCTTCAATCTTGGGAGCAACCTCAGCGATGACGCCCTTCTGAACTGCGACATCACCTACAAACTTAGGTGCCCCACTTCCGTCCACAATCGTTCCGTTTCGTATGATCACATCGTACATCGCTCGCTCCTTGCCTAAATCTTGTTCAAAATTGCCCGTAAATTATCTTGCTTAAGTCGCTGGTCCATTGCGCTCTCGACCACATCTCGCTTCGCTCCCCAGCCTACGAGGAGGGTTTGGATGAGGTTGCTACCCAGCCTGTTTACGTCAAAGAGCCCAACTTGAAGTCTGCCTAGTTTCTGGCGCTCTAGAAGCCCATGAACGCTCGACCAAAGGAGCAGTGCGCGGTCCATAGAATCGCCGGGCGAAAGCTCCGCGTCGTGAATGGCCTCCTCAAGGCTTGTCGCAACCTTCGCAAAGAGTCGCATCGTCGGTTCCACGGCCTGAGCCGCCGCATCATCATTGAGCAACGGGTCCATCGAAGAGACAAATCGCGAAATCAATCGAAATCTCTCCGGAGCTATCTCGCTCAAGGCCATGTAGGCCCAAACCAGCTCGACCGCTAAGGAAATCCCCTTCTTTTCTGTGGATTCGATCACCGCGTCAAAATACGCGTCGAAGACACACAGAACATCCACCTGCAGCGAAGCAAGTAGATGATCTACCGAATCAAAATAGCGATAGAGTGCGCCGACCGTGAGGTCCAAGCGCTCCGCCAAACGATGCACACTGAACGAAGCAACACCGTCCTCCAAGACAAGGGCCAGCGCCTCTTCCTTAATGGTCTCGATCTTTGCCGCCCGCCTTCGAGCTCTTGGGGATTCTGGACTTCGCAACGCTTAAACTCCGTAAACAATATTCACTGTGTAAACATTGTTCACATAATTGTCAAGCATTACGAGAATTCAACTAGTTATGCTTCTCGCGGGCCTTCGCGTGCAGCCAATCCGCGTGTTTTGGAGCCTTCTTGGTCTGCGACCATTCCTCCAACATCTCCCACTTCACCTCATCAAGACGCTTGAGCATCTCCTCCTCTTCCGGGTCTGGACACGCAAGTTCGACGCGATGGCCATTCGGGTCAAAGCAATAAATCGAGTGGAAAAGAGAGTGGTCAGTCACACCAAGGACGTCGATACCGTTTGCCTCCAACTTCTCCTTGAAGCCCAAGAGAGTCTCTCGGTCCTTGACCTTAAATGCGATGTGCTGAACCCAAACCGGGGTGTTCGGATCGCGCCCCATCTCGGGTTTGGTGGGAAGCTCGAAAAACGCGAGCACGTTTTCATTTCCGGCGTCGAGAAAGACGTGCATGTACGGATCGGGCTCACCGGTCGACGGAACGCGGTCTTCTGCAATCGCCAGGACGAAGTCCATATTTAGATTTTCTACATACCAGTTCACGGTCTCTTTGGCGTCCTTGCAACGATAAGCGACATGGTGAATGCGTTCGATTTTCATGTTTATCTCCTTGAGCTGATTTCTGGCGCCATTCTACACGCCGTCACGGGGAAACCAAGACACTTTGGAATCCTTCGAGCCCTCCCTCGTCTATTCAGAGTATTGAAAGACAATTCAGGTTCAGATAGATCCAAAAACATGAACAAAAAACTACTTTTTCTACCATTACTCGCTGCTCTTGTTTTGGCGTGTTCGGAATCGGATAATTCCCACAACCTGCCAAATAACAATAGCAATAACACCTCAAACAACTCCACAACCACGAGCAATAACTCCACCAACAATGACTCGATTGGCACAAACAATTCAAGCACGACCAATGAAACAAGCGGTACCGTGGGACCTGACGATTTTGACGTCTTGCGAGAAGTAAAATCGGCCCTCGAACTCAGTCCCGATCAACGCACTCGCCGCGCCCACAAACTTGTCGAGACAGGCGACCTCGCCCAAATCTTCGAATTCGTCCGGGATGAGATTCGAGTCACCCCGGTCTCAAGGCTCAACCAACGATTCGAACCTATGGCCTCGAGAAGTCTCTTTGGGCCACGCGGCACTCTGAGGGGCGGTTTGGGTTCCATGCGTGACAAGGCCGAACTCCTCGAGTTTTTGTTCGAAGAAGCAGGCTTTGAAGCAAGGGTCCGGGTCGCAAGGCCACTGCCGGAACTTCAAACCAATGCGTTGCTTTTCGCTGCCAAGACACCCCCTGCCTTTGAAATCGACTACGACGCATCACAAGCCACAGAAACGTTGATCGCCCCAGAGGAGTCAGAAGCTGACCCTCTATTTGACCGGCTCATCGATCTTGTGCAGCCGACCGCCGCAGAAAACTACTTTCCAGACCTCGAAGACGTCTCGCTACCTATCGTGGAAGTACAGACGCCCGAGGGAACAATTATCGCCAACCCTCATTTTGCAAACTTGGAGTTCGGTGAACCAGGTGTTGGAGATTTCTTGCAGAACTCGGACAACACGCCCACGGCATCAACACGAGTGAGACTCTGGGCAAGGCACACAGACGACGAAGACTTCGAAGGGAGGACTTTGGTCGAAGGTCAGTGGTTGGATTCCGAGCTCATCGGACGCCGAATCGTTGCCCGAACACGCGCGCCCCTGACGCTCAGCGAACTTCTGTTTACACGCGCCGAACAATTGCACCATTTCATTCCCATGCTCACGCTCGAAGGTGAGGGTTTGCCGGATGGAGAGGGTGTTTCAGGGGACCTCTTCAGCACTCGCGGAGAGCGCCTCAGCTTGTCCGAAGGCAGAGTTCACGTGGACGGGCTTCCTCTCGACCCAGCGAGAGCTGAAGCAGCAGATGAAGTCCGAAACATCGAACTGGAGATCGATGCGGCCGGATTTCCGCGAATCCGTGTGCTCGCTACACCCACCGATGCCAACGGAAACGTCGTGTCGAACTTACAAGCCGAGAACTTCTTGGTCACCGAGGATACCTCTGAAGTTGGGGCCACATTGCGCCAGAATCGCTATATCCCGCGGGTTCTCTTCCTCGTCGACCGCTCCACCAGCATTCCCGAGGATTTTCGAAACGAATCATTGAGCCAACTCGGTATCGATATTGCCACCGAAGTCCTTCAAACCCCGGATGCGCAGGTGAGCGTGATGGGAATCGGAGAATCCCGCGCCCAACGTCAGCCTTTTGTGTCCGACCTCGTTGAACTCGAGGCACAATTTGATGCCGGTCATGGAAGCGGCTCGGCGTTATGGGATGCCCTGAGCGAAGCCGTCCGGAGAAAGCCCACACTTATCGTGCTTATCACGGACGGTGTCGTTGTAGGCTCAACCCTTACACCGCGTATCGAATCAGAAATTAGACGGGCTGGCGTTCCAGTAC
This sequence comes from Microvenator marinus, assembly GCF_007993755.1. Classification (GTDB taxonomy): domain Bacteria; phylum Myxococcota_A; class Bradymonadia; order Bradymonadales; family Bradymonadaceae; genus Allomicrovenator; species Allomicrovenator marinus. The sequence goes on from NZ_CP042467.1 coordinate 1,769,510, forward strand.
TCGCGCTTGGAGTGGGCGAGTCCAATGCGCCAACATTGGAAGAGGCCGCCGAGCTTTCTGGTGGCCAATACTTTGAAGCAAGCGATGCGGCATCGGCCAAGTCTTTCATCGAATCCGAACTTCAAGATCCACCTGCACCCTATCTTCTTACCTACACCGCGCCCTCTGAGGGCCCTCAAACACGCACGCTCAAAGTGGGCATCCGTGGGTTTATGGCAGAACAAGAAGGTACCTATGAAGCGCCGGCCGAGTCTCTTCCTGCCGGATTCGTTGGACTCTATCTGAGCGTCGAGCGTGACGGACAATCCATCACGAGAACTCTAGCCGGCATCCCCCCTGAAGCGCCGATGGACTCGGTGTCGGCCCAGACCTTTGAAGACGTGCAGGCCGCATTTCTCGGGAGCGCAACGCTACTCGTTGAAGGCGGCATGCCGGCGTTCTCAGAAGTGTTGGACGAGAAAATCGACACCATGTTGGACTATGAGCCAATGTGGGATGCTAGAGAAAACGCTGAAGAGTTCTGGCCAACGCTCGACCAAGGATTCCGAAGCATGCCTTTCTTCGCCTACCGGCATTTCTGGGGCGTGGACACCACTCAAGAGCAGGCCTTACCTGGAGCACCGCGGTTTGTACTCTACACTGATCGCCCAGGATTTCGGCCCGAATCTATCGAGAGACGTGTGGATATCCTTCCCTTTACGCGTTGGCATTCAACGCTCGACGATCTATCTGAGGGCTGGAGAGCGGCTCTTCGAGCCAGTGTAAAAGAAGCCCTCTTGGAGGCCGCGTACTTCGAGGAGTCTACGATTTCGCTCCTTGACCAAGAGACTTTAGAAGCGCTTCCTGCTGAAGACTTAAACGAACGTGTGGAAGGTCTGCCCAACGCCGCGAACTGGCTCTACAGCGCTGAGAGCTTCGATGACGATTGGACACTCGTCATCCCGTCAGACTTAGAGCCTGTGGCGTTCTGGGCAATCCATGAACCCACCGGCACCGCACTCGCGATCGTCGACGGCGGAGGTGGTTCCGGCTCAACCGGTGGGGGTAATCCAGTCAACTCACCGCTCGGCCTCTACGACAGCATTCAGTATTTCTACACCATCGCGGGTTTTAAGGGCGGAGTATGGGTAAACCTCGAAATCGCTAAGGCCAAGCAAGTCGCGTACGCAACAGCAGCCATAGCCAACCTTGGCTCGGGTATGCCATTTACCCCGCCAGCGGGCACGGACGCACCATCCACCGCGATCAATTTTGTGTGTGGCGAGGCTGAAAACGCTGTCTTGGATGCGATCCCGGGGTGGGCTCGGTTCATCGTGGCGAGCTACAACCGCTCAGCAGCGGCGCTAGGCTGGCAGAGAGCCTGCCCTTGAGCGCCACCTTGAGTGCGTCAGATTAGGGATGCCCAGGTGTCTTTATCAGCAGCGAAGAGACTATTCGCATAGTCCCAATTCACCACGTTAAAGAAGGCATCAATATAATCCCCGCGTCGGTTCTCATAATTGAGGTAGTAAGCGTGTTCCCAAACGTCGATTCCCAAAACGGGAACTTTGCCATCCACCCATGGATTACCTTGCTCAGGCGTGCCTACAAGCTCGAGCTCACCCGTGCTCGATTTGACCAACCAGCCCCAACCCGAGCCGAATTGTCCAAGCGCCGTCTTCTTGAATTCGCCCTTGAACGCGTCAAAGCTCCCGAACTTTTTCATGATGGCGTCGGCCACTGCACCGTTTGGCCCTGCACTATTTGGGGTCATCATCTTCCAAAAGAGCGAGTGATTCAGGTGCCCACCACCATTATTCAATACAGCCGTTCTCTTGTCTTCAGGCACCGCGGCGAGCCCATTAGCCAAGAGCGCCGCTAGGCCAAGTGAACGCAAATCGTCGTGGCCTTCTAGCGCCTTGTTGAGGTTCGAAACGTAACCAGCATGGTGCTTGGAGTGATGGATCTCCATCGTCATCGCGTCGATGTTTGGCGCCAACGCATCGTATCCATACGCAAGTTCTGGAAGGGTGTGATCAACCGGTCCACTTGGCTCCGGCTCTTCCTTTGGCGTCTCATCCGCAACCGGCTGAGACGAAGAACACGCGCTCATATAGGGAAGCAGAACGAGACCGCCCGCCATCACACCCATATTCTTAAGAAAAATACGTCTATCTGCTGATAACATTTTCACTCCAATACTATTGATTACTTGAGCAAGAAAAAACGACTTCGGGCTCTTAACAAGCCAAATTCAAGATTTGTTCCCGTCAATCTACGGGAAGTCGTTCGATCTTCGCTCCAAGAGCCCGCAATTTATCGTCAACCTTGGAATAACCGCGGTCGATCTGCCGGATATTGTAAATGGTGCTCTCACCTTCGGCCTTCAGCGCGGCGATAAGCAACGCCATACCTGCACGTACGTCAGGCGACTCAAGAGTGCCGCCGTAAAGCTTTCCTGGACCGATAACCACAACACGGTGGGGGTCACAGAAGATGATGCGTGCTCCCATCGCAATCAAGGAGTCCACGAAGAACATCCTGCCTTCGAACATCTTTTCAAAAAAGAGAACCGAGCCATGGCATTGCGTCGCAACTGTAATGGCGATGGACATCAAGTCTGTAGGAAACGCTGGCCAAGGCGCATCGTCAATCTTCGGAATTTGTCCACCGACCTCATCCACAATCCTGAGCTCCTGCTCGCCTGGGACAAAGAGGTCATCCCCTCGGAACTCGGTCCGGATACCGAGCTTGGCGAAAACAAGTCGGATCATTCGAAGGTCATCAGGCACCACACCCTCGATAGTAAGTTCACCACCGGTGATCGCGGCCAGACCGGCGAAACTGCCGATCTCGAGGTAGTCTGGGCCGATCGTGTGGTCGCATCCCCAAAGGCCTTTGGCGCCTTTGACCTTCACGGTGTTCGTGCCGATCCCCTCGATTTGAGCACCCATTTTGCTCAGCATCCGAGCCAAACCCTGAACGTGAGGCTCGCACGCGGCGTTGCGCACGATCGTCGTTCCCTTGGCCACCGCTGCCGCCATCAAAAGGTTCTCGGTGGCTGTCACAGACGCCTCGTCCATGAAAATATCGGTGCCAACCAACTTATTCGCTTTGAAAACAAAACCTTTCGGCGACATATCGATGGTCGCCCCCAATGCCTCGAATGCCAGGAAGTGAGAGTCGAGGCGCCGGCGACCAATCACGTCACCACCCGGAGGAGGCAATTCACAGCCACCTTCGCGTGCCAACATCGCACCAGCGAAAAGAATCGAAGCACGTACCCGACGGCAAAGCTCAGCATTGAGCTTCTTTGACTTCACATTCTCGGTCTTGACCTTGACTACACCGTCATCAACCCACTCGTAGACACCACCTAGATCCTGAATGATCTCGAGCATAATCTCGACATCGGCGATTCTCGGAACATTACGAAGCGTGACCTCTTCGTCGGTCAAGAGTGTCGCAGCCAAACACGGAAGCGCTTCATTCTTGCTGCCTCCGGGCCGTACACTTCCACTAAGTCGATTTCCACCTTCAATGACGAATTTTTCCATGGCTCTAGCCTGTTGATGAGGGTTAGTCGCCACAGTGTTATCACGCTGCAGATCTAGCGACAACGGGATTACGTGACGGGTTAGAAGTCTAGCCCTTTGACCCAATCGGATGCTTCAGGCAATTCCAAAGGCGTCTCAATGAGTTGGAAACCTAAGAACTCACCCAGACGAGTCTGCACCTTGCCCCTGAAATCTTCCAGTTTCAAGTTGCTGAAATCACTCAATTTCACCACTGGAGCCCCCGGCATTCCACAGGCCACAATCCAAGAGAAAGGAGTCAAGTCGTTCACGAGGTTGATCGCTGCACCATGTGTCGTTATCCCACCTGAGACCCGCATCCCGACACTGGCCATCTTCCGAGGAGGTGTCTCATCAGTCCAAAGCCCCGGGTGCTCCTTATCGTAGGCCACCTTGGCACCGTATTCGGAGCAGACATCAGCCAAACATTGGGCGAGACCACGAATGAGGTCCACCACGCCGAGCTTCAAGACTTCCAGACGAACGATGGGATAGACGATGAGCTGACCGGGCCCGTGGTACGTAGCCTCCCCGCCCCTATCCACCTTAAAGACCTCGATCCCTTGGTTGCGCATGTATTCGCGTGCGACCAAATCCTCCATTTTTCCACGTTTTCCGAGGGTGACCGTCCCAGGGTGTTCCAAAAAAAGAAGCCACCCCGGATCTTCCGGCGTGGCAATCAATTCTTCGCGCAAACGAAGCTGTAAGGCGAGTGCTTGCCCATAGGGGACGACCCCAAGGCTCACACACTTGAGGTTCATTCGCTCAAAGCCTCGATGAAAGCGGCGTCCACCATAGCGACCGGTACTGAGTAGCTTCGAACGCCAATTCCCTCTTGAACCAAAAGCTCAAGCAACGCTGTTCGGTCGAGGATCGTAATCTTAGGTTTGGACTTCTTGCTCTCATTGACGGCATCGCGGTGCACCTTGCCCAGATGGACCAAAATGCCTTCTTCGGCAGAATTATGGCCGAGTGAGTCACGAAGTGCGCTTACATCTTTTGCGCCCACTTCAGATTCACCGTTGACCACCACTTGCACACACACGCGGGTCTGGGAAAATCCACGCTTCCAGTCAGCTGTGAAGTACACATCACCCTCGCTAGTGCGCTTGGACACCTTGAGGTTGGCGTAATCAAGGCGCTCGAGCAGCGTAATGACCATCATCTCCACGGCTTCAGGCTTGACGTTCTGCAACGCCTTTCCGAGCTGTGTACATGCGTCAGCACGAAGGTCTTGGGCGAGTTTCTGGATCTGGCGTTCTTTTTGGACGCCGGCCTCCGAGAGTCCCCACTCCGTCAAACCCCATGTAGTAGGCCCGTAACTCGCAAAAAGTGGGCGCTTCCCAAACCGCTGCCGGACCTGATTGTCGGTGACCATCGCCGACTGCACCGTTGCGGCGCGATCGTGAGTGTGGAACTTGACGAGTTTCTTCTGAAAGATGGTCTGAGCGATCGCATCAACCGATTGAGGCGTACGATCCGCAGCCTTGAGAACTGCGTAAGCAGCCTCGCCAACCGATTCAAAGCGGCCACTCACTTCTGTTTGTGTGTCGACCTGGCTCGGTGCAGACTCTTGCTCAGGCGCAACGTTTTGAGCCTCTTGGCGGTCTTCTCGGTTTTCGCCGCGATTTCTACGCCTTCGACGGCGCCTGCGACGGCCTGAATCGCGCCGTTCACCTTCGTTCGAAGACTCCGTTTCATCCGTTTCATCGGAATCATCTGAGTCATCATCGCCATCTTCAGAGTCGTCCTGATCGGCCTCAACCTCGTCGGTCGATGGCTCGTCTTCGTCCTCGTCTTGGTCCTCTACTTCAACCGAATCCGGCTCGTCTTCGTCTTCATCCTCATCGACGGCTTCTGAAGACTCACCTTCGCTTCTCGCTGCTCTAGCCAGACGCGCTTGCTCGCGTTCTTCGGCCTCTTGGTTGAGCTTCTCGAGGATCTCTTCACGTAGGGCGTAAACACCAGGACGAGTCTTGATCACGATCGACTCATCAGCGCGACGCACTTCGAGTTCAAGACGTTCTCCCATCGTGGTTTCGGGTGTTTTTCCTACATGCGACAAAAGCGCATCGCGAATGGCTACCTCTGTGATCTTCTTGAAATGCAGAGGGCGCTTCGATCGCCGCAATACTTCTACGGCTGCTTCATAAAATGTCATTCTAAACTCCTTGGTTGGGTCAAGGAGCATCGGTTCTATTGGTTCTGAAGAAGCCCTGGTACGCGTTTCAAAGCGTACTCAACACTCCCCCAGATACGTGGTTCGGTCTGAACCCTGGGCCAAGTTTCCACATCAGCATCCACGATTCGCCTCACCCTTCGGATTGCGCGTCACCCTCAGGCCGGGCTCTAAAAGAGCGCGACCTCAGTTCCACAGCGTCATTTCCTCTTCTCAAAATCCCCGACGCCCTTAACGCGTCAAAATCTCTATCTCATATCTCGGTCGCTCTCGGTCACACTTTACGTGCGAACAGCGAGACGCGGCACTTAAAAATTCGTATGGCGAGAATGCAACAAACCCGCCAAGCGAACTATAAGAGCCGCAAGACGGGGTCGTCAACATTACTTTCGCGAAATCGGCGCTTACGCGCTGATCACATATTGTAGCGCTTGCGGAATCGGTCAACACGACCTTCGGCATCAAGCAGCTTCTGCTTTCCGGTATAGAAAGGATGAGAAAATGCACTGATATCGGTCTGCACTACGAAGTGCTCAACGCCATCAATGACGCGAGTCTCATTCGACTTCATAGTGGAGAACGTTGCGATCTCGTACTCGCCATCGACGAATACGACTGGATGATAATTTGGATGTATTTCGGGCTTCATTTCGAATGCTCCTTAAGTTCAGCAAACAACGGCGCGTGGTTCTAGCGACTCAAACCACCTAGGTCAACTCTTTTTTTATCTTAGACGATTTCTTCCTTAAGGAAAAAGACGGCTCGGCACGCTCCAACCATCGGCCTGATACAAATACTCGAATCGATCGTGGAGACGGAAATCTCCAGCCTGCCAAAACTCCATGCGTCTCGGGATCAGAAGGGTTCCACCCCAATGGGGCGGTCGGGGCACCTCACTTCCCTCAAACTTCGCCTCCAGTTCCTCGACGCGCGCAAGCAAGTGCTCCCGGCTCTCTAGAGGGCGGCTCTGCATGGATGCCCACGCTCCGATCTGACTCAACCTCGGTCTCGTCGAAAAATAGAGATCGGAATCTTCATCAGCGACTCGCTCTAGTGTCCCTTCGATCCTGATCTGTCGGCTTAGCTCCCGCCAATAGAAGAGCAGACATGCCATCCCATGCCCAAGCTCACCGCCCTTCCGGCTCTCGAAGTTGGTGTAGAAGACAAAGCCCCGAGGCGTCCTCTCTTTGAGAAGCACCATGCGCGAGCTCGGCATGCCATCAGTCCCCACCGTACTCAGGGCCATCGCGTTGGGATCTGCCATGCCCTTCGCCTTGGCTTCCTCGAGCCAGCCATCAAACCATTCGAATGGATCATTTTTAGGTTCCAACATTTAAGCTCCTTAAACTCTGGGCGCCTTACGCACGCGTACGATGAACCTCTTTGACTCGGCTGACAACGCAGGACCAAGCCCACTAATTTCAGCAAACGAAACTCATCCATTTGCTACCTTCACTTGGTGGTTAGCATCTCATGGCAGTGCTAGGGTGTGGCGAGTCACACAAAGGGAGTTAGGTCCATGGCAGGAAAGTATTCGACGGACGAAGACGTCCTCACCAAGAAGAAGGCGAAAACCAAGAAGCCTCGACTCTACAAGGTGATTTTTCACAACGACGATTATACGACGATGGAATTCGTGGTCTGGGTACTCGAGTCCATCTTTCATAAATCACCCGCGGAATCTGCAGCGATCATGTTGCACGTTCATAACCGTGGAAGTGGTGTCGCCGGTGTTTATACTCATGAAGTCGCCGAGACAAAGGTTGAGCAAACCTTGAAACTCGCACGAGAGGAAGGTCATCCTCTAATGGTAACCATGGAGCCCGAATAAGGGCGGAGTTCTGAATGATTCAAAAAGATCTCGAAGTCGCTCTCTACACCGCGTACCGCGAGGCAAAAGAGCGCCGACACGAATACCTTACTCTCGAGCATTTGCTCTACGTGCTCTGCTTTGACGCGACCTCTCGGAAGATATTGAAGGCGCTCGGAGCAAACATCGAGGACCTCAAAACCGAACTCGACAAACACCTCAACCAGAATATGGAGCGCTATCCGGCGGGCCAGGAGATCGAACCCGAGCAGACGCGCGCATTCCAACGCGTGATGCAGAGGGCCGTCTTGCACGTCCAGAGTTCCGGAAAAGCTGAGGTAGACGGCGGCAATGTGCTCGTCGCACTCTTCGCAGAGCCGGAATCGTACGCAGTCTACTTCCTTGAGGAACAGGGTGTGACGAGACTCGCGCTCGTTAGCTACATCTCTCACGGGAGCGGCGCACCTGGGCGCGATGACGACGACCCGGGCCTGGGTGCTTCTCGGCGAAAGAAAGACATGGTGGGCAGTGATGAAGACGATGACGCTATAGAAAACCCTCTCGAGGAGTTTTGTTCGAATCTGGTTGAACGCGCCACCAATGGCGATATTGATCCGCTCATCGGCCGCGAGCACGAGGTTGAGCGAACGATGCAGATCCTCAGTCGCCGTCGCAAAAACAACCCGATTCTGGTCGGAGACCCGGGCGTTGGAAAGACAGCCATTGCCGAGGGTTTGGCGTGGAAAATTTCAACGGGAGATGTCCCACAAACGTTAAAAAACGCCACCATCTGGTCATTAGATCTAGGCGGAATGCTCGCCGGGACAAAGTTCCGAGGCCAGTTCGAAGAGCGTCTTAAGGCGGTCATGAACGAGTTGACCGAGCAGGAAAACGCGATTCTCTTCATCGACGAGATTCATACGATCGTTGGCGCTGGCGCTACGTCGGGCGGCACCATGGATGCATCAAACATCCTCAAGCCGGCACTCGCTTCGGGCAAATTGCGTTGCATCGGATCCACCACACACGACGAGTTCCGGCGCTCTTTCGACAAAGACAGAGCGCTCGCGAGACGTTTCCAAAAGGTCGATGTGAACGAACCGTCGCTCGACGAAACCCGAGATATTCTCAAGGGCCTCAAGAAGTATTACGCCGAGTTTCACGGAGTCGAATACACCGATGAAGCACTCGAAGCGGCGGCCCATTTGGCCAACAAGCATATCCGGGACAAAGCAAACCCGGACAAGGCGATCGATATCGTGGACGAGGCCGGTGCGAGATATCGACTTCATCCCGAGGAGTTCGAATCGAAGGTGATCGATGTCCCTGAGATTGAAAAGATCGTGGCCAAGATCGCGCGGATCCCAGAGATCACGGTGGAAGGCTCCGACAAGGAAACCCTCGCTCAGCTTGAAACTCGCCTCAAAGAGTCAGTTTATGATCAAAACGAGGCCATCGATGCCGTTGTTACTGCGGTCAAGATGTCCAGGGCAGGTCTGACGCGCGCCGATAAACCCGTCGGGAATTTCATCTTCGCGGGCCCAACCGGTGTTGGAAAAACCGAGGTTGCCAAGCAACTTGCGGAGGCTCTAGGTATCGCATTTCTGCGCTACGACATGTCTGAGTACATGGAGAGGCATTCTGTCAGCCGCCTAATTGGAGCGCCTCCTGGCTATGTAGGGTACGATCAAGGCGGGCAACTCACCGAGGCTATTCGCAAATCGCCGCATGCTGTCGTGCTTCTCGACGAAATCGAAAAGGCGCACCCCGATATTTTCAATATCTTGCTCCAAATCATGGATGCGGCGCGCTTGACCGACAATAACGGCCGAGAAACAGACTTCCGAAATGTCATCTTGATTATGACGAGCAACGCTGGCGCCCAAGACATGGCCGCAAACGTTGTCGGATTTGGCAAAGGAGTCGACGTCAGCCGTGGAAAAACAGCCATCGACAAGATGTTCCCACCCGAGTTCCGAAACCGCCTCGACGGTATCGTGCTCTTCAACCCACTCAAACCTGAGGTCATGGGCAAAATCGTGGACAAGTTTGTCGCTGAATTAGCGCTCCAATTGGCCGAGAAAAACGTACGCATCGAGCTCAGTTCCAGAGCAAGAGACGTGCTCGCCAAGGAAGGATACGACGAACGTCTGGGCGCTCGACCACTCGCCAGAGTCATTCAAGAAAAGGTCAAACAACCTTTGGCGAATGAAATCCTATTCGGAGCTTTGGAGAAAGGCGGTATCGCTACGATCGACGCAAAGGACGAGAACTTAACCTTCGAATTTGATGCTGATGAGGACGATTCAAAAGCTGAGTAGAGGCTCAGCGGTTTCTTTCTTTTCAGGCTCAGCCTTCTTTTCGACAGCTTTTGGTTTTGGGGCCGCGATTTGCTCTTTCTTCGGCTCCACCTTCGGCGTTGGTTTCTGCTGAACAATTGCGGGCTTCAAGGCTGGGATAGGAATCACCACCTCAGGCTTCGGGTCTGCCACAGCCGGCGCGGTCTCTTCGGGCTTTTCCTCTACCGGCACCTCTTTCGGTACTGCTTCCAAGGTGGCTTCTTCCGCCTTGGGCTCTACGGCTGGCGTCACTTTAGGATTCGGGAGTTCGGGTTCGGACTTCGTGATTCTCCTCGGCCGCTCGTTCTTGGCGTCCACCAAAAGGTCACTCGTCGACTTGCTGAGATTTAGAGCCAATGAGAGAGCGTCTTTTCCTTCTGCCAGCGCGAGCTCGACCGTTGGATTATCCAAACGCTCCACGTCCTCTGGGGGTGCCGGGCTCTCCTCGACTTCAACCACAGCAACCGCCGCAGGCTCAGTGGTTTTCGAGGCGTCCCCATCCAATTCTTGAGGCGCAGGGTCTGAGGCACTCCAATAGAATCCCGCAGAAGCCACGACACCCAATGCCAGGATGGCCACAAGTCCTAAGGTTAGCCCGCGTTTTTTGCCGCTCCGCGGCTCCTCCACGCTCTCGAAAGCGCCTGTGGTAAGCACCGGTTTTGTCATCCCGTCAAAGGTCGACTGCTCACCCAAACTCAGCTGCTTCAAAATCGAAAGCACATCGGCTGGAGAAGGCCGTTCACTCGGTGTCTTCGCCAAACAACGGTCAATGAGCAGTGATAGACCCGCCGGCACGCCTGGCGCCAAATCGGCGAGCTTCGGAGGCTCTCTATGAACGTGCGAGAAGCCGTTATCCCCATCAATGAACGGTAATCGACCCGCAGTGAGTTCAAAAAGAGAAACCCCTAGCGCATAGATGTCGGTGGCGCCCGAAAGTTGATCCCCCGTAAACTGCTCAGGAGCCATATAGGCTGGCGAACCACGTACCCGCGTCCCGCGCTCAGCGAGCACCTCAAGGGAGCGTGCGAGACCAAAATCAATGAGTTTGACGTCGCCACCTGGCTGCATCATGACGTTCGCAGGTTTCAAATCACGATGAATGAACCCGTTCTGGTGTAAGTACTGAATCGCGAGGGTGAGCTGCATCCCGATGTCGATCACCGTCTCGACATCTAAATTACCCTGGGCTCGGAGCACGTCATCGAGATTGTCGCCTTCGACGTACTCTAGAACCATCATCACGCGCGTGTTGTGCTCCATCACGTCGAACACGCTCACGAGGTTGGGATGCTTGAGGCTCGCGAGTGCCTGTCCCTCAGTGAGGAAAATATCCTGCGCTTCTTGTAGGTGAGCCAATTCTTCGCTGAGAATCTTCACGGCGACCGGACGGTTCAAAACCGTGTCTTTCGCCCGCAGAACCACGCCCATTCCTCCGCGGCCCAAAATCCGCTCAAACTCGTAGCGGGTCCCCATATCGAAATCTTTGTAGGACATCTTCACCTAAATTAAATCACCAAGGTCACTCTACAGCTTTGCAGGCGCAAATCAAAACCGCCACGCATCCCTAGGATTGAGAATCCGCATTCGAAGATGCAAAACTTTTCTGGAATCTTTTTTTCTTCTCTCGCGTTCTGTACACTGTGAAAGGAAACACACGAGGTCCGCATGAAAACAAATATCTTTAGATTTATAGGAGAAGCCCTGCTCTGGGTGGTGTCGAATGTGATTTCGGTGCTTCTACCCACAGCGCTAGCGTTCTTCCTCATCACTGAGGTTTTCCATGTAGCCGTGCCCTTCCACCCGCGCCTAGCTTGGCTCTACGTGCTTCCCTTCGCACTGGCGACTTTGACATGGGGCAGTTGGGCGGCACTGACCTGGACCAAGACACGAGCACTTCGTGTAGGCATGCGGGCATCTACCGCTGTCCCAGGTCTCCTTCTCAGCTTCTTCGGACTCTTCTTCATTAAGTCGGGCTTCGGGTTTGTTCCGGGCCTCGCCATGGTGATGGCCGGAATCGGTGCCGTGGCACTTTCAACGATTCTATCGAAGACCTTCGGCGCTAAGGCCGCAAACAGCACTCCAGTTGGCCTTCTGGCCGGGCTGGCTGCATTCCCAGCACTGGCGACCCTCATGGCTGCGGGCGTGGGTTCTCTTTGGTTCCAACTCGTGATCAAACACGTTGAGACCGTCAGCCAAGGCGTTGGCTGTATGCCACTTTCTCCTCTCTTTCACGCAGAACGATTCATCGACCTCTCCACCGTGATGGTGACCATCATGTCGTGGACATTGATCTCTACGGTCGTTCCCGCGATCGCTAGCAGCCTGATTCAGCGTGGCTGCAAGGCTCTCGGCTTCTAAGACGGCTCCTAGAAGACAGCCCGGTGCTTTTCTGGCATCATCTGACTCTACTGTTTCGATGGATGCCCCGTGTCTTTCTGGTACCTCCACCCTGCTAAAATTCTGCGTGACCTCGACCGAAGTACACTCGACCAACTCTCTGAAGCTGGACGACTCAAGCGCTGGGGTCACCGAGCAAGCATCCCAAACGCCCAGGACGTGGACTACGTCTCGTTAATCCTCAAAGGCTCGGTCGACGTACAAAATCTCGGCCTCAGGCTTCAAAAGGGAGACCTCTTTGGCACGCTAAGTCTAGAACTTCAGAACCCGCTTCGCGCTTTTGACGACGCCCTGATCTGCGAAGTTCCCAAAGCTGATTTCCTGGCCATCACCGAAGGCAAGCTCCCTCCGCGGCAGACCAACATGCGGCTGCGAGCGAAAGCGCTCAAGGTCGATACTAGTCGCCTCCTCTTCACAGAACCCGCCGAGCGAATCCGTCTCACGATGGCCGAGCTCGCTGAGACTTACGGCGAAAAGCTTGAATCAGGTCACGTACTTCCGCCGCTCAAAGCCAGACATTTTGCTCAACTCACAGGCTTATCAATGAGCCAAACTCGTGGCATCCTCAACCAGTTACAAGACTCAAAACTGGTCCAGACCTCACGAGGAGTGTTGATCATTCCCGATCTGGAAACGATTTTGAGGGTGGAGGAGACAAAACTATGACAAAGCGCGGCGCACACCAGGTCGTTCGATCGAGCCTGATGATCGGCATCCAACTAGATGATATCGACTACCGAAACTTTCTAAAGGATTACCATCGCGACCTTGAGGAACGCTTCCCCTCTGAGGACTTTCCTGAGTTTGCTCCAAACACAGTCTTGGAGACCCTGATCACAAAACTCGAACCAGAAGCTGCTGACTCCCATGCTGGCTGCAGGTACGACGTGATGAAGGCTTTCGCTCAAAAGCACCACAGACTGGATCTCGCGATGACCGCGAGCGATTTTGGCCCTTTTGAACAACGTCGCTCGCCCTATTCGTTTGACCGAGCCTACTACCACTTGGGCCGCACCATCTGTTCGGCGCGATTGAAGATGGAGTTCCCTGGGTACAACCCGTACAGATCGACTCGGAAATGGGATCTGGAGTTCGTTCGCCAAAATCTCGACAATGTCTTCGAGATTCTTCCCGACTACCTCTGGTGGTCTCTTCACGATCAGCGTGATGCCATCGAAAACGCACTCGCCGACGAACAACTCAAGCAAGTGCAACGCTCCATCGAGGCCTCAGGATATAAGGTCCAGAATTTCGGGCTCTACCTGAGCACGCTTGAGACCCTACATCTCGAAGAAGAAGAGATTCCCGACTAATGCAACCCTTGCCGGTGGATGAGATCGTCCAAGATGTCATCCAAGAACTCGCTCACAATCAGGCCCTCGTCATTGAGGCACCGCCCGGTGCTGGCAAGTCCACACGTCTGCCGGCTCGACTCTTTCCCCATATCAACGGTAGGATTCTCCTCCTCGAGCCCCGTCGAGTTGCAACTCGCTCCATAGCTGCGCGAATTGCCTCCGAGCTCGGGGTAAAGTTGGGCAATGAGGTCGGATATCAGGTGCGCTTTGATGATCGGACTTCGAAGCACACCAAACTCGTGGTCATGACTGAGGGAATTCTCGCGTCTCGTCTCTACGACGACCCATTCTTGGACGGCGTGGACCTCGTGATCTTGGATGAGTTTCACGAACGCTCCATTCATTCGGATTTGACGCTGGCCTTCCTAAAGGAAGTCCTGGAGGCACGCGAAGACCTGCGCGTCATGATCATGTCCGCAACCATCGGGACTCAGCCACTGATCGACTACCTTGGCGCAAAGCTCGTGCGCTCTGACGGTCAGATTTTCCCCGTAGAGGTCGAGTACCAACCAGAGAGTCTTTTCGAGAAACTTCGCGCGTCACGGCAACTCGACCCATTGGTTCACGCGGTGCAAAAGGCCGTCGACTCGAAGAACCACGCTGGAGATATTTTAGTATTTCTGCCTGGCGCCCGTGAGATCAACGCGTGTCTGGCGGGCCTGAAGACTTCAAGACAAATCCTTACACTCTTCGGCTCCATGAAAGCCTCGGAACAAGACAGAGTCCTCGAGCCTTCGCAGCAGGCGAGGATCATACTCGCCACGAATATTGCCGAGACGTCACTTACGATTCCAGGCGTTCGAACGGTGATCGATTCGGGGCTCCAAAGACAAATGACCACGAGCCCCGCAAGCGGGTTTGAAACTCTTGAGCTCACGCGGATCTCTATGGCGAGCGCCAAGCAGCGAGCCGGCCGTTCTGGGCGCGAAGGCCCCGGACACGTCATCAGGCTTTGGAGCCCACACGAAGAGCATCTGATGCCGGAGTTTGAGACCCCCGAAGTTCATCGCATCGACCTGACGGCTCCCGTCCTTGGCGTTTGGAATTGGACCTCGTCAAGTGCACGTGACTTCGATTGGTTCGAGGCGCCCAGTCCCGCGCGAATCACAAGAGCCGAGGAGGTGTTGAGCTCGATCGGCGCGCTCGACGCCGGTGAACTCACAGACGCCGGGCGAAGCATGAATCGCTCGTCGTTGAGCCCTCGACTCTCGCGAGTACTACTCGAAGCAAAGAGCTGCGGCATTTCAAGACGAACAGCCCGAATCGTCGCAATCCTCAATGAGGCTGATTTCGCTGAAAATCGACCGAATCAGCCGTGGGACTCCGACCTTCTCTTTCGAGAAAGTCTATTCTTGGCCGGAAAAGGCCACCCGATGCGTCTTGATTTGGTTCGGAAGCTCGAAAGTAGGCTTTCCGATGGATCAGAGGATCGTGTTTCGGATGACAAGACCGTTTTGCAATGCCTGATGGCCGGATTTCCGGACCGCATTGGCATCAAACGAAGTGATGGATACGCCATCTCTGGGGGATACTTCGCTACGCTCTCCAGGGAATCGGTACTCTTCGAGAATCCGCCGGACTTTGTGATCGCCCACCAGATCTTGGATACGGCGGGGACACCTATGATTCGTCAGGCATCGAGAATCGAGCCCGAATGGTTAGTGTCTGCGCTGGGCCATCTCGTGGAGACATCGATTCAAACCGAGTTCAATCAGGACCTTGAACGTGTGGTTGCTCGTCAAGTCAAAAGCTTTATGGGGCTCGCCATCGAATCCAAGGAGATTTCGATATCAAAAGCAGACCCACTCGAGGTCGCAGAAACACTTCGTAAGGCCGCCGCCTCAGATTGGGATAAGGCCTTCGGAATCAACGAGAAACAAGACATTCTTCATCGCCTTGAATTCCTGCGAGACTACTACCCTGAGGAGATCCCGTCTCGAGAGGCCTTGCAGGAAGCGCTCTCAAACTCAATTTGGGGAAAGTCCAGTTTCAAGGAACTTCGCGCGATGTCTTTTCCGCAAATCGTTCAGCAGGGGCTGACCCACCGCGCGCGCTCACTCTTGGACGCTGAGGCCCCCACACATATCCAAGTGCCGAGTGGAAGGAAACACGCCCTCGATTACACGCAGAATCCTCCGGTTCTAGCCGTGAGAATTCAGGAACTCTTCGGGATGCAGGATGCCCCACGCATTGCGGGCGGGAAGGTCAAAGTGATGCTACATCTGCTGGCGCCCAACTACCGCCCTCAACAAGTCACGAACGACCTTACGAGCTTTTGGAAGAACACCTACCCAGAGATTAGAAAGGAGCTAAGGGCGAGGTACCCAAAACATTCGTGGCCAGAAAACCCCTGAGCCGATCAGGACTTCTCGGCGCGACTCATCAATTCGTGTTTGAGTGCACCGTAGAACTTCAACACATCCACCATCCTATCCACGCGATGCGCTCCAGCCGAGTCGAGCCCTTGTTTGAGCGAATCGACTTGCCCAGGAAGACGCTGGAGAATCGCGGTCATCTCCCGTGAGTCAGGCGGAGAGCCGCCTCGAAAAGGAGGCGCCGGCGTTAGTGTTGATGGCGACTCTGCGAGCGAATCCAAACGGGCGAGCAACTCACCCACCACGTTGGCCAGGTGTGACTCCTGAAGCCCGCCGGATTCGTTGATGACAGCCTTTCGAAGCTCCTCGACTCGATCTGGAGAGCCTGTATCCCAAAGAGCGTCCGCCCTGTTTTCTCCAACTCTATTCATTGTTTGCTCCATCCTCTGATTGCAATTTCATCGAGCGCGTCTGCTGCCTTTCGATCGGCCTCCAGATCCTGCTCCGCCTTCCAACCCTCAAAGTGTTTCTCAACCGCCATCACAGCTTTTTGCGCCTCTTGGAACGCCTTGAGGGCCTCTTGAACCACGCTCTTCTGGTGCTCCTGAGCTGCGCGTTCCGCAGTCCTCACAGACTCCTCAGCCCGGACCACATCATCTTTGAGAGCCCTCTCAAATTCTCGATGCAGACCGATATCGGTCATCAAGATTTCGTCGCCGGAGCGTGCGCGACGGGCCTCCTCTTGTGCACTCACGACGGCTTGCCTGGCGGATTCAAGTCGAGCCTCCTCTTGGCGCACTTGAGCGGCCAGGCGCTCCTGATCGCGCAAAGTCTCCGCGTAGGCTTGTTCGGCCAGATCACGCTCTTGTTCGCGAATCTTTCGCAGCGTTGCCAATGGATAGTCGTTCATCAAAACCTCACGCCACGATATCCATCATCAACTGTACGGTTTCATCCAAGGTCGTCCATTCATCGAGCCGCTGCTTAAGCACCGACTCAACTTCCTCAATCACATCGATGGCGAAGTCTACCTTCTCATCCGTGCCGTATTCGTAAGCGCCGAGCGAAATCAAATCGCGCTTGGCTTCGTACTCTGCAAGCACCTCTCTAAAGCGCCCAGCAGCCGCCTGGTGGTCTTTTGACACGACGGCCCCCATCACACGCGACAATGAAGGTAAAACGTCAATAGCGGGCCAATGGTTGCGTGCTCCGAGTTTGCGATTCAAGATGATATGCCCGTCGAGGATACCCCTGACCTCGTCTGCGATGGGCTCCTCCATGTCCCCGCCAGCTACGAGAACCGTGTAGAGTGCGGTAATCGAGCCCTTTCCAGAGTTTCCCGTTCGCTCCAAAAGACGTGGCAACATGCTGAAGACGCTCGGCGGATAACCTTGTCGCGCCGGTGGTTCGCCCGCGGCGAGTCCGACCTCGCGCTGAGCTCTGGCGAAACGTGTCACCGAGTCCATCATCAGGAGCACACTTTGACCGCGGTCGCGGAACCACTCACAGACTGCGGTCGCAACGAACGCGGACTTCAGACGCACAAGGCTCGGTGCGTCACTCGTCGCACAAATCACCACCGAGCGCTTTAGCCCTTCTTCACCCAAGACCTCTTCGATGAAATCGCGCACCTCGCGTCCGCGCTCGCCGATCAAGCAAATCACGATCACATCGGCGTTTGCGCCACGCGCAATCTGCCCCATCAAGGTGGACTTACCTACACCCGAACCTGCAAAGAGACCTACCCTTTGACCCTGCCCCACGGTAAGGAGGCCGTCGATCGCCCGAACTCCGGTGACCATGGGCTCGTGAATCGGGATTCGCTCAAGAGGATGAGGCGCGGCGCGGTCGATCGACCACGGCTCAAACCCCTCCCCAATCAACGGCGGACCATCGTCGATTGGACGACCAAGCCCGTCGAGTACTCGCCCCTTGAGTCCGTTTCCACACATGATTGAGAAAGGCTTTCCGGTGGTTTCAACTTCGGCGGTATTGCTCACGCCATCCACGTTTCCAAGTGGCATCAAGACCGCGCTTTCACCCCGGAATCCAACAATCTCCGCGTATCGATCTTCTCCTGCAGAATTCCGAATGCGCACCACATCTCCGATACTCGCGTCCGGCACGATGGCCCGGATCACAAGCCCCGTGACCTCCTCCACTCGCCCGCGCATCTTGGTGGTCTGCACATCATCGAGCTTGTTGAGGTATTTTGAAAGAAGTCGATCGCTCATCATGACACCAATGCATCGCGTAGAATCTGAAGCTGAGTATCCAACCGGCCATCGATGCGGCCCACCTCGGTCTCGATCACGCATTCCCCGCGCGAAAGTGTGGCATCGTCATCAAAATAGACCGCGGCTCCCTCGAGTTCCTGTGAGAGCGTTTGTTGTTGAGCACGCACTAGTTCCAAATCGTCTGGGTGCACCCGAAAGACAAGAGAACGGCGCCCTCTGGCACTTTGCGCCACCTCCTTGAGAACGTCGAGGACGAGCTCCGGTTCAGCCTCGATCTTCTTCGAGATAATCCGCCTCGCCAGTGCGAAGGCGAGGTCGAGCGCCTCGGATTCGGCCTCTTGCAGAAGTGCTTCACGCTCCGCCCTGACCTTCGCGAGCTCGTGGGTCAAAGACGCCCACGCCTCTTGCTGACCTTGCTCACGCGCCTCCTCGCGAATCGCGTCTGCCTCGGCTACCGCCTTGCTTACAACATCCTCTGCCTCCTTAGTCGCGCGCTCTAGGATCGCGTCGATTTCAAGCATCGCCTTGACCTCACGAACACTGACTTTCTTGCGTTCGGCCGCAAAGATGGGTTCGACGAAGGGTTTTGAACTCTCTGAGATCTCGAGTCGCTTTAGAAGTCTTGGACTTTCACTCATGGACTACTCTCTCGACTAAAGAAATTCGCCAACGTCTTTCTAAAGGCCTGATCGATTGCATGGTGCTCTTCGAGTTGGGCCTTCACCATGAGCCTGCGAAGCACCCGAGCATCCTCAACGTCAATTCGCTGGGCGATCCTCTCGATGGCGCGCCAGTACCTTCGGCCCGCTGCGTGCGCGATCACGATCTTTCCAAGAGAAGAGGCAAGCTGTGCCGGCTCCGCAACCAACCTTGTAACGTAGGGCTCCATCACACCGATCTCTTCCTTGGAAATCTCCACGCTCAACGCCCGCTTGTTCAACTCACTCCACGCACTCTCGGACCACGATCGCTGTAATCTCACTAGGAGCCTACGATCATTGCCCCGCAACTTGAGCACATAGAGTAGGCCAACTCGTTCAAAGAGTTCAGTAAAGCCCCCTGCCCGAGCTAATTCATCAAGGTTGATTCCGGAGGATTCTCCCTTCATCTCGGCCGCTACGTCTGCTGGCAGAAACTCCAAGAGCCCGACGTCGTCTCCAACCCAATCTTTCAACGCGAGTTCTTCTGACGTCATCGTTTTCGCATCACCAAGAAGAGAACAGCCCCGACCAAGACCAAGATCACGCTAAAGAGGCCACCGATCGTGGCCTGAAGAGCAAACTTGCCCGAATTGACCACCGCAATCGGCCCAACCTGAGTCACCCGAACTTGTTCTTCGGGCATCACGCTATTCTCCATTTTCGAGAACATGACCTGCACATCTTCAGGGAGCATGCGGTCCACAGCGCCAGTCACAACCCTCGCGATCTCTTCTTCGGTGATCGGTAGCTCTCCCTCCACGACCTCACGATACTTCACCAAAACGCTCGCGCGCGGCCGTGGCGCCTCTTCCCCGCTTAGCCGAATTCTCGGCTGCTCCGGAATCACAAGATTGACCTGAGCGTCCACCACTCCGTCGACCAATACCAGGGTCTGGCGCAGCTCCTGGGCCGTCGCATATTGCACCAAAATCCGCTCCTCGGAGGCGGATGGCACCAGTGCTTCTCGTGGATAAAACTCGCCGAAGCCCTGAACGCGCGGCCTTGGGAGGCCCTCCGAGCTCAGAATATTCCACGCGTCCACACGCACCGCTTCGGGAACAGAAACCGTCCAGAACAACGGGTCACGTGGATCGGGCTTCTTCTGGGCCTCAATTCCCTTGCGCTCAAGAGCCACCACGATCTCATTCGCTTCACGCTCTTCCAAGCCGTGATGGAGCTCCGACGTGCAGCCCAAAATCAAGGTACTAAATAGAATCAAAATAAAGAGTCTCATGGACTATACCTGCGTGTTCAACACTTGTTTGAGGCCACCAGTGACCTTTTCAACGACCTTTGTGGCCAGCTCCACCCTCTGCGCATAGCGATAGGTCACACCCTGCATTTGAAGGAGCTCGGCGTTCGAAAAATCCGCACCGCGCTGAGCGCGTTTCATCATCTTGTCGATCGACTTCTCATCCTTACGAATCGCATCGACGAACGTGTCCACCTTGTTTTGTGTCTCAACTTTTTGAGGCTTGATATTCTCAGCAGCCTGCGTCTCTTTGACCTTTGTGTCAGCTCCCACATTTTCGGTCTTCGTGGAGTCGTTCATCATCTCTTTGAACGCACCCTTCCCCTCCTTCATCCCCGGCTTTTGGGCCGGCTCATATTGGGGAATCGAAACACTTGCCAGACCCCGAGCGCTCACCGGATCCATACCTACCTCCAAAAAAGAGTCTCTCTATATATTTTCGGACACTTTTCCCAAGTGTTGCGAAAAAAGTTCATTTTTTTCACAACCGGCTGATTTTATTGTCAAAAAATCGCACCTATCGCTTCTGATTGACAGGACATCTGCGACTGCTACCCTTGGGAACGATGAAACGCGCGATTTTCCTTAGCATTATCCTCTTTTCGAACTCAGCCTTTGGGGAGGAATACGCCAATTGCTTTGGAGACGGTCTTCGGCTTTACGCTCAGGGGCACTATAACGACGCCCTCGAGAGCCTCTATCGAGCCTATGCTATCAAGCCGTCGGCCGAAGTTCTGAACATCATCGTGCGCACGCATGATTTTGCCGGCCAATGCTCCGCGGTAGAGCGTCAGCTCACGCTTTTCAAAGAGTTGTTTCCCCGCGAAAAATCACCCAAAGCCCAGCTCTGTGCCGAACCAGGAGAGCTGAGAATTGAGTGCACCCCGCACGCTTCTCAGGTGATGATCAACCACACCATGCGTGCCCATTGCGGCACCACCATCAAGGTTCCAGAAGGCACCCATACCGTTCATAGCGACGAACTCAACGAAGCGAAAACCTTTGCGGTGAAGAAGGGTGAGACCACGGTTGCGAAACTTCAACTGGTCCCTCAAAAATGGGCAACTCAGGTGGACAAACTCGACGATTTTCGCCCGTACACCGCCATTAAGAGTGCTGATGGACTCTTCGAAATCTGGGTCCGCTCATCACTTAGAGACGACCCCGAAATGGGTGCCGAAATCCGGGTTCCCGGGTTTACCATCGTCAGAAGTACGGACGGCCTTTACGACATTTCGAGCGACGAGCTCAAACCGGTTGAGCCCGGACGGCGCCCCCTAAAGCCAGCTCCCGGTCCAAAGATCGATATCCCAGCGCTGATGCCCTAAACTCAGGCCAAGAAACGCACGTCTGCCGCTTCACCATCGTGAGAGAGCTCACGCAGAAGCTCAGCGTTCATGCCCTCTTTCTTCCCACAAATCGCAACTACTCGGGTTTCATCCGAACGACGCTCGTTCTCAACGATCGCTGTGCATCTAAGCGCCGCAGCCGAAACGTGCCCGACACCCTCTGGGGGTTCAAAAAGTATGGCGATCATATCGGTAGGATCTCCGGCACAGGCCGCCATAATTACATGAAACGGCGTCAAATCCCGTTGCCATACGCGTTTAAGTTCTTCGACACCATGCGTGCCACCTGCGCACGACGGCAAATGTAGCCATCGGCGAATCGGTCCCATCTCGCGAATCACGTCCAGGGCCTGATAAACCTCATCCGCGATCGATAAGTCGCACGGAATACGGTCCACCGAGGCGAGCGGCTCCTCACCGACAACTAAGACTCGACCTTTCCATGCGTTGGCGATCTCTTCCACCAGGCCATCCCAACCTCCCGATGCATCCGTGATCAAATAGACTCCATCGGATCCACCGTTCACTCCATCGCCAGCTGGTTTCTCGACCATCGACCAGAGCACACGGGCGCCTTCCGGAAGCCCAACCCGTAGCTCATCGGCACCGCCACACAACTCTTCTACCAATTGCTCAGCCACTTCCTCGGGCTTTCGGTACCCCACGTCCAGATCGATGACCTTGACGAGATGCTCCGAAACCTCGCGCGCGAGCTCAGCAATACCCATAAGCCCAAACTGGTACGCATTCTGTGCCGTGCAGGCCTCGGTCGCAAAACGTCCTCCGGTATCCTGAATCAATACCACGCCATTTTGTTCAACTTCGAAAACTGCTCGCATCGCGACATCGAGCCCGGCCCGCATTTTGTCCGGTTCAAGCTGCAGAGCGGCCAACGAGATCACCACATCTGAAGGCACTAAACTCGGACTCAATGTTGCCCAGAACCCTCGTGCGTTCAGCTTTTCAACAAGGTGTTCAGCCACGCCAAACGCGTCAGGCATCACACAAACGGTGGCTCCGTCACGAAGCGCACTAAACGCCTTGCCTGGAGCGGCACTCTCCACAATATGCGGCTCGTATCGCGCATGCCCCTTTGCGGGCGACTCGCGAATCTCACGAATAAACTTCGCGGTCTGTTCCTCGGTTCCAAACGCATGATGAACTGTCTGATCAGGATCGACACCAAATCCCTCAAGAACCTTGAGGAGCTTGGCTTGAGAGCTTCCGATCGCTTCGAGGTACTTTTCATGACTCTGAGCCAATGCCCGTTGGTAGACCTCGTGGGCATGGGTCATTTGACGTTGAGTTTCCTTGTACGCTTCGATCCACTTCGCGATTTCTTCACTCTCATCAGACATCAAGGGACCTCAGTTATCTAAGGATGCGTTCGATTGCCGGTTTCCGAAGGTTATATTGCGAACCCATGACATAGCCATACGCTCCAGCACTTGCAATGAGGAACACGTCCCCTTCCTCGGACACTGGCAATCTTCGTTTATGACCTAATACGTCGCCAGTCTCGCATATTGGGCCCACGACGTCGGCCACAATTTTCGGGGATCCATCCACTTTGCTCAGGTTGACGATGGGGTGATACGCACCGTAGAGCGCTGGACGAATCAATGAATTCATCCCGATATCGAGGCCCACAAAGAAACGTCCACCCTCCTTCTCTTTGATCTGAGTGACACGCCCCAAAAGCACTCCTGATTCCGCAACGAGGTACCGACCAGGCTCCATCCACAATTCGAACTCCGGCCGAGCCTGCCTAAACGCGGCAATCGTCTCTTTAACCTCCGAGAGGTCGAGTCGTTTGTCCCCAAGCTTTTCAGGCACACCAAGGCCACCGCCGAGGTTTAAGATGCGCACGCTTCCAAGACGATCAGCCACCCCAGCCAAGAACATCGCGGTCTCTGACCACGTGGCGGCGTAGGTAATCCCGCTTCCCACATGAGAGTGAAGCCCGATCACGTTGATATCATGCCTTTTCACGAGGTCAGCCAGTTCCTCGACCTGTTCAGGCGGAATCCCAAACTTCGACTGAGCCCCAGCCGTCTTAACCTTCTTATGATGGCCGCGACCATGCCCCGGATCCATACGCACAAGGATGTCCCTGCCTGCGAACACTTCAGGCCAATGCCGCAATGGATGAAGGTTATCGAGCGTCAGATACGTCGCAGACTCAAATCCGGAGATGTACTCTTCTTTAGGTGCAAAATTAGGTGTGAAAAGACGCTCACTCGCACCCATCGCCTTCGCGTGTTCGAGCTCTCCGGGCGAGACACACTCCAAACCAAAACCAAAGTCCAAGATAGTCTTCAATACTTCGGGATTCGGGTTGGCTTTAATCGCATAGAAGACTCGGTCCAGCCCAAGCCCCTGCAGCTCCTCAGCTCGCCGCTGAATCGTCGAGACGTCGTAGACATATGCGGGGCCATCTTTGGCCAACTCAAGCAATTCTGAGCGCTTTGAGAACCACCAGACGTCGTCGTCCAAGCGGTCTGAATCTCCGTCCGGGTGGAAGAGAGCATTCCAGGTAGGCCCGAGGAGCGCGTCAGAGACTCGGTCGTGGAAGAGAAGTTCGTGGAGCCGCTGCACAAGCTTATTTGCGTGCTCTTCGTCCACCACAAAGGTCAGGTTCAAGTCGCTAGCTGCTTGAGACACCAAATAAATCCGCTGTTCACCAAAGGCTTCGAGGGCCGGACCAAGCTGATGCAAAATCGCTCGGATATTGTGCCCAACAAGGCTCACCGCCGCACATGGTCCGATCATCCTGGCCGTGCAGAACTCTCTAAGGTCGCTCAGTAGCGCCTCAGAAGTAGCAGGATCGAGCACATTCGCCGCGGGATCGAGCGACACCGTCACGTTCGACTCCGAGGTAGTCACAAGGTCGATCGAGAGCCCATGACGCTTAAAACAATCAAAGGTATCTGCAAGGAATCCAACCTGCTGCCACATGCCCAGGGTGTCCATAGACACGAGCATGACACCGCCCTTCGATGAGATCGCTTTGACCTGCGCACCAAAATCTGGCGAATCTCCTGAGATCACGGTGCCTTCTACGTCCGGCAACTCCGTACACTTGATATGGAGTGGGATTCCCGCCTCTCGCACCGGGGCGAGGCAACGCGGATGAAGGACCTTGGCTCCCATCGAGGCAAGCTCTTGCGCCTC
Organism: Microvenator marinus; assembly: GCF_007993755.1. GTDB lineage: Bacteria > Myxococcota_A > Bradymonadia > Bradymonadales > Bradymonadaceae > Allomicrovenator > Allomicrovenator marinus. The sequence goes on from NZ_CP042467.1 coordinate 1,794,172, forward strand.
CTCGTAGTGCAACTGCTTAAGGAGCCTCGCGGACGCCACCTCCCGCGGATTCGCGGTGTACATCCCTGGCACGTCCGTCCAAATCTCTAGGCGGGTGGCACCAAGCTTATGAGCGAAATATGCGCCAGACGTGTCACTGCCTCCACGCCCCAAAAGAACGGTCTCGCCGGGTTTATGAGCGTGGGTGGCGATGAACCCCTGAGTCACCACGGCCACACGCGGTTTGAGCGCTGCCGCGAGCTCCTCATCGGCCGAATAATCGCAAAGGGCCGAAAGATAGTGCTTGGCGTCCGGCTCATTCGGAAGAGCTACGGCCTTGAGATGTTGACGCGCGTCCATCCACTCAGACTCGACGCCAATCGACTCAAGGAATGCTGCACCGAGGCGCGTGGACATCAACTCACCCATCCCCAAAGCACGAGCCCGAAGGCGCGGCGAGACCTCGTTGGTCAACGATGCGCCGAGAGCGAGTCGACCGAGCTCCGTGAGTTCGTTTGAAACCAACTCAAAAGGAACCCCAAGCTCAGCAGCGATTTCTTTGTGGCGCCCCTCAATGGTCGCCAAGGTTTCATGATGGGTGCCGCTCGGCGCCTCGACCAAAAGCCGCTCCAAGAGGTTTGTAACGCCGCTCAGCGCCGAACACACGACGAACGGCGTTTCATTCGCCTCAATTCGCGAGCGAACGATCGAAGCGATCGTCTCCCAACGAGCTCGACTCGACACACTGGTTCCACCAAACTTCAGGACCACATAATTCTTCATCGACTGCTCTCCTCGCTCGCAAATGCGCGAAAAATAGGCCGGTTCCTATAGCGCAGAACTTGGATAAAAAAAACACCTCCCAAATCGAATCGAAATGAGAGGTGTCAGGCTCGCGCAGCAAATTGTAAACGGGTCCTAACTCCCAAAGAGCGGCAGGTATTCCTTCACATCGAGTGGGAATTGCGCGTGCAGCGGGGAGTTCTCGATCTTCGCAAGTTTGCGAAGGGCCCAGTGAACGTGCCCGGGCTCGATCCGAATGCCAGCGTCATCCACACGAAGCGAGGACGGATCCACCGTGCGCAGACGGTGTTCGTGCGTTGTCTCGCCGATCAACGTGTTGCCCGGAATGCCATTCCCCATGAGGATCATGGAGGTGACCGACCAGTGGTCTTTACCGTTGTTGGAGTTGTAGCGAGGTGTTCGCCCAAAGTCCGATCCGATGATCACGACCACTTTGTCCGCTACGCCCTGACGCTCCGCCTCTTCCCACAAGTAATCCACTCCTGCCCAGATATTATTCAGGCGAGGAAGGTGGCTCTGGTCGTGGTTACCGTGGGTGTCAAAGCCCCCGGTCGAAAGCGTTGCGGAAACACAAGCACCAGCTTTGTAGGCCGCAATGGCAAGCTGCGCCTGGCGCTCGAGACCGCCGTTTGGCCGCTCATCAGGGAGCGTATCCAAAAGTCGGCTGAGCACATTATCAGACCCACGCGCCATGTGGAGCGTGCTCATGGTCTGCTGCTCTTTCGGCAACTTCGCCTGTTGCTTCATCGCCAAAAGCCGCGATTGCTGCGCCTCTTGAATTCGCGCCATCGTCTCTTCGGTGTGGAAGAGCCGATCGTTTTGAATAGTGTTCGGTCGTGCAATTCGCTCAAACGCCGCAAGGTTGCCCACGCGGGTTCGAGCCGTGGTTCCAGACGTTGCGTCGTAGAAACCGTTGGTGATGAAGCCCATAGGCATTCCGGCACCGTACTCTGCCGCAACCAGTGCGCCAAACGCCGGGAATCCGTCGTTGAGCTTACCGCTTGCAACCACGCGTCGACCCGAGTCGTGTCCGTTGGTCTTGGTATCAATGCCGTTGATCACCATCATCTTTTGATAATGACGCTCAACAAACGCCGGGTACTCACCCACCGGTGCGAACGGCAGATTACCCACAGTTCCGATATCCGCGTTGGCATAGGTCCGGTTCATCGGGTTGTCTTCGTCCTCAGACATGAACCCTTTCGGGTCACAAAAGAACGTCGGGTCCCAACCACCGTTGGCGCCAACAAAGACAAAGAGCGGTCCGTCATAGGGGCGCGCGCCTTCCTGTGCGGTCGCGTCACGCGACGGTAGCGGCGATGCGAGCACCAGGCCTGTTGCGCCTGCCAATTTCATGAAATCTCTGCGATCCATATTCTTTCTCCGTATCTCGTGCTCGTTAATTACTCGTAAACAAACCGGTAGTCGGCCAAGAGATAAGTCACCACAGCCATCCATGCTCGGATGATGTACTGCTCATCGGTGCGAATCTGCTCTTCCTCTGGAAGCTCAACGCCATCCAGAGTCATCGTAGCGCGACACTCAAGGTTTGAACTAATTCCGTCGGTAGCAAGCTTCAACTGCCCCTCTTGCATGGTCTGCAGGAAGAGGTTGTAAGTTCGAGTTACTTCGCTATCCGACGCGTCAAGACGCTCTCCCAGAATATGGTGGTGCATATGAGCGATGTTCTTGCGAATCAAAAGCTCGTTGTCCAAATCGGGGAAGCCCTGATCGTTGAACGGTGACGTTGTGCGATCCACGAACGGGAAGAGCCTTCTGCGCTGCTCTGGCGCCGTGAAGTCACTGGCCGTCACGCGGCATGCCATCTCATTGGCCATACGCATCTGAATATTGGCCATGATGCCGTTTGGCGACGTAATTCGCTGAGTCACGTCGTTCGAATCGATTCCACCATAGAGGAGTCGATACTCGTTCGAATCGAGCAGGTAGCTATCACCGTCTCTATCAACCCAAGACGTTCCGAGAACCGCCTCGATTTTTCGGTCGAGAAGCTCAGGCGTCAGCATACGCATAGAGCCGAGCTCCACCATCTCTTCTGCCAAAGTCTCATCGTTGAGGTCCTTCGCACGGAAGTACTGAGACTTAACCAATTCTTTGAAGACCACCCGTAGGTCGTACTCGCTGTCCATGAACTTCTGAGCAATCGACTCAAACACAGCGGTCTGAACCTCAAACTCTTTGACGCGCGCCAGGTACTTCTCGTCCGAGGAATCGGTCGGGAAGACAAGAGGCTCGTAGCCAGTCAAGCCTCGGTACATGTGGTGAACCATCGAGAGCGCGAAGCGTGGGTCGTTTGCCACCTGATTCGCGAGCCAGCGCGCAGCTGTCTGCAAGTCGGTCTCGTAGTTGAGTTTCCGATCTTCGAAGCCCGGCGAGATCATGTCTGTGAACCAACCGTCTTCCATCGGAGCGTAGTTACCTTGCTCGTCCCAGTTCTGAAGTGCGCCTGCGAGAGGGTCGATGACTTTATGACAGACGTTGCAGTTGGCGTTGTTCATGGTTGGGTTGAAGTCCACGATATTCGTCGGGTCCAACGGACGATCTGCCAGACGGTTCACGTCGGTCGCGAGGAAGAACCAATAAACCATACGCGCACGGTGGCGGTTGCGGTTCGTCGGTGTGGTTGGGAATCGGTTGAGCCACATTGGCGATGTGAGCACACCTGCGTGGGGAACGCCCGGAATCTGACCCGCACGCCATTCGTTTGGATCCATCGGATTCTCAAACTCAAGCTCCACGCCGTACGAACGCGCCGTGTATGGGTTCATAACCATATAGTCGGCTGTCAGAATTTCAGTGAATGGGCGGTCGTTACGCACGAGGTAAGTCGCGAGCTTGAGGTTTTCTCGAGCCATCGAGTCGTTCGTGTACAACCGAGCATTCGCCAGGAATTCCTGGTTCTCGCCGTCGAGCGCACCCGGATTATCCTCGTCCTCAACAAACCAACGTGCGTTTGGATAGTAGTCTCCGTCGAGGAGGTCCAAAGCGTTGGTTCGTCCGAGGTAGCGGTCAGTGAGGAACATATCGTTGAAGATTTCTTCCATGCGTGCATAGAAGGCTTCTTCGTGAAGGATCTTCTCAAGCTCTTGGTCGAGCGCTTCTTCACCGCCAGTCGCGATGTTGAAGTCCTCGAGAGCGGTTGGAAGGCGCCCCGCCAGATTGATCGAAGCCTTGCGGAAGGTCTCGTTCGGATCCATCAAAGTGACAGCTTCGAAATGCTCACCCGTGCCAGCATCTCCACATGTAACAGGGTTATCAAAGCGCTCCATCATTTTGACGAGGGCTTGATACTGCTCGCTGTCCACGTCGAAGACTTTCCCGCCGTCGTGCGCAACTTGCATGGTCGGCTTCAAAAGAAGCACGGACTGGCCTTCACGCTCGTAAGCGGCTACGTCCTTCAACGTCGCCAGATTGGCATCGATGAAGCCGGTCTGTGCCTCAGACTTAAGCACGAGTTTCGTCGCGCCTGCCTGACCACCAGTCGTGTGACATGAAACACATTGCTGCGCCATGAACTTCGACCAAACTTCCTGCTGAAAATAACGCTTGTCGTCTACGCACTCGTCGCCGGTGGCTTCAGGTTCTGAATCACAACCTGTCACCGCTAACGCCGCTAGCGCGAAAGACAACCACAATGGTGCCTTACCTGGTCTCATGCTTGCTCCTTCACTTGCTCGTGTTTTGCTGCTCGCTTCCCAAAAAATTACTTTCTTCTACGACGCCCGTCAAACTCATGTTCATTCGCCGACCCGCATGAACACTTGACTTGCGACCTACAACCACCCACAGATTACCACCTTGTCCGACACCACCCTTCATTGGATCCTGTGGGTTTCCACCCGCGATCGTTGAGTCTGCGTCACACCTTTCGATGACTAATTGTGACATAATTACCACACTCTGCTATCAACCAAGGTCTCAAGTGCCTAAAAACTAGGGCAAACCGTATTCTTGGTTGGTTGGCTAAGAGTGTATATTGCACGGTGCGTGCCAAGGTGGGGTCTGGAGTTCTCAGAGGTGGGGACTTTAGTCACCTTTGACTACACGGACCATGATCTCCACATGATCGCCTGGGCTGAATTTGGGCTGGGGCAGTTGGAACTCAAGCGCCCCACTTTCGTTAACCACCGCAGAAAGTCTCTCCCATTCGGCGTTGGTTGAGTCGCGCGCTGGCCCATCTAAAACGCGCAGCCACTCATCGGGGCCGCTCGGACCTTCTTCGTCGAGGTCCATATCTTCAAACCGAATCGTCTGTCTCAAGTCGTAGTCGTCATCTTCATTCATAGACACCCCTACTTCACGTCGATCTTGAATATTGATTCTCCCAGCGTCCCAAGACCCCACGGTCCTGCCTCCTTGCCGCCCGCAGCATTTACCATTCCAACGATGGCAAAAACCCACGGTAAGAAGAGCAATGGGAACCCGAGCCCGCAGGTCACAAAGGTCACTGCCAGAGCGAACATCATGAAGATAAAGTTCGCGGCCGCCGCCTTGGCGTGGTGCAACGAAAACGCGTTGTCTCGCGTAATCAAGGGAATGATGAAGAGAGGTAGTCCGAAGAGAATCCCGAGATGAGATAAGAGGGCCAGCGTACGTCCACTCTCGACGTCATACTCGAATCGATTAGCTGGCTCGCGCTGAGGATTGCCCCAATCATTCGTCGGTTGCAGCGAACTATTCGGCGGAGGTTCTTGTGCGACCCCGTACGTGAACTCATTCTGATGAAGGGGTTTAGGGTCTTGATAGAATTCTTCTTCATTGAGCCCACCCTTTTCGCCGGCGGAATCTTCCACCACCCAACCGTCTTCTCCACCTTTCCAATCCGACCCCTGACTCATTGCACTCTCCTAAAAAATCATCGTTTCTTCTTATCGTTGGTTTTCGCCTCAAGTGCACGCGTTTTCGGACTCGAAGCCCAAGAACAAATCGGACATTGGTCGAAATCGTGGCTTCGAGACGGGCAATACTCTCGACCGAAGAAAATGATCTGCAAGTGACGCCGATTCCACGTGTCTTTCGGAAAGACCTTCTTGAGGTCTTTCTCGGTCTGGTCCACGTTCTTGCCGCTCGAGAGTCCCCAACGGCGGGCCAGCCGGTGGATATGGGTATCCACCGGAAACGCGGGCACGCCAAACCACTGGGCCATCACTACAGATGCCGTTTTGTGCCCCACACCGGGAAGCGTCTCCAGTTCTTCAAGCGTCTCGGGAATCTCACCGGCAAAATCATCGACCAGTATCCCAACGAGCTTCTTGATATTTCTAGCCTTTGTTGGGGCCAAGCCGCAGGTCTTGATCGCCGCCAAGATGTCTTCTTCGCTCACATTATTGAGTTCAGCCGGCGTCCTGCCCAACTCCCACAGGCCCGGCGTAACGAGGTTCACCCGAGCGTCTGTGGTCTGAGCCGAGAGTAGAACTGCGATCAAAAGGGTAAAACCATCGGTATGATCAAGGGGCACCGGAGGCTCGGGATATAGCTCCTCGAGCATTTCAGAAACACGATCGGCTACCTCTTGTTTTTTCATGGTCGTCTCCAAGTCCTCAGATAACGCGCGCAGGATGGCGAATACCGCCGAGAAAAACAAGTTCGACCTTTCAGAGTGCGGCTGGGCTCGAGAGTACCAACTGAACCAATTCAGACTGACGATTTACCCCGGTCTTGGAAAACACACGCTTTAGATGAGTTCTGACGGTCGCGGCCGAACACCTTCGTAGCGAAGCTACCTGTTCGATGGAGAGGCCCTGAGCGAGCTTTGAGGCCACAAAAGCCTCGGTATGTGTGAGCCCAAAGAGCGCGGCGACCATATCCTCTTCGAGTTCCACTGCCTGTTCGGGGTCGTAAATCAAGAGCATGACGCGAGCACTCGTTTGCGCCGCTCGCATGGAGAATTTCGGGCGCAACGGGGCTGCCATCACGTGAATCGCCTGCCGACCTTGCCGTGCTATCGTAAGGACTGGCGTAGGGCCCACCCCGAGTTCGAAATCTCCATTCGCCTCTTGAACCGCATGATGAATCATGGCCTCGAGCGCGTTGGTGTCTCCTGGGCGCTCTGCCCTAAGGGTCTGCCTCGAACTTACAAGCCCGCCATTCTCAAGGAGTCGACGCGCTTTGCGGTTCAGGCAAAGAATTTTTCGCTCTTCAGTTAGGATGATGGCCGCTGTGCGGAGCCCTTCCATGGCGATTGAAAGATCGCCAACTTGCCGCTCCAATTCGTTGAATTTTGCCTGCAGAGAGAGGGCACGCCCAAGATGCGGAAGAATCCCTTCGAGTCGTTGTACCTCTTCAGGGCGATATCCACCCATTACTCTCTCTCGCATCAGCGCAAACCCAGCGACAAGCCCTTCACCCACAGGCATGACCGTGGTCATCGAGTATCGCATCTCGTACTGTCGAAATAACTCGTTATACACGAGCGAGTTTTCATACTCGCCGTTTTGAAAGACCTCGACATCGTTGATGATTTTGCCGATGTTCTGCAGCGATACCGGCCATCTAACGTCCAAATGTGAGATTTCGCGGTACGCGTCTGCTCCATCTGGGTCGGCACCCACGATCGTATCCACCAAGTAGAGTTCCTGATCTGGCGGTCGCAAGAACACGTTGCTCACCACCGAATCAAAGGATTTCGTAATCGTTAAAAGCGCTTCATCCCACCCGTTCTCAGACCCAACACTATCATAGATGGACCCAAGGATAGCGCTGAGGTTGTCCCTTTCGCTCATGCTCTCCCTCTCAAGGTTGTTTGCTTCGGATAGCATACCAAACACGAGGCGTATGGTCATTAAACAATTCCCAACCTAGAGAGCACTTTGCGAGTATTTCTACCCAAAATGAGGTACGACCATTTCACTTCGAGCACTTATGGTGATAATATGCTTAGTAGCTAAGAGTCCGAGATTCACCAGGTAGGGACACCTTGGATCCGGGCATAGACCATAACACGGGAGTCCATATGGTTTTTTGCGAGGGGACTGATCACATCATCCATACCATTTACGAATTCGCGAACGGCGAGCAATCGCTAGATTCGGTAGTTCTACAAATCTCTCAAGCCATCTCAACCCAAGTCGAGATCTTTGTGGCCAATCCCGCACGGGACCACCTCGCCCACGGGGCGGAGTGGGAACGTGTGGCGCTTGAAAAGTGTTGGTTTTCGGATGCTATCAAGCCGAAAGCTACCGCAACCTGCGAGAACGCGCTTCTGATGTTTCGGCCTCAGGATCGTATCGAGGCGCCACACGCAACACTCAGCATTGTTGCGGCGGAACGAGATGATATCGAGGGTGGCTTTCGCTTCAAATCAGGGACATCTGAGTTTGACTACCGATTGCTTATGACCGTGATCCCTCACCTTCTTCGTGCGGTCCGAATCTTCCACAAACGCAACAACTTGCAGTCGGATGCTGCACTTCTAGCGGGAGCGCTCGAAGTGATTCCGGCGCCCGTCATCTTGGTCTCGAAAGGACTCAGAGTCCTCGGCATGAATACCCAAGCTCAGGTGTTCCTGAACAAGTCCGGTGAGCTCCGCGTAAGACGAGGGCGGCTTAGGGTGCAAAGATCGACTGAACTCCTCGCCTTGGAGTCGGCCGTCAACTCGGCGATCGAAGATGGGTTGGTGCCAGCGCAAGTTGAGGGGTTGGCTGAAGATTCAAGCTACTCAGTCTCAATCTCTCAGGGTGCGAGAGATATTGAAGTGTTGGCCATGCCTATTCGCCAAGCCTCAACAACCGAATTCGGCGCACTTTTGGTACTGAACGCACAGCCTCCAACAACCCTCTTTCAGTTCGCGAGGCAGCCTCTTTCCAGGTGAGTTTCACCAAAAACTGGCCATAGCCTAATCCATAAGTATCGTATGAGTCTGACACCACGGATGGTGAGAGATGAAGCACAGATACTACCTATTTGCGGCCGGCCTTTTAGCTGGCGCTTTCACACAGAGTTGCGGGGATTCCACGCCACCGGCCGAGCCCCCCCAATCCACGGCGGCGCCAAAGATTGTGGAGTCTCCTAAAGTTGTGGAACCCGCTTTAGACGCGTTGGTTAAATCAAAGCTAGCCAATCAAAGATGGGAGTTTCAAGGTCTCCTGGCGGATGCCTATCAGGCCCGTGGCTACAGCCCCGTCTGGCACCATAACTCGGAGCTTAGCGTTCAAGGCCAATCGTTGCTCGCGGCACTCCTGGACGCTGCACCGGTTCACGGACTCATGCTAGACCTCAAGCTCGAGAAGATCCGGGAGCTTCGCGCGCAGCAATCGCGCCAGGCACAGGCGGAAGTCGACATTTTGCTTTCCGAAGGGGCGCTGAGATTCGCTCAGGCGATGAAGTACTCGAACCCAGTCTGGGAGGCATCTCTCGAAGCCGATTTCCTGGCGGTTGCAAAGAGTCCCGCGGGAATCCACCAGTTTTTGGCAGACCTTCCGCCCCATTTTGAAGACTACGAGCGACTCACCCACTCCTTGCGCCGGTATCAGAACTTCGTCGACCAGGGTGGTTGGTCAGAACTTGCCGCAGAAATTCAGGGTCTTAAGGCAACTGGCCCGCTGGTTCCAGCCCTCAAGGAACGCCTCAGAGCCGAAGGGTTCTGGGACGATGAGTCGTCCGAAGCATTTGGCCCAAAGTTGCGTGCAGCGATCATTGAGTATCAACAAACTCATCAGTTGGTCGAAGCTGGCTGGATCACGGATGAAACCTTCAGAAGTCTGAATATCAGTGCTGAGACCCGAAGGGATCAGATCAGGCTCAGTCTAGAGCGGTGGCGAGAGAGCCCGATTGGTCCCAATGATACGTATATCTTTGTGAATATACCGGACTTCCACGCTGAGGTTTGGATTGATGGAGATAAGCAATCGAGATTCAAGGTGGTCACCGGCTCGACTCGAACTCAGTGGGACGCTGAGCGTGAGGAACACGTCATGGTATCAGCCACACCTCGAATATCGAGCACCCTAGAACATGTGGTTTTCAACCCATTCTGGAATGTACCCAACTCGATTCGAACCCGGGAGATCGAGCCCAAGATGGCCGAAAATCCAGAGTACGCAGATGAGATGGGATTCGAGATCGCGCTCGATGGTACGCGAGAGTACTTGCGACAGCGTCCGGGGCCCCTTAATGCGCTCGGGCAGGTCAAATTCATGTTCGCCAACGACCATGACGTCTACCTTCACGACACGCCCGACAAAGAATTCTTCAACTACCCTATTCGAGCCTTTTCCCACGGCTGTGTGCGCGTTGACCAGCCGATGGAACTTGCCAGGCTCCTCGTGGAAGAGCGCAGTCCATGGCCGGTCTCCAAGATTGACGAGTGGATGGCGAAGCCCGAAGAGACCTGGGTACGCCTGACTAAACCAGTCCCCATTCATATCGACTACATCGTAGTTCGCGCCGACGAAGCTGGCCGTACCCACTTCTTTGCGGACATCTACAAGCTGGACAAGGAACGTCTTTCTTCTCCGCTTGGGACGGATTGAGTAGAAAGACAAAGTTCAGGCTACCCCAAGTGTTTTGACGTTGAACCAACGCGGAAAGAATCTGCGTTTACTCGGCAGGGGCAGCTTCCTCAGCAGGAGCAGCTTCCTCAGCAGGAGCAGCTTCCTCGGCAGGAGCAGCCTCAGCAGGAGCCGGGGCAGCTTCCTCAGCTGGGGCTGGGGCTGGAGTTGGAGTTGGAGCAGGCGCCGAGCCAGACTCCAGAATTTCGTCTTCATTGGTGGACGTCACACCACTGGTCTCCGAGAGATCCATCGTGGAGCTTGGCTTACTTGAGAGGTAAGCGAGGGTGAGACTGGTCACCATGAAGATGACGGATACCGAAACAGTTGATTTCGCTAGGAACGTAGTTGTTCCGCCACCACCCAGAATCTGTGTTGCAGCCGAAGATGCTCCACCAAAACCGGCGCCCATACCGCCTCCCTTGCCCGATTGGAGAAGAATCGAGCCAATGAGTAGGAGTGAAGCAGTAACGTGAATGACCAATAGTAGTACTGTAAGCATAAAACCGAACCGGGGTTATCGCGTCAGGGCGAAAGCTAGCCTCTATAACCACAATTGCAAGTAATCGCAACGCCCAAAGTGACCCTGCAGATTTCGGCTACTTGATCTGACCGAAAATCACGTACTCGATTTCGTTGTAGTTGCCGTCAGCATCGCGGTAGGACTCATAGCTTGAAAATCCGCGGATGAAATCGCGTGTGACGTGGAAGTTTAGCTTCAATGTCTCGATTTGGTCGCGATTGTATGCACGTTGGTTTTCGCGGTAGATGTCTGGATAGAGCACATTGCTCGCTCCGATTACAGTCGTACCACTCCAACCCGAGCTGCAAAGTGACGATTGAGAAATCTGGGCTCTGACCTGACTCCGGAACTCGGAGCAAGTGCTTTCGCTTGATGTGACCGAACCTTCACATTTTTGAGTTCCGGTAAGCGGCGAATCCATCGCCACGACAATCTCACCATTCTTGACTTCCAACCCAATATTGCCGGTCTTGTCGGTGTTGCTGTTGTAGATGGCGTCGCGGAAACTATGACACTCAGGGTGAGTGTTTCCGCCGGAGAAGTACACGATCTGATAAGCGATTTGATCAAATCTCAAGGCGCTCAGATAGTCCCACTCACCACATCCAGTCAGTTCATTGCAGGGTCGCAGACGCTGGAAGAACTCGAACTCACCTAGAGTTGTGGTTGACGCGCCTGGGGCAAAAAGCGCGATGGCTTCTTCCTGGGTGATCTTTGCCACGTTGTTTAGAGACGAATCGAAAGGGTCGTAGCTCGTAGGAAGAGCGTTGTTCTGGCCGTATTCAAGGAGTTTCTCAAACGCACTCGCCCCTACGTATGGAGCCTCATCGAGTTTGGCGAGCGAGGAGATTGGATTCTTGGCTCGAGCGTTGATGATTCCTTGAGCAGCGCGTGCATCCAGCGCGACATCGAAATCGAGTTCCTCAAAGCTCAACGAGTTTGCAACACTCAGGATGATCTGGGCTTCTTCCGAGCCCTCTTCAAAGCCATGGATAAGATAGACGTGCTCGTATCCGATGTACCCGTAATCTTGAGCGTAGGTCAGAAGCTTTGAGAATGCCCGCGAGCCAACCCATGGAATCTCGTCGAGCTCGGCGAGTGTGGTGATTCGGTGATCGTCTGCGGTCAAGAGTACGCCATCAGCCCCAACACGGGCGTTAGCAATGCTGGCCGCAGCCCGACTGTCCAAGGCTACGTCGTCATCGAGTGCGTCCAAGGTCAAGGTATTGACCACTGCGAGCACGCCCTTGGCTTCTGCGCTTCCTTCTGCAGGCCCAAGTCCGTCAGCTTTGCCATCCACCGAGAGAAATGCGTCGTTTTCGGCATCAGCCGCTTCGTTGATGGACTCCTCCGCTCCGGCACAGCCGAATACAAAGGCGCTCAATGCGATCCATGTGAAGTTTTTGAGAGCGTTCTTTTGGTTGAGTTTCATGTTTGACCTCGTTGGTTAATCGTTGTGAACAAGGGCAAACTAAGGGTTTGCAAGCTCAACATCACCTAAAGGAGACTGAATGCTCCTTAAGGTTAAATCCGTGGCCCTAAGAGATTCTGAAGAAACCTGAAACTACTGCGGAAACTCAATGGAAATCACGACTTTTTAGTCGAACGGAGTTCACATCCGTGAAGCGTGGAATCCAGAGGTATTCAGCCAAGACATGGACCACGCCGTATTGATTCTGCACCCGTCCTGAAATCCCCAAAAACACCTGGGTTTTTGTCAAAATTCGGTATTGCTCATAAACCTTTGGAAACACCACTACGTTCACAAACCCGGTCTCATCTTCCATGGTCATAAACACGATTCCCGAGGCTGTGGATGGACGCTGCCGGCATATCACCATGCCTGCGTAATGCGTCCACGCGCCGTCTCGCTGAGCCAAGAGGTCATTGGCGCTAGGCATACCGCGATCTTGAAGGTCCTGACGAATGGTCTGCATGGGATGCCCACGAGGACTATGAAAGCTCGTTTGATAATCCCATGAGATAGCTTCGAAAGGAGTAAGTTCGTCCAGAATCGGCCTTCTAGCCGTGGTCTCAAACGGTAATGGCAACGTCCCCTTGTCCAGAGCCTGTGCGTCCCAAAGGGCCTCGCGCCTGGTCAGGCCCAGAGACTCAAAAGCTCCGGACTCGGCGAGCCGCCTGATGAGACCACGATTAACACTGGTGCGAGCTGCGAAATCGCGCACGGAAGCAAAAGGAGCGCGTTCCCGAGCGGCAAGAATGCTTTCACCATCCACCTCAGAAATGCCTTTGATCATCCTGAGGCCCATTCGAATTGCAAACTCTTGGCCCAGAGGCTGCATTGTGTTGTCCCACTCACTGACATTGATATCGACGGGCATAAAGCGAACCCCGCGCCGCTTGGCGTCATCCACGATGGTAGCGGACGTGTAGAAACCCATGGGCTGCGAGTTCAAAAGTCCGCACGCAAATTCCTCGGGCCAATGAGCGCGCATGTACGCGGTGGCATAAGTGATCAGCGCAAAACTCGCCGCATGGCTCTCTGGGAAGCCGTACTCACCAAACCCCTGAATCTGGGCGAACACACGCTCTGCAAACTCCACCTCGATTCCCTTGGCGCACATCCTCTTGATCATACGCTCGCGGTGTTGATCGATTCTGCCTTTGCTACGCCACGCAGCCATATCGCGTCTTAACTGGTCGGCCTCACCGGGCGTATAATCTGCTGCTACGACGGCAAGCTTCATGACCTGTTCCTGAAAGAGCGGAATGCCAAGGGTCTTTTCGAGCACAGGCTCAAGGCTAGGGTGTGGATAGGTGACGGGCTCTTCGCCATTTCTTCGGCGTAGATAGGGATGGACCATATCGCCCGTGATGGGGCCCGGGCGGACAATTCCAACCTCGATAACAAGGTCATAGAATTTCTGAGGCCTTAGACGCGGCAACATCGCCATCTGTGCACGGCTCTCGATCTGAAAGACTCCCACAGTCTCCGCCCTACAAATCATCTCATAGGTCTCTGGATCATCTTGGGGAAGTGTGGCCATGGAGAGGTCTACCCCTCGATGCCTTCGCAAGAGCTCAAAGCTCTTGTTCAGATGTGTCAGCGCGCCAAGCCCAAGCAGGTCCACCTTAAACAAGTCAAGCGCCTCGACATCGTATTTGTCCCATTGAATCACCGTCCGGTCCGCCATCGTCGCGTTCTCAATGGGTACGAGGTGATGCACCGGTTCATGGCCGAGCAGAAATCCCCCGGGATGGATGGACATATGCCGTGGAAACTCTTGGATCTCCTTTGTGAGCTCAAGCAATTGAAGCGTGGTTGGCCCGTCGATCTTCAAGCCCGCACTCTCAATATCTTCGAGGAGCGGCGTTTCTCGATACGAGAGCATTTTGGCCATTCTATCCAAAGATGTTTCTGGAATTCCGAGCGCCTTACCTACGTCTCGAATGGCTGAGCGCGGCCTGTAGCGCACCATATTTGCCACCATCGCCGCACGGTTTCTGCCGTAGCGTTGGTACACCCACTGGATCACTTCTTCGCGGCGTTCATGAGAGATATCGAGGTCGATATCCGGAGGCTCTGCCCTCTCCAACGAAATGAATCGTTCAAAAAGCAACTTCATTTTGATGGGGTCAACTGCGGTGACCTCGAGGCAAAAACACACGATCGAGTTTGCGGCCGAACCCCGTCCCTGACACAAAATATGCTGCGTTCGGCAAAAGTTCACGATCTCCCACATCGTCAGAAAGTATCCCGGGTACTCGAGCTTCTCGATCACATCGAGCTCGTAGTTCAACTGGCGCAATGCCTCATCACTGATCCCTTCTGGATAGCGCATCTTCGCCCCCTCAAACGCCAAATCCCTGAGCCATTGCATGGATGTCTTGCCATCAGGCAGGTCTTCGCTCGGGTAGACATAACGAATTTGAGAGAGATTAAACGTGCATTCCGACGCGATATCGTAGGTAGCCGCAATGGCATCCTGACGGTCTTCGTAGAGCTTTTGGAACTCGGATATGGGACGAAGACCAAAAGACGCATTAGGGAGCAAATAGCGACCCGCCTCGTGTATTTTCACGCCGTGCTTGATGCATCTGAGGATATCTTGAAGCCTGCGTCGTTGAGCAGAGTGATAGAGGATCTGTGGGAAGGCCACACAGCGGATGCCTAGCTCCTTGCTATGCTTAAAAAGACGCTCCTCTTCGGCCTTTTCGCGATCGAGATAGTGGCGGCTAAGCCCTGCGTAGAAGCGTTGACCAAAAACTTCTTTGAGTTGCCAGGCAACTTTCGGGAGCACAGGTCTAATAAGGCCGTCTCTCCAGATCAGGATGAGCCCCTCGTGATGCTCTAAGAGCTCTGACCAAAGGATCAGACTCTTTCCTTTCTCCGAGCGTAGCCGTCCCTTGGTGATCAGTTTGCAGAGGGTTCTATAAGCCGCGTGGTCTCTAGCCAGAACAACTAGAGTACCTTGTTCAAGCGTTAGCTCCGACCCATAGATCACGCGGGCGCCGAGCTCCTTTGCTCGGGCCCAGGCCCGAACAATACCATGGACACCATCGCGGTCTGTCAGTGCCCATGGCTGGCCTTCTGCAAGCTCATGCCAGGTCTCGACGTACTCTTCTGGATGGCTTGCCCCCTCGAGAAACGAGAAGTTTGATTTGCACCAGAGCGGAATCATTCAGCCTCCCCGTGCAAGTACCACTGCCCGCGAGACTGATCCCAATAGACCCAAAACACATCCCCCCTCTCGGTTCGGGCGAGCCAATACTCGCGCGCAATTTCATCCTTTTGCGTCCACCATTGAGCCTCAACAAGAAAAGGACCGTGGGCTTCCACCACAGGTCCGGCATCAAGCCCACGTAGAATCCAGCCTTCGAGTGGTTTTCTTTCGAAGCGCATGAGCGGCTCTGGTCGAAGCTGAATGCGCCTTACCAGACCGGCATTGGCGGGCAACTCCACGTGAATTTCGGCCGGGCGTTCGACCTTCAGACGAACATTCGAGGTAGGAAAGAGTTCGAACCCCTTTTCAGGGACGTGACTATTTCCCTCTCGCAATTCCAGAACACTCTCATCCCCAAATTCGGATCGGATACGCGCAAGGGCGTGAGACGCTGCCTCGAGGTCGCGTCGGCCTCCGGCAAAAAGCCCGAGCTGTTCTCGTCGAAGCTCCACACCCTCGACACGCAGAATTACAGACACAACCCCGCTTGGAATAACCAGGTTTTCTAGACGAAGACGCACAAGCTCAAGAATGCGAAGCTCATCAAGTGTAGGCCGCGCGGGGCGGATCTGGTGCTCGTGGGTATCGCCGCCACGAAGACATAGCACGAGTTCGAGCTCGAGCAGGTCTTGATGACGCGCCGCGAGTTGTAGAAGGAGGCCACGCAGCTCGCGTTTGATAATGAAGAGAAGTCGAGTCACCTCGGCCTCATCGTCTTCAAAATCAATCTTGGTCTCGAGGTCTTCTTCGAAGCGCAGGGGTGTCATTGGCAACGAGAGTTCGCCCCGAGCCAGCCGATGAAGCCGAGTCGCAAGCGCCCCGTACCTCTCCTGCACACCTGATGGTGGTAGCCTGACAAATTGCCCGACACTCCGAATCCCAAGTCGTGTCAGCGCGCTCAACACATCGGGTTCAAGGCCCACACGCTCGAGAGAAA
Source organism: Microvenator marinus (assembly GCF_007993755.1). GTDB lineage: Bacteria > Myxococcota_A > Bradymonadia > Bradymonadales > Bradymonadaceae > Allomicrovenator > Allomicrovenator marinus. The sequence continues at coordinate 1,810,609 of NZ_CP042467.1, forward strand.
GGGACTCAACAACCTGACACTCATCCTCATGGGTTTCAAAAACCCATGTTCCACGCCTCAGAGAGCGCGCCATTGCATAGGTATGAAAACGCGAGAACCCCACGACCGAGGCTGCAATAAACCCATACTCATCAATCTCGTGGACCAGGCCTTCTGACCAACGCTTCATGCCTCCAAAGAGGGGCGCAAGCCCTTTGACACACACCCAGAACACCCCCGATTCACCAGCGCGCTCAAAACGCGGGCTAAAATGCCCTAGAATCTTGCCAAGCTCCTCGAGGTGCGCTTCTACCTCGGACTCATCGACCACTGCAGCCCGGAGGTTCCGGTCCAATGAGAGCCCGGCTGCATAACGCATTCCCGGCAAAATCCGATGCGCTCTCGCCTGCCTATTGACCTCCAAAATCCGCCCCATCGGCTTGAGTTCATCCACAATAACAGCGGATACCTCACGGTAATCAGGATACCTGCGCATGATGATTTGAAGCGCCACATAGGGCACACTAACGCATGCCAACGGGTCCATAGCACCTCCTCTCTACTCTCCAATTTCCTCCACCCTTATTGCGTTGTGCGTGTACTGAACACACGAGCTCTCTGCCCCTGGACTCCTTGGTCACCTCCACACTAAGCGCCACCATACTCCCCAAACTTCGATGTTCTTCAGACTCCTCCGAGCGTGTCAGACACACCACCGCGCTCTGATGCTTATGCGCCCCTTGCATCAAACGGTTTTGCATGGGCTCAGGGACGTTCAGATCCTCACCAAGGTCGAGAATAATCAGCCCAAAAGCACCTGAGCGAAGCACGTGTTCGGCGGCCCTCGCACCGAGCTTTGCTCCGTGTACTCGGACGATGACGAGAGCCCCGAGATCGATCCCCTGCTCCGCCATATCTGGCGGATAGAATAACGAGTCATTGGTCATGATCCAGGCAATAGGCTCGTAGGCTGTTTGAGCCTCTTTAAGCAAAGACAAAGCGGTGCTCAGCCCTGCCGGTGACCCCACGCTCCGCACCTCCACGAGCTTACCCTTCACCGCAGCCAAATCGAACGAACCACGACTCTGAGACTGCCGTGCTTCGAGCTCACGGCCGGTAGTGATGAAAGGAGAGTTTAATAACGATTTGGCGAGCGCAGACTTCATACTCAAGAACATGAACACATGTTCAGTACATGTCAAGATGCTCGCCTATAGAGAAATAAAAAAGGCCTCACCAAAACGGCGAGACCTCACGAAAAACCAATTCTCATCAGCAACTTAGAAAGCCTCCACCACAGTTACACTCGTTTCACCAAGTTTTGTGTCTGGAGCGATCGCAATAAAGGCATCGAGCCCCTCGCGACTGAACGACATGATCTTACCCTCTGGCACCCCACCGATATAAGCACGCGCAAACTCAACGGCTTTTGAACCGTCAGAAAGCTCAAATCCGCGGCTTCTCATGGCTGTTTCGTAGAAACCCACCAGATCGTCGGTCGAGCGACCACCGTAGAAATGGCCGATCCGATAGCGATGCGATTTATCCAGGCTCTTCATCTGCGAACCCACTGAACACCCCATACACACAGGGGTCTCCATGATCGGGTTCACACCTGCCTTTTGAGGGTTACCCATAGCCTCGAAATTGGTGTTATCCCCGCTCCACATGCTGGTAACACGCGTGTAATTAGGCCCGAGAGCCTGAGCATCAATGAAGCGCCACGCACCCATCTTTGTGCCCAACCTGTCGATCTGATCGATCTGCCAATCCGCAAAGAGCTCCTCTAGCGAATCATGCCGATCGTCCTTTGGAACCATGCCGCCCATCGCCACGTAGCCTTCGCGTCTCTCGAGCGGAACCACGCCCCCATTGAGAATCGCCTCGTTATAATCGAGCTCGTCTTCGTTGAGATTGATGCGCTTGGGATCAAGTGAGGCAAAATCATCCAGGGTGCGCTTGTACTTACCCTCAGGGACCTCCAGAAACTCCTTCTTGTTGATCCCAGCCTCTACAAAACGCTTCTGATAAGCTTCTAGAATCTCGGTCGGAGAGCGTTCGGTATAATTGACTGCAAAATACACGAGCTGCCCATTGAGCTCATAAGGCTTCGGTTTAAGACCGCTACTCTCCACGACCTTGGCAAAGTCTTCATCGTAGAGCGCCTTAGTGGTCGTGAATGTAGCGATATCAGCTTCCGCCTCAGAAACCTCACCATCAGGCTGGGTCACGAGCATCACACCTGCCACACCGGCGATAATCGCACCGGCGAGCCCGAGTTTGCCAAATACTTTAAGAGTGGAAAATGTCTTCATGGGCTTATACTCGCTGGATTCGTGGGCACAGGTCCCTCAAAGAACTCACCCGCGTTACCAATCACATTATTGAAGAAATCGAGGACATTGCCGCCTGCGCTCGAGGCATTGGCCCCACCGCACGCCCCGCCGCCCCGAATATCTCGGAGAAGGTCCATAGAGTCCATGGCGTCGCTAAGACCAAAAGAGCCGCTCGTAATGCCCTCCATCTGACTCATACAATCTTCCGTGTCACCTGTATCTGCAGACGTACTCAGATCCATCTCAAAGGCGAGCATCTTATGATTGTAGGCCTCGTCATCAGCCAAATAGAGGCGTGCCACGGCAAAACTAATCCACTTGGACGTAGGACGAGTCGGCGCAGCGATATGTTGATAGGTCTCAACCTTCCAATCACGCCCCATAAACGAGCGTGTCTCGTCAAATTTACCCTCAGCAACTCCGTACCTTAAGCCCGCTGCAAGGGCTGGACGTGCGCCCGCCGTGTCGAGGAACCCGTTGACGAATCCCGTCCAACCTTGGCCGTTATCAAACCCACCTAGGTTCACCAGGTCCGAGTTCCAATCGTTGGTAAACGTGACCTGATTTCCAAAATCGGTCTCGATCTCAGACGTCACGGAGGGCACGCTCATATGCAACTTGGCAGGCTCGATCTCCATGGTCTGCGCGGTGTCCGAAGGGGGACCGGCGAGAAGCGCCCGCGAATATGACTCCATCATATGGCCCGCACCGATCGGCACCGAATCAAACACGGCATCGGCCGCCAAATCTCGGCCGCTCGACGTCTCGCTATGGTAAACCACGGCTCGACCAGCACCCGAAATCGGATGGATCACCCAGTCGAAAGGGATCCAATCCGTCTGGATTTCTTTGAAATGCTCCATGCCGCGTGCATACGCCGTAGATTGGCCTTGAATAGCGAGGTCTTGAATCCCATGCAGATGAAGAATCCCCACAAAACTCATTACGAAGATCGGCAACGTAATGACAAACTCAGTCATCGTCGCGCCATCCTCGTTATCCCACACACGTAGTCGTCTAAAAAACTTCATTTTTCAAACCCGTCGTGTTGTTTGTCCACAGTATACGGGTCCGTAGCGCGCTCCATATAGAACGCGTCATTCGCCATCCCCGTGAGATAGTTAAGCCCCTGCCCAAGCTGCCCTGAGAGGTTCGTCATAGAATTCAGATCCGGGAAACTTGCGCCCTCTCCGTACAAATAGGCGAGTGGAGCAAGAGGAATCATGAACGCGAGAGCGTCGTGGTAAATCTTGTCCAAATCGTCCAAAGACTCCGTCTCATTTGGCAGAGCGAGAGGTCTCAAGCGCGAGGTCCAATGCGGCTCCCACATATTCGGCTCATTCAGAAGGTTCGCGAGATATCCAAAGATCTGACCGGCGAGTGGGATCTGATTAATCCCACTCATATTTGCCGCCAGACTACCGGCGATGCCTTTATCGAAGACCATTTCACTCTTTGAAATGGTCCAATATCCTTCGTTTGAGAAGAGTACCTTTCTGGCACCCATCGAATAGTCCTGCTCCATAAACTGAAGCTTCTGGCGCCCACCATCATTGGCGTTGCGACCATCCCCGTGCTTATAGCCGACCACAACATTCTGTGTGGCTCGAAGCCATTTATCCGGCGTCTCACTTCCCAAGATTCCAGAAATGGGGTTGGTCGAAACACTCACCTTGATTTCATAAGGAAGCACCTCGTGACCGAGCGTCAGACCCGAGACCACACAGCCGAGCGGAAGGTTCATGATCTCAAGCGTTGTCACCAGCGTTTGCGGCGCGATCTTGGCTCCTGATGGCGCGGAAGTATCTCGCCAATAACCCTCACTTTTCCCGTTTCGCCAGTGGTCGTGATAGTACTGCACAAGCCAGAATTCCGGAGAGGTCAGCATACCGCCGCAGAGCTTGGCGTGAGAGACAAATTTGGGAACCCCAATGCTGCCGAGAGGCCCAAATGAGGCAGCATCCGGAATCTGTTCGATCGGCAGGCTATCCTTCTCATTGGTCATCCTGAAAATATCGTCAGGAGCCGGCACCGTTGAACCAAAAATGCCGTTGATGGCATTGAGGCCAAAGCGCACTTTTTCGCGAAGCCGAGTCGCATCACCCTCAGGAATTGGCGCGGTTCCCACTAGAGTTGCCCCGTTTCGCATACCGCGCGTGACAGCCTCACCCCAGCCCCACCACGGGGCGATCTTCTTCATATAACCCTGGTAATAATCGAGTGCAGCGACCTCACGAATAGAGCGCCCCACCTCATCGCCTCCGGCTCCGAGGCCGTAAAGGCGGCCTCCATTGATGGCAATGAACTCAACCACCTCCAACATGAGTTGCACCACCCCTTTGAGGCCTTCTATCGCGTTCACAATCGCCTGATAGGCGTTGGCAATCGGAATCGCACACCCCACGATGGTCACGCACGCTGGCAGCGTCTTGACCGCTTTGGCAGCCTTAATCCCAGCAACCGCCATATAATAAGCCGACGCCTCCACGAGCGCTAAGAATGCCGCGATATAGAGCGTGTTGTACCCATAAAGTATGCGCTTCTGGATATTGGTATACGCGATCATATTCATAGAGCGCGCTTTAACCGTAGCTTGACTTAGTGCAGCTGCGTCCGCCCCCTTTTGAACTTCGATCTTGTCGCGGGCACCTTTACCGGCATCCCACATCATCATGGTGCTCATGAAGATGATAAGAAGGCCAGCTAAACAGAGGAGCGCGATAGCCCCGTCCTGATTGCCGTGGAAGCGCTTGAGCTGCGTGTGTATTCGACTCGTTAGGGTATTCATTCGACTACTCCCAGGACGAGAATGGGTTGATTCCACCGCCCAAGAAACTCAAGAATGAGCGCGGAGGCGTTGGATTGGGCTCGATTTGGGTCGGAAGCTCATAAGCACGTGAAATCCGCGTATAAGCCTCGAGTCCGCGACGCTCGCCGAAGATAAATCCGACCATCGGCATGACCTGTTTTAAGTCGTAGTGAACCACCGTTTTGATCTTGCCACCGGAGACCGAGTAGCTTGCCTCGGTATTGCAGTAGGCGACGTAGAATTTGAGCGGACCGCGTAGCTCAAAGGCGTCCTTATCATAACCCTTGACGATGGTTTCGTTGCGGTTGGAGCCTATAGAACGCGCACCGGCCAGACCTTTGATGGCGCTCACGGAAAGGCCCACTCCTGTGCCGACACCTTCAATCCCCACGCTCGCAAAAGCTGCCAACTTCGCCTCGAATTGAGGCGAGGTATCGCACGACTCACGAAACATCGAGGGAGCCGTCGGAGTCACAACGCTCGCTGCCGCAATTCGGGCCCGCTCCGCCACCTGAGGACCTGTCAGTCCGCCATTTCTCTTCGAGCCCGTGGTTTCAGGCTGCCAGAGATAAACCGTACGACCCGCCTGAAATGCCGAGAGACTCGTCAACATGGCGGCCGTGTTATTGATGGTGAGCTGCAACAATCCAAAAAGTAGAAGGAGAAACACGGGGAAAACGATCAAGGTCTCGGTCAGGACTGTGCCACGACTAAGTTTGACCACCCGCGGCTCGGATCGTTGTTTGTGCAGGCGCCCAATCTGCATCATGAGCAGCCTTGCCATGGCCCAAAGACACGCCGAAAGCCCAAGATGGAGTAGAATTTCTCTGGTGTTCTGTTCCAGGAATCCGTGCGCCTCAGCCGTCGCCAATGCGCTCGCCACCTCCGCAGAACCAAAACTCCATATCGACACGCAGAACACCACCCCGACGGCTATGGCATCTGCTATCAACATCAAAATGAGTCGTGCATTCATCTCTTTTCATCCCATGTTACGATTCATGGCCCAACTGACTGTAGATGCAGCAAATTCTATTCCAAAACAGACTTTTTAGAACATATGGTGCTTCACGACAAACCCTTGAGCCAAACTGTCACACCTGTGATTTCAAAACACCCCGGATTTAGGATGAGTGACCAACTAAAAACATGGATCGAGCAGGCAAAGAACATCATCGTTTTGACCGGTGCAGGAATCTCAGCGGAAAGCGGAATCCCCACCTTTCGAGACGCACTTGAGGGACTCTGGTCAAACTATTCTCCAGAGGAATTGGCCACACCAGAGGCCTGGCAACGACAACCTGAACTCGTCTCCAAATGGTACGAAGACCGCCGCGAAAAAGTGCTGGCGTGCGAGCCCAACCCCGGCCATGAGGCCATCGCAAATTTCCAGATTTGGGCGGAACATGCGGGGAAACGGGTCACAGTTCTGACCCAAAACGTGGACGGGCTTCACTTCAGGGCTGCCGAAAAAGCAGGCGCAAACACGGCCGATATCATCGAAGTCCACGGCTCATTGCTGAGATGGCGCTGCACTAAAACCCAAAAGGAAACGCTCGACCTTCCCAGCCCCTTTCCTCAACACCCGCTGCCATCTGCCGATGGCGGCTTCTTAAGGCCAGCAGTCGTTTGGTTCGGAGAATTCCTTCCTGAAGCAGCGCTCAAACGGGCGGCAGAGGAATTGAGCCACGTAGATCTCTTCATCTCGATCGGCACCAGCGGCAACGTCTACCCGGTCGCGGGCTGGTTGTTTGACGCGAAACGCGCAGGCGCGAAGACCATGGAGGTCAATCGCGACCCCTCGCAATTCTCCTCTGAATTCGATATCAGCCTGAGGGGTAAGGCCGGCGAGCTATTGCCTTCTTTGCTTCCACACAACTAGGCGATGCATTAAGGTCGGGCCCGAAATCCAAGTCTTCTCCTGTGAGAAATTATGCCAACCACAAATAAAGCCGGACTTCCTCTCAAACTTATCTACTCAGATGATCCAGAGAACGCTCGATTTATCGGTGGGGGCCTAACCGAGGCTATCCCTGCGGTCGATTCGCGTGTGAAGCCCGACCAGATTCAGATTTTCAAGAGTCGGGATTACACAACCCTGCTCGCGACCGAGCCTCTGCCCGAATCGCTGAAAAAGGCTATCACCGAGCAAGGGCTTTTGCTCATTGAGATCAACCAGGAAACAGACCCAATCGCGGCGAATATCTCCAATGTTCTGGAGGGCGGCTCAGCCAACCCTACCGATGCCTCTGAAAACGCGCTCGCGTACCTCTTGCACCTCTATGGTGCACTGCCCACAACCGAGCTCGCTTACGCACTGGCTCTGGCGTCTGAGCGCTTCAGGCATCAAGCATATCAACTTAAAGTCTGGATAGGGCTTGGGACTGATGTCTTCTTGAATATCGCCAAAATTAGAGCATTGCGAAGTGCACTAAACTCCCTCTATTGCAATGCCGGGCTGGCACCTGATTTCACGATTCATGCGCTCCAATCTGAGACCGTGCTCACTCACCAAGACCCTTGGACAAACGCCTTGAGGTCTTGCGTTGCGGGGACTAGCGCGTTCATCGCAGAGGCTGATTCGGTGACACTTTTTTCGCACGATTGGCGGGCAGATGCGCTTAGCGACACAGGAATTCGGGTCTGTGCCAATACGCCCCATATCTTGAGGAGTGAAGGATGGCTTGATGGCTGGGTTCAGGACCCGGCATCGGGTTCTGGCTATATTGAGGAGATGACCCAGCAGCTCGCCGAAGGCGCCTGGAAAATGGCTCAGAACATCGAGGAGCGCGGCGGAATTTCTTCGGTAGCAGGCCTGTCGTGGGTCGCCTCGAAAGTTGTGGAAGATAGGGAGTCGCAACGCAACGAGGACCGCGTGATCGTGGGAGTTACGAAGTTCCAAGCCGACCCCGCACCACCACAAAACCCGACGAAGTTTCTCTACGTAGACGACCTGAACCCCATTGCATTGAACGTACCTGAGCTTGCTGACGGGGAGCCAGCGAACCCATCCGTTCTGCTCGAGACCACGTACCGGCACCTCAACAAGAAGCCAAAGAAGTCGACGAGTGGCCGGAAAGATACTCCAGAAGGCATTCAACGCCGCGAAAGCTACACGGCTATGGACGTCAGAAATGAGACGCACCTCGGTAGCGCACCCGGCGAGTTTCCATTCACGCGCGGCGTGTACGCAACCATGTACTCTGGGCGCCCCTGGACCATTCGACAATATGCCGGCTTCTCCACCGCCGAGGACTCAAACGCGTTCTACCGAAGAAACCTCGCCGCGGGACAAAAAGGCCTCTCAATCGCTTTCGATCTGGCAACGCATCGCGGCTACGATAGCGACCATCCGAGAGTCAGTGGAGACGTCGGGATGGCCGGCGTGGCTATCGACTCCATCCTCGATATGCAGATTCTCTTCGACCAGATTCCTCTGGATAAGATGAGCGTTTCGATGACCATGAACGGAGCGGTCTTGCCAATCATGGCCCTCTATATCGTGGCTGCAGAGGAACAAGGTGTGCCGATGAAAGCGCTCACTGGCACCATTCAAAATGATATTCTTAAAGAATTCATGGTGCGAAACACCTATATCTACCCGCCTGCGCCCTCCATGCGAATCATCGCGGACATCTTTGAGTTTGCGGCACGAAACATGCCAAAATTCAACACGATCAGTGTCTCGGGCTACCATATGCAAGAGGCTGGTGCTACGGCAGACCTCGAGCTCGCCTACACACTCGCAGACGGTATTGAATACGTGAGAACCGGCGTAAAATCCGGGCTCGATGTGGACGATTTTGCGCCTCGAATCTCGTTCTTTTTTGCCACCGGGATGAACTACTTCATGGAGGTGGCCAAGTTGAGAGCGGCGAGAACGCTCTGGGCTGAGTTGATGCAGGAATTTAGTCCGAAGGACCCGAAATCGTCCATGTTGCGGACACATTGTCAAACATCGGGCTGGAGCTTGACGGCAAAGGATGTGTTCAACAACGTGGTGCGCACCGGACTTGAGGCCATGGCAGCCGTACATGGCCATACCCAGTCTTTGCACACGAACAGCCTGGACGAGGCGCTCGCGCTACCTACAGACTTCAGTGCGCGCATCGCCCGAAATACACAGCTCTTCTTGCAACACGAGGCTGGCTCGACTCAGGTGGTCGACCCCTGGGGCGGCAGTCTTTACGTCGAGAACCTGACGGGCGAACTCATTCGAAAAGCCCGCAAACATATCGCAGAGATCGACGAGCTTGGCGGCATGACACGTGCCATTGAGAAAGGCGTTCCGAAAATGCGGATCGAAGAAGCCGCAGCGCGCACCCAGGCTCGGATCGACACGGCCGCTCAACCTATCATTGGCGTCAATAAATATCGTGAGAGCAGCGACGAGGAGATCCCTATCCTCAAGGTAGATAACTCAGCCGTGTTGGACTCACAAATCGCGCGCCTCAAGAAGCTGCGAGAACAGAGGGATCAGGGCGCCGTAGACAAGGCCTTGGAGGCGTTGCGAGAGGCTGCAAAGAGTGGTCAAGGAAATCTCTTGGAACTCAGTGTTGATGCGGCTCGAGTCCGTGCCACACTCGGTGAGATAAGCCAGGCGTTGGAAGACGTCTTCGGACGGCATCATGCCACCACACAGACCATTCAAGGCGTCTACAAGAAGGAAATCGAAACAGGGAGTCAGTCTTTGAATACAATCGAAGCCAAGGTCCTCGAATTCGAAAAATCGGAGGGGCGGCGCCCTAGAATTCTCGTGGCCAAAATGGGTCAAGATGGACATGACCGTGGCCAGAAAGTCATCGCAACCGCGTTTGCGGATATCGGGTTTGATGTAGATATCGGCCCTCTCTTTCAGACGCCTGAAGAGACGGCACGACAGGCTGTTGAAAACGACGTTCATATCGTGGGCGTGAGCTCGCTCGCCGCGGGGCACCTGACCCTTGTGCCGAAGCTCGTCAACGCACTCAAAGTCCTTGGGCGCGAAGATATTTTGATTGTGGTGGGTGGCGTGATTCCACCTGACGATTATCAGGCGCTTCGAGACGCTGGGGCGTCTGCCATCTTTGGTCCTGGAACCGTCATCGCAGACGCTGCCGTGGAATTGATCGACATCCTGAGTGAACGGCTGGGATTTAACGGATAAGCTTTTGAAACGGCAATCGCTAAATGTACAAGACTACGTTCGGGGGGTCGAGTCGGGTGACCGTGCAGTTTTAGCGCGGGCGATTACGCTCGTCGAGTCCAATCGCGCAGACCACCGGGAGATGGCCCACGACATGCTTGACCAGCTCATGCCACGCACAGGTAGCGCAATCAGGCTCGGTATCACTGGCGTTCCCGGGGTGGGCAAGAGCACGTTTATTGAAGCGTTGGGATTGCACCTCATCAACGGACTCGGCCTCAGCGTGGCGGTCCTCGCCGTGGACCCGTCGAGCAGCGTGCGCGGCGGTAGCATTCTCGGGGATAAGACGCGGATGCAGCGGCTATCGCAAGAGACCGAGGCATTCATCAGGCCATCGCCGTCACAGGGCTCACTTGGCGGAGTACACCGAAAAACCCGAGAGTCGCTCTTGGTCTGCGAGGCGGCAGGCTTTGACGTGGTGCTTGTGGAAACGGTTGGCGTGGGCCAGTCCGAGACTACTGTTGCCAACATGGTGGACACCTTTCTGGTCCTGATGCTCGCCGGTGCAGGAGATGAACTTCAGGGCATCAAGAAGGGTATTTTGGAGGTCGCGGATATCCTGGCGATCAACAAAGCGGACGGCGAGAACCTCAGTGCTGCCGACCGCGCCAGACGCGACTACAAGAACGCCCTTCATTTGTTCACGCCTCGGGATGCCGCGTGGCATCCGCCAGTGTTGACATGCTCAGCCTTGGAGTCAAACGGCATCGAGAAGGTGTGGGACACCGTCATTGAACATCGAGAAACCTTGAGGGCATCTGGCGCATTTTCGTTGAGACGTGCGGAACAGAACCAGTCGTGGTTATGGTCGCTGGTCGAGGACGAACTCTTGCAGACCTTCAAAGCAAATCCGGATGTGCAAGAGGAGCTAGCGATGCTCGTCGACCCCGTTCGAACCGGTCAGATCAATCCGACCGGGGCCGCAGACCGCCTACTGAAAATATTCTTTGGAACACGTGACGCATGACACTCCCAAAATCACCATCGGACCAGTCGCCCACCCTCCACAAAGGGTGGTCATTTACTTCGTTCGGACCGGAGGACGACACGGTTCCTATCATCGCCATTCATGGACTGCCCGGGTCCGTGCGCGATTTTAGGTGGCTCGAAGGGGCCTTAAATGAAATCGAGTTCGAAGGGCGCTTCATTCGACTCGAGATGCCAGGGTTCGGTCAAACTACCCGTGCAGCCGGACCGAGCCCTCAAGAAATCGCGCATGCCCTGGTAGATTTTATTGACGAAGTGGCTGGTGGGCGCGCGGTCCTGATGGCTCATTCCTTTGGGTCTGTTTATGCGGCAGAAGTAGCGGCCAGATACCCTACGCGCGTCACAGAACTTGTCTTCATCTCGCCGGTCAGCTTGAGTCCGCATCGAGGGTATCGAAAATTGCCTCCGATGCCGCTTGTGCGGGCTGCGTTGGCTTCCAAGACCACACAGCGACTCTTTCTACCTCGGTTCACAAAGGCGATGGAAAGCATGGGCTTCAAGAACATGACTGATAGAGATTCGCTACGGGTTCTTGAGTGTTTGACGAACTGGTCTTGGGAAAGACAGGCTGAAAATATGCGTTTGATCGCCCAACCCCGCACCATCTTTCACGCGAAGGACGACCGCCTTATCGAGCCAGAAAGGGTCGAAGAGCTCGCCGAGCTACTAGGCGTTGAGGTTCAATGGTTTGAGACGGGTGGGCATAATCCGCAAAAGACTCAGGCCATGGAGATTGCCGCTCAGGTCCCAAGCCCAAGACCTACCTGAAGCATGATGCCGTACTGAATGTAGTGAGCTGCGCGGATGTTTTCCTCGTTATCCTCCGGCCAGAGCCTGTAATACTGGACGTATGGCGCGATATCGAGGCCCAGGATCATGGGAATGATGGGAAGTGAGAGACCCGCAGCAACTCCAACGTTGACGCCCTCTGAGTCAATTCTCGGCGTGAATCCAAAGACCTCCGTTTCTACACTACCCGTGGCATACCCCACATTCGCTTGGAACATGACGATAGCCCATTCTTGCTTGACCATGGCACCGAACGTCGTGTTCCGAAATGTGAAGTCGAGCGGTCCGGACTCGTGTGGTGCTGACGCCGCGTAGCTGACGTACGGCCCCGTTAATGAGCCACCAAAGTCGAGCAAGAAGTTCGCCCCGAACCCGCCACCATAGCCCGAGCCGAATTCCACATCCGTACCCGCGGAACTGGAATCTTGGTCCACGGCGGCCATACCACCGGACACATTGGCTTGCAGTTTAAAGCCGAGAGCCGAGGCCTCGCCAACTCCAAAGGTAAGTAGAACTGCCGAACATAAAAGGACTCGATACACATTCATAATCACTCCTTCTCAGGTTCATCTCATCGCCCCAAAGTATGAAGTGAAATGGCGGGCCGTGCAACTCGACGGCCGCGCCAAGAGAATAGGCAGCTTAGCTCAGTGCAGCAATCGCAGCATCGTAGTCGGGCTCTTGTGCAATCTCTGGAACGAGTTCCACGTACTTGACCACGCCTGCCCCATCCAAAATCACAACGGCGCGAGCAAAGAGCCCTTTGAACGGCCCGTCAGTGATCTCAAAACCGAGCTCTTTTGAGGCATCGCTTCTGAATCCGGAGAGCACGTGAACGCCCTCAATACCTTCCGCACCGCAAAAGCGATTCATCGCGAACGGCAAGTCATTCGAGATATTGAGCACTGTGACGCCATCGATAGCTGCCGCCTTCTCGTTGAACTTTCGAACCGACGCGGAGCACACGGGAGTGTCAATGCTCGGGAAGATATTCAGAATGCGGGTACCGCTGAACTTGCTCAACTGAGTGTCTTCGAGCCCGCCACTGGTCAACGTGACATCGGCCAGGGTAGCGCCCGTCGCAGGTACGTCGCCGTTGGTATGAAATGGATTACCTTTGAGTGTGATAGTCGCCATTGCTTCCTCCTTAAAGAAGTCTTGAGTTCTAAGAACTTTCCAATACGTGGCTTGGATGCCACCACAAAAAACTAAGATGCATTTTTTCTGAAACTTAGAGTACGGTGCGCGCATCTGAGTTCCCGCCAATTTTTGGCGTAAACCACGAACACCCAAACCTTTGAAGGAAGGTAAAGAAATGAAGAAACTTCTTGTACTAGCTGCTCTCGGACTCACCATCTCTGCGTGTAAGAGCGAAATCGACAACAAGCCAGCAGCCGTAGTTGCAGAGACCGAACAAGCCGTTGAAAAGGCTGAAGAAAAAACTGAAGAAGCGGCGGCTGAGGCTGGCGAGACCACAAAATTGAACCTCGGCCCAGACTCCAAAGTGGAGTGGGTTGGTGCAAAGGTTACGGGCGACCACACCGGCGGATTCGAGAAAATCTCGGGTATGGCTGAGCTCGACAAAGACGGAAACCTCACCAAGGTTGAAGTCAGCGCAGACACCACGAGCATCTACTCCGACGCTGACAAACTCACTGAGCACTTGAAGTCAGACGACTTCTTCAGTGTTGAGAAGTTCCCAACCGCAAAATTCGAAGCAACCAAAATCGAAGCCAAGCCTTCTGACAACGGAACTCACGAAATCACTGGCAACATGACCATTCGTGACCAGACCAAAACCATCACCATTCCTGCAAAAGTTGAAGTTTCGGACTCTGGCGTGAAGGCTCAATCGGAGTTCACCCTCAAGCGTTTCGATTTCGGTATCGAGTACAAAGGAAAGGCTGATGACCTTATCAAGGACGACGTCCTTATGAAGCTCACCTTGAACTTCCCTAAGTAATCAGTCGCTCGACTTCTTCCCACATCCCAAATGTGCCGAGCAGGCGCGCTTCGTTGATACCACTGTACATCTCGAAGCGCGGCTCGAAATCCGGGATGAAAAGCACCCAACCGTGGCGGGGATGCAAAAACGAGTGACCGCGCTCGCGCCAAGTGATTGGCTCGAGGCCGCGGTGCACGAGTTGGAGCTCAACCAATGCCTGCAGGGCCAGAAACGCTTTTGGCCCTAGCTCGCCATTCATTCGACTATAGGTGCCGAGCAGGGCTTCCCAAACCACCTCGGTCATTCCTTTGGGAAGAAAGGCTTGCCGCCTGTCCAAGAGGTCGTAGAGGAATTGACCTTCGGCAATCAGGCGCTGCAACCCCTGATCGCCGAGCGATTTGGCCGCCCGAGAAATTTCTGATCGGGAGCGCCCCACAAGATTTCCATGTTCGATTGCCGCCTCAATATAGCTCTCATGCTCGGGCTCAAGCGCCCCCAGCAGGCGAGGATCGACCACCAACTCCAAGATCTCGAGCGCCAAGATGCGTGCGCGAGCCTCATCTGAAGGTCGAAGGCCAGCGGACTGCTGCCCTTCTAAGACAGCCACCACGAAATCTGCATCCCGCAACACAACCTGCTCGCCGAGACTTGCGCGATGAGTTAGCTCCACCATCGCGACCTTAATCATCTCAAGGACCTCGATGATACGACGCCCCTTGCGATCCGGAAGCGCACCCAAAAGCCCTCGCGTCACTACTGCAAGCGCCAACGATTGCTTGGCCCAGCCCGTAAAGAGCCCAAAGCCAATAGCTCTATTCGCTCGATAGTCGTCGCTTAGAAGATAGTCGACAACTCGCTGAGGAGCAGCATCCATGCGTAGAAGCGTCATAACCTCAGCGTCCAGCATCCAAACCTGCCCATAACTCGTGCGCGCATCAAAGCGTTGTACCGTGACCGCACCACATCGCTTGCAGGTGAAGAAGTTCAAGCCCTGATCATCGCTCGTCCACGGCTGAGCCCGCACCGAGGTGTATTGCGTCAGAGGCACATATTCGCATTGGTCGCATCGAGACATGTCCGCATTCTATCGATATTTCTACGTTGGTCGAATTAGTCGAAGGACCTTTGAATCATTCAGCAATCTTGCGCTAAACTCCGCACCTTAGTCATCCAATCGCCATAGACCCCAAAACCCAGACGCCCTTGACTGCCACATATCGAAAACACTCCCCGGGTTTGCTTCTCGTCGGTCTCATCGCATTGGGTTCTTCTGCTCACGCACAACATCCCAAATCCGGTTTGGAGATCGACCCGACCTTCAACGTGCTTCACCAACACGTGTCGCAATACGGGCACAACTCCCCTATCTTTGGAAACGGTCTAGACCCTAGAGTCCCACTAGATCGAGTGGGCGCGCTGGTTCGCTTTTCGCCTGAACCAACCAAGGAAGATCTCGAATCATTGTCCTCCAACGGCTGGGAGTTTCTCTCATCCACTGCTAATGCGGGTGTCTGGCGAGTCCGTATCCCCTTTGAGTGGTTCGAAGCCAAGAGTTTTCCAGACGGTCTCCAAGCTAAAATCGAAGCGACTTGGACGCCGATTAAGCTGACCCCGCTCGAGAGCACCCTCGCATTGGTGGGTGCCGATCATCTCCATCGGGCTCCTGGACTTGAGTTGACCGGAAAAGGCGTGCGGATCGCCACATTAGATTCAGGGATCGACGCGTTTCATCCTCATTTCTTCCGCGCTTCGACAGACTACTTCGACTGGCTCGACGTCAACGAAAACGGCAGCTTCGACCCAGACGTCGATGCGGTGGACATGAACTCGGACGGCAAACCACAGCTCAATGAGACGCTGCGGTTCTTGAAATCCGACGAGCGTAGCTTTCATGCCGCCAAAGACTGGTTGTTTGCAGACTTGAATCGCGATGGCGCGCGTAATTACGGTGCCGCTCAAGGATTCGATGATGAATCTCCAGCGTTTGGAGAACCGATCTTTCTTGTAGACGATCTCAACGGCGATGGTGCGCTGAACCCCGAGGAAAAGCTCGTGAGACTGGGGGCATCTAAAGTTGAGCGATTTGACGACGGGTCGGCCGTCTGGATTCGCGGCGAGAATCTAGCGGCCTCGGAGATGTCCGAGGCCTTTTCGAGAACATTTCATGGCACGGGCGTGGCGAGCATTCTTGCTGGAGGGCAGGTGAAGTTCCACGATCGCGTAGGTATGGCTCCAGATGCGGAACTTCTCGTCTACGGGGTCACTCAGGTGGATGGAGAGCTCGACCAAGACTTTTCGGACTCGAGACCGGTAGCAGCACTTGAGGATGCCCTTGAGCGCGAAGTCAGCATCGTGCTCCACGAATGGACCAATCCATACTCAGCCCCACATGATGGGTCAGGCCCTTTTGCAGACATCGTAGACACATCGTCCGCAGGTGGGATCCTGCACGTGATGCCCGTTGGAAATCTGAACCTGGCGGGCAAGCACGTGGAGGTGCCCGTTGAACCCGGAGCAGCCACGCTCGCCTTTGACGTTCCTGATTCCGAATCTCTCAACTACCCAGAATTTCGGATTGCCTACATCACACTCTCGTGGAGAGGTCCCCATCTACCGGTGATTTCCGTAGAAAGCCCTGACGGAGAAAGCGTGCAACTCGCGTTTAACACGGAAGACGTCGAGCTCGGGCCTCACCGCATCCAGGCAACCTTTCAGCGCACCGAGAGAGACACCGCCTTCGCGCGAATCTACGTCTACTCAGAAGGCGCACTCAGCCTCGGAACATGGACGATTCGTGCCGAAGGATTTACCGAACAAGACGTTATTTTCGGCAGAATCTCGGACTTCTACTCGGGATGGAAGCCGGGAATTGGATGGGTTGAGCCGACTCAGGATCGAGGGACGGTGGTCTACCCATCCGTGATCGATTCTTCGATTTCGGTCGGCGCCTGGGGGTCTAACTCCGAAGGGCTGCTCGGGGTACGCGCTTCATCTGGGCGCGGGCCCAGGCTCGATGGCGCGGCGGTTGTCGATCTGGTTGCGCCGGACAATCCGGTCTCCGCGCTCGCTCTGACGCCAGAAGCCGCCGCAAATGGATTTACGCCTGGGTGGTTTGCTCCCTTTGGAGGCACCAGTGGGGCTGCACCACACGTCGCTGGCGCATTAGCCCTGCTCCTCGAGGCACAAACCTCAGATCCTGCGGGTGTACTGCGCGACGCGTCCTCGGAGGTTGCTGAAGCATCGGAAAACGCGGCTGGTGCGGGCCTTCTCGCCTTAGACTCAATCTTCGAGCGGCCGCCCGGCCCCACCCTTCCTCCGAGTTTTGATGCGAATTGGTCAGAGGATACCCTGACCATAGAAGACGATGTGGATACCCAAGAGTACGCTTTGGACTTCGATTATAACGGCTCGATAGACCGAAACTGGACGTCGGAGAAGAGCTTCGAAATCCCAGAAGAAATTCAGACCGTCAAAGTGATAGGGCGCAGTATACAAGGCATTGAGCGGGGTCTTGTTTTGGAACGCGATACGCCTGTCATCGAGCCAACTCCAGAAACCAAGAGTGGATGCGGTTGCGGCGTGGGCGCCGAGTTCCCGGGTTTTTTGGCGCTCTTCTTGTTGTTCGTACAAGCATGGCTCTCCAAAATTTACCCGAACTCCAAACCAATCCGTAGGTAGTCATAGGTCTGAGAAAAATGTACCCAAAAAATGAAATACACCATCGTCCTATCGCTACTGCTCATCAGCACCGTTTTAACCACAGCATGCACATCTGATCTGGATCGAAACACTGACGGCCCCCCCGACAACCGAGACTCCGGATCCGACGCCCAAGTCGAACCTGACACTGGCCCACACGACGCGGACCTTGCCGACTTGGAAGACCAAGGAGATATGGCGTCGATCGACCTAGGAGAGTCAGGAGACTCACCGCCCGATATGGTCCCGCTGGATATGGAATCGGGCGTTTGCGCCAGGGCCGTTGCAAGGGTCGCTCACGACTTGAGCGCACTCTCAGATATCACTCTGGAATATGGCCGCCCCCTCAAACTCCTACACCACGAATCATCGAGCCCCGCAGCACCCATTGCGGAGCACTCATGGAAGGTGGTCACTCAACCCGTGGATAGTCCACGCGCCTTGCAGGACGGTTTTCTTACTCCGACGATTGCCGGAGTATACGTGGCTGAGTTGACCGTGAGGGATGAGGCCGGCAACACGAATTGCAATGACTACGACACACGTTTTGTAACTGTTCGCGTCACGGATTCACCTGAGTTTATCGCTGAAATTAGCTGGTCTGGAGACGCCGAGCAGGGACCGGACTTCGACCTTCACTACAAACACCCAAACGGGCAGTGGAACAATGCACCCTGGGATATCTACTGGCGTAATCGAACCAGCGACTGGGGAGTCTCAGGGGGGGCCGACGACCCACACCTGATGCAAGACACGAACACCTGGGGCTACGAACACGTCATTCACCGCAATCCAGAGTCGATTGCCTACGATTTCGGTGCCTACGTTTACGCCTTCAGAATGCGCCCTTCGTCTCTCCGAGCCTCGATCTGGATTCGCGGCCAGCTCGAGCTCGTCCTACTCGAAAACGATCTAGAGCAAGATCAATTCTGGCACATCGCTGAAATCACCTGGCCAACAGGTCAGGTCAACTCAATCGACAACGTTACGTCCGGCTTCCCAAACCCCTAGGGACGAAAGTGGTTGCGGTCCGGCAGGCTCCAGGAAAGACCGGCGCCCACCATCCAGATCGTCTCGTCAAACCGAAGATTGTAGTGGTCGTGCCCCATGTGCATCCGCAGATACGGCGCGATACCGCCCGCCCTTCCGAAGGACCGAGACACCTCGGTGGTGAGAGACCAAGGCTGAACGGCCTCACCTGTGCCCTGCATGTAATCAATCCCGACTTGAACTCTGAGATAGCCAGCCGTGATTCGCTCGGCGCTCACGAAGTCTTCGTAGACATACCGAAGGCGATATTGTGAATCCCCGTAGAGTGCTCGCTGATCTTCCTTGATGCCTCCGCCACGCCCAGGAAGGTGGACCATCGCCGTGAATCCAAGCTCATGACTACGCGTCAGCCGCGTCCCCTCAAATTCGGTCATGAAGAGCACACCTGCACGCAGGCCAAGATTGTTCGTTGTGAAACTTCCATCCACCTTGTTTACTGAGTTCAATGGGCCGTCGTACATCTCGGGAAACTCGCAAGACTCCTCTCCGACATCACCCACAAGTTCTTGACCGGCTAGAAAGCAACCCGACTGACCGTTCGAATAATGTTCGGCGATGAATTGCAGGTTTAGGAGTCTCCCTGAAACGGCCTGAGGGCCCGCAACCATCATGTCCTGATGGAAAGCTTGGAAATTTAATGAAGGGCGAAACGAAGGAGGCCTGACGGGTGCCGAATACACAAAGTACATGCGCGCATCGATCCGAGGCGCGAGCGATGCCGAGAACGCCCAACCGCTCTTGATGCCCAACTCCCGCAAGTTCGAATAGAAAAAGACGTTTGGAGTGAGGCTTCCCTCCACAATAACGGGAAATGCCTTCTCGCCGCCTTTCAGAAAGAGCGGGAAGACCACAAAATAGGAGCGCTCCAGAAAGTAGTCGTGGTCCCAAGGCTCATCAACACCAAACGCCGGCTGACTAAGAACCAGAATCCCCGCCACCAGCAAAAACTTCCAAAGACGAGTCATCTAGAGTTTCCAAAGCAAGAAGAGTTGTTCGGTGTAGTAGGACGAAAATATGTTCTCTCCGACGTCTGGAATGGTTTGTCTGTCGTAGACGTCGATACCAAAGACGAGCCCGAGGTTGCCGTAGATCGGAACGTGCAGATGTCCGCTCGTTACGCCGGCATACTCGTTCCCGTCCAATCCGTTTAGGCTGCGAAGAAAGTAGCGAGTGTTCTGGGCGCGGAGTTCAAAATGATTGAACCAACCTGAGTCGCGATTGCGCATCCATCGAAGCGCTCCAAACGCCCGCACCATGCCTCCCGGACCAAGGCTATAGTTCAGCGCGAAATCCGCCGACGTCAAAGAACTGAAGCCTCCCAAGGCGATGATATCGGCGTGCGCTCCCGTGCGAAGTCGAAAGTGTTGCCATTCGAACTCCGCCATCAAACTCGCCCCTACAGACGATGTCCCAACTTTGAAGATTGGCGTGTCGATGTACGCGTAATGCTGATTCAGACCGAGAACACACGTTCCTCCACAATCGAACTTCCAGCGGGCGAGCAGACCCAGGATATCGATCTGACCGCGCTGCGGTTTGCCTTCAAAGAGGTTCAGTGAGCTCGAGAGGGTAAACCAGTCAAAGGGGCGAAAGTCCGAAGTTTGCTGGAGTTCTCCGTATTCCACGAGCAGGCCGAACCTCAGACTACGTAGCGAAATGGTGCTGGTATCAGATCGAAGTAGGTCTGGGCCAACCATGATCGCCCCTCGGCTTGGCCAATCCTCGACTCGCTCGCGGTGTTCATTGACCTCGCCGTTGATGACGCGGCTCAAACCATGGGTTGGCGTCAGGAGGCCGGCGCCGATCTCGCGAGCGATTCGTTCGCCTCCACTTGAATCGGGCTCCATGAGATTCGCCGAAAGTCGATACAACGCCTCTCCTACGGCAATGCCACCGAACGTCGTGGTGATGAGGTCGTTGTAGGATGGGAGCTCGTTCTCCATGAAGTACTCCCACTGCAGGCTTCCGAAAAACGTGTAAATGCCGGAAACCCAGAAATCATGACCGCTCGCCCTCGCTGCCGCAAAGTAGAGCTGGCCTTGATAGGGATGGCCCAACTGGTTCGTAGCGAATGCATCGTCGTCCCACTCCCAACCTTCTCGGAAATTCCTTGCGATGGTTGAAGGGGTGACATCTGAGTAGTCGGAATCAAGGACCAGCCTGCCCCAACCCCAAAAGACGAGGTTGGAAAAGATGATGAGACCTGCCGGCAACACGTAATCTTCTACGTCGAGTTCCCGGTCCACGTGAACTGGTGAAGCAGCCCAAGATTGCCCGATCCCCATGAACAGAACCAACACAGATACGAGTATCCGCGCCCTAATCTCGCTCATCACTAGATTGCCATTAGCGGTTTTCAATCAATAACCCGTCGTGGAGTGCGTCAAACACAACTCGGATACGCTGGCTCGCCTTTACTTCTCGATGGGCCGTCAACCAGATTGGAAAAGGAAATGAGACGATGTCTCGCAGCACAGGCACGACCTTTTCTTCGCGCTCACCCACACTCTCCATCATCACCCCAATGCCAAGGTCTTGTTTGACCATCTCCCACTGCACCAGTTGGTTAGCAGAGACCACACCAAAATTTGTCGCTCTAAGCCCCATTCCGTGATGATTCAGAAGTTCCATCAGCCGACCGTCAAAATCAAAACCCAAGAATCTGGCTTTCCCGAAGTCTTCCACACCATCTGGACTTCCGACCCTTTCAAGATAAGCCTTAGTCGCATAAAGGAAAGCCCGTGTATCGCGAACCTTTCTTACCACCAACTCGGGATCCTTCGGTTGGTAGTTTCGGATAGCGATATCGGCCTGCCGTCGTCTAAGGTCGCTCGTTTGATTGGTCGCGATGACCTCGATTCTGAGCCCCGGATAGGCGTCCAAAATCGCATTGATGATCGGCGGAAGCAGAAATGCCGAAATCACCTCACTTGCGCTTATAGAGACCTCGCCCTCTAGAGCCACGGATTGACCAGCAGCAACGCGCGAAACACCTTCGGCCGCCTTGCCCATCACCTTGATATGCTCGAGTAACTCCCATCCGCCTTCGGTCAACTCGACGCCTTTGCCTATGCGTTCCACCAGGACCACGCCGAGCTCTTCTTCCAATGCCGTGATCTGGCGACCAATCGTGGACTGTGTCGTACCCAAGACACGCGCAGCACCAGAAAATGAGCCCGTTTCGGCAGTAAAGAGCAGGGCCTTTGCCCGATTCCAGTCGAAATTTGATTTCGCCTCATCCATGCAAAAACGCATAGCACATTTGCAAAATCTTGGAATTTAAAATGCGCCTGTGCATAGCCATACTTTCATTATGGCAATGAGGCCTTCGAAACCAGGAGTTTCCAGATGAAAGCTATTATTCAAAACCAATACGGCTCCCCCAACGTCCTAGTCCCCGGAATGATTAACCCGCCACAGGTCAGCGATCACGACGTACTAATCGAGATTTATGCAAGCACTGTTACCCAAGGAGACCGTCGGCTGAGGGCCGCAGACTTTCCGGGCATCGGCATGATCCCAGGGCGTATCATGATGGGGATTTTCCGCCCCAAACACCGCATTCCCGGAACTGTTTTCGCCGGCATTGTGCGAAACGTAGGAGTCCAAGTGAGACGCTTTCGGGTTGGCGACCGCGTGTTTGGAATGTGCCCCGGGGGAGCTTACTCGCAGTTCATTGCTATTGCTGAAAACTCCACTCTATCGACGGCCCCGGACGGGTACAGCTTTGCTGAGCTCGCCTCCGTGCCCTACGGAGCGATCAGCGCGAAGCGATTCGTAAGGGATCTGGGCGAAGTCGGTGCCGGCTCTAGAGTCTTGATCATTGGAGCAGCTGGGGGAGTTGGCAGATGGGCGGTACAAGTCGCGAAGTCATTGGACGCCGTAGTTCACGGATTGTGCAAGGCGGACGACCACGTGGTCGTCCAGAAACTCGGGGCTGATGACGTCTTCGAAGAGGCCCCGCTTTTCGAATCCTACGATCTGATCCTAGACACGAGCAGCACTTGGACCTTTAGACGTGCGACCGAACTGCTCAAGGCCAGTGGACGTTTCGTCTCGTCTGACATGAGCCTAAGACTCATCCTAGACATGGCTCTGAACGCCATTCGACCTGGCCCAAAGGCCATCTTTGGAATCGTCGAGTCCAAGCCCGACGACCTGAAGTGGGTCGCTTCAAGACTTGCGAACTCCAAGCTCAAGCCAACTCCGATCCGCACCTTTTCACTTTCCAAGAGTGCCGATGCCCACCGCGCGTTCGAACGCGAAAAGCTGCGCGGTGAGATCATCATTCAGGTCCGCCAGGAGGCGAAAGCTCCCCGTCGCCTACCCAACATTTCATCGCCCTTAGAGAGGGTGGCTTCAGCGTAGGGAATTGACAAGAATTGCGATCCCGAGGCTTAATCCTCATGCACGTTGGAGGTCAAGATGGCACATGTCGTGATGCAAGCCGCGGAGTTCCCCAGAGTAGAGCTCGCAATCGAAGCAGAGAAGCAACTCGGTGAATTGCGTAAGGCCTACATCGAGTTCGAAAAAACAGACCCCGACCCTTGGGGTTTTAAGGAAGTTCCTAAGCCGCTCTTGGAGTTCGGGGCACGTCACGGTGTTGATTGGCCTCACCGAAAGGATGCACGATTCCTACTTAAGGATAGCTTCGACGAGGCTACAAGGCTCATTCGCATAGAGCGAATGGTCTTCTTCTACGGAGGAGGGTTTGATCTGGGTGGGCCGACCCTTCGTTCGATCTTGAGTGCCATGGGAGCAGAGATCGTGGACGAATTCTGTTACTTAAAGATTCGTAGCGAGACCCCTGACCAACGGCTGGAGGAATTGGTGGAATTCCTCGAGGATGAAGAGCTGGAAGATCAGTTTGAGATTGATCCCGAAGACCGAGACGACTTCTTACACCTCTTGGAAATCAAGGGACCTCGGCATTCTAGAATCTTAGGTTTTGACGACTCAGGTGTTTCGGACTGGGCCTTTATCCATTTGATTCCCCAACTAGATGGCGAGGACCCATCGTTCATAAGGCGAGAGGAGGAATGAGTTCGTTGTAATTCCAGTTCAAGTCGTTATTCTTAAGATCTCGTCAAAAATCGGAGCGTCGATGGAATGGTTTCTATTTGTGAGTGTGATCTTCGCCACGCCACTCTTTGTTGTGGACCATCATCAGACGATGGAGGCCGGAGAAAACGTCGAGGCAACTACCTCCATTCGGGAAAACCCTCGAATCAGACTCTCAGAGCGTAAGCCTATAACTTTCAAAGACGTGGGCCACCTGCACTACAAGATCCAACTGGACCGTGACAAGCGCACATCTACGCCAACCCAACAGCACAGGGAAAGTCTACGCGAAGTGTTAACGGAACTTGAAGTGATCACCAGCGTACCCCGTCGCCCACGAAACGCTAAGAAAGGCACGGGAAGGAGTAGCGTTTGGGGCAAAGACGCCGACGTGGAATGGGGCCCAGGCACAATCAACTGGCGACCTCCAAAGACACCCAAACGAAGCCTCGTTAAATCGAACGATGTGGAAGACCTTGCGACCCACCTGCAATCCAAACGAGCGGCACGAATGGAGGAACCCTAGATGGAATGGTTTCTCTACGTAAGTCTGGTCTTGGCGACACCCCTCTTTGCCGCTGATACATTGCACGCAATAGAAACAGAACGGGCCGACCGGATCGTAAGTAGCCGACGTCCACCAATTAGGTTAAACGACATACGTTCCAAGGTGACCGAGATTCAGGCGAAACGAGATGCTCGACTCGGGGAAGCCAATGAATTCCACAGTCAGACGTTAGAGGAATGGTTTTCAAGGTTCGAAGTTCACTGCACCCACGTGCCTCGCAGGGTGCCCCTAGAGAAAGCGAAGTGAGGACTTTATGGATTGGTTTTTGTTCGTAAGCTTCATCATGGCCACTCCACTTTTTGCGGCAGATACCCTGCACTCGTTGGAAGTTGAGCGTGCTGAAGTGCTTGAGAGACGTAGCCCCATCAACCTTCGGGACGCCTTGCAAAGAAGACCGCAACTGCAAGAGGCGAGGGATCGACGGTATGGCGCACTGAGTACCCACCGTGTAAAGACAATTCAGGACGTTGAAGTTCAGATGAAACCAACCATTAGAGGCCACAGACCTGGCCCTTTTATGGCATGGGCTCCCGACCAACGTCCTCCGATAAGGCTTGACCAGGTGCGCTCAATGGCAACTGAGATACAAGCAAAACGTGATGCCCGCATCGGAAGAACACATGAAGTCCGCATATCGAAAGCGAGAGAAATGATTGCTCGTCTTGAAGGCCCCTATATGCACGGGCGTGCATTCCGCCCGAGACGCAAAGTGCACTCAAACTTTCTACCCAAAGTGTCCGAATAGTTACATGTAATGAAACTCCGTGTTAGCCTCCGTGCAAACTGACGAAGGGTAGCAGGACATGGGTGAAATTTTCGGCAACTACGAGCTTGTACGAAAAATTGCGACGGGCGGAATGGCAGAAGTCTTTCTGGCCAAACGTGTGGGCGAGTTGGGTGGATTTTCCAAGCGAGTCGCTATCAAACGTATGTTTCCACACATGGCTGACGATGACGAAGCCAGAAACATGTTTTTGGACGAGGCGAAAATTGCCGCGCAACTCAGCCATCCAAACATCGTTCAAGTCTACGAGCTAGGCCAGCAGGACGAGCATCTTTACATTGTGATGGAGTACGTTCACGGACGTGATTTGAGGACGGTGCTCGACACCTCCAAAGACATCGGCTCGCTTCCCGTGCACATGTCGGTTGGAATCGTGTCTCAGGCGGCGGCAGGCCTGCATCATGCGCACTTCCAGACCGACGAGTCCGGTGAACCCATGCGCGTGGTCCATCGCGACGTCTCGCCGCAAAACGTTTTGGTTGCCATCGACGGGCACGTCAAAGTCTGTGATTTCGGAATCGCACGGGCTGAGGACCGGATTCATCACACCAAACAAGGTCAGTACAAAGGCAAGATCTCGTACATGAGTCCCGAGCAATTCGAGACATCAGAGCTCGACCATCGCGCCGATATCTACGGCCTCGGTGTGCTTCTTTACGAGGCGACTACTGGCCACCGGCTCTATGAAGCGGACACTGACTTGGAGATGCTGAGGCTTCTGAGTATCGGCGATTTTAAGGCGCCGAGCGTGCTGAGTCCTGGCTTTCCTCGCGACCTTGAAGCCATCATCCTCAAGGCCATCGCGCGCGACCCGAACGACCGATTTCAAACGGCCCAGGAGTTCCAACTCGAGCTCGAAGGGTGGATGGAGACGAATGCTTCGCGAGTCAGTCCGATACAGATCGGGCGCTTCATGCAGACGCTTTTCCCGGAACTGGCGGATCCAAAGACGGTCACTGCCGAACAACAAAAAGTCCATAGCGCGCGGACCGTCACTCATGACCAGAAGACCTTGCGTTCAAGCCCGGACTCTTTCGAATCCAGCATGCTCGAAGAAGCGCGACCTCCTGCCAAGCCACATTGGGATGAGCCCGATGAGACCTTGATCGTGGAGATGCCCAAAGAAGCCCCTGCAGCAGAGACCAAGGAGATTCCACAATTCGATCCCCCTGTGGACGACCAGACTCAGACTGCGGAGATGGACGCCTTTTCACGAGAAGCCATTCGGCAGGAACTTGAGCGGGCACAGCCAAAACCCGTGGAGGCACCAAAGCCCGTTGAGAAGAAGGTTGAGCTTCCGAAGCCCAGTTTTGCGGCCGGACCACCGGCAGCTGCTCTTCCGAAGCCTAGTTTTGGTCAGGCATCGAACATCGCAAGTTCACCGGCGCCAATAGGTCCATCGACGAATTCGGAGGCCAAGCCCCAAGGTGAGCCGGTCCTAACGCGGACAGAGCCCGCGTCTACGGGGCCTCCAGCTTCACTACACCCACCGACGGCTTCAGGGCCCAAGGCACAAGGTGCGCCTGTTGCAGCGCGGCCAGCGCCCGCGGCCAGGCCAGCACCGACAAGCGATTTTAGCGACGACATCCCAGTTCAGTGGAAGCCAGAAAAGCAAAAAGGCCCGATCCTGATGGCGATTGGGGTTCTCCTCTTGGTCTTGGCTGGATTTGGAATCTTCTATGTAAGCCTTAACAGCGAGTCTCAGCTGACCAAAGACGCTGAAGCTACAAGGATCGACCCAGAACTCCTGGAAGAAGAACCGATTCCGGTCCCGGAAATGGTGAGCGTCGCGCTTGAGAGCAATCCGCCCGGCGCCACCTGGGTGGTCAATGGCCTGCTCGCGGAGACGCGCGGTACCGAAGTACAAATTCGTCAGGGCGTTGAAAACCACGTAACCGCGCTGCTCGCCGGGCATGAGCCTGCCCATATGCGCGTTCAGGGCACCGCAAGTACCTCGCCGCGCGTGGTAGAACTCAAGCCTGCGAACACCAACAAAAAGGCGTCCTTGGCTATCGTCACCGAACCGCCAGAGGCCGTGGTCTACATCAACGGTGAGGAGCGCGGGCGCACACCCGCGACTATTCAGGACCTGGACGCCGGGGTCGAGTACCACGTGGAGCTGACGCGCGAAGGACGGTTTGGCTACGCTGGATTTGTGGAGCTAGTTGCGGACTCAGAAAACCTCATCAAGGCTGACCTTCCAGCCACAGACTCAGCGGCAAAACGCTTTGTCGAAGTGGTGTTTGGGGCGATTCCCCGCGGACTGACCGTGGAAGTTAACGGCGAGCCAACGGGCCAAACGCCTTTCCGAAAGAACTTCCCGAGGGGTGAGGTTATCTCGATTACGTTCGACGGCCCGGACCACGCGCGAAGCGAGAGAGTCGCCCAGCTCGACCATATGGGCACGATTGAGTTCAGGCATTGGCTCGACGAGCAGGCACGCGAAGAAGGCACCATCTCGGTGGAGGTCTCGCCATCCGGCGGAACGCTCTACGTGGGCCCGAACGCACACGGCGAAGGCGTATCTAGGCTCAAGCTCAAAGAAGGAACCTATCCAGTGGTGGTTGAGCATCTCGGGCAGCGGCTCCGCGCCACCGTGGACGTGTTGCCGAAGACGCACACTGACTACGTGCTGACAATCTCCGGCGACACCCTCCAAGTTTCCACCAAGTAGCCGGACCCTTACGTGTACAATTTGGGAGATTCATGGTAGCGTCCGCGCAACTTTTGGCGCGCCGATGCGCCCCGACCGGTACCACCAATGACTTCATTTCTGGATAGACTCAAAGAAGGCCCTCTCGTTTTTGACGGCGCCATGGGAACACAGCTCTACGAGCGAGGCATTTTCATCAATAAGTCTTTTGATGACGCAAACTTGTCGAACCCCGCTCTGGTGCAGGCTATTCATGCGGATTACGTGAGGGCGGGAGCCGATATCATCTCCACCAACACCTTCGCGGCAAACCGTATCAAATTGAAGAGACACGGTCTTGAGGACAAGGTTCGGGACATCAATCGCGCAGGCGTTGAGCTCGCGCGCGCGGTGTGCCCTGAGGAGTGCTTCGTAGCTGGCTCTATCGGCCCCACGGGCCAGATTCCGACCATGATGAGCGATTCGGAGCTGCAGGAGATTCGGGCGGCGTACGCCGAACAAGCATTAATCCTGGCCGAAACAGGCGTGGACCTGATTGCGCTAGAAACATTCAGGCTTTTGAGCGAAATCCGAATCGCCATCGAGGCCATCAAGTCCGTATGTGAACTCCCTATCGTAGCCCTGATGGCCTTTGATAGCGAACACCGCACTGGCGATGGCGCAACTCCTGAGCGAGTGGCCCGGCTCCTTGTGGAATGGGGCGCAGACGTGATTGGGGCGAACTGCCTCGAGGGTCCCCACGTGGTCTTCGACGTGGTTGAAGAGATGGTCAATCACGGCGTTCCGGTATGTGCCATGCCAAACGCTGGATACCCCAGAAAAGTGGACGAACGTCTAATCTACATGGCCACGCCCGAGTACTTTGGTGTGTACGCACGTCGCTTTTTCAAAGCTGGAATCGCCATCGTGGGTGGCTGCTGCGGAACGGGGCCCGAGCATATCCAGGGCATTAGCGCTGCCGCTCGCATGATGGGCGGAGGTCGGTCCACGAAGCCCAAAGCTAGACTCTCAGTGGTTGAGTCCGCCCAGGTCGCGGGGCTCGCCGAGGTGCCTCTGGCAGAGCGTTCGGGGCTTGCCGCAAAGCTGCAGCGTGTGTGGCGAGATCGGATTTGTCAGGGAAGTGCACCGGTCAACCGAGAGAATTTTGTGGTCAGCGTTGAGGTCAATCCTCCCGCGGGCCTCGACCCATCGAAGTCGATCAACGCCGCAAAAATGCTTCAGCGCCACGGCATCGACGTGATCAATATTGCTGATGGCCCACGCGCATCGGTCCGCATGGCGAACTGGGCCATGGCCTCCATGGTGCAGCGTGAGCTCGACATGGAGGTGATCGTTCACCTCTGTGGGCGCGACCGCAACCTGCTTGGGCTTCAGTCCGACGTGCTCGCCTACCACGCGCTTGGCCTGAACAATCTGGTGGTCGTCACGGGCGACCCGCCAAAAGTTGGTGATTATCCACATGCGACCGCAGTTTTTGACCTCGATAGCATCGGCATCCTGAAGATGATCAACAACTTCAATCGAGGCATCGATCCAGCTGGCCGAGACGTAGGTGCCACCACGCAATTCTTTTGTGCGTGCGGGGCTGAGCCGGCCGCTGCCGACTACGAACGCGAACTTAGACGCCTCGAGGAGAAGAAGGCCGCGGGTGCATCGTTTGTGATGACGCAACCGGTCTACGACCCAGCTGTGTTGGACAAGTTCCTCAGCGATATCGAGCATCTCGGACTGCCCGTCTTGGTAGGAATTCTACCGCTCGCGAGCTACCGAAACGCTGAATTCTTGCACAATGAGGTCCCAGGGATGTCGGTCCCGGACGATGTTCGCAAACGCATGAAGGATGCGGGCGAGGACGCTGCTCAAGAGGGCGTAAGAATCGCCAAAGAGACACTCAACGCCGTGGTGGACCGCGTGGTCGGGGCATATATCATGCCGCCCTTTGGTCGCTACCACACCGCCGTCGAAGTCTTGAGCGATATCCCAGGTTACTCGGTGGACGCCGCACCCCAAGCCAGCGAAGCCGCCCAGAGGTGATGGATGAAACTACCCTCGATCGTTGATCTGGTCGGTCAGACACCACTTTTAGTGCTTAAGCGTATCGGGCATGACTCTGGGGCTCAGATTCTGTGTAAAGCCGAATTTTTTAATCCGCTCAGTTCGGTCAAGGACCGAATCGGCAAGGCGATGGTCGAGGACGCCGAGGCGCGCGGCGTGCTCAAACCGGGCGTCACGGTTATCGAGCCCACCAGTGGGAATACTGGCATCGCGCTCGCCTATATTTGCGCGGCGCGCGGCTATAAACTCATGCTCACCATGCCGGACACCATGAGCCTTGAGCGGCGCTCATTGCTCAAGGCGTTGGGCGCCGAGTTGGTGCTGACGCCGGGTGGCCTTGGAATGCAGGGCTCGGTAGAAAAAGCCCAGGAACTTTCGGCAGAAATCGCAGAATCGATCATTCTTCAACAGTTTGAAAACCCCGCAAACCCAAGAATTCACGAGGAAACCACCGGGCCAGAAATCTGGAACGCTACGGCCGGTGAGGTCCATGCGATTGTGACCGGCGTTGGAACCGGCGGGACAATCACGGGAATCTCGCGCTATTTCAAAGCGCGCAACCCGGAGTTCAAGGCCATCGCCATCGAACCCGAGGGCTCGGCCGTACTTTCCGGAGGAGAGCCAGGTCCGCATCGAATCCAAGGGATCGGTGCCGGCTTCGTGCCTAAAAACCTCGACCGTGACGTCATCGACGAGGTGATTACCGTGTCCGACGACGAGGCCATGGAAATGACCCGCCGACTCGCGGCGGAGGAAGGCATCTTCGTGGGAATTAGCGCCGGCGCAAACGTGTGCGGAGCCCTAAAAGTTGCCTCTCGGAATGAATACCGCGGCAAGAACGTAGTCACTCTATTATGCGACTCGGGCGAGAGATATCTCTCGACCCCACTCTTTCGCGACCACTGACCACGAGACGTTGAAATGCGACTAGCACCCTTCATGACCCTTTGCTTTCTTCTCCTCTCCACCACAGTCAGTGCTCAGGAGAGCGCGGAAGATATCATCGACAAAGCCTTGGACCGAAACGCGATGGGTTTCCAAAGCGGAATGGCCAACCTGGAGCTCAACATCGAGGATTCCAAAGGCGTCAAAATCGAGCGACGCCTCGAAGTTCGGTCGCGAAAAATCTCGGAGCGCACCCACACCCTGGTCAAGCTGACAGCGCCCAAAGAAGTGTTTGGACAGTCATTTCTCTTTGCCGAAGGAAGCGGTGAAAACGACGTCTGGATGTACATGCCGGCGTTCAAAGTTACTCGCCGCATCGAGGGAAATCAGAAGAACGGCTCATTCTTGGGCTCCCATTTTACTTATGCCGACTTCGAATCTCGGGACCTCAAAGAGGCCACACACAAACGACTCGAGGACGAGAAGATCGGCAACACGCCGGTGTTCGTGATCGAATCGGCCCCAAAAGACAAGACGTCCGAGTACTCCAAGACCGTGTCCTACATCCGTCAATCCGACCATATACCGCTCAGAATTCGGTTTTTTGGCAAAGACTCTAAGGTTGCGAAAACGCTCTTCATCGAGAAGCTAGACAAGACCGAGAAGGGCCAAACCTACGCAAAACAAATGACGCTTCGCCCCGAAGGCGGCGGTCACACGACCATCATCATTTCGGCGCTTTCGGAAGCTGAGATTCCGGAGTCTGTGTTCTCCAAAGATCAGTTGGGTAAATGACGCGACTCACGCTCTTCGCCTCGATGCTCGTCTTCATGGCGCAGGCCCAAAGTCTGGCGGCCGAAGAATTGATCTTTGACCCCGAAAACCCCTCGGCACCCGACGAAGAAGAGACCATCTTCGACCCAGAAAATCCCGGAAGCACCGGCGCTCCCACTACCGAGCCCGAGCCCGCTGAACCCGCCCCGCCCTCCAACACCTACCTCGTACTCTCGTGGGCTTCACGCTCGCAGATAGACACGCAATGGCAGGACGACGAGGACCACGTGGAACATATCGCGGAGTTGGGGCTACGGCTCGACTCAGAGATCTCGCCCTCGTTGCGCGCGTTTGTGGACCTTGAACTCGAGCATTGGGGCGCATGGGGACAAGACCAACCCAGCCGCTATGCGGCTGACGTGCGGCTCGGTGAGGCATACGTCGCGTGGCGCCGGGACTCGTGGAGTATCCGCGCTGGCAATCTTGTCACGCGTTGGGGAAGTACCGACATCACGCGGCCCTCCGACGTCATCAACCCGGTGGACCTCACGGATCTTGGCGCGGGCGCGCTAACACGAGTCGCCCAACCAGCAGCAGAAATAGGCACAGGAGGCTCTAATTGGCGACTCACTGGCGTTTTGGTCCCCTTCTTCGTCGGTAACCGCACGTGGACCTTCGGCCGCGACACGGCGCTCTGGAGCCCTCAGAACCCGGCTGCTGAGTCACTTCCAATCTCCAAGATCGCAAATCGCCTACTCGACCCGAGCATTCAGGACGACGTGCAACCAGCGCTCAGCGCGACCCGAGTGCCCGACGAAACGCCTGAAAACGTCAGCTTTGGCTTTCGAAGCACCACCACGCTCGCCAACACGGACCTCGCCCTCGGCTGGTACTACGGCTGGGACAGGACGCCTTCGCTTCAGATCAATTCGGAGTTCAGAGGGATATTGGAGACTGTGGCGTCTGACGAGGCCTTCCTCAACGACTTCAACTTTCTGGAGCTGGTCGGAAGAAACCCCGAATTGATCGGCCAATTCAACACGCTTTCTGAATCGCTTCAAAACGGCGAAAGTGCGCTTGAAATCTATCACGAACGCCTGATGACGATGAGCGCTGAAGTCTCTCGCTACGTCGGCCCAATTGGCGTCAGAGCCGACGTCGCCTTCCAGCCCGAGAAGACCTATGTACGCCAGGACTTAAGCACCGAGCGCAAACCAACCATCTCGGGCGCGCTGGGCCTATCATGGGAGAATCTCAACGCCGAAGACGACTTCTTTACTCTGACGGTAGAAGGCTTTGTGGTGGAGCCGATCGGTGGCGAAGAGTACCTCGGCGTGGGGCGGCGCGCGCTGGGCATGGCTAGCCTTGTGGGTTGGGCCCTACCTGCTCCGAGCCTCGAGATTCAACTCGCGAGCGTCTGGACGGCGAGCAACGAGGACCTCATCCTAGCGCCCTCGGTCACATGGAAAGGCCTTGAGCACATGAAGGTCCGCGCCTACGCCATGTTGTTCGAAACATGGGGAGGCTCGGCGATTTCAAACGCCAAGATTCTGGACCAAAATGATTTTGTGGGGATTGAGCTCAGCGGTCAGCTGTAGAGTTTTTCTTCTACAATCTTGTCCGCCACCAGATGTGTTGGGAGCTCTTCTTTTGCGGCGCGCTCAAAGATATGCAGCATGGTGTCGTAGATGCCGTGAACGCGCTCTCGAACGGCATCGAGGTCGTAGCCAGCGAACTCCTGAGCCACGTTCATCAATCCACCAGCGTTGATCGCGTAATCAGGCGCGTAGAGAATTCCACGGGCCCGCAATGCCTCGCCGTGACGGTCTTGGGCCAGCTGGTTATTGGATGCACCGGCGACCACATCACACTTGAGACGGCCGATGGTTTGGTCGTTGAGAATGGAACCTAGCGCACACGGTGCGAAGATATCGCAATCCACGTCGTAAATCGCGTCCGCGCCAACTGCTTTGGCTCCGAACTCGTCCTCACAACGTTTCACACTCGCTGGGTTGATATCGGTCACGATCAGCTCGGCGCCAAGGGCGTGGAGCTCTTTTGCGAGGTAGTAGCCAACGCTACCCACACCTTGAATCGAGACCTTGAGTCCTTCCAGATTGTCGCGGCCGAACTGATGTTTCGCAGCGGCCTCGATTCCCCGACGCACACCATAAGCAGTCAGCGGTGAAGGATCGCCACTCGAGCCGCTCGCCGGATCGTAGCCGAGCACGTGATTGGTGTGTTGTTTGACGATATTCATATCGTTGACGCTCGTACCCGAGTCTTCACACGTGATGTAGATGCCTCCCAAGGAATCTACGAACTCGCCATAGCGTGCAAAAAGCTTAGCGCGACCCTCCTCGGTCAAGCCTTTAGGCCGCATGATCACAGCCTTTCCGCCGCCATGTGGAAGCCCGGAAATCGCGGCCTTGTAGGTCATCCCGCGCGCAAGGCGCATGGCGTCGGTAATTGCCGCGTCACTGCTTTCGTACTCGATGAAACGGCATCCGCCGATTCCGGGACCAAACTTCAGGTTATGGACCGCAACGATGGCGCGAAGCCCCGTCTCTTGGTCAGCTTTGAGGTGAATTGAGCCGTACTTGAGCTCGTCCGCATAATTGAAAATATCCACGATAAGCCTCCGCTCGTGTCAGGTGTAGGTTGTATATTCGCCAGCTTCAACATTCGCAAGCGGGTGTTGAGGTGCTATGCTCGTCTTGGCCTAAAAAGGACCCAATTCATGGCAACTCTAATTTGTGAAAAGTGTGGCACACGTAATGCTGACACCATGTTGACGTGTCGGCGCTGTACCGCTCCTCTCGGCAAGCGCGAAGCCTCCATCAATATGCTCGGAGGCAGATGGAGCGTGGGCCCCGGGCTCGAATCCAACCCCCAACTTTTTAGCGGGCGCAACATTGAGACCGGCGAGGAAGTACTGATCAAGCGGCTGAGCCGAACGGCAGCCCTGGACCGATCGGTTCGCAGCTCGTTCATCAAAGAGGCGAGCATCCTTCGAGATCTTGAGCACCCACATCTGATCAGAGTGATCGATGTGATCGAAGATCCCGCGGCCGGCGCCATTGTTCTGGCGAGGCCCGAAGGTCAATCCTTGGAATCCTACTTGGAGCGGCGCGAGTTTTTACCGATTCCTGTGGCTATTGCGTTTGGCCTGCAGCTCCTGGGCACCTTGGATTACCTTCACGAGCGCGGCGTAGTTCACAGAAACCTGACGTCTAAGGGCATCTTCATCACCAGAAACGAAGACACCGGCCTTCCGCACCTGATGATCACTGATTTCGGACTCGCCCGAAACATCCACCTCGCCGCGGGTCAGGACTCTTCAGAGACAGGCACCCTACTCGGGATGAAGGTTGCACCGCCTGAACAGACGAATCCCACGCCTTATATGGCCCCCGAACTCCTTCAAGACGAGGCCGACTCGCGAAGCGATATCTACTCACTTGGCGTACTCCTTTTTGAGATGATCACGGGCCGCCTCCCGGTCGGACATGGCGTACGCGACCCGGCCCAGCTGATTACGGCGATTGAGAGCGAGGCTCCGACGATTCTTCGCCTGCTTAAGCCCGAAGTGAGCTCCACGCTCGAAGACACGCTTCTACGCATGATGGCGAAGCGGCCGGACCAGCGCTACTTGGACATCTCCGAGACCCGCGCCGCCCTTCTGGCGTGTACTGATGCGACTATGGTGCGCGTGCCCGAAGGCCCGTTCTTGAGGGGCTCAGCCCCGTCAGACGACGCGGCGCGCGGTGAGGAGTTCCCGCAAAAGCCGCTCTGGGTGTCTGCGTTCTACATGGACCGCCTGCCCGTCACCGTTGCGCAGTTTCACTCGTATCTGAAGGCGACTGGGCTCGAGATGCCCGAGGCTTGGGTCAAGCACAACCCTCTTGAGTTCGGCGATTTGCCAGTGGTCCACGTGACCTGGCATGAGGCCAAAGCCTATGCTGAATGGCGTGGGTGCAGGCTCGCCACCGAGGCCGAATGGGAAAAGGCCGCGCGCGGCGAGGACGGGCGAATCTATCCGTGGGGCAATGAAGCGCCGCGTCCAGAACACGCCCAGTTTGCCTCAGATGTACGAGCCGCAGTGGCGAGCCATCCTGCGGGTGCAAGTCCTTACGGTTGCCTCGATATGGCTGGGAATTGCTTTGAATGGGTTGAAGACTGGTACAGCTCAAACTACTACCCGCTCTCGCCCGAGGCCGACCCGAAAGGCCCCAACGCCGGCGAAAAGAAGGTGCTTCGTGGTGGCTCGTTTGTTCACGATGCCGCAGCGCTACGGTGCGCCTCACGCGGGCGTTACGTGCCTGACGAGCGGCGTGCAAATCACGGCTTCCGATGCGCCTGGTCTTTTGATTGAACCGTGACGAACGAACCTGAAAACATTCGCGTACGCGAGTTTGAGGTGGACCAAAACTTCGAAGGATGGCGCCTCGACTTCTTTCTTGTGGACCGAATCCCAAGGCTTTCGCGCACTCAGGCCAACCAAATCATCAGATTCGGAGATATCGAAGCGCGCCCTCACCGCGCCCTCAAACCCGCTACGCGCCTGCGTCTCGGCGAAGTCATCGTCCTTAGAGAGCACCTGCCGCCTGAAGAATTGCAGGACCACGAGGTCCAGATACTTTTTGAGGATCAAGACCTTGTTCTACTCTCAAAACCGGCGGGAATGCTCGTCCACGAGGCCGGCCAGATTCGGCTTAACACCGTTCAAGAGTTCTTGGTCAGACGAGGGTTTCCAGACGCCGAACCCGCCCACCGAATCGACCGCGAAACGAGCGGCGTCGTGGTTTGTGCGCTGAACAAAGAGACCGTGATTCTGGCCCGAAAGGCCTTTGCAAAACACGACGCGATCCAAAAGACGTATCGCGCCATCGCTAGGGACCCGGATGGTATTTGGGAGCCGGGGAACACGCGAAAGATCACGACACCACTCGGCCTTGACCCCGAGAGCTTCCTAGGTGTGCGTATGACCATCGGCGAGCTGGCCTGCACCACTCATATCAAGCCCTTGAGACGCGGATTGTTTGCCGGCGCGCCGGCGGTAGATCTGGAGATTCGCATTGAAACCGGCCGCCAACACCAGATTCGGGCACACCTCGCCCTTGAGGGCACGCCGATCATCGGTGATAAACTCTACACCTTCGACGACGAGTTCTTCGCGGCCGTGACGGCGAACCCTGAAGACTCGGAACGTCTGGCATTACTTGGTGCTCCGAGGCACCTCCTTCACGCATGGCGCGTCGAGCTCAAACATCCGCTCAATCACACACCCCTGATTGCCGAGGCCCCTTTGCCTGGCATTTGGGACGAATTTGAAGAATGATGAGCCGCAGCGCGTCCAAGGGACTGAGGTACGTATGAAAACACTTTTGATTAGCCTGATCTTGCTCATGACTTTTTCCAGCCAAGCCTTTGCTTCGATCGGCACGGACACCTGGTTTATCTCACCGCGCCAGGCCAAGACTCATCTTCCGCGCTCCACGGTCCTAGACGTGCGCTCAGCGTCTGCATTTGGCATGGGACATATTCCGGGTTCGGTCCGCGTATCTTGGCAGCAGTTCTCCAAGCCAAGCGGTCCCGAACACGGTGAGCTCTTGGAGCCGGAAGCCCTTCAGGAAGCCATCCGAAAAGTCGGTGTATCGAATCAGATCCCGGTTGTGGTGATTGGTGATGCGAACGAAGGCTGGGGCGAAGAAGGCCGCATCGTATGGATGCTTCGAGCACTCGGTCATAAGCACGTGGCCATGGTGGACGGCGGCATCAAGGCGTTGAAACGCGCTAAGTTTGGCACCCGTATGGGCACCTCAGCCACACCGCAGCCCGGCAACTTCACTATCGAGATCGACCCGAGCCTCGTGGCCTCACACGACGACGTGAAGAAAGCCATGAAGGCCGCGCGCACCATCCTCGTAGACACGCGTGAGGGGCGTGAGTTTAGCGGGAAAACGCCCTACGGCGAGAAACGGGGCGGGCACGTCCCGGGCGCAAAACATCTTTATTTCAAGGAATTGATGGATAAGAACGGTATGATCCTGCCCCGTGAAGAAATCGAGAAAAAGCTCGATGCCCTTGGAATCACCACCACCACACCCGTCATCGCCTACTGCACCGGCGGCATCCGCTCGGCATGGCTCGTCGCGGTGCTTCAGCATTATAAGTTCAAGGCATCGAACTACCCAGGCTCCATGTGGCACTGGGCCTCGATGCCTGCCGAAGAGTTCCCTCTGCAATCTGCGCAAAATTAGACAAGGTCCAACTCCCGGGTTAGACCTTTAGGTCAACGATTGGGAGTTCTGGCATGCGCAAACGGCTCACAGCCCTTCTGGCGCTTTTGATTTTGGGGAGTTTCGCGTGCAAGGAAGACCCGATGCGCGAAGGCATGGCTGCCGTCCTCGGCGGAAACCCAAATCTCGCCAAGACCTCGTTCGAGAAAGTCCTCAAGACCGACCCCAAAAACGTAGAAGCCAGACGTATGATGGCGGAAGTTCATCGCCTCAACAAAGACTACCATCTGGCCGAAGAGCAGCTACAGACGCTCTTAGAAGAATCCAAAGAGGACCAATCCCCAGAAGCCAAGACGTTTCGAAAGCGCGTTGACCAGCAACTCACAGATATTTATTCCGAATGGGTGGACACGCTCGATCCAACTCAAGATCCGGCGCGTTTTGAAGAGATCACCAAACGTGGTCTGGACCACAATCCGCGGTCCAATCGCCTGAATACACTCCTCGTAGAATTCTACTTGGAGCGCGCGGATCGCCTCGTTGAGAAAGGCGACAAAGCCGGTGCAGCACAGGCCTTAGAAGAAGTCTCAAAGTACCCAGGCCTCCCCACACAGCGCGCAGACGCTCAACAGCGCGCACGAAACCTCAAGCTCGAGGTTTTCACCGAGACGGTTGACGCCCATATCAAGGGCAAAGAAGAGGAATGGGCGAGCTCTCAACGCTGGGACGCGGCCCGTAAGACCTTGAGCCAAAGGCTGAGGGCCGAAGTGGACCGCAAACTAAACCCACGAAACGACGAACACTTAAAGACCGCTCAGGACTCTCTAAACGAGAAACTAGGGGCGGCGCGCGTAGCCTTGATGGCGGAATTGACCGGCGTGGACTTCAAAGATGCTGGAGAATGGCAAGAAAAAGACCTCCCGGCGGTGGAGGTCAAAGATATCTCGATGGTTCGAGGTGAGGTTAGCGCCACGCTTGTGATGCGTCAGCAAGACGCCGTGCGTGCCGCGTTTGAGAAGACGAACTAGTTTTTGTTGCAAACTAGACGTTTGATGCCGCTCTCAAAAATGATTTCAACTTTCGTTGGGGTGAGAATCGCGTTCACAAAACCGATGCCGAAGGACGGATGAGCCACCACTTGGTTGGCTTCGTACTGGTCCGAGATGGCATAAGGTTTTGGGAATTTGGTGTCGATCTCTTTGTTGAGCGTCTCCCAAGCCTTCTTGATGCCGTCTGCTGAGTCGAGCTCGGCGCGGTCGAGAATGGTCTCGATCACACCCGCACGTTTCTGCACCATCGCGAGACGCTTTGGGTTAGCGCGAAGAGCTTGCTCGTAGGTCTTTTCATCGAACCCAACTTCAAGCGGCTCTTCTTTGCTCGACTTCTCGTCTACGTCGGAGTCGTCGAGATCCACATCATCATCAAGGTCGGCTTCGAGGTCTGCATCATCATCAAAATCGTCCTCGAACTCCTCAAAGCTCTCTTCCGGTTCTTCGATTTCGTCGTTGGCCATGGTCTTTCTCCAGCGTATTTCAAGGTGAAGTGGCGGCAACATATGTAGAATGTCGGCGTGTAAGTCAAGACTGAATCGGGGGCGTGTTCATTCTGGGCGTCGGCGCACCAAATTTGTAACGAATTTGGTGATTGGCTACGGTCCAGTAGTCATTAATTTTTGGGAGTTTCTATGTTGAAGTGGATGGTGGTGTTCTTCTCCTTGATGTTTACGTCGGCAACAGCTTATGCGAACTGCCTCGTACCGGATGCCATCGTGCTCGGAACGTATCCCGCAGATGGCGGGACCAATGTACCGCTCAATGCCAAATTTATCGTCTTCACCCCCTTACCTGCGTTATCGGCAACCCTCAACGGTGACCCTTTAACACGTGAGACCGGCAACATCTGGACGGCGTCCACAAACTTGGCTCCCAGCACAGCCTACACCCTGGTTTTCGAATTGGACTCTGATGGCCAAGAGCCAGTATTTCAAGACGTTAGTTTTCAATCCGGCACAGAAGTGGTGGATGCTCCTTCCGCACCCGTCGTCCATGGCTATGGTGAATTTGATGCTTCACTCGTTCCTGACGAAGACTGTCGCAACCTCGCCAAGAGAACCGGCTGTGCGGATTCGGAAGATCCGGACTTCCTCACATTCGACGTAGAGGGCGAAGGAGACTTCTACATTGCGAATGTGGATGGACACCCTGAGTTCCACCAACTCTGGCCCGGAAACTGTGGCGCGCCGAGCTGGGAGGGTTACGGCGGGTCATGTTTTGACGTGTACACCATCGAGAACGGCCTACTTTCTGACCCAACCCAAATCTGTGGTCCCACTGAGCCAGACGACGAGGACCAGGACAACCTGGGAGGCGATGCGGACGACTCCGGCTGTCAGTCCGTCGGCGGCTTGCCGAGCATGCTAGGTTTCTTGTTTCTGATTTGGGGTTTGCGACGTCGTCACTAAACCCTCTTCGCTCGTTTCACCTACAGCTAGAAGAAGAGGTCGAAACCTACGAGCGACTTAAGCGAGGTGATGTAGGTGAATTGTTGAACCTTCACGGACTTGGTCACACCTTGGTTGCCCTGCGAATCGCACTCGGCCTAACTCAGCGAGAGTTGGCTCAACGCCTCGGAGTCCACGAATCGCAGGTGTCCCGCGATGAGAGGAACGAGTACCACGGCATCACTGTCGAACGCGCAAGCCGCGTCTTGGACGCGATGGGTGTTCGGCTCCGCAGCCTCTTTGAGCAGCCCATTCTCCCAGATGCCGTGGATCAGAAATCTAGCAAATCTGCCCTGCCATAGGTCTCACCAAATACAAAGGTTTGCCATCGCTCATCCCGCACTCAGCAGACCTGATAGAACTGCACCCCTGCAGTGCTCCCTGTCATCTCGCAAGTTAACACATCCACCGCAAAGTTTCTTTCGGGGAAACACGTATTCAACCAGCCCCTCCACGACAAGCACAGAAGACTAGCGAGTAAGATATCTTCGTCGTCAGTGGTTACACGAGAAGACGGCCTGAAGAGATATCCCACTTCGATCAAGTTGAAGGAAGCTTCGACCTCTGCGCGAGTTTTTGATGGATCACGCAGAGCTGCTCGAAATCTAGATTCCGCTTCTTCATCAGCAACATTCCAAGAAAGGAGCACGCAGTCGTCAATCATCACAAGTTTCGGCAAGAACAAACCTGAATAAAGCAGGGCTTGAATCGGCGTTCCGTGAAGGTGAACATAGTCGTCAAAATCAACTCTTCCTTCCAATCCTCTGAAATGTTCTCCAAGTGTTTCCAAGAGCTGTTCCATAATCTTCATACTCAATATCCTCGAGGCAACTCGCCTTCTGTCGGCTTTCGCGGCACTTTTGGACG
The DNA here is from genome assembly GCF_007993755.1 of Microvenator marinus. Taxonomy (GTDB): domain Bacteria; phylum Myxococcota_A; class Bradymonadia; order Bradymonadales; family Bradymonadaceae; genus Allomicrovenator; species Allomicrovenator marinus. Next base: position 1,851,777 of record NZ_CP042467.1, read on the forward strand.
TGACCCTGACCCTTTTCCCTTAACTCGCTCCGGATGCCGGGATTCTGTGCACGGATTCGCGAGATCATGATGGCTCCAAAGGTCGCCATTGCAGTCGACGGGTGCACGGCAAGATGCGTTCCTGAGACATTGACTACTAAACTTATGTTTCCTCTGAGTCACCCTGTCTACCACACAAGATTGTACAGAATTTTCGCGAATTCTTCGGTGGAATCGAGATCTCCGCTCAAGCCTATTGATTCCGTTTCCACCTCCCATAGGTAGGCAATTATCTGGTCAAGACTCGGCTTCTCTTCCAATAGCCTACACAGTGCGGGTATGTAACCGTCGTACTCACCCATCTCGTCCGTAAAGGCTGAAACGCCAATTGGGTCCCACTCTTTGTGAACTGCTTGACGCACACGATCATAGAGATTTGGGATAACTTCATCCATCTATCTGCCTCCTGGAATGATTTCAAATTGCGAACGACTCGTCGCTCACAAGCCGCAACGCCGAGGCCGTAATCTCCCACCAAACGCTTTCGCTAGAGTTTTCGATTCAACGACTTAGCAGCCTTTTCGACTTCCTCCTGCGACAAGGGAGGTTGGACATGTTCGAAGAAAACGGTGAGGTCATATGGAGTATCGCTCAATAACGCCTCAATGTGAATGTGAGGTGTTTCGGCAACGCCACCACTTGCAAGTGCACGCAACACAACGCCGAGAAGGCACTCGATTTGATTGATCCCAAGAAGAAACTCCAGCTTGTTATTGACACGTGTAACCGTACCCTTCGAGACCCTATCTTCACCGTGTAGGACCTTAAGAGTGACGATTTCAGTACCCGTTAGAAAGACGACGGCGGGAACAATCTCCCATACTAACATCATCAGCCTAATAGCGACCTCTCCCAACTCATCGGAACGGAAGTAGAGAATATACTCTCCGTTACCCACCAAACCCGAATCGCTCAACTGCATCATTTGATTCATCATCTCACCACCTCAAGTGCCGCAGGACAGAGCCAAACACTAGTGGCTAGCTGGGCGCAAGCCGATTCGCTGAACCAGCCGCTCGCTCTCGCTATTTAGGCCAATGATGGAGACCTGCTTGTGGTGGCGCCCGTAGCGCTCCACAAGGCTTGCGATGGCAGCCACGCCAGATTGGTCCCATACGTGGGAGCCCGAGAAATCAACGACCACGTGTTCTGGGTCTTTGGTGACGTCGAAGAGGTCGCTGAAATGGGTGGATGTCCCGAAAAACATGGGCCCCTTGACGGCATAACGTTTGCCGCCTTCTTCCAAAAATTCGTCAGCATTCAGCTGTGCGATTTTCCAGCCGAAGATTAGAGCGCTCATGATGACACCAACAGAAACGCCAAGCGCTAGGTCGTGAGAGTATACAACCACTCCAACCGTGCTCAGCATCACAGCCGTGTCCCCAAAGGGGACCTTGTGTAGTTGGCGAATCGACCCCCAATCAAAGGTTCCGATGGACACCATGATCATGACACCAACCAACGCAGCCATAGGAATCCGGGCTACGACATCGCCCAAAACCACGATCAAAAAGAGCAAGAAGACGCCCGCAACAAGTGAAGAAAGCCGCCCCGTCGCGCCACTCTTCACGTTGATCACGGATTGACCGATCATCGCACAACCTGCCATTCCACCAAAACAACCCGCGATGACATTGGCGATTCCCTGACCCCGCAATTCCTTGTTCTTATCACTCTTGGTTTCGGTAGCATCATCAACGATTTTGGCCGTCAAGAGGGACTCAAGCATGCCAACCATCGCAAGTCCGAACGAGTACGGGAAAATGATTACGAGCGTCTCCCACGTGAGGTCGATGCTCGGCAACGCGAACATCGGTAGCGTCGACGTCATTCGGCCCATGTCTCCAACAGTACTCAGACCCACATTTCCAAACACTGCCACGGCCGTCATCACCACGATGGCCACGAGCGCGGATGGAACGATCTTGGTCAAATATGGAAGCCCATAAATCACAGCGAGCGTTCCCGCGACCATGGCATACATGGCCCAGCCTGCTCCGGTGAAGTGCGGAAGCTGCGCCATGAAAATCAGAATAGCGAGGGCGTTGACGAATCCAACAATGACGGGATGAGGGATGAAGGTAATGAATCTGCCAATCTTTGCGACCCCGAATAGAAACTGAATGACTCCTGTCAGTATCGTAGCGGCAAGCAGATACTGAAGGCCGTGGTCGGCCACCAGAGTAATCATCAGGAGTGCCATCGCGCCGGTCGCCGCCGAGATCATCGCAGGGCGCCCTCCCACAAAAGCGATGGTCACGGCGATACAGAACGACGCGTACAAGCCGACCATCGGGTCAACGCCCGCGATGATCGAAAACGCTACGGCCTCCGGGATCAGAGCCAGGGCGACAGTCATTCCCGCTAGGATGTCACCTCGAGGGTTCGATAACCACACATTTTTAAATTTTTCCAACACGTTAAGCATAAATCCAACTGGTACTACGAAGAACCTGCCACTGCTGAAGGCAGAACCATGCCATACAAAAACTCGGCACATCGCCGAATGCCTGTGGGCCACATCAAGTTTTACTGCGTTACTCAACTAGGGATGAACAGAGGCAGGGCGGGCCGTCTATGACACCTAAGAGATAAACTCAAGCCCTTTCGTTCCCCTCACAAATAAAGGTCGAGCGGACTTTGCCGCAGCGCGTCATTTTCCTCTTAACTAAGAGGCAGTTGGCTCGAGTTGACCCGACACGGTACTGAAGAGTGTCGGCAGGACGAAACAAGTGTTGTATGAGAGCAGAGTTGTTGGACGTCCCAAGTCGCAGGTTTGCTATGAAGTTTAAAGTTGGTGGGGTTCCAGAAAACGTCAATGCTCCGGTCTACCAGGGCATGGCGTCCAAGTGGGAGCCCCGGGGAATGTCATTTCAGGAGTTTCCGGGCGGCACCGGCGCCATGTCGCGTGCGCTGGAGCTCGGCGAGATCGATATTGCCATCGCACTTACGGAGGGCTTGGTTCGGTCTATCGCAGAGGGCGGTGATTTTCGCCTCGTGAGCATGTTCACCGAGTCTCCGTTGACCTGGGGTGTCCATGTTGCAGCTGGCAAGGATTGGTCAGAGGAAAAGCTCGAGGACGCGAATTTTGCGATTTCGAGGCTCGGCTCCGGCTCCCATTTGATGGCCATGGTCGAGGCGAAGGCGCGCGGCTGGCACGAGCCCGCGTGCGTGGTCGTTCAAGACCTGGACGGCGCTCGGCTAGCCCTCTCAAACGGAAGCGCGGACGTCTTCCTCTGGGAAAAGTTTACCACCAAACCCCTGGTTGATTCAGGGGAGTGGGAGAGAATCGGGGAGTGGGTGACGCCTTGGCCTGCTTTCGCGATTGCGGTTCGAAACTCGGTCTGGGATGCCCACCAAGCCGAGATTCGAAGCTGGATCGACGAGCTTCGTGACGAAGTTCTGAGCTTTGAAGACTCCCCAGCGAATCACAATTGGATTGCCGAACGTTTTGGGCTTGAAACCGAAGACGTGGCCGAATGGATGAGCGGCACCCGGTGGAGCGTGAGCTTTGGCGTGAAAGAATCAATCCTCGACGCCGTCTTGGGCATCTTAAAGGACGCCGAGCTCGTGTCGTCGGACGCTGAGGCTGAAGCCTTAGTGGTCGAGGGCGGATTGATCCCTTAGGACGGCCGTGGTAGCAATCCCGCCGTCTGTTGAGCCCGCATAAAACGGAGTTGATTACATGAAACCGCAACGAAAAGTATTTGTCGTCGGAGGGCACCTGACGCCTTTCATTGGTAAAGGTCACCCAGACTTCATCTGGAAGAAGCACCCAGAATTTGGCCAGCGTGAGAATCCAACTCTTGAGGAGTTGATGACTTCGGCCATCCTGGGCGCGCTGGAGTCCACGGGTGTTGAGGCTGCGGCCATTGAGCGTGGATACGTCGGGAACTTTGCGGGCGAGCTTTTTTCGAATCAGGGACATATGGGCGCGCTCGCTGTGCGTGCGCACAAAGACCTTCAAGGAAAGCCGTTTATGCGACTCGAGGGAGCTTGCGCCTCCGGTGGACTCGCCGTTGTCACCGCAGTAGACGCCATTCAGGCGGGTTGTGACGTGGTCATGGCGCTTGGTGCCGAAGTCCAGACTACCGTTTCAGCTAGAGATGGCGCGGGTTTCCTTGCACGCGCATCACACTGGGAATCCGAGCGCGAACTCGACGATTTCACCTTCCCCGCCATGTTCGCGCGTCGTGCGAAGTACTACGAAGAGAAGTTCGGTGTAGGCGAAGAGGATATCGCCTACGTGGTAGCCAAGGCTTATGCTAACGCCAACAAGAACCCGAACGCGCACATGCGTGACGTGAAGGTTGACCTCGAGGCGGCTTCTCAGGCCTCGGACACGAACCCTCGATTCTTGCGCAACGAAGACTTCAAAGACTACCTGAAAGTCACGGATTGCTCACAGGTCAGCGACGGCGCCGCCGCTATGATTCTGGCAAGCGAAGAGGGCCTCAAGAAGCTCGGCATCGACCCATCCAAATGCGTGGAGTTGCTTGGCTACACCGTAGCCACAAGCCCACTTGGTCAGGTTTCTGACTACACGACTCTGGACAACACCAAAAAGGCCGCCAACGAGCTCTACACCGAGACAGGCCTTAAGCCTGAGCAAATCGGCGTGTGCGAAGTCCACGACTGCTTTGCAGTGACCGAAGTCCTGATGACCGAAGCCCTCGGGTTTGCAGAGCCAGGAAAAGGAGGAGAGCTCGCCAAATCTGGCGCCACGGCCATCGACGGTAAGATCCCCGTCAACACCGGCGGCGGACTCATCGCGTTTGGACACCCTGTGGGCGCGACCGGTATCAAGCAGGTTCTGGAAATCTACCGTCAGATGAAAGGCCTCTGCGGCGACTATCAAGTACCCACCAAGCCTGAGTACGGCCTCACCGCCAACATGGGCGGCGACGACCGCACCACCGTTTGTATGGCGTTTAAGAACGTCTAAGCTATCTTGTCACCGTCCTTAGGGCGTTGGGATATCTCCTGACGCCCTTAACTTTTTCTTGAGAAAGAAAGTGGGCCAAGCCCTCTCAGACACAAGTTGAACGGGACGAAGAACGCGAGCGGCAACCAATAGACTTGGGAGACAAACGGTGCCGCCAACACGGCTAGGATGGTCAGGACCGCAATCACGTCCAAGAGCCTCTCATTCCAACGCTCAGCGCGTTTTGAACCAAACACAATGGCTGCGCCGAAAGGCATAAACAATGCGCTCAGCGGGCTCGCCAGGAGCAAATTCACGTTCCAATGGGTGATGGTGTGCTCAGTGAACGGAAAGAGCCCGAGAATCAGGCCAGGAATCCCCACCAGAAGACCAAGGAACACAAAATACGCGCCCAAACCAATGCGCACGCCCCGTTTATCAGGCTGCTTCGCACGCAAACGCCGGAGCCCAAGACCAGCGCCACCCAGCACGCCACCTAAAATCGCAAACCATGGGTGCGCAAAATTCGGAGCTTCAGGAACCTCTGCCCTCTTGCCCTCAGCAAGCACGCGCTTCTCAAGCACCAAAGGCACCGTCTCACCCTTCTCATTCACATAAGAATTCTGGTCTAGGACTCGCTCAAGTTCCGTGGGCAAAAACATCTCGTCCCAGATCTTGATCGGGACGTCGATCTCGTGATTCATCCAAAACGTCAGGATAAAATCCACATAAGGGTTTCTCTGAGTGTGGCGGCGCGTATGTCCGCGAAGCGAGTATCGCGCAGGTTTGTCCGCCGCCACTTTCAGCTGCCCGCCCACCGCCTGATCGATCACATCGCGAATCCGCGTGGCGCAGTTGTCGAAGTAGTGGTCGTACATGTAGTAGCGGTTCTCAGGTTGAACATTCCAATCCAAGAACTTGGCGATTTCGAGGCGTTTCTCAGGGCTCAAATTCAGGACTTGTTCCCGAATCCCTCGACTCTCGCGTTTGTACACAGCAATCGTGCCCCGATAGCTCGTCTGAGCCACCCAAAACTCAAGCCGCCCCATCAAGAACTTCACCAACATATCGGGCGCAAAACTGAACATGCCGTAGTTGTAGACTCGCTCAGCGCCAAATCGCTTATCGCGCACCATCAAGGCCGTGTGCCCAAACCAGGTGGGAATCTGGTCCCCATGATCAAAAGTCATCAAGACTACTTCCAGGTCCTGTCCACGCGACTGCCCCGTGGCCCAAGGCGGCGAAACCGCATGCCCCAAACTCGGTGCCATAAGGACCGAAAAGAGCAAAACACTCAAGAAAAACTGTCTAATCAAAGGTATATCCTACGTTGACATGAAACTGGCCAAAGCGCTCACCAGGCCTTCGGTTGAGCACAGTCCCGTAGTCCAAAATAATCGGAATTTGGTCAAGCAAAAGAGCCCGCACACCGAGCCCCGCCGAACTTCGGACTTCATCCAAGAGACCCTGCCCAAACGCATCCTGCCAGCACGCACGCTGCGAGCCCACATAACAATCCACGAGGAGCCCCGTGTCCCAAAAAACGGCACCGTACACACTCAATGATGGGATGAGTGGATAGCGCAACTCGGCATTGTACGAGAGGCTCAGCTCCCCACCATCCGGGGTCTGAGATAGTGAAATTGGCCCCACGCTATCGTCGCCAAACCCTCGCAACGAGCGCACGCCGCCGAGGAAAAAACGCTCGTCGATGGACACGGGATTCTCGCGCCCGGCCAGCGGAAAGACTTGGCCATATCGAATACCCTGGCCAAGCACTACATCGCCTCTCCAAAACGGGATAAAGTAGGACGCCGTCAGGAACAGGCGCATGAAGGAGTCCGAGAAAAACCCTTCGCCGCCCTGCCCCAACGCATCACCGCTGACCCAGGTCGGCTGCGCGCGCAAGAGATATCCCTTCTTCGGATTCAACGGGCTATCACGCCGGTCCAATGTCAAATCCGGCTCCACCTTTCCAACGGTTCTTCGCGGCGAGAAGATTCGCTCGCCCTCGACTACCGGGCCGTCTTGACCAAAGGTCGCGATTTGCTTGAACTCCAGTCCGAGTTTTAAGAAAAGCCGCTCCGTAATCTCGGTCAGATCCTTTCTAAACTCCGAGCGAAGCCCCCATTCCTCCCGGAGAATCTGACGATTCACAATGCCCAAGAGGTCCAAGAGATAGAACGGACCAAAAGTGAAGTAGAGTTTGTCTATACCGAGGGATTCCTTGAGAAAACGTGGGTGAGAATACGAAAGCTCGGCGCCGAAAACGTAATCCAGAGAGTCAACTTGAGTGCCCTCGGTCGGGTCCAGATTCAACCCTTCAAAAAGCTGCAAGGTGTCGATCGCCCCCACCACACGCGGCTGAATCCCCTGCGCAAAGCCAAAGAGATTTCGATTGGTGTATTGAGCCTCACCGGTCAACAAGAGTTGGCGGTCGTCCACGAATGGCTCGCGCAACTCCACACCAGACCTGAAATCCAAGAAGCTCGACGATGCCTCTTCAACACTGATGAGCAGCGCGGCGGTCACTTCGGTTTTATCCTGAGCAGCCTCGTCCAGGCCAATCGTCTCCACGCTCACCGAATCGAAGATATTGAGCTGGCGCAGGTTTCCCTGCCCTTGAATCAGCATTTGAGTGTCGAGCAGGTCCCCTCTTTTGAGCTCAACTTCACGGTGGATCACGCTCGCTCGCGTGTCGAAGTTACCCTTCAGAAGTCTAGCGCCCACGCGCACGATCGGGCCTTCCGTAATCTCATGGCGGATGCGAATCGCCTCGGCATTTGCTCCGCCTTCAAACTTACATTCATCGGTCTCGAGCACCCTTAGACACATCTGTTTTCCAGGCACACGTTCACATCGCTCGCTTAGCTCTTCCTGCGAGCGTGCCGTGCACGCACGCGGCAGACGCGGCGCCTCACACGCAATCTGCTCGCCGTTTAGCAAAAAGCAGCTCGTCTCGATTCGAGCCAACGGATACCCGAACCCGGCATAACGTTGAATCATGCGAGTCTGGTCGGTGCGAAGCTGCAGAGGCACAAAGGGAGCGCCAGGAGACGAAGACATGCCTTCAAGCAGTAGACCCGAGGTCGTGGTGCGATTTCCGAACATCTCCACCCGCGCTATCTTCGTCTGAATACCCTCGTCGATGCTGATTCGAACCCGCATCTGACCCTCTGAGATTCGCTCCAGATTGAACCTTCGGACTAGCGCCTGATGGTAGCCTCGCTCTCGATAGAGCGACTCAATTCTCAGAAGATCCCCCAACAACTCGTCGGTCTGCAGATAACCACCCACGTCAAAGAGCGCGAACACGCGTGTGCTCATGACCTCCAAGACCTCAGCCTCCGTAAAGACGCTCAGCCCTTCAAACACGATCTCGCGAATCTCAACCTTGGGCCCTTCGCGAATCTTGAATGTGATGGATCGGTCGAGCTGGTCGCGCTCTTCTTCGCTTCCTTCGACCCTCGCGAACGCGTGCCCTCGTGTTTCGTACAATTGCTCGATTGCTCGCTCAGCACGGCGGATTTCCTCGGCGTCGACATAACCACTTTCGTAGAACGGAAGCACATCCCGGATGTCTTCTTCGTTAAACTCCTCCACGCCCTCAAAGGTCACGTCCCATTTGGGCCCTTCCAAAACGTCGATCACCAACGTGACGCACTCACCGCTCCCATCAACGCGGACCGCTTTGTCCACGATACGCGCCTGAAAGTACCCCCGCCGTCGGTAGGCCTCCACCAGAGCCTCCTGGCCGCGTTTGAACCCATCTGAGGTGAAGGTCGAATCGTAGAGCCTAAGGCGCCGCGAGAGAAACGAACCGTCGCTCAGCAAGAGTTCGCGCACATCGGCGTAGGTCATGGCCTGGTTGCCGCGCACGCCCACGTCGCAGACCTGACGCGCCTTTCCACGCTCGATCTTGAACACCAGGTCCACCAGGTGCTCGGTGTCCGCTACCGGTGTGGCGCTCAGCTCAATCTTCGTGCCGAAATATCCTTCTCGCTCGAAGAGGTTTCTGAACTGCTGGAGCTGGGTTTGCGCCTTTTGGGCATCACGCTTGTAGGCCTGTCCCTGCCGGTAAATCAGGACCTTGCGAAGTTCTTCTTCGAAAGGCGGCGTCTCAAGCCCGTCGAATTTGACGTCTCGGATTAGGGTCGCCCCTTTGGCCTCGATCTCCAGCAAAACCACATCGTTTTCGAGGCGTTTGATGACCTTTAGCGACTCGAAGAAACCGGTCTTAGCCAAGCGAACCTGCGCGGTCTCGAGAAGTTTGGAAGAATAGACCTGTCCCACGCTCAACCCGGCAATCCCCTTGAGCTCAAGCAGGTTCTCGGGATTTTCGCAGATCTTCAAATCGCACGTGAGCTCCACCTGACCGATGACCTTGCCCACGAGCGACTCGTCGATATCGAGCCGTATGTTCTCGCCCTGCGCCTCGACGGGAACCCGTTCGGTCACCATCGGCTCGAGGTCTTTTTCCGGCGGCTCTTCCTCCACCGCCAGCTCAGGCTGCTCCAACTCCAAATCCGGCACGCCATCCTGCGCAAAGCTTTGCGCGCACACCAAGAGCCCCAGGATGACCAACCAAAAGCTGCGCATCCTCAATCCAAGAGCAGGCGATAACGTAATTTAAAATCGATCACGAAACTCTCGTTTTCGGTGCGAGTACTCTCACTGAGCTGGGCCGACCATGAGTCCGAAATCTTGTAGTTCAATTCGTAGCGTTGTCCACCCGTGGATTGAGTCAGGCCGGTATCGACCTCAAGACGCCAGGTTGTGCGCCGCGAGAGCCTGTCGCCGATGCTCGTACGAAGCCTGTCCACACTCGGTGTAATCGTAAACTCCTCCACCGCCACCACGTCCTGCACCGTGCCCTCGATCCAACCCAAAACCGGGGCGAGCGCCACCTCCAGCGTCGGGCTAGACGCGCTCGATGCTGTGAGCTGATCCACCGTACAACCCGTGAGAATCAAGCTCAGGACGTCACGCTGGTCGGCGTATGGATTCGACTCAAACCGAACGTCCAAATTGTCCAGACGCCCCGACACGTTGAGCACAATACGATACGCAAGCTCCTCGTCGCGCCCCACATCCCCGGTCAATCTCAAGGTATCCTGCGTGGTCTCGGCAAAATCCGTTTGTCGGCATCGATTGTTGATATCCGCGTCGGCGATGATGTCCACGCGAGGATTTTCGGGATTCCCCTCAAACGTCAGCGTACCCGAGCGAACATCGAAGAACTCGTTCTGAAACTGCACCTTTCCATCGATGATGTCCACACCTCCGACCATCCGCGGATTGACCAGCGTTTCCTGAAGCCGAACGTCCATTCGGAGCTCGAGATCGAGGCCGAGACGGTCGATCTCTGAGCGAATCCTAAACGAGTCCCGGGCCCGAATCTGCAGGTCGAAATTCACATCCTCAAGCCACGGAATGCGCTCCACAAGGCTCGCCTCGTACGTTTGCGAAGTGCGGTTGAACGCGCCCAGAAGTCGGTTTGTAAACTGTTCCTGAAAGACCGAGATATTCTGGTAGTAAAGCCCGTCCACGATATCCACAAGTCCGGTCGCCGACCACGTCTCCGGACGGTCTAAATCTCGGGCGTTGAGCTCCACGTCGGCGGCAAAGGTCAGGTTTGCCATGTCTGGAATCCTGTAGCTCATATTGACTCCGCGAAGCTGCAGCCTCAGGTCCTGAACCACCGCATCGATCACGCTTAAACCGCCACGCAATTCGAACGCCCCATCGAGCGCGCGCCCCCGCACAGGGTCTTGGTCGTCGATATTGACTCCGTTCTCGCCGAAGCGAATCATCCCGGAGCTCAGGACCACAGGCGTGTTGATGTCGCGCAGCTGGATCTGTGACGGCAGGAGGCGAACGTACCCATCAGCAACAAAGCCTTCAGGGGTCCCGCGCAGCGAAGTATCGAGCTCGACCATGCCCGAGGCCTCAACCACGGCGTCTGGAAAGTACTCGGGAAACGTGGCCCGAAAGCTGTTTACAAGCGCGAGATCGAGTTCACCTCGCGCCGCAATATCGAGCAGGGCTTCGTCCAAAAAGAGGCCGCCTTCCAACTCCACAAAACGCCCATCGGCGCCAACTTTGGCGCGCTGGATCTGAAAGAGAGTGCCGTCGTTGATACCCACGATGAGCGGGCCATCGTTCACAAAACGCCGCCCCAAGGTGTTGAGCTCGAGGTCGCTGAGATTGAGGAGCACCTGGTAGCGCTCCAAATCCGGCGACAAGAAGACCTCCACACTTCCGGTGGTACGCGCGCCTTCAACGAGCTCGGTTTCGGAGAGCTCGCGGACCTTCTCTTTGAGGTCTAGGTTGTCCAAAACAAGGCGGCCATAGTAGGGCGACTCCGCGTCAAGAGGCACCTCGGCAAGTATGCCGCCCATCTCGCTCAGCGCGCCTGTGATGTGTACCGCGTCGTTCAGCGTGTTGATGACGGTGGATGCGTCGCCCAATTCGCGGCCATCAACCCTCAGCGAGTCCACATTCGCATAACCTCCGATTTGAGGACGCCTAACGGACCCACTCGCGTGAACATTGAACTGCCCGAGGCCTTCGACCGTCACCGCGGAGCGCTTGACCAGCGGATCGAGCAAAGCCAGCTCAATATCTTGGCCTTCGGCCCATACTTCGAGGTCGTCGCCGCTAAATCGGCCCGAGCCGTGTGCCTTCATGGTGCCGGCCGCGCCGGCATCCAGGCGGAACTCGTCCACATCAAACTGCGTGGGTGACACCATGCCCTTGACCACCAGTTCATCCACCAGCTGGCCCATCACCTCGCCGGTCTTCAAGCTCCCGTCTACCTCAACCCTTGGCGCACTCGCCGCTCCGGTTACCTCGCCTTTGGCATTTAGCGTGCCGCGCGTGTTCGAGCCGAGCCCAAGCCACGCATCAAAATAGGCCACATCCACGCCGCTGAGCGTGTACTTCATGTCCAGATATGGATTATTCAAAAAGAGGAATTCGCCAGTATCCGTGCCGGTCTCTGGGTCGATCACGCCTTTAGGGTTTCTGAGCACCCGAGCACTGCCATCGAGCTTGAGGTCGCCCTTTTCCGTCTGGATATCCAAGGGTTCAAAAGTGACAAGGCCGTTCTTAAGCGCCCCTCGGAACGCCACCTCATCAAACCTGAGCGGCTCGCCGTCCGCCACAATTCCGGGCGACGACCATTTTCCATTGAAGGTCATATCCGGGTAGTTCAGACGCTCTCGCACCAGAAGCTCGGCGACTGCACCTCCTTGAACCCCGCTGATATCGTAGTGTTTCAGGAGTTCTGGTAGCTGAGGTGCGTTGAGCTTGATCCGCGCAGGACCGGGCTCGGGACCTTGTTCCAAAACCCCGTCAACCCAGTTGAACCTGAAGTTCTGTACTTGCGCATCCATGTCGGGAAAATACGCCCGAAGATCCTCGACGATCGCGGCCTCTTGCGTGGTCCAAATCTCTGCGCCTTTACCAAGGCGCAAACGTGAACCAGGGAGAAGCTCCGAGGTCGAACGATCCAAGACTACGTCCGAATCTAGCCGCACCCAGGCCATTGGATTGCGCGCTTCGGCCCAACGCCGAAGCACCGGATCATCGCCAGGACGTCTAACCTCGGGCGAAAACGGCACCCACCCCATCGCGCTTATATCCCCTCGCGCCGAGCCCGCAAGCCAAGGGTAGTCGAGGTCGCGATCCGCAAGGAGCGGTGCGGGGTCTACGCCCTCGATGCGCCCTGAGACAGACCAGAGACCCTCAAACATACTGAACGCCACGCGGTCTAGCTCCGCGGTCCCTCCGTAGAGTTTGGCGTTAAGTCCGTCAGAAACAATCACGTCGTCGCGTAGATAGCCCTCGGCTTCGATGTCCCGCAGATAGAGGTCGAGCGCCTCAAGGACTGGCGCCTCGAGCCGAAACCGCCCGTCGATCTCGTCCAGGCTCCCTTCCACCGCGGCACTCAACGTGGCTTCCACGTGGATTAAATCGTCCAGAAAATACTGAATCAGATTGGTTCTGTACGGGATGTAGAATTGGCCTTCCGCCTTGTAGTACATCTGGGTTTCGTCGGTATCCTCGCGTTCTGGAAAGCGCATATAGCCTGACGCCCACGCCATTACGCCTTCGGACTCAAGGCCCAGATACTCCACGTTGAACCCGTCGTTGGTCCACATCCACCGCCGCAGCTGCACGTCGTTCACATCAAAAGACCATGGTCCGCGCGCCTCCGGAAACCCAAAGAGCGTGTTGGAAAACCAGAGCTTGATGGTGTCTACCTCCAGGGCCGGCACCGAAATCTGGACTGTGGAAGAGATATCGACGCGCCCGTCCGGGATGTTCACCACCGGAACTTCGACCTTAAAGAAATGAAGGTTCAGCCCGTAGGAACACTCGATGCACGCCACATTCCTAAGCGTAATGCCCTCAAGAAACCCGTCTTCGCTGTCTTCTTCGTCATCCTCGGAGACCACGCCCAGAGCCTCGAGCATATCGAACGAGCCCTCTTCGCCAGCCTTGGGCCACGTCATACGGACCCAACCCTCTTGCACCACGAGGTCGTAGAGCTCGAGCCGGCGGGTCAGGAGCGTCGCGGGGTTCAGGGACGTGCTGGCCTCGCGAAGGCGAATCACGTCGTGACCCTCGCGCGCCATCAGGCGCCCGTTGAAAATTCGCGCGTCCACGAGCGTGGGCTCGAGCACCACTTCGCGAACTTCGATGGTGCCGGGAAAGACCTCGTTGAGCGTCTCGTGTAGAGTGACGAGGAAAAGATTTGAATTTAGGTAAAGGTATGCCAGAGAATAGAGCGTGGCCAAGAACGCAGCCGGGACGAAAAAGATCACTGGAATCTTAATCGCACTGCGGTAAACCCTGACCTCGATGTCGTGCATCAACACGGCATACACCCCGACACTTGAGCAGCCATGATGCTTAGCACAGAAAAATGCCGAATACCGCTTGTGATTTCTACATTTTTCTTAAGCATGGTCACGGGATGTTTCCAGGAGTCGTCTGACATTACTACAGGACAAAGACGAGTTTCGCGCGCAGATATTCCAGAGAGTGACCTGGTTGTGCAAGTCAACTCGGGCGCCGTTCGCGAAACCAGCTCCACTTCGATCCGCGCGCGTTCCTCCGCCCCTTCTGCCCGCGTCACGCTGAGCACGGGGCCAGAGGCGACTGGCGACTTTCTTGTTGAAGTCTTTAATCTACACCCCTCGAGTCAGCCGCGAATTCTAGGCGTCCAGGGCGTCAGCCGAACCCAGAACTCCGCATGTGCTGACGATAGCGCCCTCATCGTCTGCGCCGAAGCGCGCGACTCTCTTGGCTCGCCGTGCGCCGGGAGCGAAGACTGTGCCGAAGGAACCACGTGCATTGCATCCAGCTGCGAAGCCACAGAGCGCCTGAACACGTGCGACCAAATGAACACCGTGGCCACCGAGAGCTCCACCGAGTTCGCGATCACGCTCCCACTTTCGCCGTGCACCTCAACCATCGTGGAATTTGCGCCCGAGCAAACGCCGACTCAGGCAAAGTTCGTGGTCATCGGGTCTACTTCATCTCTCGGAAAGCTCGAGTCCGCTCTGAGCGCGGCTCTGGACCATGATGCCGATTTTGCGGTTCTCCTCGGCGAGAATCTGGACTCCGCCGACCAGTCGGCCGTAGACGGCCTTGAGATTCGCCTAAATCGCACGCCAATCCCGGTGGTCTTCGTGGCGAGCGCCAACGCAAACATCATTGATGAGGGCGACTATGCGCTAAGACTGCTTGGCCCGCATGATTTCATTTTCCCGTGGGGGCCTGCGCGCTTCGTGACCTTCTTTACCGGCAACCACACCGTAGACGAGCTCGGCCTCACACGCCTTGACACCTTCCTTCGGTCCTATCGCCGAGACACTGACTCAAGCCCGCCAGTCTTTTCGTTCACCCACACCCCACCCATCGATCCGAACGGGGTTCGAAACCTCGGGTTCACCCACCGGACCCAGGGCGCGCGCGTCCTCTCCCTATTCAATCGCTATGGCGCCAACGCCCTATTCGCAGGCCGAATCAACGCCTCGGACCGCACCAACTTCGCAGACTTAGACCTCTGGATTACCAGCGCCTACGACTCCGTCTTGGAAAATCGCCGCGAGATTCTACTGGTCTCCGTGGATGCTGACGGCACCTACAGCATAGAGCCACAGACATTTTAGGGCCGTAGTTTCACATCGCTCAGGGGTTGAGGTGCACTACGCTGTTCGTGGATTAGATCAGCTGACGAAACACCCCTCAACAAACAAGTCGAGCTAAAAAATTCAAACACGGCATGTATCGTGCCACGGCTACCAAATTTGTACTTGACCCCACCATTCCGGAGGTAGATGCTGAGTTAAAGCATTACAAAACAAACCTTTATGAAAGGAGGCACAGGGTGAAAACCGCAAAGCAACTCTTGGACGAGGCAGTGAGCCATCAGTTTGACAAGAAAGATAGTTTCCGAGCCATCGAACTCTACAAAGTGATCATTGAGCAATACCCCGATACTTCAGAGGCGAACCAAGCGCTGGAGCATCTGGAATACCTTGACGAAGAGAGCACGAAGGCACCTCCGAACGCGGCTGTATACAAAGCAACATACAGCCCAAGCGCGAGTCGAACAAAGCAGGGAGAAAGATTCCCGAACCTCACCTATTATTCGCAGGGTTTGAAGGTCGTGGGTTGGATGGTGCTGGTCTTCGGTCTGTTGGCCTGTGTGGGGTTGTTCGGGATTTTTGAGGGGTGGAAGTTGTTGTTGGCATGTGGGCTCGTCTTTTCCTTCACAACTCCGCTCAGTGGGGGGTTGATTCTACAAGCTGAAATCGTCGAACTCTTCTTGTCGATCGAAGATAACACCTTCCGATCCCAGCAAGCTCTTCAACAAATTGCGAAAAACACTGGTGCTTGAAATGATACTTCCAGAAGGCGTTAAGTCGTGGCGTCGATCCGAATATGAACGTTTTTTGGGTCTGGGAACAATGTTCATAGGCACATGCGGAGTTCTGGCGTGTGCCTCAAGCCCCATTGTTCTACCCGAGGAATCTGCTCCACCAATTGAAAACACTGGAGCCGAATTGAAACAGGAGGAGGAAGAAAGGGGGAAAGAAGCCGCCAATGAGCACGAATTGAAACGTGAGAAGGGCATGGAACCGGAACCGAATGAGCCTGCGCCCGCGGAATATCTGCCGGTTGTATGTGAAGGGCGATGGAACGAGCAGGGTTGTACTGCTTGTCCATCATATACTTGGGACGTGGATCAAGAACGAAGCGTTTCCGTTTCCACACCTGTGGCCCTCAGCCTAAATGGCAGCCACTTTGGCTTCAACCTGGAAGATTGTGGGCATCACATTCAGCACTACATCTCTTCAGTTGAAATCGGCAGGACCGAAAATGGCTGGAAGATTTCTGGCGCAGGATGGACAGACTATTCGCAATGCAAGAACCACATCACAGCTGACACGCTCTTCCAAGCTTGCCCCTCAATTGAAGAGGGTCAGGGGTCAAAAACTCACACCATGTACGTCCAGTCTGTGAGGGGCTTCCAACACCTTCTGAAAGTAAGTGACAACCTGAACGCATGTCCGGAAGGGTCGTTCACAAATCAAGAATTCATTGGGTTCAATTTCGTCGAGGGTTGTATCGTCATCAAGTATCGTGAGGGTGATTACACGACTGATCCCAAGGACTCATGTGAGCAAACTTTACGCTCGTCTCAAGACGTTGAGAGGCGGTTCTGTTGGAATGGCGATGAATTCAGCGAGCAATGACGGACTCAATGGCTCAATCCTCTTCTGGTAGTTCCGTGCTCATCTAGACTGCACCATTATATGTATAGCGACTGTCACAATTTTCGACTTCGGACCTTTGGACGGGGTAAATGTGATTGCCTTTGAATGAGCCGGAGACAACCGCTAGAGCGTCACAAGGACTCGACCCGCTAACTGCGTGGCTCACACTGCCAGTGAAATGTGCTTTGGGTGTACCCAGATATGTCCCCGCTCCATTAGGATAATCGCTGTCTTCAAAGTGGTCCCAATCAAAGTCCCGCCTAAGAGTGTCAAAATCAGCCGCAAGAGATCCTGACAATTCGTGAGAAACTTTGGTTGTGTAACCGCGTCCAGGTGGATAATTGGGGTCGTGTTTTTCCGTCAGGAAACGTCCTTGTTCGTAATCTTCACGCCACTCTGCAAATGGGGTAGCGCTTAGATGTTTAGAATTCTGCTGAGATTTAGTTCTCTTTTTTACCATATAGTGCTCCTTAAATTTAGCTTCTACAGGTAAATAGTTTCATCATTTTTTTGGTGCGAATTAAATTTTAAAAAACTGCAATATATCTTCACCTCGAGCTTCAGCGCTTCGCTGGCTCAAACTCCGCCTTCCATTTGATAGGATCACGTATGCGTAGCTCAAACATCTCCTCGAAAGCGTCTGGGTTGAAGTACTCAATGATCATCTCATTAGATTTGTAGAAAAGACTAACGAGACTTGACAGAGTTTTCAGATCAATCTCGCCATCAATCCGCCAGAGTTTCGGCTTGCGATGACATGAACGTGCTTCTGGTAGGTGAATTTCTTTGCGCTTATCATATCCGGTTAGTGTGTAAACCTTGGCCGCACCGTCAAGGTGTCTAAACACCCCCGCATCAATGTCTCGCTCAGCGTGAACATATCTGTTGATGATGTAGTTACCTAGCGCATCCGCCTTGTCATGTACTTCCTCGATTTGGAGGGTTTTGATTCCCTCCTTGTATGTCCATAGAAAGTCAGTGAAGTGGAGATGATTTGTCAGTTCGAACAGAGACGTTTTGTTTCGCGCGACCACTGTTAATCCCACTGCGTCTGGATCATCCAACGTTGCAGTGTCAAACGGTGGACCAAACCAAGTATCGAATTCGTACACCCGTGAGTAGTCCTCCCGGCTCATCAACCGTGAGTGATCTATTGCCACCCGAAACGTGTTAGTTCTCTTCGTGTCGTGATAGTACCGGATGAACGGTGCCAGAAAATCGAAGTTAGGACTTGAGGTAAATCCTCTGCGCAGGAACTGATGATACCACAGGGCGTGGCTTTTGTAGAAAACCACGCCATCCACAGGCTCGAATTCATCTCCTAAAATCAGAAGCCCATCTTCATCCAAGTGTTCCTTAAGCTCAGGGTATTCGCGAAGCACCAAGCTTTCGGTCAGCGGCATGTCGATTAAGTGATCAACTGCGAAATACCGCGCATGCACTTCTGCATAGACATATCCCTCCGCAATGAAGCGTTTCTTTGTTTCGGCACTCACGAGCGGATTTTTCCAGTCAGAGAATCTCACCCAAACAGCCGCCTTTTCCCGGGTGGCATCCAATTCGTCCATATTGAGCGCTGATAGGTAGTCTGCGCACTCATTAACTAGGTCACGAGCAAGATTGAAATGAGGCTTCTGTCCTTGACCCACAAGGTAGATGGTAAAGTAGATCACGGGAGCATGATCACGGTTTCTCATCTCTTGTACGAGTTTGTTTAGCTTGCGCTCGTCGAGTGGGATACGCATCAACAGAACTCCCAACGCATTGAATCAACTAATCGCCGTCCGTCTATCGGACCCCATTCGCCACCCACCGAAAGCCGGTCTCGATCAATCTTGCAGGGTTCGCATTGTCTATGAGTTAGACCATCGACCGTAGCCACGTTCACCTCCAACTCGAAATGGAAGCACTGCTCCTTGTGGTCAAATGTGGGTTGAGAAACGAAGACTTCGACCTCCTCGTGAGCATATCCAGTCATGTCCTTCTGGATTGCCACCGGAAGCAACTCGTTGATCTCCAAAACAAGCTGTTCGATGTGCTCAGTCACATGTTGTTTGAGGAGCAGGAGTGGATCCACGTCTACTCCAAGTCGAAGTGATCGAGCTTGAGCGCCACGGAATTCTCTTTCAAAATCCGCTCGGTGGTCTCATCGATGCCAACGGGCTGCTCAGCGTGAATCTCCAAAGTTATAGTGAGGTCTTCCCAGTGGGCCATGTGACTCACGATTTCTTCAGCGATCTTCTGAACGGATGAACTCAGCTTCAACGGGTCGAGCTTTATCGAGCCATGATAGGCCTGAGGGCGGCGTGAGGAGGGGGTTGGCGGGGTTGGAGGAAATACATCCCCAGTATCAGGATCGCTGCCACTACCGATCGTTCAACAACGTCCAGCTTGTCCAGTGGAATGCCCACTACCGTCTTGAGCTTGTCGTCGACTCCAAGAACGAAAGTACCACTTCCGGTGTTGGCCATGGCCGCAAATTCGTCTGCCATGCTGTGGCGATGGGGATCCGCGACCTGGTCTCCTCGAAATCTCAGGTCTTGGAGTTCGAGTGATGAGTCTTCCCCTAAACGAATTCTCTTCAGAAGATCGATTGTTGACTCATCCATTTCTGGGGCCCTGTCGCGAATCGCCGACCAAGGTGTTTACTGGGCGAGGCAGATTCCTGGTGCACTTGGCGTGCCGGAGCAAACGCCGGTGCAGCAATCGAAGTTGTCTACGCAGGCGACCTCAACTGGGCGGCACTCTGCCACGCAGACTCCTGCCTGACATGAGCCGTTGCAGCAATCAGCGTCCGTGGAGCAGTTTTGGTCGAGGAGTTGGCAACCTGGGCAGCCTTCGTCGATCTGGTCATCGCAATCGTTATCGATTCCGTCGCAGATTTCTGGGCGGCAACCACCGCAGCCTTCATCGATTTCGCCATCACAATCGTTGTCTTGGAAGTCACAGCTCTCTTCCTGAGGCACGCAGGCGTCAGGCTGAGTACACGTAATATCCACGATGATCTCGATTTGGCTTGGGTCTGGTGCCTGCTGGATTTGCTGGCAAGCACTACCGTGGAAGTTGATGAGGCGTGCAAACCGGTCAAACGTAAAGCCATCTGCCGCGCTCTGAGAAATCGTGTTGCCGTTCAGCTTCACGAAGACCTGGTCCATATCAGGTGGAACCTGGTCGAGCTGGTAGGTGCACGAAACAGACTGCTGGGTGATGCTCGTGATCGCAGCTTGGAGCTGGGCTGGGTCGTTTGCCGTGTAGAACCTATTTGGACCAGGTGCATCGGTACCGCCTGCGGCTGCAATGGCGTCCAAATTGGCTGGGTTTGCACCGGAGATGAAGCCCACCACGTACACCGGAAGGCCGGCCTGGCGCAGGTCTTCAGCTGCCGCCACTGCCTCTTGTTGACCAATCGCAAACGAGTTTGTTGGAGTGCCACCACCTTCGCAAACCACGTTCGGATTTCCGTCGGTCACAAGAATCACAGCCTTAGGTCGCCTGGAATCGAACGGGTCGTTTGAGTCGTTGAGATAGCCCTGAACCAAGATTTGCTTGAGCGCGTATCCGGTGGGCGTGTCTCCCAGCGCGTTGATCGAGTTCACCGCGTTGCGAATCGCCGTAGGCGTGTTCGACTCGACGTCGAGCCAATGGCGAGTGGTGCAGGTTGCGGGAGTGGTGGTCTGGAATGGAAACTGACCAAGGCCAATACGAGTTGAGTTTCCAAGGTTATCCGCCACGTTTTCGATCGCGGTTTTGGCAAGGTCTATAGGCCAAGGGCGAGGACGCGTCGAATCGAGTTGGTTGGCCATGGAGCCCGACGCATCGAGCATCACGTAAATCGAAGGCTCAATCGTCTGGACGTTGGCCCGGAAAGTCTGTGAGTAGCAAATATCGCCGGTGTAGTTCGGGTCGCATTTATCGCCGACGCCATTGCCGTCTTCGTCTGCCTGGTTCGGATTGACATCGTTCGGGCAGTTATCACACGCGTCACCCACACCGTCGCGGTCTGCATCGGCCTGGTTCGCGTTGGGCGTGTTCGGGCAGTTGTCCGAGATATCTGGACGCCCGTCACCATCAGTGTCTTGATCGGTATCGTAGAAGTCCTCGTCCTGACATGCGTCACCAATACCGTTGCCGTCCGTATCAGCCTGGTCAACGTTGGCCGTAAATCGGCAGTTATCACACGCATCACCCACGCCGTCGGAATCCGCATCCTCTTGATTCGGGTTGTAGACGTTCGCGCAGTTGTCGAAGCGGTCAATAACGCCATCACCATCGGAGTCTGCCCAGTTGGCAGCCGGTGGCGTGTTGTTCTGCGGCCCATCTGGACCATTCGTCTGTGGTTCACACTCGCCGGAAACCGGGTTCACAGCTTGATTTGCAGGGCAACTCCCAACGTCTTGAAGGGTCACGTCGTCCGTACATGAGACGCTCAACAAGGCTACTAAAAGGAGTTTCGAGGCAAAAAGAGTTTTCATCGTTGATATCCGTCGGTGGTGGTTACTTCTTTCGACCAGACTGAAGTGCGCTTCTGGGCGCCCGACCAATGATAGTGCAAAGGCGGTGCCAGATACGGGATGACCTGATTGCACCAAGTTAAGAGCGAAGCCAAGCGCAAAGTGGGGTCTAGAGGTCCCAACTTCGGTCCAGGTGGCGGCAAGAGTTGTTGCCACCGGCGAGATTGAAGTTGCATCGTACCGGTCTTCTTGGAAGATTAGGCGCTTCAGAACTCGGGAGCGTGTGTGAAAGAGATCGAACGAAAATTCCTCGTAGACCACAACTCGGATTGGCGCGCTGAAGCCGTCGAGAGCAAGCAGATTTCGCAGGGATATATACCCACGCTTCCAGGAGCGACCGTGCGCGTCAGGGTCAAAGGAGAAGCCGGATTTCTAACCATCAAAGGCCCCACCAAAGGCATCTCGCGCTCCGAGTTTGAGTACTCCATTCCAGCCGAGGATGCCCGAGAGATGCTCGAAACTCTCTGTCAGGGTCGGGCGATTCATAAAATCCGGCACGTCATTCACCACGGCGGGCACGAGTGGACCGTAGACGAATTCCTGGGCGACCACGACGGGCTCTTGTTGGCTGAGATCGAGCTGGGCTCAGAAGATGAGGCGTTTGACTTACCTAAATGGGCGACGCGTGAAGTTTCTCACGATTCCCGCTATTTTAATTCCAACCTTATCGGGGCCGAAACCCCACCCACGGTTTAGACTATGAAGTACCTGGCATTTTTGATCTTCGCGCTTGTCGGCTGTTCAGATGACCCTGAGTTGGCGCCGTCCACTCCGCCCAATAACGACAACAACGAACCCGTTCAGGACATGGGCATGCCGGACCAGACTGACGACCCGGATTCTGACGTGTTTCCGGACCCCGACCCGGATCCGATCCTTGATGGTACGCCGCTGCCGGACGAACGCGACTACACCGGCGAGCTGCCGGAAAGGCCGGAAACCGAGGTATCGGCAGCGCTCTACGATATCGGCGTCGCCTATTGTGAACGTATGATCGAGTGCCGTACCACCGCGGAGACCGTGCGATTCGCCACCGGCAAGGGAATCACCAATGTAGGGCTCTGCGTAGAAGCCTTTATGGCGCGCCATGCGGCTCCCCATTACGAGAGTTCGGTGGCGGATGGCGTCACCTTCAACGCCACCGCCGTAGCGGCGTGTCAGACGGCTCTCGGACAGTATTCATGCACGGAGCTCTTACCAGCGTGGGAGGCTCCAGATAATTTTGTGACTACCTGTCAGGACGTCTTCGCTGGGACGGGTGCTCAGGGGACCACATGTGGTTCTTCGGCGGATTGCGCCGCCTCGCACTATTGCGACCGGAGCCTCGCGAATGGATGCCTTGGGCAATGCGAACCTATCATCGACTTCAGGTCGATTTGCGGCGGCACGCCTTGTGCCGAAGGTCAGATCTGCAACGAATCCGGGCAATGCTCAGACCCACCGGGCCAAGGCCAGCCATGCGGGGTTGAGGATATCTGTGCCACAAATCTTTTCTGCGATAACGACTCCATCTGCCAACCGATGACGCTGGGTTTCCAGGCCGGCCAGGCATGTGATTACAGCACGAATGTCTGCGCGATGGGATTGGTGTGTGTCTTTGACCAGAGCGGCCGAAGCGCGTGTATCGAACCCACCGATGACGGCGCGTGCTTGCTCGACGAGCTTCCCTCGGCCTGTATCGCCACTGCCCATTGTGTTGAGAACGATTGCAAAGCCAAGCACGATGCCGGGGCCTGCTCGTACGACCAAGAGTGCACCAGCGGCTGGTGTGTCAACGGGACCTGCGTAGATCCAACCGAAAGCTGCCCCTAATCTTTAAAAAACAACTCAGGGGATGGTGATCTCAAACGCATCAAACCCAGCCTCTTGGAGGGCGCGAACCACCTCGTCAGGCGATTCCGGGGCGAGTGCAAACATGCAACCGCCTCCTCCTGCGCCCGTGAGTTTTGCGCCGAGTGCACCCGCGGCGCGCGCGATATGACAAGCGCGATCGAGTCCAGGCGTGCTCACACCCATCGAGACGAGGAGCCCATGGTTGACGTTCATCAGCTCGCCAACCGTGCCCCAATCGCCCTTGGCGAGCGCCGTGCGAGCGTCTGCGACGACCTCGCCAACCAGCTCGTCAATGCGTGAGGCGATCTTCGGGTGAGCGTCGTGGAAACGTCCTACGCCTTCAACCAGTGAAGCCGTGGATGGCGCAGGCCCTGTCTCAGTCACGACCACGGACACGGGCTCAACCCAGAGAGCCTCAATTGAGGCTGGAGTTCCGCGTGTGTACTGAAAGATGCCGCCACCGAGTGCCGCAGCCTGGTCAATGCCCGATGGATTTCCATGAAAAATCGACTCGGTTCGTGCCACGATGGCCTCCACTTCCGTGGTGGCCATGGGTTTTCCGACAAACTGAGTGAGGGCTCGTGCTGCAGCCACAGACATGGCGGCACTGCTTCCAAGACCTGCACCGATCGGCACGTCTATCGTGACGTGCACGCCGATTGGACCTTCCAACTCCAGAATATCCAGCATGGCTTGATAAGCCTGCTCTAGAGGTGATCCATCAGCTTTAGGTTCGACCTCAGCGTGAACCGCGCCGGTCCGCCCATTGACGATCGAGAGACTCGCCTTTTCGGCCATGCGCACCAAAGCGGTCGCGCCACGCGGAAGACCCGCCACTATCGCAGGTTGACCCCAAACCACGGCATGCTCTCCGAAGAGGATGAGCTTGCCACAGCCTTGTCCAACAAGCCGCCGCGTGGTGTCCATCATTAGCCGATCCAGGACGTTGCGGCTTTGACTTCAAGTCGGATGCTCGGAGGCACACTCTCGAGCCGTGCTTCCACATACTCTTTGACGGCGTTGAACTCGGTCTCGTTGTAGAGGCAGAGCACCACGTGACGGAGCGACTCACTGCGTGGAAGCTCTTCGAGGGTAATCTTCCAAAAGATTTGGATGAAATCAGTGAGAGGGAATTTGGCTACGCCCACTCCGAGTGCCGGGAACGCGATCTCGGAGATGTCCAAGGACTCAGCCTGATCATAGGTATTGAGCACTGCGTTGGTGATGAGCTTGCGGTCCACCTTCTTCTTTCCGACGAGCGAGACATGAAGCAGGTGCTTGCATGTGAGTTGGCCGCCGTCGGTCACAAGGATATGGCCCGGCTCCAAACGGTTTCCTGGAAGTGCTGTGCGCGCCGTGTGAAGCTGCTGCTGGAAGAAAGGACCGGCACGTCGAGCGATGAGCTCGCTGACGCCGCTACCAAGAATCAGCCCGGTATTCGAAGGGTTAACGATGGCCCCGTCCTTCAGTTGAAGGAGCGAGATGTCGCCAAAGGTAATCGTAAATGCATGCGTTGGTGCCTGCTCTGTCATTCTTATCTCCAAAATGAATTCAGGTGGCCTCTTTTATGCCACCCTTTTAAGTCCGGCAAGCGCCGAGTGTTAAGCCAATCCTCGCTTTACCATTTCCTGTACTACAAAACTCGCCACGTCCGGGGCTGAGGTGCCAGGCCCAAAACCGGCGTCAAATCCCAACTCGAGCGCAAGCTCATGACTGATTCGCGGCCCACCCGCAACAATAATCAGTCTTTCGCGTATTCCTTCGGCCTCCAACATATCCACCAGTTCCGAGAGATTCTGAATATGTACGTCCTTCTGGGTCACGACTTGAGAGACCAAAAGTGCGTCAGCCTTCTTCTCGACCGCGTGAGCAATAAGGTCCTCGTTAAGAACCTGCATCCCCAGATTATATGCGTTGATCATCGGGTAGCGCTCTAGGCCATAGTCGCCATTATACCCCTTCATATTCATGATGGCGTCAATGCCTACAGAGTGCGCGTCGGTCCCGGTGCACGCCCCGAGAATCGTGATCTTTCGGCCAATAGACTTTTCAATGAACTCGTTGATTTCTTTGAAGCTCCAACGCTGTGCTTCGACCTTGGCCACCTTGATCTCAGTGAAGTCGACCGAGCCCTGAAACTTGCCGTAGACGATGAAGTAGCTGTAGCCCTCGCCGAGATCCTTGGAGTGATAGACTCTCGGATCGTCGAGCCCCATCTTCCGCACAACTTGCCGCGCAGCCTCGAGCGCTTCAGGCCCGTGAGGCACCGGAAGCGTAAACGAGAGTTGAACCTCGCCATCGTCCAAGGTGTCGCCATAGGGGCGAACTGCTTTCAAATTGGGGGGTACAGCCGATGTTCGACCAACTTGACTCATGACAAAACTCCTTGTGGAGACGCCCGTTCCATAACATTGCGCGACTACATTCGCATCCCCGAATGTACAGGTCCAACGGGCCGGCTTTGTTTCCCAGTGAAAACACTCATCTTCTATATGGCCACTATCGTTTCGTAACCTTTCTAGCTCGGCCAGCATCCTTAGGTCATAACAACGAGCCAATAGGGGCTCAATGACTCAACAAAGGGAGTTTATATGGCACACACACTTAATTTCGATAACTCGCACTCGCGCATCGGTTTCACCGTCAAGCACATGATGTTTGCGAAGGTCAAAGGCTCATTCCAAGAGTGGACTGGCGATTTCACATACGACCCGTCAAATCCAGAGGCATCCAAGGTCAACGTCACCATTCAGGCGGCGAGCATCGAGACCGGCAATGGCGACCGTGACGCGCACCTTAAGTCTGGCGACTTCTTTGACGCCGAGAAGTTCCCGACTCTGAACTTCAAGTCGACCAAGTTCCAAAAGCAAGGAAACGCGCTCACCATCGAAGGAGAGCTCACGATCCGCGACGTGACCAAGCCAGTGACCATCACCGCTGAAGAAACCGGAACTGGCGTAGACCCATGGGGTAACAAGCGCATCGGTTTCGCAGGCTCAACGTCCATCAACCGTAAAGACTTCGGCCTGACCTGGAACCAGGCGCTTGAGGCAGGCGGTGTGCTCGTGGGCGAAAACGTGGACATCGACATTGAAGTCCAGACCGTGGTCGCCGGCTAATTCTTCAGGAGTTTGACGCGCTCAGCGTAGCCGCCAGGGCCAACAAAAGCGCGTCATCTCCCGGCCTCGCCAGGAGTTGTACACCCACTGGCAGGCCATCCACACTCCCATAAGGCACCGTGAGACCGGGTTGACCGGTCACGTTCGCAATGGCGGTGAAGAGCCCCAATGTGGCGGCGCCTTCAAAATGAGTTTTGGGGTTGGAATTTGTATACTCACCGACTTTTGGAGCAATCACACCGATGGTCGGTGTGATCACTACGTCCAAGCCGAGCATCGCGGATCTCCCCACCGCTTCCAAACCGCGAAACCGTCTGAACGCCTCATTCATCTTGATCTTGCGGCCCGACTCCACAAACCACTTTACAGTCGGCTCAAGCTTGGCGGCACGCGCCAAAGGAATCCGAGAAACCAACTTTTGGTAGACGGGGGTGAACTCCTCAAGGGTCGCTTGCGGCGTTGGCCTTATCTCCACATGATGCCCGGCCTCTTCAAGTTCAGCCGCGGCCTTGCGAACCAACGCGACCACCCTCGGATCCGCCTCTGACGATGGCGTCTCGAGGATCATTCCAATCCTGAGCTTTGGAATCTCCATTCTGGCGCGCCGTGAATAGGCACCGTCCGATCCAGCCAAGACGTCCAGAAGCTGCGCCAAATCCTGAAGGCTTCGAGCTATGGGCCCCACAGTAGTCATTCCAAAGGGATCTACGCCTTGCGCCGCATCTTTGACCAATCCGCGCGTAGGCTTAAGCCCAAACAAACCGTTGAGCGACGCTGGAATTCTCACGGATCCCGCACCATCACTACCCGGCGCTATGGGTAAAAGCCCCGCCGCCACGGCCGCGCCAGCACCCGCGCTTGAACCACCTGAAGTTCGTTCGGTATCCCAAGGATTTCTGGTGGCACTACCGTCCAGAGACTCGGCCATCGGCATTAGGCCGAGCTCAGACATCGTAGTCTTTCCAAGGATAATGAAGCCCGCTTCTCGCAAGCTCTTGACCATGATGTCGTCCACCGGGCTCCAGAGCCATTCGAAAGACTTCGAGCCGAGGGTCGTCTTTGAAAATCGCACCATATGATGGTCTTTGACCGCTGTGGGCACGCCATGAAACACGCCGCGTAGCTTACCCTTCTTTCGCTCGCGATCCGCCTTCTCAGCGTCTTTGCGCGCCGCGTCAGCCTGCATATGAATCATCGCGTTCAAGCGGCCGTCGTGCCGCTCGATCCTGGCGAGGTAGTACTCGACGAGCTCTAGCGAGGTGATCTCACCGTCTCGAATCCGGCGCGCCTGCTCCACAGCCGAGAGCTCGCTTATGCCCGACTCTCGAAACTCGCTCGCCAGTGGCATCACATGATTATCCATCAGAACCTCTTTGCTACTTTGGGTGCACCATATCCGCGGGCACCACGGCAGCATCAAACTCCTCCGCGCTCATCAAATCAAGCTCAATGACCACTTGTTTGAGCGTCTTATCTTCGTCGAAGGCCTTTTTGGCCACTTTTGCCGCGTTATCGTAGCCGATATGCGGGTTGAGGGCCGTCACCAACATCAGCGAGCGCTGGAGGTTTTCCTCGATTTTCTGCCGATTGGGCTCAATCCCGACCACGCAATTTTCGCGGAAAGAATCACATGCATCTGTGAGCAGACGTGCGCTTTGCATCACGTTATGCGCGATCATCGGCAGGTAAACATTAAGCTCAAAATTGCCACTCGCCCCGGCAAAACCCACCGCGGCGTTGTTTCCGAAAATCTGACAACACACCATGGTCATCGCCTCAGCCTGTGTGGGATTGACCTTGCCGGGCATGATGCTCGACCCAGGCTCATTCGCCGGCAATCGGAGCTCGCTGATTCCACAGCGGGGCCCAGACCCTAGCCATCGGATATCATTCGCGATCTTAAAGAGTGAACCGGCAAGCGTGTTCATAGCGCCGTGTGCCTCAACCAGCGCCTCTTTGCCCGCGAGTTGCGCAAACTTATTCGGCGCTGAGAGGAAAGGGTAGCCTGTCAACTCCTCCAGTGTTTGCGCCACTTTCTCGGCATATCCTTCTTTGGTGTTGAGCCCGGTGCCTACCGCCGTACCACCGATGGCTAGTTCGTAGACCAACTCCAAAGCGTGCTCCAATGCGCGTAGGCTATAGTCGAGCTGAGCAGCATATCCCGAAAACTCTTGTCCAAGCGTCAGCGGCGTGGCGTCCATGAGGTGAGTTCGGCCAATCTTGACGATCCCCTTATAGGCCTCGGATTTTTCCTCGAGGGCATCGCGCAGGTTTCGCACGGCCGGCATCAACTCT
Organism: Microvenator marinus; assembly: GCF_007993755.1. Lineage (GTDB taxonomy): Bacteria > Myxococcota_A > Bradymonadia > Bradymonadales > Bradymonadaceae > Allomicrovenator > Allomicrovenator marinus. Next base: position 1,880,293 of record NZ_CP042467.1, read on the forward strand.
TGCCTGAAGACGTCCGCGGTGGCCACATGAATGGCCGTTGGAAAACTGTCATTGGTTGACTGACTCTTATTCACATCATCATTCGGGTGAACCACACCTTTATCACCGCGTTTTCCGCCTAGAATTTCATTGGCGCGATTGGCGATCACCTCATTGGTGTTCATGTTCGTCTGAGTCCCTGAACCCGTCTGCCAAACTACGAGAGGAAACTCGTCGTCCCACTTACCTTCGATTACCTCTTGGGCCGCTTTCTGAATTGCATTCTTCTTCTCGGAATCCAGAACCCCTACATGTGCATTCGCCTCAGCAGCGGCGTACTTCACCATCCCCAGCGCCTTAATCATCGGGCGCGGCATGCGGTGCCCACCGATCTTAAAGTTCTGAATTGAACGCTGAGTTTGTGCGCCCCAATATCTCTCTTCAGGGACCTCAATGGCGCCCATGCTGTCGTATTCCGTACGTGTACCCATACTTATCGTCTCCTTCAAAAGTGGAATATTCTCCCCGCTTTGATGTTATGTATCCGCCGCCCGATTCAAGACGCGATAGAGCGTACGCACACTGATGCCGAGCTCCCTCGCGGCGAGCTCGCGGTGTCCGTCGTGGGCCTCCAAAGCTCGTTTCACCTCTTGAACGCTCACAGCTCTGGGCCTGCCCTGCGATCGCGGCTCAGTGGCCATCTCAGGTCTCCTCGACTGAATTGTGGGAGCACCCGAGACTCGGCTACGAATAAATGGCTGGAGATCGTGGGCCTCAATACGATCGGACTCCGCCATCGCAAGCCCAGCACTCATCACGTTCTGAAGCTCCCGCACATTTCCAGGCCAGTCGTGTCGAAGCACGAGCTCTGCCGCACCAACACTGAGGCTCGCGCTCTTTTTCTTCGACTTCAGAATCGCATTGGCAATGGGCACGATGTCTTCAGTACGCTCCCTCAGCGCAGGTACAGCGAGCGAAATCGCAGCGATTCGATAGTAGAGATCCTCTCGAAAATCCCCATTTTGGATCATCTTCTCAAGGTTTTTGTGGGTCGCCGCCACGATTCGAACGTCGACCTTTTCACTGCGCGTTGAGCCCACGCGCCTCACCACACCCTCTTGAAGCACGCGAAGCAACTTGACCTGCATGGCAAGCGGTAATTCTGCGATCTCATCCAAAAATAGCGTGCCCTTGTCGGCGGCCTGAAACATGCCGATTCGATCCTGAACGGCACCCGTAAATGCCCCCTTCACATGACCGAACATCTCGGATTCCATCAGGGTCTCGGTCAGCGCACCGCAGTTAAGAGCCACAAATGGCCCACGCGCCCTGCCTGACGCGTCGTGGATGGCGCGGGCGAGCAACTCTTTTCCGGTCCCGGACTCCCCGCAAATCACGACTGGAATCTCGGAAGCCCCAACCTTTTTGACCTTGATCAGAACCTCTTCCATCACGCGTGAAACCCACACCAAACCCTGAACCTGAGGGACCTTTGAAGCCCTGACGCGGACAACCTCATCCCTCAGACTCTCGATAGCCAACTCACGCTCACGGGCAATCGCGTCGAGCCTCTCGTTGGCCTCAGCGAGCTCGGCGCGTGAGTGCTCGAGTTTCGAGATTCGCTCAAGGTTCGTGAGCGCGAGCGCGACCTGATGACCGTAGGCCTCCATAAGGCGAGGAATCTGGCCGCTGAAAGCACCCGGCGTGTATCGATGGTCAAGATATAATGCGCCAAGCAGGCCATCTGCGTTTCGCACAGGAACACAGAGAACACTCGTCAGGTCCAGATCCACCACACTTCGCGCCGCCTGAAAACGCGCATCTTCCTTGGCATTGACGGTAGAAACCGTGCGCCCGGTTCGTGCCGCTTCTTCAGCGATTGTCTGGCTCACACCCTGGTCTTCGGCACCTTCAAGATCCATGTTTCGGCGCGCCGCAACCTTGAAATTTTTTCCCTCTCGCAGGAGCAAAAACGCCCGTTCGGCGCCGCTCAAACTCAGCGCGATATCAAGGGCTTCGTTTGCCATCTCGTCTAGACTTGTGGCGCGCAAAATGACTTCGTTGAACCCTAGCAGCCGGTAGAACACCTCTGCACTCTCGGGAGTCTGACTCGGCTGGACAGCCTTCTCAGGCGCTCGCACCGGCTCATCACGCCCCTCAACACCAGGAAGGCTCGCAAAGAAGTCGCGCCGAAGCTCCCTCGTCAACCCCATCGCAATGGCATTCCTGGAATCCTTCACGAGGCTCAAGACTTCTTCCTCGAGCTCCTCAAGCCCCTGCGAAATCAGGACTCTCATCAAGTGCGGCGACTCTTCCAAGACAAGCTTATGATGGCCGGCCGAGTGGGCTTCCTTAAGCGAACGCCTAAAGAGTTCGATACCCGACATCAGACTCGTATCGGTCTCAATTGCCCAGCCAAGTCTGGCACGTACAATGCCAAAAAGAGGACCGTGCTCAAGCACTCCACCATTCTCAATGGCCGTCCTCGCCTCTTCCACGATTTTTTCGGCGGCACGCGAATTTGCGTCGAGCTCTAGCTTGGCGGTCGCCAGCAGAATCTCCACACGCTGCGAAGGACTCGGGGCCTTGGACAAAGCCTCGCGATAGCGCGCCTTGGCGCCGTCTGGCTCCCCTCGTCTGGCCGCGAGGTCGCCCATTAGCGTCAAACACATCACTTCTGTGGTTCCAAGCCTGCTCGCCTCAGCGATAGCGGCCGCGCGCCTGACCAGCTCATCAGCCTCTTCGAAGCGCCCGAGAGTCAGGTCGATATTGCCCTGATTCGCCAAAAGGAGTGCGCGTGTGTTTGGCCTGGTGGAATCATGCGAAATGCGATTGCCACGCGCGTAAAACTCCCGCGCAAGACCTAGCCGCCCTTGCCGGTGGTACGCTGTTCCAGCATTCAAAAGATATGTGGGCAACTCACCATCAAGCCCCTCGGCTTCCACTATTTCGAGGGCTCGCACATACGCATCACAGGCCTCGTCGAGGCGACCAGCCCGTGTCAATCCGATTCCCCGATATGCGTGCAGCCGCGCTCTATAGAGGGGCGCGATATCCGGCAGCCGGACGCAATCCTCAAGCTCCTTGAGGGAATCGTGCTCCCCGCGCATCGCACGAGGCGCAGCCTTCAGAACACTTAGCCAACCGCTGGCATCAGGCCACGCTTTGGACGTCTCCAACGCATACCGTTCAGCATCATCAAAGCGCCCAGCTGAAAGCGAGAGTTGCGCCCTCCAAAGTCCTGCGTCAAATCCGTCGACGCCGTCCAGAACATCGAGTCCGTCAGCATGGCGCCCCAGCGCGTGAAAAAGCCGCGCAAGCTCCACGAAGAGCTTCTCGTCCCGAAGCGCGGCGGCGAGTTCCTCGATCTCTGGGGCACTCCTTGAGCCAAAAACCAGGGCGTCGGTCCAAGACTTAAGAACCTTTTCACGTTCAGCCTTCGCGCGGCGACGCGCCTTTAGCGCCTTGTATATCTGAGACGCAGTCTTGGAGAGTTCAGAGAAAGCACACGCCTGAATCATCGCCTCCGAGGTCTCCTCCCATTCGCGAGTCAAAGCCTTAAGCTGCGTGGTATCGAGAGCGGTTTTGGTAACGCCAGAACCCGCCCCAATCTCGGCGTTCAAGGCACGTAGCATGCCGCAAAGAGACTCCCCGTGTGCGCGGGTAAGCTCCTCAAATCTTTTCCTCGGAATGTCTCGAATCTCGGCACGGGTGCTTCGCGCGCGCCACGACTTCCAGAAGTCATTTTCCGAAATGCGGACCTGCAATACCTCGGCGGCTTCCAAAAGACCTCGGTGACCCACAACACGACCATTGGTGTATTTTTTGTACCAGGACGCCCAATCTTTTAAGTCCTGAGAATAGGCGTCTGCCGGGTCGGAAAAGACCACGAGTTGACGGGGAGACAAGACTTCCGCAAAGCGCCTGAACACCCTCAAACGGTCTCCGGTCAACGGTCCTACGGGTTTGCCACTCAACTCCTCGATCGACCGAATCAGCGGCTCCCAGAATGGTCCATCAGAAGCTCGGACCTGCAAAACCGTCTGCCCTTCCAACTCAAGTTGGCGGCAGGCGCGGTCCAACACAAGGCTTGCGGTATCTGCATCTGACACGAGCTCCAAAGAATCGGCAGAACGAATGGTGTCTAAGAAGGCGTCAAAAGAAGAAGGCCACGGTAATCCAACGGGAGCCACGGACGATTTGGCACCGAGCAGGCGTAACTGCTCTATAATCGACTCGATCTGCGGCCTCTCATCCGGAGCCGATTGAAAGACCCGAAAGAGCAGATCCCGTAGAGCCTTAGGGACTTTTTGAGACTTCCTAGGCTTCTTGCTTAAATGTGCACGGGCCCATGAACTAAGGTCCGCCGCCTGATACGGCCAATCGCCGTCAAACGCTCGGTAGATCAATGTGGCCAACGCGTAGACATCGGCCGAGGGACCAGGCGACGCGCCTTCCCATTGTTCAGGGGCCATCAGTGGGGCGCTACCGGCGACTTTTGGCCCGATCGTTGCGCCGATTCGCGTATCGATCAGAACGAGTCCAGACTCGGTCTGAATCACATTATTCGGCTGCAGATCGCCGTGAAACATGCCTTGTTCATGCAGGCCCGCAACGATTTGCGCCAGGCGCACAAGATCGTCCGGAGAAGGTTCGTGGACTTCCCACGTGGTGCCATCGACCCAATCGCGTTCGGCGATCAACCAGATGCCGTCGCGGTCTTTATCAAGGTAGAATCGTCTCCATGACGCACAACCATCCACGCTTGTGAGCCAAACATCGTCGGGGCTAAAGTCCCGAACTCTAACGCCCTTTCGAATCCGCTTCTCCTGGCCAGCTCGAAGAACCCACGTTCGCTCCCCATCTCTTTGCGAGATCAATTCCAAACTCATGGTATTAGCTTAGCCCATGAATAACCAACCCTCCAACTTCGTGTTTTTCCTCATCGGCGGCGCGCTACTCTCAGCCACCGCGGGATTCGTGGACGCCGCAACCATACTCGCCCCGGGCCAACTCGCCGTATCGCACGTCACAGGCTCGGTGGCCAAACTTGCCGTGGACACCGCCAGCGGAGGCTCATTGAGCACGGGACTGATATTTGGCGGCATCGGCGCGTTTTTCCTTGGAAGTGCGCTCAGCGGCGCCACCCTCGAGTCCACACAACTCAGACTCGGTCGCCGATACGGCGTACTTCTTTGCATCGAGGGACTGCTCTTGACCGCAGCCGCGCTACTCCTGATAAGCGGCGAGCCCAAAGGAGTGATCTTGGCAGCCGCGGCGTGTGGGTTGCAAAATGCGATGGCCACCCAATATAGCGGAGCCATCGTCAGAACCACCCATGTCACGGGCCTCGTCACCGACCTCGGCATCACGCTCGGCAAATGGGTTTCCAGAAAACCTGTCGAAAGCTGGCGCGCCATACTTCACACCACGTTGGCACTAAGTTTCGGCCTCGGAGCCTTCACCGGCGCGAAACTCTACGCAACCTATGGCGGCGCCATCCTCTTCGGGCCTGCGATCACGATTCTGCTACTCGGCGCTGCTTACGCGGCCCGCAAAAAGTAAAGCTGACAACCCACCAAGCCTGTCAAAACAAAGCACTTATGTCATGACATTAACAACCTACGTCATGACAATAAACAACCTACCCACCCACACAAACCATCTAGAAACAAAATAAATCAACCACTTAATCACAATCACAACATATGGCACGGAGATTGAACTAGTAGATGAACGTCACTTAAACACGAACCAAGGAGTTCATCATGTACCGATTGACACTAACCACCCTACTCGCCGCCTTGACCCTTAGCGCATGCGCTCAGGACGACGCTCCGATCCATATGCAAGATGCCGAGGGCGACGAATTCCGGCAGGGACTCATCACCACCGACGACATCGCGATGGAATTCAACACCGGCAACACAAGACAACAAGCCCTCGAAGGCCAGGTCAGCGTCATCGCGGCCCTCACCGCCGATTCGGTGATTTCCACCAATGCATGGGTCTTCGCACACATCCAGCTCATGCGCGCCATCAGCCTCTACCCACCCACACTTGAGGAAGAGAACGCACGCGTCTGGGAAGGAGAAGACAAAGGCAACTTCTACCGAGTCCGAATCGAGCGCGAGGATCGGGAAGAAGGCACCCATTTCACCTACTCATTCCACGGACGACTCGCCTCTGAGCCTGCTGAAGACCTGAGGCTGCTCTTAGACGGCGACATCCTCAGGACCAAGCTCGCACCGGACGCCGAAGGATTTGGGGTGGTTCGATTCTACTTCGACAACCTTTCCCACCTGGATCCAAACTCCGATGTGCAGGGCACGGCACGCGTGGCCTTCAGAAAACATGACGGCACACGGCAGGTGCACAATCGCATGGTCAACATGGTGGTCCCGGACGACCAGCAGTTTCCTGAATTCGCCGAGTTCGCCTACTCACAAGTACGTGGTGAAGGTGGTGAGCTTAGGTGGTTCTCACGCGGCGACGTCAAGAATGACGGCGAGCCTTTTGAGTACGTCACGGCACACTCCAAGTGGAACGCAGACTTCAGTGGGGTTGGGCTCGCCAATGCCTTCGGTGGCAGCATTGATGTTGATGGATGGACCCTCGTCGAGTGCTGGGGCACCACGCTGCACAAATCCTACGACCTCTTGAGCGTAGGCATGACAGATCTCGAATCGGGCGACCCCGAAAGCTGTGGAGGTAATTCCGACCAATTGGACCCTCCTCCGTTCTATGAGACACTGCCGAATGAAGATCCTGAGATTCCGGCGAGTCTATAAATCACGAACCAGGACCACGAACCATGCGCACCACTATTCTTAAAATCCTAGCTCTCGGCCTCATCGGATGTGGCCCTTTGGTCACTGAACCCATGCCCGATATTCCGCAAACCGTGAAGTACGAGACGGTTCGCATTGAGTACGGAAACGACGACCTCCTTCCCGACTCCGAATCGCGCCAACAAGAGCTCGTCGGAGACATCAGCAACGTCGCGCTCATCACGCAGGCTCTGGTGCGCGGGACAAACCGTGTGGTGCGCGCCCAGCTCTTCCTCGTAGATGCTATTTCGCGGTTTCGGCCGTCGTCGTTCACCCAGAATTCGTGGACCTGGGAGTCCCAAGAGGAGCGCTACTCTCGACTCGACCTGACGCGCACCTCGCCAGAAGACGAGTCCGTGGAATACGAACTTCTGGTCGGCCCAACAAAAGATGAGGCGCGCGTGGTCTTGTCGGGGGAATTCACGAACTTTGACCCTGAAGGGCCCTTGCAGTCTGGAGAGGGCTTGCTCAGATTTAACTTCGATAACGACCCAGATTCGGTATCCACAGGGAGTATCTCCATCGCGTTCCGCGCCGCAAACGGGGTTCGGCAGGTGCGCGTCGCGTTCTTCGAATTCCAAGAGACTCCGGACACGCCGGCCCAAAGTGCCCTTTACGAGTACACTCAGTTTGAGGATGGCCGTGGAAACTTTGACTACGCGGCGCGCCAGGACTTCCTCAAAGATGGAGACCCATTGGAGCTCGTCTCCATGAGCACCGCCTGGACCTCGGAGCAATCCGGCCGTGCGGCAGCGCGTATTGAGGGCGGAAGTCTTCAAGTCAACGAAGTCCTACTCGATGAGTGTTGGGACGAGGCCTCGCGCGTCCTCTGGGCTGACGCCACACCCAACCTTCCGAACTACGATGATGGTGAGGAAGATGCGTGTGACGCTGCGCTCCAGGGCGTCTCACTTTCGCCTCCCGAAGTCGTGGTCCCCACTGCAGATCCAGCCATCCCAGCCCCTCATCCACAAGAGTAGAATCAGACTTCGTAGTTGATCGAGTCCGCACCATCCCGTATCAGGCAAGTTTCAGACTCGCACTAGGCCTGAACTATGTTTGAACAACGACTCGCAAAGCGCACGAAGCATCTAAAGAAATTCGCCAAGAAGTGGCCGACGGATGCGTTCCGAGTCTACGACCGCGACATCCCCGAGTACCCGTGGACGGTGGATTTCTATGGCGATCATCTGCTCCTTCAGTACTTCGAAACTCGAACCTCTGAAGGTCAGACGGAGACCATTCCGGACATCTGCGCGGAACTCTTGGAAATCCCAAAGAAGAACGTTCATCTCAAGGTCAGGAGACGGAGATCCGGCACGCAGCACGAGAAACTCGCAGCCAAGAAGCTTGAGTTTGAAGTCTTTGAGGACGACCACAAATTTCTGGTCAACCTAGACGATTACATCGACACAGGGCTTTTCCTCGATCACCGCAATATGCGCCGAGAAGCGGCACGACTGGTCAAAGAACACCCGTCCAGGCGTCCGGATGTTCTGAACCTATTCTCGTACACTGGAGCCTTTAGTGTGTGGTGCGCCGCAGCCGGCGCCAAAGTCACCTCCGTAGACCTCTCAAACACCTATCAAGATTGGGCAGAGCGAAACTTTAAGCTCAACAAGCTAGACCCGGCCAAACACCTATTCGAGCGCTCAGACGCCACACGTTGGCTTCCACAGGCTCGCGTCAAAGATGCGTATGACCTCATCATTCTAGACCCGCCCACGTGGTCGCGCTCCAAACGTATGGATACGGATTTTGACATCCAGCGCGACCATGTCTTCTTGCTCAAACATTGCGTACGCCTGCTTCGACCCGGTGGCACCCTGCTCTTCTCAACCAACTTGACGAGCTTCAAACTCGACAAGGAAAACTCTCCGATGGAGCTCGAAGAAACCACACAATGGAGCGTTCCCGAGGACTTCCGCTCTGGAATTCATCGCTCGTTTAAGGGCACGAAATGAAGCGGCCAACCGCCGAAATGCTGATCAGCGCCTACTCACAAGGAATCTTTCCGATGGCGCACGAAGACGCCGATTGGGACGTCTTTTGGTACGCCCCGGACCCACGCACCATCATCGAATTTGACGAGTTTCACGTTCCAAAAAGGCTTGGCCGGACCGTCAGACAAGGAAAGTTTGAGGTGCGTTTCTCCACGGCATTCGAACAGGTCATGCGCGAGTGCGCTCAACCAAGACCGCACGACGGCATCTGGATTTCGGAGGGACTCATCGAGGCCTATTGCGAACTCCACGAGCTCGGATTCGCGCACTCGGTGGAATGTTGGCAGGACGACGAGCTCGTAGGCGGACTCTACGGAGTGGCGCTTCGCGGCTTATTTGCTGGGGAATCCATGTTTCACAAGGTCACGGATGCCTCCAAGGTCGCACTCGTGCATCTGGTCGAACGACTGCAAGAAAAGGGGTTTGTTCTTCTCGACACCCAGTTCACCACTGCCCACCTCGCGAAGTTCGGCGCCAAGGAGATTCCCCGCGCGGAATATGAAAGGCGCGTGAGTATGGCCATGAACGTTGACGCTCACTTCATTTAATCACTTGCCTCTGACCACTCTCGTCCTTATGTTGCCCGGGTCTAGCTCCGTAGGTAGTGAAATATGGGATTTTTGGACTTTTTATTTGATAAAGAACAGGCAGAGAAGAAACGGCTCGCCAAAATGCTAAAGACCGTCACGAACATGTATGTTCAGCCGACGGAGCGCCAATTTGTGCTCGCTGAGCTCAAAGAAATGAACAATGAAGATTCGCTAAAAATCCTGCTCGCAAGGTTTAACGAATCCTCACACAACTCCACAGTCGACCTTGAGGAAAAGGAATTCGTACACGAGTCCATCGTTGAAATGGTTCGGCTGAATTCCGCCTTGGTTCCTGTGATCAGAGAACACGTTTTAAAGGCGCAAGACCACGTCAACTGGCCGCTCAAAATCCTCCAAGATATCTATTCGACGGACGAGATGGCGGACTTCCTTCGCGAACTCCTCGAATCCGCTCATACAGAGTACGAGCGCGATCCGGAGAAGAAGCAAGAGGTGATTCTTCGCTCGGCCGAGTTTAAGAACGAGGCGTTGGCCAAAGAGATTACGCGCTTCCTTGACGATGCAAACGAGACCATCCGGTACCTCACGGTGGAGACTTTGATCGTGCAAGATTTCGACTTTTTGGCAGAGCCAATGTCGAAACGACTGGCCGAAGAAGACTCCTTGCGCATCATCCAGAAGATGGCTCTAGCGTTCTCGAATCGGCGTCATTGGACCGTGCCGGACGAGTCTCGCGAGGCAGTCGCATCTGTGCTTCCTTCAGAGTATAATCTGCACAAAGACGGCTATATTCACTCTCGCAGGACCTGATGCTCGAATTCGCCCTACATGACCATCAAACCTTGGCTTTGGGCGTTTCGTGGCCGCATTGGATGCAGAAGAATGCCCCGGTTGACCGCGTGGTTCTGGCGAGTGGCGAAGCGGTAAACGGCATCCGAACACCGGTAAGGGTTCTCGGTGTGTGGACTCACCCTCATAAATTTGAGCGTGGGAAAACCTTTTCCGACGCCCGCGAAGGCGTTGTGGAGGGATCTGCGTGGGGCCTCTTCGAAGCCGAAAAACTGATCCGAATGGCGCTCGCACAAAGCGTCTTCGCGTTCGAATTCCTGACGTCACACGCGCTTCTCGGCGAAACACGGCCCTTTGATACGAGAAAGGTGCTCCGGAGCGTCATCACGCAGGAGCTGGTGGACAATCTTGTGGCCGAGTCCACTTACCGTCCATGGACCGAACTCAAGGCCGATGACCTGCGCGCCGCCGCCGCGATGCTCGTTCAAGCCGCCTGCCTCTCACATGGGGTTGCAACCTTGCATGTTCCAACGGCTTTGAAGGTGCTGGAGCTCGAAGCACCCGAACACGATGATGGATGGCGAGCGATTGAGTCAAAACTAAAAGCCAAGATCCAAGAGGACCGACTACCCCGCGTGCTAGGCGGCCGAGACGAGGTTTTCGCCTGGCTCGAGTCCCGAATGGCTGAGGTCCGGCCATGAATCAAATTCTCCTCATCGGCAGGCGAACTAAAGACGTGGCGTCCTGGCTTGAGGCCTCGTTTGATGCGGTCTTGAACGAAGCACGCCTTCCCGCAGCAGGCCTTAGAGAGCTCGATGCCACGCCGCCTGACGTCATCATTCTAGCGGACGACGACTCGGCGCGCATGGTCACCATGCTCGAGGCCATTCGTGAACGCCCCCTCGGAAAACTCGTTCCGGTGGTCATCGTCTCCGAAGACCGAGCGCCTGAGAACACCCTCGACGTGCTCGCCTGGGTAGCGGCATCCGAGTACCAAAAGCTGATCGACCTCATCGCCCACGAAGTGGAGATCCCCAAGAAACAAGCAGGAACTACGGAGCACTCTCAAGCGGACTACGTGCTCGAGGACCTGGACGAAATCCTTGAGTCTGAGCCTCCTCAACCACCTGCACGATTCAGAACGTCCGAAATCTTTGCCGCCAGACTTGAGGCCAGAGAAGAGAGTGAGCTGGACGCTTCGGACGTGAAGAAGAAATTGAAGATCGTTCGGCACGAGGATTATTTCTCCATCTTGGAGGTCCCGAGGGGTGCACAAACTCCAATGATCCGAGAGGCCTTCCAGAAACAAATGGCGCGTTTTGACCACAAGAGTGTTGCGTTCGAGATTGCCCATGCTTTACACGCCGAAATAGAAGAAATACGGGACGCGTTGGAAGACGCGTGGGCCGTGCTAGGTGACGCGAAACTTCGCACAACCTACCTCGAAAAGACTACGAGACGCTGAGAAGTTCTATGGCTATCCGAGATATCGTTTTTTTCCCCAACCAAGTCCTGACTACGCCGACGAAGAAGGTTGAGAGTTTTGATGATGAACTCAAGACGCTCGTGGCAGACATGGCCGAAACTATGTACGACGCGCCTGGAATTGGCCTAGCGGCGCCTCAGGTGGGTGTTTTGCAACGGGTCGCCGTGATCGATATCGCGCGAGGAGAAGAGGAGCGCGACCTCCTCGTTTTGGTCAATCCCGAAATCGTCCACAGGGAAGGCAAGATCCTCTGGGAGGAAGGCTGTCTCTCCATTCCTCAAGTTTATGAGAAAATCGAGCGGTCAAAACAAGTGACCGTGAGGGCGCAAGACGAGAACGGAGAAACCTTCGAGATTGAGGCCGATGAGCTCTTGGCGGTCGCGTTACAACACGAGATCGACCACCTCGACGGGGTTTTGTTTTTCGACCGAATGAGCCAACTCAAGCGCACACGCGCCCTGAAGAAATACAAGAAGGTTATGGAAAATCGCGCCCTTGAGGCCGAAGAAGCTCAGGCCGAAGGTGATGCGTCGTGAGCCTTAGAGTCGTCTATATGGGAACGCCCGAGTTTGCGACCCCTGCCTTGCAAGCTCTTATCGACTCCCACCACCAAGTCGTTGGGGTCTTTACTCAGCCGGACAGGCCGAGTGGTCGTGGGAAAAAACTCACGCCGCCACCTGTGAAAGTTCTGGCAGAATCGCACGCGATACCAGTTTTTCAGCCGGAAAAGGTGCGAAAGAACGACGAAGTCTTTGAGCAGCTCCAGGCCCTCGAGCCAGATATCGCGGTCGTTGCTGCGTACGGACAGATCCTTCCCCAGCGAATCCTAGACGTGCCTAAATTCGGCTGCGTCAACATCCATGCCTCTTTGCTGCCAAAGTACCGTGGCGCATCGCCGATTCAAGCCGCTGTTGTGGCCGGCGAGTCTGAAACAGGGGTGACGATCATGCAGATGGAGGCGGGGCTCGACACCGGCCCGGCCATCCAAATGAAGTCCATCCCGATTGACCCACTCCACACATCGCAAGATGTCCACGACCAGCTCGCAGCTCTTGGGGCTACGATGATTGTGGGGGTCTTGGATGATATCGAAGCGGGAACGGCAATGAGAACGCCGCAGGATGACGCGCTATCGAGCTACGCGCCCATGTTGAAGAAGGAAGACGGCATCCTGAATTTTGCACACTCTGCCGTGGCCGTCGCAAACAAGATCCGCGGCCTTAACCCATGGCCTGGCGCCCAAGCGACCCTGGTGAAGGACGGCACGGAATCTCGCGTGAAGATCCACCTCGCACGCCCAACCACTGAGAAAAAACCTGGCGTGGGCAAGGTCGAGACGGACGGAAAATCTCTCTTCATAGGCTGCCTCGACGGCGCAATTGAAGTTCTAGAACTTCAGCCTTCCGGGTCGCGCGCCATGAAGACGCGCGACTTCCTAAACGGCACCCCACTCACCAGCTCCGACTACTTCCGATAAATTCATGCCTAGAAACACAGCATTCCACGTACTCCAGCGAGTGGAGGAAGGTGCGTATTCACATATTGCACTGAGCTCGGCGCTCGATCGGGCACAACTCGAACCGCGCGATCGTGGCCTTGCGACCCACCTGGTCTACGCCACCTTGACGTGGCAACAAGCGCTCGATTCGCTCATCAATCGAAGCCTGTCCAAGGGTGTGAAGGTAGACACGGCAACCCGTATCATCCTGCGCCTCGGAGTGGTTCAGCTTTACTTTATGGACCGGATCCCCGAACACGCGGCCGTGAGTGAGGCCGTTGAAATGGCCAAGAAGCGGAGCTCAGAGAAGCTCGTAAACGCTGTCTTGAGACGTTTGAGTAAGGACCGAGAGCTCTGGTACCGAGAGACCGATAAATCGTCGAAACCCGCACGCTACCTCAGTGCGAAGTGGTCATTCCCAACCTGGCTCGCCAATCGAATGGTGCAGCAGCTCGGGGAAGAAGAAGCTGAAAAATGGATGGAGGTCATGAACCAGCCACCGCCGATTTGGCTTCGATCAAGGACTAATGAACTTCAGGACAATACGCCGCCGGGCGCACTCAAAGTCGACGAGCTCGGCCCGTACATGGAAGGGCTCAAGGAAGGAACTTGGGTGGTTCAAGACCTCGCTGCACAGCTCGTGGGGCATCTTGTAGGCGTAGAGCCAGGAATGACGGTTTGGGACGCGTGTGCAGGCCTCGGCGGCAAAGCTCTTCACTTAGCCGATCTGCGGGCAAAGGTGGTGGCGTCCGATCCAAGTACATCCAAGCTGGACCTGCTACGCAAAGCCCACGGCGACGTTGAGATTTTGGAGGGCAAGGCTCAGGATCTCGCGCCGACACTCCCCAAGTTTGATTGTGTGCTTTTAGATGCCCCCTGCACGTCGCTCGGTGTGATTCGACGCCACCCGGAAACCCGATGGACACGCCTCGAACACCACATCACGAACCTCGCTAAGATACAGTCCGAATTGCTGGACGCTGTGGCGCCACGCGTCAAACCGTCTGGCCTTCTCGTCTACAGCGTGTGTACGTTTACGCGTGAGGAGACCTCCAAACAGGTCGAAAACTTCCTAAAACGCCATCCTGATTTTGAGCAGGATGGTCCGTTTCTGGTCACCACACCTGTGGAACACGATTCCGATGCCTTCTTTGCCGCAAGACTCAGGAGAAAGTCATGACTTCACCGATACTTATCGCCCCTTCGATTTTGGCTTCGGACTTTGCACGCCTCAAAGACGAATGTCAGGCCGTGCTCGACGGCGGTGCTGACTGGCTTCACGTAGATGTGATGGATGGACATTTTGTGCCGAATCTGACGATTGGTTTGCCCGTCGTAGAGGCGCTCCGGCACCATTTCCCGGACGTCTTCCTAGACGTACACATCATGATTTCGAATCCGGACGACATGGCTGAGGCCTACGCGAAGGCTGGCGCAGATCTGGTCTCGTTCCATCCCGAGGTCAGCAAGCACCCTCATCGCATCATACAGGCGCTTCATCAGGCAGGCGCAAAGGCGTCCTTGGCCATCAATCCGGGCACTCCACTCGATGTTGTAGACTACCTCGCTGAAGACCTCGACATGGTGCTGATCATGAGTGTCAATCCGGGTTTTGGCGGCCAAAAATTCATCCCATCTACGATTAGAAAGTTGCAGGAGCTCCGGCAAAAACTTGCGGTCCTCGGTAAAGCCGAGATGGACGTTCAGGTAGACGGTGGAGTAAATACAAAGAATATTGGTCAAATTTGCGCAGCCGGCGCCAATATCCTGGTGGCTGGAAGCGCCATATTCAATACCGACGACTACGCAGCCACGATCTCAAAACTGCGTTCAAACGCGAGTGGAGCATGAGGAAAATTTCGGACATCCAGAGACCTAGCGCCGAAATTCGATTCGCCGACGAACTGGCAATCCTCAAAGATTGGGACCAAAACCGAGCCAAACCCGAGGGGTGGAAACTCTCTCCACAGGCCGTGGTGCGCTTTGTGCTCGGTGACGACCAGCTCGGCGTGCAGGAGAAATTTGTCGGCACGAGGAGGTTCATCGAGCGATGTATCGTCTCGCTAGCCACCCAACGCGGTCTGATGCTGATCGGCGAGCCTGGCACAGCCAAGAGCTATTTGAGTGAACTCCTTGCGGCAGCCGTTTCGAGCGACTCAACCCTGACCATTCAAGGGAGCGCAGGAACCACCGAAGACGATATCAAGTACTCGTGGAATTACGCGCTCTTGATGAGCGAAGGCCCAACCGAGCGCGCGCTCGTGCCCTCCCCGCTCTACACCGGCATGCAACGGGGTGGGATCGTCCGCTTCGAAGAGATCACGCGATGCCCTCTTGAGATCCAAGACACCCTGCTCTCGGTCATGAGCGACCGCGTGCTTATGGTTCCGGAGTTCAAAAGCGATGAGCGCCTCGTGTTTGCACGGCCCGGCTTCAATGTCATCGCGACCGCAAATACTCGAGACCGCGGCGTGAACGAAATGTCCGTGGCTTTGAAGCGGCGCTTCAACTTCGAGACCGTTCATCCGATCTCGGATATCTCGCTCGAGATGGAGTTGGTTCAGAGAGAAACCAACGCGCTCTTCGAAGAAGCCGGCGTGCCGCTTCGGCTTGATGAGCGCCTTACCGAAGCGCTCGTCGTCACATTCCACGAGATCAGAAGCGGCAAGTCCATGAGCGGCAAAGCCGTAGAGTCGGTCTCAACGGTGATGAGTACAGCCGAGGCCGTCTCGGTGGCCTTCGCTTCCGGATTACACGCGTACTATTTTGGTCAGACTCAGATCGGCCTCGACCAGATCGTGGACAACCTTGTGGGCTCGGCCATCAAGGAAAACCCCGAAGATATCAAGCGACTCAAAGCCTACTTCGACCATGTTGTCGCGGAACGAAAGCGCGGCGTCTGGACCGAATTCTACGAAGCAGCAAAGGGCCACCATGACCTTGGACGTGGACCACATTCTCCAAAATAGAGAAGGAATTCACTTCTTTCCGGTCCGTCACTCGAGCCCGGCTGCCGCTCGAATGCTGAGGCTCTATGCGCGCCAGATCCAACCCTCAGTAATCCTGATTGAGGGCCCGAGCGAGTTCAACCCGAGCCTGGATGAGCTCTATCTGGCACACGAGCTCCCGATTGCCATCTACACCTATGTGCGCTTCGAAAACGCTTCGCGCGCATCCGCATTCTACCCGCTGGCCGAGTTTTCGCCGGAGTGGCAGGCGCTCAAAGCGGCTCAGGAGCTCGGCGTCAAAGCCCGATTTATCGACCTCCCCTGGGTGGACCTTTCGCAAATCACCAACGAGTCCCACCGCTACTCAGACCGCCACTTTTTGAAGAATCCCTATCCGGAACGACTCGCTCAAGAGCTCGGTGTGCAGGGGTTTGATGAGGTTTGGGATGTGCTCTTTGAACTCGACCCAGACTTGAACACAGAGTCTTACCTGAGGCGCGCTCATACATTTTGTCTTCACCTCCGGCTCTCGTCGGGCGATGAAAGTACCGAAAACCGCGCCCGAGAAGAGTTTATGGTGCGCGAGATTCAAGAGGCTCGCGCACGTCTTGATGGTCCGATTCTCGTGGTCACGGGCGGCTTCCACTCTAGCGGCCTATACTCAAGGCTTTTCGATGTTGAGCTCAATTCGTTGGATTTAGAGAGGGTAGAGATCTTCTCTCCAGACATTCCAGATGAGCCCGAAGAGCCCGAAGAGCCCGAAGAGGAGCCATCGGCGGCGCCGGACCTAAGCGTGGAGTACTCGGGCGCAACGCTCACGCCGTTTACGTACAAGCGCATCGACGCCATCAGCGGCTATCAAAGTGGCGTTCAGGGCCCTGGATTCTACGAGTACGTTTTTCGAACTCGGAACGAGGGAAAAACCATAGACAGCCTTGAGATTCTGCAATCCATTGTGAGCCGACTTCGCGACAAACAACAGATCTTGAATACAGCGGACCTCATTGCCGTTCAGAACTTCGCGCAGGCGATGGCGGGTCTACACAGCCGCAAAGAAGTCTGGCGATTCGACCTCATGGACGCCATCGAAGCCACCTTGGTCAAGGACTCGAGCCTGCTACATCCCGTGGTCGCCGAGGCCCGCCACGTGCTCACGGGAAGCCGACGAGGCACCATTGCCAAGGGTGCAAGCCTTCCGCTCCTCTTTACGAACACTCTGAAGGAGTTGGAAGAAAAGGGACTCGGCCTTGCTGAGGAGCCTGCCCATATCGAACTCAACCTCGAGTTCGCTGAGGATCGGGCGCGATCGCACACCCTTCATCGGCTGAGAGAACTCGAGATTCGCGGCGTGGATTTCGAAGGGGGTACGGACTTCTACTCGCGCGAAGATTTGAGCGAAATTTGGGAGAGCTGGACTTTAAAGTGGATTCCGGAATTCGACGGAACGCTCATCGAAGCAGCGATTTGGGGCGCGGACTTATCCGAGGCCTCAGCCGCCCATCTGACCTCACGCGCAGCCAAGCCCAACCTCAGCGCGTCGGGGTTCACGGAATTGGTGGTGGATGCGACCTTGATGGGAGTTCGAGATCTTGCGGGCGACCTTTTGGCACGCGTGGGCCAACGCCTGAGCGCGGAAACCGATGTCTTTGAACTAGGCCACGGGCTTTCGCACCTCGTCTTCCTGACGCGTCATGCGGAATTGCTCGGTACCGCGGATCCTTCTCAGACCTTGACGCTCGTCCGTGCGGCCTTTCTTCGCACACTCGCCCTTCTGGACAATCTCGGGTTCGTACAAGACCGAGATAACGACCAGATGCGCCTCTTTGAGACCCTTCACTCGACCGCCGTTCAATGGTTCAAAGAAGAGCGTCCGTGGGATCTTTTCGCCGAGACACTTGGACGCATCGCCTTTGACACCTCAAAGCGTCCGCTCACGAGGGGCCTCGCGCTTGGGTCACTTTTTCGCGAAGACCTCGTGCAGGCGGAAGCCATTCGCCAGGCGCTCGACTCGTTCCTCGACCCTATGGAGCTCGCCGATTTCTTGGTCGGACTGTTCTTCATGGCGCGAATTGCCGTCCAGAGAGACCCAAACTTCATCCTGACCCTCGACCTGGTGGTCTCCGAAGCCAACGAACTCAGCTTTTTGGAGATGCTTCCCGGTCTGCGTCTCGCGTTCACGTTCTTTTCGCCTAATGAAAAACACCAAATCGTCGACACGCTTTTTCGCGACGAGGCCGAGGAGAGTGGGGAAGACGCATCGGCACTTGAGGCTTGGCTGGTGCGAGTAGCGGCCGATTTTGGCATTCCGCTCGAGCCACCTGGAATGATCGCGGCCAAGAAGCCGGCACAACCTAAGAGTTTGATTAGGAGACCCGAGGTGGACGAAGACGTCCGAAAATCGAGGTGGAGACTCATACTTGGGGACGATTCCGGGGCCAGCGGGTTTGGCCTGAGTGCCGAGAACTCAAGGCGCGCGCTGCTGCTCGATTACCTCTATCGACGAGAGCTCGGGCCAAGACGAAATATCCGTGCAAAGAACAAGAAGGGTGGCTCGGAGGCTTCCGAACTCACCGTGCCAGAATGGATCAACGGAGTTCACGAACTCTTTCCGAAACGCACGATTGAGAGGCTCGAGAAAGACGCGATCGACCGCTATCAGATCGAGGAAATCGTGACGCGCCCGGAGATTCTCAACCGTGCGACCCCGAATTTGACGCTCCTAAAGGCGGTGTTGCGCACCAAACACCTGATGAACCAGGAAGTTCTGCACGCGGCGAAACGCATCGTTGAAGAGGTTGTTCGCGAGCTCATGGAAAAACTCGCCCGCGAGATTCAAACACCATTTCTGGGAGCGTTGAACAGAAAGCGGCGAAGCGCGCTTAAAATCGCAAAGAACTTCGATGCGGCTCAGACGATTCGACGCAATCTAAAGCATTGGGACCCTGAGTCCCAGAAGTTGATCGTGCAAAACCCCATCTTCTTCACCCGGATCCGGCGTCACGCCGAAAAATGGCGGCTTATCATCGTGGTCGACCAATCTGGGTCCATGCTCGAAAACGTCATCCATGCTGCGGTGAGCGCCTCAATCTTTCATAAGCTCAATCAGCTCAAATCAAACCTCGTCGCGTTTGATACGCAGGTTGTTGATCTCAGCGAATCGGTCTCAGATCCGGTAGAAACCTTGCTCAATGTGCAGCTTGGCGGCGGAACGGATATCGCGAACGCTCTGGAATATGCGTCAAAGCTCGTCGACGACCCCAATCGAACGATCGTAGTTCTAATTACGGACTTCTTTGAGGGTGGTCCCGTGGAACACCTCTTCGCAATGGCGAAGGGGCTCGTCGAGCAAGGAACACACGTGCTGGGTCTTGCGGCCCTTGATGGTCAGGCAGAGCCTCATTTTGACCGAGAGATCGCCCAAAGACTCGCAAATCTCGGAGTTCATATCGGCGCCATGACACCTGGCGAACTCGCCCAATGGGTCGCGGAGAAGATTCGATGATCAAGGACGAACTTCAGCGCCTCGAAGAAAGCGATCTGGTGAACTACTCCAACAGAGGCACGCTAAAGCGCGCCACCAAAGAACTCGCCGAAGGCCTGAGTGTTGAATGTCATGAGTTCGCCTCTGGCATTACCTTTGTCTGGTCGGATGGCGTGACCTGTGAGTTCCCGAGCGACCAGCCGCTCATGGCCGCGTCGTGCACCTGCAAAGCAACGAGAGAGTGCAGACATATCGTGCGGAGCATTCTCCACCTAAAGGCAAGTGCTGAGCCTCTGAGCGAGGCTGAAGGGCCTTGGAACCCCGGTGAGTTGAGTGATGACGTCCTGATCGCTGCTGTAGGTGGCCAGGTCTTCAACCGAGCCCAGGACGCGTTGGTCAACGGTATGGTCGCGGAGCTCTTTCACGGCCAAAGGCCCGAAGCAACTCTGCTCACGCTGGGACGAACCGTACGGTTCTCGCTCCCGGACAAACTCGAATACGCCCAATGCGACTGCTCCACACCACGATGCTTCCACATCCCGCTCGCGGCGATGATGTTTCGTTTCTCGGAGGCGCTCGACTACGCGTTGGTCACAAACGACCGAGAAACACCACTCAGCGCGGAGGAGGCCTCGCCTCTCTTCAACGCGTTGGAAGATCTAGGGCTCAAAGCCACACATGGACTCGGGGCACTGGACTCCGTCGCGCTCGACCGTCTGAGCGCGCGTGCGCAGAGTCTTCGTGGGCTTGGGTTCGTTCGCCACTCCGAGCTTTTGGAGACGTTGCGGGACCTAATCTCAAAGTTTCAGGGCCAAGACGCGCGTTTTGATCCGATGGAGCTCGCGCTCTGCATGGGCGAATTCCAGCTTCGAGTCGACGCTCTCCTCGCCGACAAAATCCCAATTCCTCGAGCCTTTGTGCGAGGGCTACATATCGAGGAAACCTTTGGTCAGCGGAGGCTGATCGGACTTGGATGCCGGGCGCACCTTCGCACCAAAACAATCGTTTTGGAGTCCATCTTGGTGGACCAGGAAAATGGTCAGCTCCAATCCATCTCGCAAACTTTTGATTGGGTGATCGATCCGGAGACCACGCTCTCATTATTCAATCTCGCGAGGCGCAGCTCTTGGGCTGGTCGCACGATCGCGAGCATCAGTTCCGGGCAAATCGTCACTACCCATAGAGGTAGGGTCCATGAACATGCGCTCGGCGTCGATCAGCACCACTTGAGTGTGTATGGCCAAAGTCTCTCGTGGGAGGCGCTGCCGGCGAGGGTGCGGACGTCTAGGGTTAGCCAGATTCGGGCGCGATTGTTAAATAAGGCCCCAGGCCCCTTGGGGCTCAATGCGCTTCAAGAAAACTTTCTCGTGTTGGAGACAGACTCCATCCGCAATCTCGAGTTTGACGCGAGGAATCAGGTCTTGGTCTTCGAGGCGCTAGACACAGAAGGCCAGTGCATCCGGGTGGAACATCCTTATACGTCGCTAGGAGCGGAGAGCTTCGAGCAGACGATGAATGTCTTGGGTCGAAACGCCCAGAGAGTGAGGTTTATTGCGGGACTCATCTCTGCCCGATCTGGTTCACTCTTTCTGCAACCAACCGGCATTGTTTGGGAAACCGAGGAGAACGAGCGTCGACTCTTGATGCCTTGGATCGAAATGCCTCAGGCTCAAGACACTCTTGAATCGAAAGCCAAACCGGATTCGAAGACCAATCAAGTTGAGTCATTGTTGCGTTGGTTGGGGGATGGCATTCTCGCTGGCACCTTGGATCCGAGGACTCAAGCGGAGTTTGCAAAGACGTTGAAAGGCACGGGGCTTGAGACAGCAAGCCGATGGATGGAGAGCGAATTGAGCCTTGAAGATTGGCGAGTGGTGTTCAGGCTTGCTGCAATTCTAACGCTCTATTCTTCCTCTTCGGAGGCGTAAGAGTCTGCGTCATCATCACCCAACATTTTTGTGACGTCAGCCCAGGGATCCTCGGCACGCGTGAGATCTTCTTCAAGGAGTTTCCAGAGCCGCGCGTTCTCTTCCTGAAGAGCCAACACCTTTGCCGCGAGGCCGAGGTAGTCGTCCGCCTCCGCCTGATTCGTTGCGCGATGCCTAAGCTCGCCTTTTTCGTCGTAAATGACGTAAAAGCGCGACATCCGATCGACTGTCCAGCCTTTAGGCTTCGCGGGCGTGGGCCTACGAATCTGGCGTAACTTCTCTTCGAACGCCTCTTTACCCT
Organism: Microvenator marinus; assembly: GCF_007993755.1. Taxonomy (GTDB): domain Bacteria; phylum Myxococcota_A; class Bradymonadia; order Bradymonadales; family Bradymonadaceae; genus Allomicrovenator; species Allomicrovenator marinus. Next base: position 1,902,087 of record NZ_CP042467.1, read on the forward strand.
CCCCTTTGGTACGCAGGCGGTCTCGTGCCTCTTTGCAGAGGCACTTGTACTCCTGTCGGTACTCGATACATCGGGTCCAGGCGATCGTGCTCATCTTGAGCGGACAATCGATCGGGGCGTTTACTCGGTCCGAAATTGTTGTGGACATTGGAGCCTTCCGCAGGGTTTGTGGTGTGAACAAAATAACCCGAGGCTTCAAAACCTTGCAAGGTGGATCATGGAGAACAGGCATCTCCAAATCCATTACCGTCGGAATCTTCCTGCCCGGGATTGGAAACGTTGATGCAGTTATCACATACGTTACCCACGCCGTCTCGGTCGTTGTCGCGTTGATTTCCGTTGGGGTCGTTGGGGCAGTTATCGCAAACATCGCCTACTCCGTCGGAATCCGAGTCTTCTTGACCTGGATTCGCTACTGTAGGGCAGTTGTCCATGACATTGGGAACGTTGTCGCCATCGGAGTCTGAATCACAGGCGTCACCAATCCCATCTCCATCCGAGTCCAAGTTAAGTCCAGAGGCAACGGATGGGCAGAGATCGCACGCGTCTCCAAACGCATCACCATCAAAATTGGCCTGATCCTCGTTTGCAAGGCCCGGGCAGTTATCACATGCATCTCCTACACCGTCAGAATCGGAGTCCGCCTGATCGGGGTTCTCGATGCTTGGGCAATTGTCGCAGGCGTCCCCGAGTCCATCGCCATCCGTATCAGTCTGATTCGTGTTGGCCAGGAATGGACAGGTATCCGTGACATTTGGCGTTCCGTCTCCGTCCATATCGTCGTCGCAGAGATCTCCGATTCCGTCTCCATCGAGGTCAGCCTGGTCTGGATTGGCGACCGAAGGGCAGTTGTCAACGAGGTTTGGCAGGCCGTCACCATCGCGGTCCGAGTCACAGGCGTCACCCTCGCCATTCTGAGTGGTATCGGTCTGGTCCGGATTGGCGTCGTAAGGACAGTTATCCTCGTCATTCGGAACACCGTCACCGTCGATATCATCGTCACAAGCGTCCCCGAGACCGTCTCCATCCGTGTCCAACTGGTCTGGGTTTTGAATTAATGGACAATTGTCGACTGGATTCGACACCCCATCGTTGTCAGAATCAAAATCGCAGGCATCTCCAAATCGATCCCCATCCACATTCTCTTGACCCGGATTCGCCACGAACTTGCAGTTGTCTTGCTCATTGTCGATTCCATCACCATCAACATCTGAATCACACGCATCACCCTGGCCATCGCCGTCGGAATCGAGCTGATTGGGATTGAAATCTTGTGGACAGTTATCTTCCGCATTCGCGATCCCGTCCGTATCAGGATCTTCCGGGTCCACGATACTCATGTCCTCTTCGGTCATGTCGGGAATTTGGATGATGGAACCATCGGGTTCCATGTCCACTTCAGGCATGTCTTCAGGGGTCTCCATATCGGGCTCACCCATGTCTTGAAGGGTCACGTTGTCTTCAACACAACGTCCCGAAACACAGATAAAATTCTGCTCACATTCCACCGATAATCGACACTCGACAGCCGGCTCAGAACACCCTACCGTCACAAAAATGACGGCTAACCATCTGTATTTTCCCACGTTCGCTCTCTCGCTGAGGCTTTTTTAAAGTCTACACCGACGGACAGCCCAAGAACCAATTGTCGGGATCTGAATTCGTATTCGACCCGAATACGGTTTCGGTATCCGATCCTTAGCGATGAAGTCCGTTCGCCTATACAATCAGCGAGGAATCTACTCCCCAAAACACCTACTTTTTGAGACTTTTGATGCGAGTTTTCTTACTTATCGCTGCACTTCTGGTCGCCTGCGGGGACGAGACCCCCGCGCCTCCTATCGATCTGAACAACATCCCGGATATGAACGAGCCAGATCAAAACACCGAGGACATGGACACTCCGGATACTCCGCAGCCAGATATGGCGGTGAATCCAGACGAAGGGTGTTCGTCGATTCGTGATATCGGTGTGATCTCAGAAGATGGCTTCTTGGAGCGAAGGCTCGAAGAACCAAAGACCGGCCACACTACCTCGTGCCAAACCGAAGACGCATCATCAGGGTCCACGCTCTATAAATTTGAAGTGGAAGTTCCGATGAAGCTCACCATCACAGCCGATGCGCTACCCCGGATGGTTGGAGAAATCGTGATCCCTCCGGCGCCAAGCCTTGAGCTTCGCGAAGGTTCGTGCAGCCCAGAGGCAAACGAAGACGCACTATGTACTTCCGAGCGAAGAAGCGTCTGGGACCTCGTCCCAGGCACCCCCTACTACCTTGCCATCAACGGCGAAATCGAGTCGAACGGCGTGCGTCTGGCACTCGAAACCAGCGAATTGATCTGTTCCGAAGCCGATAACGTGTGTGTGGAAGGTGCGCTTCAAAATTGCGTGAGCGGCCAACGGCTCGACACCTACGCTTGCGCAGACGGGTGCGCTGGGACTGAATGCGCCGGAAACACGTGCGCAAGCGAATTGAGTGTTGCCGGATCTGGTACCCACCGAATCACAGGAGCTACCCGCGCCTACGCGGACTCCTGGAATGCGGTCGGCCACCCAACATGCGCATTTGAAGTTGGTGAACCGCCTGAAAACACTCAATACGCTGACTTTGTGGTCAAGCTCGAAGACGTAGCCGCAGGCACCGAAATCCTGGTTTCCTCAGAGAACGACCAGTCGAGCGGAAACTACGGTTACTTCTTCTCCACCTCGTGCGAGGCGGACACGTGTGAGTTCGCTGGTTTTGCTGATGAGTTTGGATTTAACGAGGTCCGGTACACGACCGAGGAGGGTGGAGACCTCTTCCTTCGTATCGAATCTCTTCAAGCAGCATCCGTGGACTTCGCTATCGACATTACTTTTAATCCATAAACGCAACTTTTTGCACAATTTGTCAAAGACATGACGCCAAACTTTGATGCTATCCACACAGAACAAAGTAAACCAGTCTCAAACAATGGGAATGCAACTTGCATACTAGAGACCGTGTTACATGTTTGAGGAGTCCCCTATGAAGAAACCACTTATTGCCGCCGCCCTGATGCTTTGCGCATCTAGCGCTGCCGCTCAACAGCTAGCTGCGCCAGAAACCATGTTGATGTTCGGCGGGGACGTCTTCTCGAACGGCCAATCCGGAAACCTCTCAAGCGCCCTTAACTTCCACATTGATAGCTATTGGGAGACTGGAGCTTGTACGGATGCAAACAACTACGCCACCTGCGATATCCTCAAGTTTGGACTATCGGGTTATCCGGCCGCAGATTGTAACGACTCGCTCACGGTCTACACCACACCATCAGAAGACGGTGGTGGTGATGTGAAGGATAGAATCTCGACGATTCAAAACGAAGCGGGCAATACATTCTGTGGCAATCCCGACAGAAGGCATACCGACTCGGGCCTCAGAATCCACCGCGAGAACACCTTCCCCGGTGGTATTTTTGCACCCGATCCTGTGCAAGAACTCTGGTGGCAGACTCCTCACCTCACGATGCTCGTCCTCGGAGACATTCCACAATTGGATGATGGTGTGCCTGACGGAAGGATCAAGAAGACCCTGACCCAGGCATGCCTCAATCGCGAAGGCGGCATCAGTGGTCAACTTCCTTCAATCCCGACATGGGTAATGATGTTCCGCAAGTCTGGTGAGTCACCCGTGCCATTCGCAAATCTGCTCGCGGCTGCCGGAGGCACCGGTGAGTGTTGCTATGGAAATGATTGCGATGAAGATGATGAAGACGATCGGAATATCATTGACGTATGCGAACAAATCCAAGGTCGCACCGACACACAAATCCGAAACGACTTGGCCGATGGCCGCTATGATTGCGGACCGGGCTCCAGCCCACACATGACCGGTGCACTGGCTTTCCCAGATCAGGGTCCTTTCGGTCAGCTAAAAGACATTCGCTGCCACCTTGTTGGCGAAGGAAACACGCCCACTGGTTGCGATGAATCTACCGACACCAACTTGCTCGGCATTTTCTCGTGCATCCGCCAGGTCGCACGTGGAACCACGTTTGACGACATGCCGATTTTCTACTGCCCGGAGGACTACGTGAGCTTCAGGGACGAATGCACTGAATTGACCAGAGATGATGTCTCGTTCATCGACGACCGCGAAACCATTTTCATCATGAATGACCTAGAGACGTGTGATGGCACGGGCAGCTTTGTCGACAACCCTTGTCCGCTAGAGGGAAGCTACTGCGTGGTGGATGGCGCTCAAGGGCGCTGCGCACTCGGTCAATACGAGTGTATCAACAACACGGACACCTGCACCTCGATGTACGAGCCGATGCCTGAAATCTGCAACGGCCTCGACGATGACTGCAACGGTGTCGTGGATAATATGAGCACAAGCTGGGACGAGTTCCCTCAATACACACTTCCGAACGCGTACGAAGGGCTTGATTGTCAGCAAAATAACGTATGTACCTGCCCTGAAGGACACACAGACTCCTACGGTGGAGCAGATTTCACGTCTTACCTCGACTCGTGGGAAGGTGTGTGTGCGTGTGGCGAAGGGCTCAGCGAGCCAGCCGCGCCTGCTGAACCTGCGTTCGCAAGCGAACCTCAAGCATCGTGCGCCAATGCTGCAACCACGCCAAGCGCGCTCGTCTTGATCCTGCTCAGCCTGCTTGGCTTGGGTGTTCGGCGACGAATGGCCCGCTAATCGTTGGCTTCTACTTGGGCGATCGCGTGGGCGAGCGCTCGAGGATAGAGAACTCGTTCAGCTTCCTGAATCCTAGCATGGAGGCTCAATTCATCATCATCGGGGTGCACTCTCACGGCGGCTTGAGCCACCAGAGGGCCCGCGTCGAGCTCCTCGACCACATGATGAACCGAACATCCGCTCAGCAAAGCTCCTGCAAGCAAGGCGTCCTTGACTGCCGTTGCGCCCTTAAAGCTCGGCAGAAGACTTGGGTGTAGATTCACGATCCGCTGCTCATACGCTCGTAACAACGGCTTAGAAGCAATGCGCATCCAACCCGCCATCGCTACCCATTCGGCACCATGGCTCTGAAGGGCTGAGACGATCGCTTCATCAAAAGTCTCGCGACTCCCAAAATCCCGGTGGGAGACTACACCATGTGGAATCCCCAAACGCCCGGCGCGCTCGATGGCACCAGCATTTTCCTTGTTCACGACCAGACAACAAACCTGAAAACCTAGACTTGGAGCCGCTTTTACAATCGACTCAAAATTCGAACCACTTCCGGAAGCCAAAACCCCGACATTTACGACTCGTGTAGGTCGAGCCAACGATTCCAAGGGTGGTGAAAAAAATACTTCCACGTTATTCTCGCGTCTAAGTCCTTTTGCCTTGAACAGCTCTGAATCTCTACTATCGTAGTGAGTCAAGAGAGTCTTCCAAAATTTCGAAGTCGTTACGGTGTTTTCAAATGAAACTGCACATTTTTGCTGCACTTATTGCCCTCACTCTCCTCAGCGCTTGCCAACCTTCATTCGAGGACTCGTATTGTAGCCGCGATGAAGACTGCTTCCCTGGCGAGCAATGCACGGCGTTCAATCGATGCGTGCCTGCATTTGAAGAGGATATGTCCGAAGATACCGACGTACCCGATGCCACCGAAGACATGACCGAAGTCGATATGCCGGTCGATATGCCCGAAGTCGATATGCCAGAGGATATGCCGAACCTCGATCCCGATGGAGACGGCATCGAAAACGAAGACGACAACTGCCCTGACGTAGCCAACCCCGAGCAAGAAGACCTCGATGGAGACGGCATCGGCGACGCATGTGACGACGATATCGATGGCGATGGTATCGACAACGACGACGATAACTGTCCGTTGATTGTAAACCCAAATCAGGGCGATCTAGACAGCGATGGGGTCGGGGATTTCTGTGATGACGATATCGACGGGGACGGCGTTCTTAACGACGAAGATAACTGCCCACTCATCGTAAACGCCTCCCAAGAAGACGCCGACGGTGACGGCGAAGGCGACGTATGTGATATCGATATCGATGGAGACACGATTGAGAACACCGAAGACAACTGCCCGTTTGATGTAAATCCAGGCCAGGAGGATCAAGACTCAGACGGCGAAGGTGACGCATGCGACGACGACATCGACGGGGATGGGTTTGATAACGATAACGACAACTGCCCACTCGTCTTCAATGACGAGCAGGAAGACCTCGATAACGACGGCGTCGGGGACGCCTGTGAAGATGATCTAGACGGAGACGGGGTCATCGACGCAGATGACAACTGCCCAGAAACGCCCAACCAAAACCAGACAGACTCAGACGGCGATGGGATCGGGGATGCGTGCGATAATTGCGACGGCACCGCGAACCCGAATCAAGAAGACATGGACGGAGACGGTGTAGGCGACGCATGTGATAACTGCCCGTCGATCTCGAACTCCTCGCAAGCCGATAACGATTCGGACGGGCTCGGCAACGTCTGTGATAACTGCCCAGACGACGACAATCCACTCCAAGAGAACCTCGACGGCGATAATTTTGGTGACGTGTGCGACCCGGACATTGACGGGGATGGAGTCATCAATACAGCCGACAATTGCTTGTTGATCCCGAATAACTCTCAGACCGATACGGACGGTGATGATGTTGGGGATGTTTGTGATAACTGCCCAAACACTGCCAATACCGATCAGGCCGACACCGATGGTGATGGCTTTGGAGATGTTTGTGATAACTGCTCGCTTATCTCCAATCCAAACCAGGCAGACGCTGATAGCGATATGGTCGGAGATGTCTGTGACAACTGCCCAAACACCGCCAACACAGACCAACTAGATTCAGACGGTGACAACGATGGAGACGTCTGCGATGCAGACCGTGACGGTGACGGCATTGACAACAACACCGACAATTGCCCGGACGTACCAAACCCCGGACAGGCCGATCTTGATGCAGACGATGTCGGGGACGCATGTGACCCAGACCGCGACGGAGACGGCGTAGACAATACCACTGACAACTGCCCGGACATCGCGAACGCCGGACAGGAAGACCTTGATGGAGACGATGTAGGGGACGCATGTGACCCAGACCGCGACGGAGACGGCGTAGACAATACCACTGACAACTGCCCGGACATCGCGAACGCCGGACAGGAAGACCTTGATGGAGACGATGTCGGGGACGCATGCGACCCAGACCGCGACGGAGATGGCGTAGACAATACCACTGACAACTGCCCGGACATCGCGAACGCCGGACAGGAAGACCTTGATGGAGACGATGTCGGGGACGCATGCGACCCAGACCGCGACGGAGATGGCGTAGACAATACCACTGACAACTGCCCGGACATCGCGAACGCCGGACAGGAAGACCTTGATGGAGACGATATCGGGGACGCATGCGACCCAGACCGCGACGGAGACGGCGTAGACAATACCACTGACAACTGCCCGGACATCGCGAACGCCGGACAGGAAGACCTGGATGGAGACGATATCGGTGATACTTGTGATGGAGACCGAGATGACGACACCATCGCGAACGACTTCGACAATTGCCCCGACGTTGCGAACCCACTGCAGGAAGACCAGGACATGGATGGTGTGGGAGATTCGTGTGACCCCGACATCGACGGTGACCTGATACCCAACGGAACTGACAACTGTCCAACCACGGCAAACAACGACCAAACAAATTCAGATACCGACGCATTGGGGGATGCATGCGATAACTGTCCAACCGTAGATAATCCGGGACAAGAAGATGGGGACAATAATGGAATTGGGGACGCCTGCGAGCCATAAAGTAGCTTTGTTGATAGCAGGGGTGTTCGTTTTTAGTTTCGGCTGCTCAGACGCCGATCCTGCGGAGCCTATTTGCGTCTTCAATGATGAGTGTGAAACCGGCGAGGTCTGCACAGACGGCGCCTGCATCATCGATATCTCTCAGGTCAATATTCGGTCGTTCGTAGCCGAGACCTCAAGCGTCGATCTAGGGGACTCCGTCCAACTTTCATGGGAGATCGCCTCTGTCAGCTCCGCTCGGATCTCAGGGTCCGATGGGTTTGAGTTTGAGATTGGGCCCGGCTCACTCGGAGCGGGCACCGTGGAAGTCACGCCTCTCGACGATACCACCTACACCTTGCGCGCAACCAAGGACGAGAACACCACTCAGGCGGAAGTCACGGTTTCAGTCGTCAGGCCGGCCGGTGCGATTCTCGACTTCCAAATCTCAGAGTCCAGCATTCAAGAGGGCGAAGAGGTGACTTTCTCATGGTCCACGTCAAACGCAATAAACGGTGAGATTCTGCGCGATGGAGAGCCATTTCTTGCGATAGAAGTTGACTATATCGACTCAGGCTCCATCCGAACCGACTCCGCGACGAGCGGAGCCTACACGCTGGTCATTAACGGCGAGGACGGGGGCATAGTCACGAGCGACCCCATCGAGCTCGAGGTCTTGCCAATCTCACCAGAAGTCGAGCGCTTCGTGGCGCTCTCCGAGTTCCTACTCGAGGGCCAGGCCACCACGCTGCAGTGGGAAGTTATTCACACCGACGAGATTGAGATCGCAGGACCGGCAGGCGTTCTCCATACCTCGGCAAACTCCCAGGGTGCGTTCAATGTCCAGCCCGCCGAGAGCACCACCTACAGACTAAGGGCCAAGAGAGACCAACTCGTGGTGGAAAGGGAGCTCGACATCACCGTATACGAACCCATCGAAATTCTCTCATTTTCGGGCACGCCGCCCGTCGCCCTAGGCGAGTCAACCGACCTCACATGGGAGATTTCCGGCGACGTTGAGGCCCTGGTTCTTTCCGATGGTTTTGCGACTTACGAAATGGCCACTGAAGATTTCGCTCAAGGCACATTCTCGCTTCAACCGAGCGTGACCACAACGTACTCGATCATCGCTTCCAACGAGGCCCATGCAAAGACCGCTGAGTTCGAGGTGGTGGTGCTACCAGCGCCTCCAACGATCACCCGTTTTGATGCCGCCCCGACCCTTGTGGCCACGGGAGCCACGACCACCCTCTCCTGGGAGATTGAAGGTGCCGACTCTTATACCTTAAGCGATGGCACCCAATCCTTAGACACAACTGGTGTTTCCTCCACCAACGGTCTGCTCACCACACCCGTCAGTGGTCCCACGACCTACACACTCAGCGCCTCAAACGCAGGAGGCACAACCGATGCGACGGTTTTCGTGGATACAGCTGGGGCAGTCTCGATTCAGAGCTTCTCAGTCGCTCCAAACGCGCTTGCACCGGGCGAAACCGCTACGGTGACTTGGACAACGGCAAACGCGACCAGCATCGAGCTGAGAGACTCTGACGGCACTATCATTGACGTCACAACACTCGATCCAGCCGGCGACTCACTAAACCTGATCGTAGACACGTCTAAAACACTCATTTTAACCGCCAACGGACTGGGTGGCCCTGCCTCAGCGAGCGCCCAGTTTGTGGTCAACGAGCCAGTAGAGATCTTGGATTTCCAAGCCTCAGCGGTAACCGTCTCTCAGGGCGATTCCCTGAGTCTTTCCTGGCAAACCGAGTTCGCACTTGGCGTGGAGATTGAGTGCACAGATATCGATGGCAACCCGTACTTTGTCACCACGGCAGGCACAAACAAGGACTCCGATTCGGTGACTTTCTCACCGTCCGTCTCTTCGACCTGCAGACTTTCTGCTTTTGGGTTCCGTGGACCGGACACCCTTGACGTGAGTTTCACGGTGCTTCCTCAGGCACCGACCGTCTTGAACTTCACCGTCTCCGAGTCCACGATTTTGGCGGGACAAGACGTTGTTCTCAACTGGGAGTCACAAGGGGCTACTTCATTCACTTTGACCGATGACCTCGGAAACAACTTCGACTTAACAGGTCTCGATCCGGCTCTGGATTCGATCACTCTTCAACCCACACAATCGGCGACCTATACGCTAACCGTCAGCAATGCAGCGGGTTCCGACGCATCCACAGCCAGCGTCGATGTGGTCGATGGAGACGCCTTGATGGTCAACGAAGTCTTCTTCGATCCAGTTGGCGCTGACGACAACCTGGAGTGGGTGGAGTTCATCAACACCAGTGACTCCCCTATCGACCTCGCCTCGTTTTGGGTGGGCAACGGTGGCGCAGACTATACCTACTCAAGACTCCAACTTCAGGGGACCATCGCACCTCAGGGTTGTTTTGTGGTCGGCGGTCCTACCTCGAGCGCATCAAATGGGCTCCCGGCTCTCGACCAAGCAAGTGCGTTTACACCAGCGCTGCAAAACGGCGGAGCCGAGGCAGACGGCATTGGAGTCTTTTTTGGAGAGCCAACCGCGGCGAGCGTACCTCTCGATGTGGTCCTCTACGGGGGCGCGAACAACAACAACCTCGTTGGAGAAGATGGCCTTCCAAAACTTGAGGTCAGTACACGGGGCGTTTCGGGAGAATCCCTTGTACGGGTCTCAAGCTCCGATCTCTTCGAAATCAGTGCTCCGACCCCGAATCGATGTTTCCAAGTCGCAAGTACCGATATCAACACGGCCTCCAACACTGCACCAGGCACAATTCAGGTCCTAGGCTGGGCACTTGATTCGCGCCTTTTCCAAGTGGAGATCGGAAGCGTTCTCCTAAACTGTACTGACATCCAGGGCGGTCTGGAGTGTTCGTGGGAGGCCCACACCGAGAGTGGCCTCGTGGACATCGTAGTCTCGCGCGTGCGCGACTTTACATTCGACGGCTCAAACTGGACCATCACCGACCGCGCCCCGCTGGATATACAGTCTGAAGTCCTAGGCGGTGGGTTTACCTGGCTCGATTGAACAACCTGCTCAAGATTCCGCGGCAACCTTGCGGCTCAGCAGCCTCGAGCTGACCTTGGTCTTTTGATTGCTGCTGGGCTTGACGCTCCACGCTGATCAGCGGTCCGGGACTCAAGGTCGACTTCATAGCACGTGAATCAGGCGACTCTGCGCCTGTCCACGGCGCTGGCAATGCCATCAACCCAAAGTCTTTAGATTGCGGCGTCGGAAGAGTCTGCGGCAAAGAGAGCTCCAAAAACTTCTCGATCCGAGCCTGCCTGTTTTTGGCCATCGGCTGCATGTTCTTAGCGATCAGAAGCGTGAGTCCTTGCGGATCTAGCGCTGCTAGCTTCTCATACGCTGCCCGCGTCAACGGATTCTCAACACTCTCCCGAGGCTCCTCGCCGGTTACCAAAAACGAAAAGAGTGCCGCCAAAGAGTAGAGATCCGCCTGCCGCTTGATGAATTGCCCAGAAAGCTCTTCACGGATTTCAGGCGCGATATACGCCCACTCGCCCTTGTTTTGCATGTGCAAGGGACGCTCACCGATCTTGGCCGCGTTCGACGCACCAACCATATGGATAATGTCGTCCACGCTGATGACGATATGCCTCGGATCGAGGTTCCGAAACACCCATCCCTCACCGTGAATCTCAGCCAAGAACCCGGCGACCTCGCGAATCAAACGAAGTGCCCTGAAGGGCGCCATACCCGTTGGGTGCTTTTCTTTCACGTGCTCAAAGAGCGTTTCGCCAGGCATGTACTCGTAAACAAGAACTGGCTCTCTGCTAAGAACAGTCTCGCTTTCTTCGAGCTGAATCCAGTCAAGAGGTTCGGGCAGAAGATGCGAACTGAGCGTCAGAAAGGTCATCTCCTGATGCAGCGCCTTTCGGCGCTGAACCACATAGGCCTTATCCTGAAGTCGCTTCGAGTCGTACGCGATAGTCTTGACGCACACCAACTTATCATCAAGCGCGGTGTCCTCGGCCAAAGCGATCTGGTAGCTCGCGCCCTCAAAGAGCAAAGACTTCACCCTAAAGCGTCTCTCCCCTCGTGAGGCATCGATCAAAAAGGAGCCTGGTTGCACGCTTAGTCTGTGGCTTTGGTGAACATGAGTTGATCTTGAGACTCGGCAACTTCGACGAGGATCGTGTCTCCTTCATCGAACTTTCCTTCGAGAATCTCGACCGCGAGCGGGTCCTGAATGAATTGGCTCATCGCTCGCTTGAGCGGGCGTGCGCCGTATTCAGGCTCGTAACCCTCGGTGGCAATGAACTCCTTGGCAGCATCCGTCAGCTTGATATCCATCTTCTGCTCGGCGAGCAGCTTGCGGAGCTTCCGAATCAGGATGTCTACGATCAGACCAATGGCGTCGCGATCCAGGGCGTTGAACACAATCGGAGCATCAAGACGGTTGAGGAACTCCGGCCGGAAATGATCTTTGAGGATATTCTTGACCTCCTCGGTCATCTCTTCGCCGTCAACCGTTCCCGCGAGGTCCAGAATCTTTCTGGAACCCACGTTGGACGTCAGGATCACGAGGGTGTTCGTAAAGTCTACGCGTCGCCCCTGTGAGTCTGTGAGACGGCCTTCGTCCATTAGCTGCAGCAGAATATTGAAGACGTCAGGGTGGGCTTTTTCGGCCTCATCAAAGAGGACGACCGAATACGGCTTCAACCGGACCGCCTCGGTGAGGATACCGCCTTGCTCGCTGCCCACATAACCACGGGCCGAGCCGATCAGGGTATTGACCTTAGACTGCTCCATGTACTCGGACATGTCGATGCGGACCATAGCATCTTCACTATCGAAGAGAAATTCCGAGAGTGCCTTCGCAAGTTCGGTCTTACCTACACCCGTTGGCCCAACGAACATGAAGTTACCGATAGGTCGATTACGGTCCTGAAGCCCAGCACGTGAGCGCCAGATCGCACTCGCGATAATGTCGATAGCGTGGTCTTGCCCGACCACACGCTGACGCACTCGGTCCGGCATATTGAGGAGTTTTTCTCGCTCGGACTCCATCATCTTGCTGGTCGGGATACCGGTCCAGCTCGCGATCACTTTGGCGATATCGGTATCGTCGCAGAAATCCTTGAGAAGTCTTTGGCCAGGGTTGACCTCCATCAAGCTCTCCTGGGCGGCAGCGATCTCCTTCTCGATCTTGGGAATCACGCCGTATTTAAGCTCGGCAGCACGCCCCAACTCGCCCTTGCGATTAGCCTCTTCGACTTCCTTCAAGGTCGCCTCAAGCGCTTCTTTCTGGGCGGTGACCTGATCAAGAGCTTGCTTCTCAAGCTCCCAACGCACACGCAAACCCGCGGCCTCCTCTTGAAGGCTCTCGATCTCGTTCTCCAGTCGCTTTCGAGCCGAGACGCTATCTTGATCGCTCTCAGCCATAAGCGCGCCGAGCTCGACGCCCAGGTTATGGATTCGGCGCTCCACCTGATCGAGTGCGGTTGGCTTCGAATCGATCTCGAGCCTCAACCTTGATGCGGCTTCGTCCACGGCATCGATAGCCTTGTCCGGAAGCGCACGGTCCATAATGTAGCGGTCCGTCATCTGAGCTGCAGCGACAAGCGCGCTGTCTTGAATCTGAACGCCGTGGTGAATCTCAAAGCGCTGTTTGATGCCGCGCAGAATTTGAACACATTCCTCGACGCTTGCCTCGTCCACAAAGATACGCTGGAAGCGCCGCTCGAATGCAGCATCGGGCTCAATATACTGCCGAAACTCTTCCACCGTGGTCGTGCCGATGATGCTCAGCTCGCCGCGCGCAAGTGCGGGCTTGAGGAGGTTGGACGCGTTCATCGGCCCATCACCTCCACCGGCACCCATCAATTGATGAATCTCGTCGATAAAGAGGATGATCTTGCCTTCGCTGGCAACGATTTCCGTGACGATCGCCTTGATTCGCTCTTCGAATTGCCCTCGGAGACTCGTACCCGCAACCAGAGAGCCCAAATCCAGCGAGAAAATGCGCTTGTTCTTCAAGCCAAGCGGCACGTCATCCGCGTGCATACGCTGGGCGAGCGCCTCGACGATGGCAGTTTTGCCAACGCCAGGTTCGCCGACGAGCACGGGGTTGTTTTTAGACCGTCTGGAGAGGACCTGCATGATGCGACGAATCTCAGAATCGCGGCCGATAAACTGGTCGAGTTTGCCCTGCCCCGCGAGTTTCGTCAGGTCGGTCGCGTACTTCTCCAAGATTTCCGACATCGGCCCTTCAGCGCTCGTGATCGGCTTTCCTCCACGGCTCTGTTTGAGCTCACCACGCAATTTCGTAGCGTCCACTTCGAGCTTCTTAAACTGAGAATGTGCGAAGGTTCCAGGGATTTCCGTCATCGCGATCAGGACGTGATCGGTATTGGCGAACTGATCTCCCGACTTCTCGGCCTCTTCACCCGCACGGGTCAGAATATCGAGTAGCTTCTTGCCGACAAAGACCTGGGAGGTGCTTTTGTACGCCTTTGGAACTAACTCAAGTTCTTCGATGACCCCGCGGCCAAGCGCTTTGGTATCCACACCGAGCTTCTGGAGCGTACTCGAACCAAGTCCGTCTTCGTCTTCGAGAATCGCGAGGAGCACGTGCTCCGTCTCGACATGTTGGTGGTTTAACTTTGAAGCGAGTGTTTGAGCACGCTCGAGGTGCTTTCTTGCTTGCTTCGTAAACTTCGCGAGATCGAACTTGTTCGTCATGTCTCCTCACTCTCGTCCGGGGTCGGCGGAGACTAACCCTAAGCCGGTAGACGTTCAAGGTCGATATACGCCTTGGAAGGGACAATAATCTCCGGATTTGCTTTGCCTTCCAGATGCTTTCCGAGCTTGCGCTTGAAGGCATGCAGAACCTTCTCATCCTGATGGGTAAGCACCACCCTGCTGGGCGCTAGATCTTCCACCGCTCTCATCAGATGCACGGGTGGAGCGTGAAGTGTGAGCTCGAGAATCGAAGCCTGCACACGCCGTCTTCCAAGACCTTGGACCTTCGCGCGGTTGCCGGCGTGTAGGAATTGGTCACCAAGGCTCCGGGACTTCACCCCGTTAACGATGCGCACGCTCTTCGTCGCGTCCCCGATGATAGACTGGACCAGCGCCCTTGAAGGGGTGTTAAAGTCGAGCTCCTTTCCAGCGGCCAGCACCACGCCTCCTTGCTCCAGGGTGCGAACGCAATCGTGCGTGAGCCCAAAGTCGGCCTCGGGCAAAAAAGAGCGCAGGTTCTCGTGTACGCAAAACCCGTCCCGTCCCTTCAAACTCTCCCAAACAAGCCTCGCCTCGCCCACCGGACTAGCCAGAATCAGTGCGCCACTGAGCGAGCCGAGAGTCTGGATAGCCTCTTCAAATGAATAGCCGTCCAACTCGTGATGAGCCGCCAGAGCGGATTCAAGGATCAGAGTGTCCACGTCCCCTGGCCAGAACACGGGTTCGATTCCAGGCATCTGAAAAGGGCTCCAATCACCTGTGTAGAGAAGCCGGTGGGCCGGGGCCTTACGCTCCACCAAGAGCATGGAGCTACCTGGAACGTGTCCGGCAGGGAGCAACGTCAGCTCAAACTCATCGTGAACAAAGGGGGCGTGGAACTTTTTGGGCTCGAAGGTGTCAACTATGGCATGAGCACGTCCAATTTTGCCGCCTCTCATTTTGAGTTCATTGACCAAGACCGCCTCGAGAGACCGAAGCGTTTGCACACTCGCGACGCGACGCGCACGGGGAAATCTCTCCACGAGGTCGATCAACGCGCCGACGTGATCCACATGGGCGTGACTGACAAAAATCAGCCCCACGTCCTCTATCTCTTGCGTGGCATTGGCTCCGGCATCCAAAAGCAGCCCACCAGAATTCCCCTGAAGGTACCACGTAGTCCCGGATTCGTGCCGCCTTCCGATAGACACACCAAGCAACTTCAACACAATTGACCCTTGATTTGGCGAACCATTATGTCCACGTTACAATCCACACCTGTTAAGTCGCCGTCTGTACCTTTGGAGTCGGACTTCATGTCAAAGAGTCGCATAGAAATCGATTGGAGAAGAGCGCTGATTCCAATCTCATTGGCCATCATGTTCTTGATGGTCTTTTACTTCAAGACACCGTTATGGGCACTCGCGCTCTTCATGCTCTGGATGCCGATCTACTACCTCGCCTACCCGTGGTACTTGCGAAAACGATGGCTAAATTTTGAGCGTGAATTCGCGTTTCATTTCCAGCAGCGAAACTTCAAGACCCTGCTGCAATTTTATCGCGACAACTGGTTTTTGCGAAAATTTGGACCGCGCGCCGAGATGCTCACAAAGCTCTCACTGATCTACTCAGGAATGGAGAAATACAGAGAGGCAGAACAGGTGCTTGAACAAGCCATCGAGCTGACACCGTCCACGCACCGCGACAGGCTCTACTACAATCTTGCGAACGTGAAATACGAGCTCGGCAAGTACGATGAAGCTGAGCAGATGTACAAAGCCCTGAATCGCGGGACGCCCTTTGGTCAGACGGTTCGTGTGCAGCTCGCGCTAATCGATCTACAGCGAGGGCGCTCGGTGGCCGCTGCAAAAAAGACCCTGCAAACCGAACTCGAAAACTCAACGGGAGTACTCAAAACTCGAATCACTGACGCCTTGAGCCGCGCTTAGTCTAGGCCCGCTCAATCAGGAAGCGCACCCATTCTCACGGCCACTTCAGCGTCCTGATTTCCACGTCGAATCTTAACCTTGACGTCTTCGCCAACCCCGATATTACCTGCAACCCAGGCTAGCTGGTCGGCGTCCGTGATCTCGGAGTCTTGGATCGACAAGATGATATCTCCCGGCCTTAGTTGCGCTGCATCTGCAGGTCCGCCGCGAACGATACGAGTCACAAGAGCCCCCTCTTTCTCAACTCCTAACTCCTTGGCGAGTCTCTCAGGAACCTCTTCTACGTAGATACCGAGCCAGCTTCGCTCAACACGGCCTTTTTCGAGCTTCGGCAAAAGCTCCTTGACCATGTTGATCGGAATCGCAAAGCCGATGCCCTGAGCACCGGCGTTTACGGCAGTATTGATGCCAACGACCTCACCCTTGAGGTTGATGAGCGCGCCCCCGCTGTTGCCGGGATTGATAGAGGCATCGGTCTGGATGAAGTCCTGATACCTCATATCACCAAGTGGAATCTGTTTTCGGCCCGTTGCGCTGACGATTCCGGCTGTCACAGTGCTGGTCAAACCGAGCGGATTTCCAATCGCCACCACCCAATCACCCACGCGCAACTGGTCCGAGTCAGCGAGTTTAAGCGCCGGAAGATCTTTTGCTTCTTCGAGCTCTAGCAACGCGAGGTCAGTTTTCGGGTCATCTCCAACCACGCGCGCCTTAAAGCGACGCTCGTCGAACAAGCGCACTTCAATCTCACTGGCCCCGGCGATGACATGATGATTCGTCAAGACGCGGCCGGACGGGTCGATGAGGAAGCCCGATCCAAGACTCTCGCGTGAGCGCTCCTCAGGCACCATACCCGGAAAGGCAAAAGGATGAGGGCGAGTTCTGATTTTGGTTCGCGTGAAAATGTTGACGACTGCGGGCCTTGCTCCCTCGACCACATCAGCGAATGTGGGAGGAGCACCGGCCACGGGAGGGGCCGGTGGGGCCGACGCATTAGGTGCAGGGGCATCCGACGCAAGGGGTGCGGATTGGGGCTCTTCAGCTGCGCTCTGGCAGGCAGCGAGCCCGAGGCTAAACATCAATAAGACCAAAGATCGCATCTCAATCGCCTCCTATTTCAAAATTTCTTCACCTCGACTCAACGATGGCGATGCGTAATTCATACAATAAACCTCCAAGAAGCTTTTCTTCTTCCTTGTCGAGGTTTCCTTTCGTCTTTTCACCCAACATTTCCAAGATCTCTACGATTTGGCTCGCCGCATCGATATCCGGCTCCATCTGCCCAAAAGCAGGGTCCTGAATCTTGCCCAGGCTAACGTAAGCGCTGGTTCCGAGGCTCATGACGAAATCGCCAAAGGCGAGTTTCGGGTTCGATGGCTCCTGGGTCGGAATGTAGACTCCTGCATTATCTCCAAGCGTCTGGGGCTCTGCAGATACCTTTCGCTTATCGGATTCTTCCGCCATCTCTCCTCCTTAAGAAGCCATCAACGTGACTTACTTCGCTTTATTGTAGACGCCCTTCTCGAATTTCGCTTCGATCTTGGTCGACTGGTCTTCCGCATCCTCAAGGCTCTTCAAGTACTTATCGTACTCTTCTTTCGTGATCAGGTTTTGATCGAGTTTTCGCTCGAGGGTACGAATATCAAATTTGTGCTCTTCCATCTTTATCTCCGTAAGAAAACGACCCCGCTAATATAATAACGAAAGGCACAAGAGCAAGTGCGCATATTCTCGCCGTGGTTCAATTTTTGCACCTCTGAGCGCGCTTTTGAATCCTGTGCAGATACTAACACGGGTGTCTTAGCTTGAGAAAAACCCGGAAATCACTATGTTGGTCGTCGCATTTGCCTAAAAGAGAAGCTGAGTCGCTTAGGAGTTGAGATGAAAGGAAGTTTGAAGTTCATAAGGCGTAAGACCTTGTTTGTCGCCGCCCTTCTGAGCCTATTCATGTTGGTCGCCCCCAATCTTTCCGCCACCGTCATGAAGTATCTGGGGGTCGCCGATTTGGTCGAAGCCTCGGACGTGGTGGTGGTCGCTAAAGTGCAGAAGAAAGAATTCAGCACGGATAAGAACGGGGACCTCGTCACGAATGTAACGGTAGTCCCGTCGAGGACCCTGCTCGGTGAGGAAGCCAAGACCCTGACGTTCCAGCAATGGGGCGGCGAGACCGAACTCAAACAATCCAAAGTTCCCGGCGATGCTCGATTCGAGGTCGGTGAAGAGGCCGTCCTCTTTTTACGCAAGGCCGATATGGAGCCTGGACTTTTCCTCACCGCGCTCGGCCAGTCCAAATATCAGATCAGTCGTGGTGATGGTGGCGCAACCGCCACGAGAGAGCTCGACGACATCTCGTTCCTGAGAGATGGCGGTGGGCCCACCAAGATCGAACACCTTCCTTCTGAGGTCGTGAAATTGGACACGCTCCTTTCGCAGATTGAGACCGTCGCAAAAGCAAAGAAGGAGGCGAAATGAAACGGATTCTCCTGACCCTTTTGTTGGCCCTTTTCATCCCGTCTGGGGCGTCCGCGTACACGTTCCTCTACACTTGCGGCCCCACATGGACCAACCTTCCGATCACCTACTACATCAATCAGGTGGGCTCGGATAACATGCCATTCTCTACGCTAGAGAACCTCATTGAGGACTCGTACGTCGCGTGGGAAGCGCCCTGCTGCTCACGGTTCCGAGCTCAGTATGGCGGGCCTACCCAACTCACAGCCGTGAACAACAATCAGCGCATTGTGTTGAGCTGGGAAGAAAACCAGTGGGACCCTAGATTCGGAAGCGCCAATGTGACTATTGGCGTGACCCTGACTTCGGTTTGGAATGATTGCACCATCGCCGAGGCGCCGATTCTTTTTAACGGCGTGGGCTTCCAATTCACTACCAATGGCGGCGGTACGGACTTGCAAAGCATCGCCACCCACGAAATCGGCCACATGCTCGGCCTTGCACACTCCTCGGTTTTTGAGGCCACGATGTACGCCTCGTACATCGGAGGCAGCGGCGCCCGAACATTGCACCAAGACGATACCAACGGCGTATGTGCGCTCTACAACAAGCCTTGTACGTGTGTGACGAGCAACGATTGTGCGGAAGGCGATATTTGCCAGAACGGTTTGTGCCGAAACGTGCCATGTACATCTGATGCGAATTGCCAAACCGGACTTGAGTGCAACACGTCGAACGGCCGATGCGAAGTTCCTCCGTGCACAAGCGATGCGGCCTGTGGTGCTGGATTCGTCTGTAAACCTGACGGCGAATGCGAAGCCAATTGCACCGTCTGCAAAGAGTGTGAAAGCAACAACGACTGTGGCGCCAACGCTGTTTGTACCCAAAGCGGACGCTGCGTGGTCTTCTGCCAACAAGGCGGTCTCTGCCCTGGCGACTCCGAGTGCTACGACGTGCAAGGCAACTACGTCTGCCTCAACGCTAACGCCGATACCGCAGGTATTTGCCCGGACGGCTACGTGTGTATCGAAGAATCAGAGTGCACCTCAGATTCTCAGTGTAACGCGGGAGACTCGTGTGTGCTTGGTAAATGCGAAGGCCCATGTGCCGATATTGAATGCCCAAGCGGACAGGTTTGCCGTGACTCACGCTGCTATCCAGATCTTCCAGAGAACAATAACAACAACCCGAACCCTAACAATAGCAACAACACAACGGGCGAGACGAATACGGGCGATACCACGACAGATCCTACGGATCCCACCGATCCCGGAAACAATGTAGATGAGCCGAATAATAGTAACGGCAACTCTCAGACGGACGACCCTGTTGTGGTGATTCTGGAGAAGCAATCTAAGAGCGATGGTTGCACCAGCGCAGCTGGTCAGGCGAATCTGCCCTTGTTCCTCTTGGCTTTGGGCTTCCTCTTGCGACGTCGCCGTTCTCTTATCTGACGACCGACTCGTTCGCCGACGAGATCAATTCAAGTTCGGGGTGTGGTCCATACGAGAGTTCAAAGAACGTGAGCTCGGGCTTCGCTCTGATGCGCCACGGCCAGCTTGCGCTTCCCAACCCTCGGCTGATGTAAAGTACGGCGTTCTCCAAGATATATGGGCCGGCAAAGAGCTTGGTGCCCATTCTCTCCGCCAGCGCGTTGGTCAGCCGCGGGATATTGAACTGGAATCCGTGAGTGTGGCCGCTGAGAATCAGATGAGCGCCGTGGTCGGCACAATCCCACGATGCCGCGGGGACATGATTGAGCGTGAGGCAAAATTGTTCAGGATCCACACCGTCAAAAGCCTTTGGGACGTCCGCGTGTTTGGTAACGAGATCGTCAACGCCAACAAGACTGATATCGACACCTCGCAGGTTCAGAACCAGGTTCTCGTTGGTCAGGAGCGGTACCTCGTACTTTTGAAACGCCTGCCTCGCGAGCTCGGTGCTCGTCCAATGATCATGATTGCCGAGCACGGCAAATGCGGGGGAGTCGAACGCCCTAAACTCGGCAACACATGGGTCTAAATCCAGTTTAGAATAGCCAACATAATCGCCCGTCAGCGCCACAACATCAGGCTTCTGAGCATTCACGTAGGATACGACCTGCCGCATATGTTGAGCTTTGACCCATCGGCCCATATGTACGTCTGTCACTTGCGCAACAAGCGCCCCCTCCAAGTCCGATGAAATACGGGGATGGCGCAGTTTGAAGCGATTAATTTCGAGGGTCTTTAGCGGGTTGATCATGAAATCTCGGGAATCAAGTCGACTTAACATACGTTGCACTCGCCCGGCTGTGAACACCTTGGTATTCACGGTTGATTGATCGGCGGATTTCTGAAAAAACGTCCGCGCCCCCTATTGGCAAGGCTATTGATGTCATTTCACCCTGAAAATCCACTTATTGTCCAATCGGACCGAACAATTCTCTTGGAGACTGCGAGTCCCAGGTTTGAAGAGGCGAGAGATGCTCTCTCGCTCTTTGCCGAGATTGTGAAGTCCCCGGAACATATCCACACGTACCGTGTGACACCGCTATCCCTTTGGAATGCGGCCGCGCTTGGCGCGACCCCTGAGGAGGTCAAAGAGACTCTTCTCAATCTGAGCAAGTACGAAGTTCCAGCGAACCTAAATTCGGACGTTGAGGACTTCATGGCCCGCTACGGGCGCCTGAAACTCATCAAGGAAGGCGACGAGCTCTTCTTGATTTCGGAAGACGAAGCTCTCTTAATCGAGATTTCTCGTCAGAAGTCGGTCATCCCTCACCTCGTGGACCCACCTGCGGCGGGAAAGCTCGAGGAGCGACGCCTCAAGGTTAAGGGCGAGGAACGTGGGTTAATCAAGAGCGCCCTGATTCGAGTCGGGTTCCCGGTAGAGGATTTGGCCGGTTATACGCCCGGCACTCCGATGGATGTGGACCTTCGAGAGACTTCACTCGAGGGGGAAGCATTCGGCCTGCGCGACTACCAAAACGAAGCGGTTGGCGCATTCTGGGCAGGAGGCAGCGAGCGTGGAGGAAGCGGCACCATCGTGCTCCCTTGCGGAGCCGGAAAGACGGTTGTGGGTATCGGAGCAATGGCTTCGGTTAAAGCCCATACGCTCGTGCTCACCACCAACGTGACGGCGTTGAGGCAATGGCGTGACGAGATTCTGGACAAATCCGACCTCGACCCTGAGGACGTGGGTGAGTACAGCGGGGACAAGAAAGAGGTTAAGCCGGTCACGATCACCACTTACCAGATGCTGACTTATCGACCGTCAAAGGACGAACCTTTTAAGCACTTCCATCTCTTCAACGAAGCTGATTGGGGCTTGATTATTTACGACGAGGTTCACCTCCTGCCCGCACCCGTCTTTAGGGCCGTTGCAAATCTTCAGAGCCGAAGGCGGCTTGGACTAACGGCAACGCTCGTCCGCGAAGACGGCAAAGAAGAGGAGGTCTTCAGCCTTATTGGCCCGAAGAAGTACGACGTTCCGTGGCGTGTTCTGGAGAAGCGCGGATACATCGCTTCTGCGACGTGTACCGAGATCCGCGTACCGTTTCCAGATGACGACCTTCGCCTCGACTACGCTATCGCCGAGTCCAGAGATAAGTACCGGATCGCCGCTTGTAATCCCGGAAAGAATCAGGTCGTTAATCGCCTGCTAAAAGAGCATGAAAAAGATCAAGTGCTGATCATCGGGCAATACCTGGATCAACTCCATGAGATCGCTGAGATGACCGGTGCCCCCGTGATTACGGGTCAAACGCCGCAGGCGCAGCGCGACATTCTCTACGAGAAGTTCAGAAAGGGCGAGGAACCCGTGCTGGTGGTGAGTAAGGTCGCGAACTTCGCGGTCGATTTGCCGGACGCCAACGTTGCGATTCAGGTCAGCGGTACCTTTGGCTCTCGCCAAGAGGAAGCGCAGCGTCTCGGGCGTGTGCTTCGACCCAAGAAGAATGCGAATACGGCTTCGTTCTACACGATTGTCACGCGCGACTCCTCAGAGCAGGATTTCTCGAATAAGCGACAACTCTTTCTGACCGAGCAAGGGTATCGCTACAAGATCGAGACCGTGGAACTTGACTCCTGAGTCAACTTCCGAGCGGTATTGCTTGAAGTTCCCCTTCCAAAAGGGCACAATTCTAGTGCCTCAACTCTCGGCAACTTATGTCCGTAGACGCTACGCCAACCAATGAAAGACTCGATGAGCCGCTTAAAATAGCAGGTGCGGGCGTGGTATTGGAGAACCGATGGAAGCTCGTGCGAAACCTCGCATCGGGTGGATACGGTGACGTTTGGTACGCCAACGAAGTTGAAGACGAAAAACCGGTTGCCATCAAGATCCTCAGGCATGATGCGGGGAACAACGACCCTGGGGCACTCGCCAGACTACGATTTGAGGCGGAGATTCTGGAGAGGATCAACCATCCGAATATCGTGCAAGTTTTCGGTTTTTTCGAGAGTCCTTACGGCTATTTTGTGGCGATGGAATACCTCGATGGAAAGGCCATCGACCAGATTCTACAGAGTCACGGACCCATCGATCCGATTCGAGCGATCCCATTGATCGAACAAGTCTTGGATGCCCTTCAGGCCGCACATGATCAGGGCGTGTTGCACCGAGACATCAAGCCAGAAAATATCATGGTGATGCCAGGCCCGCCCGAGGTAGCCAAGCTGCTTGACTTTGGAATTGCCAAGGGTCAGGAGAGTTTTAAGCAGGACGATAGTGGCGTCACGATGGTGCAAACGCGAGCCGGTGGATTCATGGGAACCCCGAGATACGCTGCGCCTGAGCAAGCTGTGGGCGATCCAATGGGGCCCTCATCCGACTTATTTGCTCTCGGACTTGTAACGTCTGAATGGCTCACAGGAGTAGGAAGGCTCGGGGGTAATCACTCCGAAGTCATGCAACACCTGCTTGATGGGTCGCCAATTCGCGTGAGCGATTGCCCTGTGCAATGGCAACTTTGGCTCCAGAAGGTTCTGGATAAGAATCCGCAAAATCGTTTTCAAAGCGCCCGAGAGGCAAAAGAAGGACTCAGACTTGTGCGTGAGTTTGAAACCCTCGCACTCGACCTGCCTCCTCGACAGATCCGAAAGACCACACCACCGGCCTTTGGATCGCCACAATCGTCGCCTTCAAACCAGCTGCCACCACCCAATATGGTGACCAAGACAGCGCCACCGAATACTCGCGCGCCTGAAATCAAGGAGTCGAGCTGGGCGCCTACGCCCATCGACATTGCGATTGGCATTCTCTTGTTTTTCCTCGGAATGACGCTTACAACCGCGATTCTGCTCTTGATCGCTTAGAATCTTGTTCCCTTTGGATTGTAGGCCCGAACGTGAAAATTGCCGTTTTATCCCGCGGCCGCACGCTTTATAGCACGCGCCGAATCGCTGAAACCGGTCGCAAACGAAAACACGACGTGCGTGTCATTGACCCGACGCGAGCGAGCATCAAGATTTTGCCGGAAGGGTTGGAGCTAAGCGTCGACGGACTCAAGCTCGAAGGGTTTGATGCCGTGATACCTCGAGTTGGAAGCTCCAGCATGGAGACGTCTCTTCACGTGTTGAGGCAGTTCGAACTCTGTGGCACAGCACCCCTCAACACTTCGCAGGCTATCTACCTCTCCAAGGATAAACTCGCCGCGCAGCAGGTCTTGGCGGTGCACGGCATCAACACGCCACGGAGCGCGATTTGTCGCGACCCATCGGCCATCGCCCAACTGATCGAAGATGTGGGTGGCGCGCCAGTGGTTATCAAAGTGACGCGCGGGACTCATGGTAGTGGGGTCGTCGTGGCTGAGAGCACCAATTCAGCACTTTCCGTCTTGGAAACGATTTGGGGATTTCAGTCAGAAGCATTGATTCAAGAGTTCATCAAAGAATCGTCAGGAAGTGATATCCGGGTGTTCGTCGTGGGTGATCGTGCGGTTGGCGCCATGCAGAGGCAGGCGGCGGAAGGCGAGTTTCGGGCGAATTTGCACCTTGGCGGTACTGGAGAGGTTGTGGAATTGAGTGACGAACTTGCTGAGCTCGCCCTCAAGGCCACCCATGCCCTTGGACTCAGTATTGCTGGCGTAGACATTCTTTTGAGCCACCGAGGTCCGCTGGTTCTCGAGGTCAACGCCTCACCAGGCCTGCAAGGCATCGAGACCGCGACCGGCCTCGATATCGCCAAGGATATCATCAAGCTCGCCGAGGAGTTGGTCTAGGGACCTTCCTATCGAATCTCGTCGATATTCTTTTCCCAATTCTTGCCATCGAACTCGACGACCTGAAACTCTCGGCCATGACCTTCATCCAAGGCATTGACGTTGACGTCCACACAATCGGGGTGTGAACGCGGCGTGTAAAAGGAATGAATTCCACAGACCCGACAGAACTTATGGATTGCAACTCCGGTATTGAAACGATACTCGACTAAATCTAGAGCCCCCTGAAGCAATTTGAAATTTGATTCGGGGACGATGAGGTGAAGAAACCCTTTCTTAGAGCAAATCGAACAATTGCAATGGATCGGGTCAATATCTTCTGGCCACACAACTTCGAATCGGACGGCGCCACAATGACAGCCACCACGGTAAACTTCAGACATCTCCTGCTCCTCTTTTTAGGTTCTGCCCTCTTTCTTTCGGGTTGTGAGGGACCACAACCAAAGGGCCCTAGTCAAGCTGAGATGGCCGAGTCGCTG
The DNA here is from genome assembly GCF_007993755.1 of Microvenator marinus. GTDB lineage: Bacteria > Myxococcota_A > Bradymonadia > Bradymonadales > Bradymonadaceae > Allomicrovenator > Allomicrovenator marinus. The sequence continues at coordinate 1,927,602 of NZ_CP042467.1, forward strand.
AAGGACTTCCCTGAGGTCTTTACCCTAGACCCGGGGAAACTCGAGGGCCTTGAAGGGTTGTACCTCGGGCAGCCGAAAGAGGAAGCGTTGGAGGTGATGAAAGGGATGTGTAAACGGCTGATAGAGCTCGATGGCGGCAGGTTCCGTGGTGGGACGTATTTTCGTGGATGCCATACGCCGAATCATCCCCAGAACTTTTCGTTTCGAGTCGGCTTCAATCCTCGAATTGGCGACGCGGTCTTTACGCTTGAGGTGAAACGAAAAACACTTTCTCAATCGGGTGTACGCGCTCGTGCCTGGGAGAGAATCGAGGGCATCGACAAAGAGCTTTTCCGCCGAGGAATTGTGCGTATCGAGGCGAAAAAATACAACTTTCTTGCGAACTGGGACGATGGGAAGACTGGCCCTACCCACATCATTCTCGGGTACTCAGAGCCTGAACTAGAGCGCCTTTCCGCAGGCTCTAAAGAGTGACGGTAAACTTGACCCTCCAGAAATGCCGTGTTATCCCGGCTGATGAACGAGTTTACGCATATTCCCTAGCGTTGTGCACTTTAGGTTGAAGGAGTTTGCATGTCTCAGACGGTACTCGTCGCCGACGACAGCCAGACAATACGCAAGATTGTTGAGATGGCCCTTAAGGGTTCGGACTATCAGGTCATCGGCGTCGCCAGCGCCCAAGACGCAATGGATGCCGCGAGACAATCACCATCGGTGATTCTCCTCGACTATTATATGCCTGATGGTAGCGGCTACGATGTGTGTCGAGCGCTAAAGGCTAACCCAAGTACGAGCGGGATTCCCGTGGTTATGTTGGGCGGGTCGTACAAGCAGTTCGACGAGTCGATGGCTCGGCAGAGTGGTGCTGACGGAGTGGTGATGAAGCCATTCAAGACCGACACACTCATTAGCGCCATTGAAGCTGTGCGCTCGGGTGCCGGTGCGCCTCCGCCTCCGATTCAGGCGGCTCAAAACGCTCCGACACAACCCACGCACTCCACGCCACCCGCGTATGGTGCCGCACAGCCTGAGCCTCCGCGCTACGCGCCTACCCCTATGGGTGGAACGCCTACACCGCCACCAGCTCAGCCAACAAGCCACACGCCGCTGCCTTCGAGCTTCGAAGAACCAGAGCCCGTAGCCGCGCCGTCATACACGCCGCCGCCGCAACCCGCTCCGGCCTTCCCTTCAAGCCCGACGCCGCCGCCGGTCGCACCTACACCAGCTGCACCCACACCGGCCCCAGCCAGCGCTGGCTCTCAACCACGTATTTCAACGCCAGATGTGAATGCATCCACGCGTCAGCCCACGGCCGCACCTACGACCCAGGGCTCGGGCAATATCAATGTCGGCCTCTCGAAGGCTGAGATTGAAAAAATGATCCGTGAAGAGGTCAAGAACGCAGTGAAGTCAGAGCTGCCTGCGCTGCTTCGCAACGTCATGGGCGAGACCTTCCAACAGAAAGTTCTTCCGAAATTGGTTGAGCACACCGAACAACGTGTGGAACAACTCATCTCGTCGCGAATGGAAAGCCAGATTCGTGAACAAGTCCGCGTAGAACTCGAGCGTTTGTTGGCCGAAGAGTAAGAACTCTGTCCAATCCCAGCAAACGCGAACCCGCCACTGAGCGGGTTTTTTTGTTGCATTGAATTGGTAAAAACAAGAATGCTACATCGCCCTCGGGCCGAGAAAGTATCGATGGATAAAGGATAGAAATGAAGATCGACGAAACATACGAACCCCTCGAAGTTGAATCACGCTGGTACGACTTCTGGCAGGAAAAGGGCTTTTTTAAGGCGAGCGCAGATAGCTCGAAGCCCCCGTATACCATCATGATTCCGCCGCCCAACGTCACGGGCTCTTTGCATATGGGGCACGCCCTCTTCGTCACGCTTCAAGACATCTTGATTCGTTGGAAACGCATGGACGGCTTTGAGGCACTTTGGCTCCCGGGCGTCGACCACGCCGGCATCGCTACCCAGGTCATGGTGGAACGTCAGATTGCTCAAGAGGGCACCGATCGCCACGAGCTTGGACGCGAGGAGTTCATCAAGCGCGTGTGGCAATGGAAGGAAGAGAAAGGCGGGACAATCATCGGCCAAATGAAGCGAATGGGCGCGTCATGCGATTGGGAGCGCGAGCGCTTCACCATGGACGAAGGCCTTTCGCGCGCTGTTAGAGAAGCGTTCGTAAAGCTCTACGAACAAGGTTTGATCTACCGCGAAGTTCGCATGGTGGATTGGGACCCTGAGACTCAAACGGTGCTCTCTGACCTTGAGGTCGACCGCGAAGAAGAAGATGGCCACTTCTGGTACCTGCGCTACCCGCTTGCAGATGGTTCCGGACATATCGTTGTGGGAACAACGCGTCCGGAGACTATGCTCGGCGATACGGCGGTTGCGGTTCATCCAGATGACGAGCGCTACAAGGATATGATCGGCAAGATGGTCAAGCTTCCAATCGTTGGACGCGAGATCCCGATCGTTGCTGATGAAATCTTGCCGGATCCGACTAAAGGAACAGGCGCAGTCAAGATCACGCCTGCGCACGATCCTAATGACTTTGATTGCGGCGTCAGGCATGACCTCGAACGTATTCAGGTCATTGGATTTGACGCGAAGATGACCAAGGATTGTCCTGAGGATTACGTTGGGCTCGACCGATATGCCGCTCGAAAGAAGGTCATCAAGGATTTCGAGGCTGCGGGTTTGCTAGAAAAGATTGAACCCACTCGATTTGCGCCGGGTCGCTCGCAACGAAGTGGCGTTATCGTAGAGCCTCTTCCAATGCTCCAATGGTGGGTTAACTCCAAGCCACTCGCCGACAAGGCGATTGAGGCCGTGGAGTCGGGCCGAACCAAGATCATTCCAGAGGTGTGGAAGAAGACTTACGACCACTTCATGTACAATATCCGCCCCTGGTGTATCAGCCGCCAACTTTGGTGGGGTCACCGAATCCCAGCGTGGTATTGCGCAGATTGTGACGCGACCACGGTGTCTAGAGAAGATGCGACCGAGTGTTCGTCGTGTGGCTCCAACAAAATCAAGCAAGATGAAGACGTGTTGGACACCTGGTTCTCAAGCGGCCTCTGGCCGTTCTCCACTCTTGGATGGCCGGACCAAACACCCGATCTGGAAAAGTTCTACCCGACTCAATGCCTAGAGACGGGTTTTGATATCTTGTTCTTCTGGGTCGCTCGAATGCTCATGATGGGCTGCTGGTTCATGGACGAGACTCCGTTTGAAGAGGTCTTCTTGCACGCCATGGTGCGCGATGCGGAAGGCAATAAGATGTCCAAGACCAAGGGGAATATCATCGATCCTCTGCACCTGATTTACGGGGCAAACATCGATGACCTGGACCAAGAGCTGCACCGCGAGTTGATTCGGCAATATCCTGAAGGCGTAGGCCCGCAAGGTGCAGACGCGTTGCGCTTGACGCTCACCATGTACGCTGCGCAAGGCCGCGACATTAAGCTCGATATCTCACGCGTTGAAGGATACCGCGCATTCCTGAACAAGTTGTGGAATGCGTCTCGATTTGCCCTGATGAACCTCGAGGGATTTGAGCCTCACCAAGGTCTGATCACAGATTTGGAGCTTTCGACGGTGGACCGTTGGGTGCTTCAACGACTCAACGAGACCGTCACGCAATGCACTTCGGCGCTTGAAGGCTATAAGTTCAACGAATACGCACATATTTTGTATCATTTCGTTTGGCATACCTTCTGTGATTGGTACATCGAGTTCACCAAACCCGTTCTTTACGGTGAGAACCATCCCAAAGAACGACGTGCTGCTCAGGCAACCCTGGTCCATGTTTTGGACACGACGTTGCGCCTGCTCCACCCGATCGCACCTTTCATCACCGAAGATATTTGGCAGGCATTACCTCGACATACATCTGACGAGAGCCTGATGGTCGCATCGTGGCCCGAAGCGCAATCATTCGATTTCGCGGAAGATGCCGCTGCAGCTGAATTGATCGCCGCCGTGATCTCGCAAATCCGTACGATTCGAGGAGAAACTCGGATCAAGCCGTCCACGCCTATCCCAACGCTCTATGTGACCGGGCCAGACAAGGCGAAACAACGGCTTCAAAAGAGCCTTCCCTACTTGCAACGTCTCGCACGTGTTGAGGACTTGCAGTTCCTGAGTGCAGATGACGCTAAGAAGCTCGAAGGTGTTGCGACTGCAGTCGTCGAGGGCGTGGAGCTTAGAATTGAGCTCAAGGGCTTGATCGACCTGAGCGAAGAACTCGCTCGATTGAATAAGGAAATCAGCCGCGTTAACGACGATATCGCGTTTGTGAATAAGAAGCTCAACAATGAAAAGTTCGTCGCCAAGGCGCCCGAGGCGATTATCACGAAGGAACGTGATAAACTCGCCGGGCTTGAGGCAGAGCTTGAGACCTTGAGGTCAAGCCTTAGCGAGCTCGAGAAACTCGGATAGAACGGTTGATGAAGCAGGCACAGAATAACCTATTTGAATGGCTGAACCGAAAGTCGGCACCTCGGGGCATTCTGGATATATCTGGTGTCAAAGATATCAACCGCGATGCGGCAAAACGCCTTCACGCGGACCTCGAAGAGAAGATCGGTTGTGTCGATCTCATCCTCACGGACAATCGCCGCCGCATGGTCTCGATCAAGGGGCGCCGAGGGCGCCACGAACTCCGCTTACATCATATGTTTTTGGGCTCCACGCCTGAGGTGATTCAAGCGCTCGCTGGGCTTTCAAAAGGTCATGCAGCCTCCAAAGACACCATCCGTCTCTACATCCGTGAAAACTCGAACGAGATTCGGGAAGTCAAGGAAGAGACCCTTGAGGCTAGTGGTCATGTTTGGGACCTCAGCGAGATCTTGGAGAGAATCAGGCCGCTCGTTGAAGACGCCCCACAAGACGTCAGGATCACGTGGGGAAAAGACGGACGAGGAAAGCGCAGCATTCGACTCGGAAGCTACGAGTTTGAGAGTCGCACCATCCGCATTCATCCTGCGCTCGACGCAAAGTGGGTTCCGGACTTTTTCTTGGAATTCGTCGTCTATCACGAGTTGTTACACGCCGTGTTTCCTCCGGTACCCACGTCGGGCCGCAGGGTCTTACACCCCCCAGAATTTCGCGAACGCGAGGTTCTTTTCCCTCGCTATGAAGAAGCGATGGTCTGGGAGAAAGCAAATATCAATAGGCTATTGAGTCGATGACGAAGCTAAATAAATTTTTCTCGTGTGTCCTACTTCTGGGGCTCGCCATTGGTTTTTCGGGCGCTGCGTGTCAGAAAAAGGCCCCCGAAACCTCGAATGAAGAGACCAAGGAAGAGTCCGTTGCGAGCCCTAAGGAGAACCCGACAAGCGCCGTGACACAGGAAGTCATAGTACCTGAGGATGTTGGACCTGAGGCTCCTGCGATCTTCATGATGACGGGCCTAAAGGGCTACACGGAGCCTTGCGGATGCACTTTGGACGTGATGCTGGGTGGCATTGACCGTATCGTCCGCTACGTGGAGGAAGCTCAAAAGCTGATGCCAGCGAGCGTCCTGGTGGACGGTGGAGACGTGCTATTTGAGTACAAGAAGTACGACGAAGAGCAGATTCCTCAAGAGAAAGCGCGTGTGGAGGTTATCGTGAGTGGCCTCAAGCGACTCAAGCCTCTCTTCACGGTCCCTGGGCCTCGGGACATGGCTCTTGGGACAGAGTTTTACACCACTAAGATCCAAGAAGCTGGGGTCGCTCCGAGAGCTTTGAATATGAAGATTGACGGCACTCAACTCGAGGGGGCGTTTATCCACGAGCTCGGCGACCAAAAGATCGCCTTTGTGCCAGTCGCTCAACCTTCGCTCTACGAAGGAATCGAGGGGATTGAGGTACAAGATCTGGATCTAAGCGGCGTCATCGCCGAACTTCGACCTAAAGCCGATGCGCTAATTTTGGCAGCCCACGGGGACTTGGCGTGGGTGAAGAATACGCTCAAGACATATCCCGAATTCGATTTCGGACTTGTTGGACACGACCCAAGGCAGACTGATTCGGCGGATCAGGTTGGCGACGCATTCACGCTCGAGCCCTATGACCAAGGGCGCTACGTCGGCATCTTGAAGCTCTATCCCAAAGGTGAAGGGCGCTTTACGAATGCGCGTTCGGGCTCAAAATCTGAACTTGAGGCGATCGACACCCAAATTGCCCATGTGGAGAAGAGTATCGAGCGACTACCACCCGCAACGCCAGGCGAGGAATCTCCGATGCTCGCCAATTTACGCAATCGTCTGAATGATTTGGAGAAACGAAAGACCGAGATCCGAAACGCGAAGATCGATGTCCCAGAAGGCTCACCATCTTTCCTCTGGCAATCGGTGGGGATGCTTCCGGGTTATCGAATCGACAGCGAGATGGAAAAAGTACGCAAAGCCTACAATCGAAGCCTCAAGGAACTTAACCTTTCGGTAGATCGTGAAATCGTCCCGGTTCCTGAAGGCGAGCCCGAGTATATCGGAAGCGCTCAATGCGCCACGTGCCATGCAGATGCGATGACTTTTTGGCAGAAGACCGCGCATGCCAAGGCTATCAAGACGCTTGAGGACCGCGACAAAGACTTCGACCATTCATGTGTGGGCTGCCATGTTGTAGGCTACGAGAAGCCAGGAGGCTCAGTTCTTGGCAAGCTCGAATACTCCGCTACAATCACAGGAAAAGACCCGAGCATGAAAATGGAAATCACAAAAGAACTCGAGAACGTGGGCTGCGAAAACTGCCATGGACCGGGTTCTTTCCACCGTTTTCAGCCGGTTGGAGAAAACGGCCCTCAGTACATCAAGAAGGGCTCGGGTGTAGAAACCTGCATGGAATGTCATGTTCCGGAACATTCGCCACGATTTAACTACGATGTATACGTCCGAGAAATCACCGGAGAAGGTCATCAACTCAGCCCCCAATAATAGGCTTCCTAGTTGGAGCTTCGGCATATATACTCGCGTTTTCCTGATTCCCCTTAATGCATGTTTAAGCGCTTTCTCAAGTTTCTCAAAGGCGATGAAGACGTGATCGACCAGCACTTCGAAGGAAGTTATTTCGAGCACATTCTCGAACAGGTACGTCCAACAATCGCGACGAGTCTCGAGGAGTGTCCGGACCACGATCCGACCCTGCTCTTAGTGGTGAACATCCTCAAGGGGTCCATGCCAAACACCTGGAATCAGGATGTTCGGTCACCCCTTGTTGACAAGAAGACACCAACGAAGCGCCCTCCTCCACCACCGTCGGAAGACGAAGAGGCGGAAGTTTCGGACGAGGAAATCGAGGCGGAAGGCATTGAGGAAGTGGACACCTTGGACGGTCCGTCTCTCGACCCAGAGGAAGTAGACGAACAGTCGGATCAGGCGTGGAGTCGAATCACCGAAGAAATCGATATCGCCGAGTTGAAAGAGCAACTGGCTGAAGATCCTGAGCGAGACAATACGGTCGAAATGGACCGCAACGCTGTAGAGTCTGGACTACTTCCTCGCGTGGACGCCGAAGATGTGTTGCAAGCCGGAAGAGTCTACCTCGGACTCTTGTTGGAAAACGACCGCCTTCCTTCCGAGCTGCAGCTCACCATAAGTGAGACAGCGCTCGCCCGCGATCTCCTCCTCGGCTATTTCATCGCATCTACGGATTTTGAGGAGAAAGCTCGCAAGCTCTTGACCTTGGTTGAGAAGAAGTTTGCTGACGGGCATTTTTCTCAAGCACGACTCCTCCTCCAGCTCTTCCATACGGATGAGAACACGAGGATCACCAACGATCGCAACCTCTTCTACGAAGACATGATCTTGCGCCTCGGGATCAAGCGCCGAAACAAGGTGCCCGAGGAAGATCAGCGAAAGTTCCGTGAGTGTTTGAGCCGGGCGAATTCCGACCGCAACGCACTGAACGAAGCCTTACACCTGGCCGACCAGAAGTGTCTCGTGAAGTTCCATCTCGCCTACCGCAAAGATGCGGCAATCGACGAGTGGACGAAGGCCTTGAGCTCGAGCAGTCGTCCAGAAGCCGCAAAAGCGTTTCTGAGCGTGATTCCGCCCAATCGCTGGTACTTGGTTGAAAAGTCTGACCTAAGCCTTAGCAAGCAGGTTGAGAAGCACGTCACGAAGAATGCGTTGAAGAACTATATCATCAACCATATCCGGACCTGTTATTTCGTGCTCCGAGCGGTGGGAGATACAGGGCTAGAAGCGTATCTGGATAGTTTCTTCGATTGGACGCAAGAGAAGTTTGGCATCAACGGAACCACCTTGATGCCTATCGTCTACAATCGATCGATGGCGGACACGCTGACGATGTCGGAAATCCTGACCGAGATTTATCGCGAGTTTTTCGAAGAAAAAGCGAACGAAATTTTGGAAGAGTTGCCCGACTCGGAAAGCTTGACCCAACGGCTTGTGACGCGCCTCAAAGATGTGGATCTAGGTGAAGTGGCGCCCGGATACTACGACCTTGGCGGCCTGATCTTTGATGATATTTTGGAGTTCAAATATCCTTCAAAAGACTTCGGCCTGAAGCTTCATCGTCTGACCTAATCAGATAGGTCTGACGAATTTGGCGGCACTAGGCGCATCCCCTCTGACAAATTGCCAGCGTAAGACACCACTAAACTTCTCCGTCAAAACGAAGGGTTCTTGGAAGCCGGGGACGCGCAGTGTGAGCGTTGCTGAGTCAGGCCCGACCCTTATATCTGGTTCTTGATTACCAAGGCGAGTTTGGAAGTGGAATCCTTCGATTAGACGCAGCAAATTTGGGGCACTCGACTTGATAGAGAGGCCCGTGTTCCCCAAGAAGCGCGCAAAATGTGGCCTGTACCCAAGCAACAAAAAGTCGCCTGTGGAGCGGACGTAGGCAATCGTGTTGGATTCCTGGCCAAAGTCGATCGAGTGGCGCCTTGGAATCGTGAAGATGATTTGCCGCTCATCGGAAGCCCTGACGTCAATAGAATCAATGATCTCCACGAGTGGAAAAGCAGCGGCGGGCGGAAAGTGCATCATCCAAAGCTCTGAGAGCCTATTGCGCAGCGCGAGATCCTTGAGTCCAGCCGTGTAATCCGCCTGTTTGTTGATGGCGAAGCCTCGATGCTGACTCAAAAAGTCAAACATCGTCGAATAGAGATCAACAGACGACTTATCTTTAGCTTCGACCCACTCCCTCGCCAAAGCAAACGGCAAGAACTTCTTGTCTTCGGCCTCAACAAAGCTCTGCTCGGTCTCGTGGTCGAGTCGCCAGATCGCACCAATACGCTTTGCACACACCACACCCAAAAATGCACCAAGCGCCAGCACATCTGTAGAGATACTAGCGCCACGGAGATTGTATTCTTCGGGGATAGGTGGAAGCTCTTGGAGCACGCCGGCGAGGCATTGCGCTTCGATCTGGGAGATCCCCATCATATCAAACGAGAGGGATCGGGCGACTCCAAACGTAGCGACCTCGGCCAAAATCTCAACGCCTCGGCTAACCAAGATTTCGCTCTCAACAGAGCCCGTCGTAACGGCCACACGATTGTTCCGGATTCGCCTCATATCGTTGTTTAGCGGCATCGGACGTAGGTTTGGGATGGTGTCGATCTTTGTTGATTCGGAAGGCCACAAGGGTAATCCAAGCTGGGTCACACCACCTTGCAATTTCTCATTTTCGCTACGGTCTTCGGCCATCAAACGAGCCAGCGGTGGCACCTTAGTCCCACTCATCCGGCCAAAGATTGGAGGGGGCTGTGCGCCGCTAGACGCGTGGGTCTGCATGGCACTACGTCTGACCGAGTTCGAAGCCGCACTGTTTGGCATGTCAGGCATCGATGCCGGCTGACTAGTGACTACTGCGGCTTCACGCCTGGTTGGGGGAGCTCCTTCCATCGGAAAGACGGGAAGAGGACGCTCATTGGCCGGTATGCCCTGCTTAGAGGCCAAAGCACGCCTGACAATCGGCAAGAATCGCAATTCTGGATAAGGAGGACACGATTGCTCGATATGATTGACAAGCCAAAGGGCTCGTTCGGGCTCCACTTTCTTGGCTGCGACCGCCCGACATAGGTCGAAGAACACGCTCACGACGTGGGTGAACGCATGTGGCCGAGTGGCATCGTTGGAGAGGGCCTTTACGATATCCTCGGCCCCATCTTCCCACTTGGCTCTTCGAATCTTTTGTTCTCCGCGTAGCGCAAGGAGCCAGCCGTTGTTGGGCTCACTCTCGAGCCCTTGATTTACAAGGCCCTCGGCCTCTCCGCGACGCCCCATGGTGCCAATAGACTCTCCGAGGAGTCCAAGACTCATGGCCGAACGATCCAACTCCAAAAGGTTCTGCGCAAAGAGTACCGCTTCATCAGCACGCTGAGTCATGAGGCGAATTCGAATCAGGCCTGCCAGAGCAACGACGGGTGAGGTTTCGAGATTCGCTCGAAAATGCTCCTCCGCCTGACCAATTTGTCTGTTTCGCAGAGCGTTCCAACCCTCAGCAATACTCATATCGTCCCTCGTGTCATTAGTTCTGGGAGGATACTAATGGGAAACCATAGGAAGACGCACCTCAAAACATGACGTTTTCTCGTCAAGTACGCGAATTGTGCCCCCATGGCCTTCTACAATTTGTTTGGAAATGTAGAGACCCAGACCGAGAGAATTGGAGTTCTGTAAACCTTTTTCGGAGCGATACATGCGCTCGAAGACCTTTTCGCGCTCTTCCCTCGCGATACCCGGCCCCTGGTCGCGTACCGTCAAGACCAGCACTTTAGTGTCGGTCTCAATGGCGACATCAATCTGGCCCTCACCGTATTTGATGGAGTTTTCGACCAGGTTTGTCATGACCTGATCCAGCCTTCCCGCATCAATATTGGCGATGATCGAAGGTGCTTCATACTTAAGTAGCACGGGCCTCTCTTCGGCTCGGATCCTCCAAAAATCGAGCAGAGTTCGTAGCAATGCGACCACGTCTGTGGGCCGTTCACGAATGTCGATCTGTCCCCGCTCAAGCCTTGAAAGATCAAGGATCGTATCCACAAGCCTGCCGAGGCGGCGCACCTGCTCTTCCGATTTGGTGAGCAATTTCAGGTTAGCCTTCTCCCCGTTTTCGGCCTGCTGCCGAAGCATTTGGATAAAGCCTCGCAGCGGTGTCAAAGGCCCCCTGAGCTCGTGGGTCGCAATCGAAAGAAACTCGTCCTTTACGTTTTCGGCCTTAGCCCTTTCGGTCTGGTCCTTCACGGTGGCCAAAAACGAGGTGAACCCTTCGACCCCTGGAATAGGGAAGACACTGATCTCAACATATTTAAACCTGCCCTCAAAATCCAACCTTAGCCGCTCTGCGTAGACCGAAACCCCGCGTCTAACAGCTCTGAAAAACGGCCACTCAGATCGCGGAAGCCTTTGGCCCGTGTGAGAGAACATACGAAACGCAAATGGTTCGGTATTGAGGTTCTTGGCAGGTATCTCCAGAATGTCTCTGAGCGCTTCATTTGCAACGATGACCTCGCCTCTTGCCGAGAAGAGCAAGACGCCATCAGGAATTCGCTGAATCAACGTTTGAAGCCGGGTCTGTTCTTCTCGAAACTCGTTCAGAACAAAGACGTGCCCGATGACCTCTCCGAGGTTCTTTCCAATGCGAGCGAGAAAACCATCGTCCATCAGAAAGGTCTTGGTGTCCGCGTCTGCCAACGGATAGACATGAAGCGTACCGAGCACCCTCTCCTCGGTTTGAAGAGGAATGACGATCTGAGCCTGGCCCGGCAACTCGCTATCCCAAGAGAACGAAAGGGACGTTACCTGAGATGCTTCCAAAATGGGCTTGAGAGCTTCGTTCATCCCCAAGTCGACCGCCATTCGCGTATCGAGCATCAGGCCCCGCCAGGCCACCGGGCGTAGCTTTCCTGAGTCAACGAGCCCGAGAGCAATGGCGTCTGTTGGGAAGGTTGCCTGCAAGAGGTCCAAGATTGCCCCGTAGAGTTCTTCGGGGCACCGAAACTTAAGCGCAAGTCGAGTGATGGCAGAGAGAACACGTTCTTGTTCGAGCGCCTCTTGGGGCCCCAACTCATGGTAGCCACTATCCTTCCTCAAGGGGTTCCTCCTGGAATCTGCCCCGGTGCGCCCATCTCGCCTTCGGAAACAACTTCAACTACCGCGATTGGATTGTTGACGGGCCCATCGATGGCTACCACTCCTGCACGACCGACCTCACCGAGCTGGTTCTGACTCCACGAGCAATCAACGATTCGACCGGTACTCACGTTGTCAAAGAAGGCTCCCAAACGTTGGTTTCCTACGATCGCGAGGGACTCAATTACGCTGACTCTTCCTCCGTAGAAGTAGAGGCCATCTCCTGCGCCGGCCACGCCATCGACTTGAGTGAGCATCACCTGGGAGTTTAGGACTTGTGCGTTGACGTTATAGGCGAACACTCCGTTGCCGCCACTTCTCACGATGGCCGCATCTTCGATCACGAGTTCAATATTCTCTCCTGCGTCCAGCTCAGCTGCATAGCTCCAGATTCCGCCGCCGAGATTTTCGAAATAGAGTCCACCCTGAACTTTCATCTTCGCGGGTGTTTGCGCATGAGAGAGTAAGGCTACGCCTTGATTCTCGGTGATACTGGCCTCTTGAACGAGCGTGAAGTTTGGAGACTCGACGAACACTCCGTGGCCACCAAAGCCTTCTGCATTAGTGCTCGTGTCGGTGATGGCGCCTCCGCTTACCCAGAGCCCACCAGCAACGGATTGCACGCCAGCCACACCGTTCGATTCGACGTTCGTGTTCACGAGATTCATGGTCATGAATCTAGCCTCGCCCTGAAGCGTACCGGCGCCAATATACATATCGCCGGGCAAGTACATATCGCCGGGCAAGTACATATCACCGGGCAAGAATGCGCGTTCTCGGAAGTACATATCGCCGGGCAAATACATATCGCCGGGCAGGAAAATATGGCCCGGGAATGTCTCGGCTGAATCGAGGAGATTTTGGAAAACTCGAATACCCGGCAAGAGCTCACCGGGCTCAAAAGCTGGGGACCCAGGGGTATCCAATGCTGCGGCGAGTCGATTCGAAGCCACACCTTCAAACAAAATTCCTCGGTCGGTGTTGTTGGCGATGACGCTCTCTGAAATTCGCGTCCGGCTTCCTACCAAATGGAGACCTCGACCGGAGTCTCTGACCTCAAGTGAGCTTGCACCCAAAAGGCCGTTTTGATTCTGGACACCCACACCATCGGCTGCGGCTCCGATTCCCGCGACCAGAACGTTGTCTGCGACGATCATGGCTGAATTCGCGCGCACACCGAATCGCGAATCCGCGGCGCCGCGAACTACGACATCCACCATGGAGAGTGCGCTTCCAAACGGCGCGTAGCTCTCGGATTCGGCCTCGTTGACCTGGATACCAATCTGGTTTTCCGAAAACACACTAGCGGCGATGCGAACCTCGCCACCCGTCAAGTCGAGGGCGCTGGCGTAGTCCTCGAACGCGCTATGAAAGACCGCAAGCACACCTTCGGAGTTCCAGGTAATTGCAGAATCTCCACCTCTGAAGACCGAATTCACGGTCGCAAAATAGTCGACGTCCGTGGCTTGAATGGCGGCTCCACGAATCTCTAGGTTCGCGATCACCACCGATTCTAGGCCATCAAGTTCGAGTGCTGAGGTGAACTCCAACGACACATCGCGCCAACACGAAGAGGCGAGCACAAGGCGCTTGACGCCCTCAGTGTTAATAGATGAAATCTGGTGTTCGCCGGGCGCAAACTCAATGAAGAGATCGCCGTCAGCACTTGCCTGGAGGTCGATATCAGTGTTTCCTGGCTCAACCCGCTGCAATTGAATGGGTACTGCACCTGCAAGAGAGCGGCTTGGGCACGAGAGTACGCCAGCGTTTCTTCCATTGAGCGATTCTCCTACGTCAACGCGGCCACCATTGAGCCCGAAGTTGTCGTTGTTCCCACCAACGTCCTCACCTACGCCGAAATCAAGCTCAGGCTCCGGTTCTGGAGACGCTGGCGCATCAGGTCCTTCATCAACTCCCAAATCGGGCTGGCCCTCGTCCTCAGCACGAAAATCAGCGCCATCGGAATCGCCCGCACACGCACTAAGAAATCCAGCCAATAGCAATATCAAAAACTTGGTCATTTTATCTTCCTATAGGTCTGCAGGAGCTGAAGGCAGGTTATCGAGCTGACGAGGCGGGTCAATTGGAGTGAAGCCACTATCACCAAGTCCAGCAACCACACCATCAGAGCCGGCGATTGCATTTTGTGGTGTATCAGACGAAACCGCGAGCTTATCAGCCTGCGTGCCATCTCCATTCTGACTCCAGGCGCACGAGTCGATGGTGATTCCACTCACGCTGAGGAGTCTAGCCCCAAAGCTCTCGTTTCCAACGATCGCGATATCAGACATCAAGGCATTTGAAACGCCCCAGAAAACTAGCCCATCGCCAAGCTCAGCCCCTGTAAGCTGGCCCTTTCCAGTGAGCATCGCCTGAGACTCCGAGACTTGTGGGTTCGTGTTGTAGAACAAGAATGCCGCGTTCTGACTCCGAATCACGCTGGTTTGGTCAACGAAAACGTCGGTTTGATCGCTCGCTCCGCCCTCATTCATCAACCAAAGACCACCATCTGTATTTTGGAACATCAAGGCCTCGTCGATGGTTGCCTTCATTGGCTTGGAGGAGTGGGCGAGTAGGCCAATGCCTGGATTCTCGGCAATGTTGACATCCGCGAGTTGAAGGTAGGTGGCCGAGTTGGCAAAAATGCCGTGGCCATCAGCCGCTCCGATGCGCTGAGTGTCGGTGATCTCCGACCCACTCAACGAAAGACCAGCGGCACGAACATCGATGCCCGCTACGCCGTTTTGAGTGAAGTTGGTGTTCGAAACTTGGGCCCCGGCAAAGAATTCTGCAGAGGACGGATCCAGGCCCAGGCGAGTATCCGTGGGCAAATACATATCGCCAGGCAAGTACATATCGCCGGGCAGGAAGGAGCGCTCTCTCAGGTACATATCGCCGGGTAGGTACATATCACCCGGCAAATACATGTCTCCGGGCAGGAAAATATGACCTGGGAAGAGTTCAATCTCAGCCAAGAGGTGGTCCTGCCAATCCTGCCAGCCGGGAATCAAGCCAGCGGGCGAATAGAGCGATGAGCTCAAGTCTTGCAGGGCCGCTGCTAGTGCGGGTGCGTCGGTGCTCGATACGTAGAGTCCGCGGTTCTGGTTTCGCCGGATATCTGAATTGGAAAGGATCGCGCGAGTTGTCTGAAGGTTGACGCCGACGTTTGAGCCCACAACTTCGATCCCGTCCAAAGTGGCCAAGCTCTGCGAGGCGTGGATGCCCGTGCCGTTCACAAATCCGGAGGCGCGTACGTTTCGCAACCAAAGAGCGTTTCGCTCAACATCTACGGCTGATCCCTCGACTTCAGTCCCGCTAAGGACCACGTCACTTAGAGATACCGAGCCCGTGAGGGCTTCGTCACCCTGAGTCGGTCGCGCCTTGATTCCTGTGTTGACGCTCGAGAATACAGACGACGTGACGTA
Organism: Microvenator marinus; assembly: GCF_007993755.1. Taxonomy (GTDB): domain Bacteria; phylum Myxococcota_A; class Bradymonadia; order Bradymonadales; family Bradymonadaceae; genus Allomicrovenator; species Allomicrovenator marinus. The sequence goes on from NZ_CP042467.1 coordinate 1,943,123, forward strand.
AACATGCCCGCCTTCTACGTCTAAGGCGGTTCCCATATTCTCAAAGAAGGTATGGACAAGGAGTAGATTGCCCTGCGATCTCCACTCCACTCCAACGTTTGCGCCACGATGGACGGTGTTGACTAGGCTGAGGACGTCCACATTTTCAGCAAGGATACCACCGCCGTTGAACTCGATGCCCGCGAAGACCACCCGAGTCTTGTCCTTTAGTTCGAGCATTGAGTCGATATTAACCGATGCCCCTCTCCAACAGGCACTCGCGATGACCACAGTGCGGGCATCTGCGAAATCAAAGTTCAACGCATCGTGTTCGCCGGGCATCAACTCCGCAAAAATCACCCCGTCTATTGGCGCAGGAAGTGGCGAGCCCGGCGCAACACGTGTCGCACCATCTTGCCCAAGACTCGCACCGACGGAACACGAGATGGTCCCAACCGGACGGTCTCCAAGTACAGTTCCGAGCCCAAGCCCGTCTCCTTCCACTCGGCAATCCGAGCAAAAGAATGGCGACGAGCCGTTGGTCATATCGTTTTCATTGTTCCCGTTGTTGGAGTTGTTACCTCCAACATCACTGTTGGACATATCCCCGGGATTTTCGCCGTTTACCGCTGGTGATTCGGAATCACCACACCCAAGAGAGACGACCAGAGAAAGCAGCAAAATCGTTTTTTGCACGAGGAACTCCATCAATCAAAACCAACAATTCGAGAAGTCTAGTTCACTTCTGCATGCGATTCAAAAAGCCGAGTGATTTTAAAGGGTGAGCGCTAGTCTAAAGCCGTAATGCGCATACCGATATTGTGGAAGGCTGGCCAGATCCACATCAAGTCGGCAGATGATAGAGGCAGAGTTGTATGCAGCCCCTTTGAGCGTCATGCGGTCACTGCCTGAGGACTCCGGTGTAGAGGTCCACTCGACGATATTGCCTGCCAAATCCAAGACGCCGTAGGGCGACACATCCGTTGTCGTTGTGCCAACCGGCTTTGGTACTGGCCGCTGGTTGCTTGAGTCCTTCATATTGCAGAAGGTGGCGTCAAAATGGTCGCCCCAGGGATAGATTCTGCCATCGACGCCGCGCGCAGCCTTTTCCCACTCCATAGCGGTAGGAAGTCGATACTCAAAACCATCCATTTGGCCGCGCCATTTGGCAAAGGCGAGTGCGTCGAAGTAGTTCACGATCAGAATTGGCCATCGCGGATCCCACGCATCACCCTCAGCGTCTTGCGCAGGCAAATGGTAGCGTCCGTGTTCGTCGCGCGGGAAGTAGCTCTCGCCTTCTTCAATTCTGGGCGTGTGCTTCTCGGCCGCCTCTGGCTCGATATCGTTGAGGAACTCAAGGTATTGCCCCACGGTCACTGGCGTTTTCATGATCGCAAATTCTTCGACCATGATCTCGTCGTTGCCGCGAGAAAAATAGCCGGCGGGGATTTGAACAAAATCTTGAGGGAAATGGTCTTCCGCAAAGAGGCGCACATCCACTTTGATCCTGTCGACTCGGCCCATTGCGATTGGAACTCTGACTGAACGAAAGCCCGCCTTTTTTACGAGTGCGACGTAACTTCCGTGCTCGAGCACCGCGCGCTCAAACGGGGCATGGAGGGTGGCATGCAGCCACTCAACGAGGCGCCGATTTTCTTTGTGGTATCGATACAACTCCACAGTGGCTTCGCCCGCGGACGTATCAAAAGTGAGCGTTCCGCTACCTTCGAGTAAAGGGTCGAGTTCACCGTCGTTGAACTGCCGGACCAAGCCTTCCAGATAGGCAGCCTCGGCGTATTTCCCGGCGCTCTCAGCAGCCTCAAAGCGCTGCCAGTAGAGATTCGCAAGTCCCAGTCGCGCCTCGGGCATCTCGGGTAAGAAGGCGAGCACGTCAGAGTAAATCCGAACGGTATCGGCAAACCGCCTTTCCATCTCGATGGCGAGGTCATCTGCTTGCTGCTCGAGGTTCCAAAGCTCTTGTTTGTCATGGCCAGTCGACCACGAAGGAACGGTTTTTCGTTTGGTCTCAAGTTCGGTCAAAATCTGGCGATGTTGCACGCGCACATCGTCGTAGACCGCTCGGGTTTGCTCGGCCAAGGATAGCGTCTCAAGCGCGGCCTCGCGTCTTTTTTCGCGGTCTTTTACACCTTCGAGGAAAAGCTCGAGTTCGTCAGCGAGCTCCTGTGCTGACTGGTAGCGATTGGCGGGATCCTTCGCGAGGGCCTTTAGGCAGATCTCCTCGAGCGCTTCAGGGATGCCACGTTCAGGAGCCTTCATGCGTGGTGGCTCGGGCGTATCATGCACGATCATGAAGAGCAGGCCGAGCATATGGTCTGCGGTGAAAAGAGCTTCCAGCGTCAGGATCTCGTAAAGAATCGCGCCAAGCGAATACACATCTGTACGCTCATCAACCTTATCATTCTCGCCGCGCGCTTGTTCGGGCGCCATATACTTGGGCGTTCCAATCAGCGAACCGACCACGATTTGTTCGGTATCCTCAAAGCCGTGTCCAGCGTGCATCAATTTGGCGATGCCCCAGTCGATGACATAGACCTCACCGTAAGCACCCACGAGGATATTATCGGGTTTTAGGTCGCGATGGACCACGCCTTGTCGGTGGGCGTATTCGATGGTGAGTGAGACCTGGCGCAGAACCTGGACGAGGAAAGAGAGGCTCAAAGACTCTTCTTTGGCCTTCATCCCTTTGATGATGGTGCCGAGATCCCGCTCCCGGACAACTCGCATCGTGTAAAAGGGGCGGCCTTCGTCGTCAGCACGGAGATCGTAGACCGGGGTCACGTTCGGATGCTCCAGAATCCCGGTGACCTGAGCTTCCAAGAGGAGGCGATTCTTGAATTTGTCTGAGTTGGCCTTGTCCAGCAGGGACTTTAGCGCAACGTCTCGACGCAGGACCTTATCGTGCGCGCGAACCACCAGGCCCATGCCACCGCGCCCAAGCTCTTCTTTGAAGTCGTAGCGGGCCTCGCCGTCCAAAAGCAGCGTGATATCGTCTGCAAGGATGACTTCTCGTGTAGGTACCACGGTAGGGTCGTGCCTTGCGGCCTCAACTTGATCTACCACGATCGTATTTCCGAACTGTAGCTCTTCCTCAACGCTAATGCCGGCATCGAGGTCGTGTTCGAGCGTCGCAAGGACCTCTGAGCTCAACTTCTTTTTTGCAATCAGTACTTCTTGGAGCGGAAGTCCTGCAGCAGCACTCTGCGCCACGCAAAACATCAGGTCACCAAGCGAGATCAATCCCCTCGCGAGTGCAAGTTGCCCTACTTGTTGTTCTTTCAGAAGCATGGTTTGAGCAAGGAGCGGAAAAAGGACTTCATCCTACATTGGACTACTCGTAGCACCAGATGTACACTTTAGCTTCAACGGGCAACGGGCGCGACATGAAATCTTGGATATTTATCGCACTCTTCTGTGGTTTCGGCCAGTTTTTGATTACGGCCGATGCCGAAGGACGTTCATTTCGGAGCGTGCAATTACCGAACGGAGAAAGGTTCGATTGCGCAACCTGCCATGTGAACAACACCGGTGGGGGCAGGAATGCTTTCGGTCAGGATGTAGAAGAAATGGGGCTTTCGGGCGTAGGTGGTGAGAGCACACAAGACACCGTTTGGGTGGCCGTTTGTAACATCGACTCCGACGGTGATGGCTACACGAACGGTGATGAATTGGGTGACCCCGCCTGCACGTGGGAGATCGACGATCCGAATCCGAACTTCAATCCAAGTCGACCGGGAGACTCGAACTCGACTCCCTGCGGAAATGGCACGATTGAAGGCGAAGAGATGTGTGATGGCGCAAATCTCAACGAGACTACGTGTGTAGACCTCGGCCTTCCCGACGGAGGACTGGGGTGCAATGTGGACTGTACCTTCAATACGGTCAATTGTCTTGAGGCGCCGCCCAACAATCCAAACCCCAACAACCAGCCAGGAACCAACAATACGAACACGAATAACGAGACCGGCGGCAATTCGAACAACGGCACGACTCAACCCACCAATAACTCAAGCACTCCAACCAATCCCGAAAACCCTGGAAACCCGGGTGCCCCAGACCCTGAAGACGAAGAAGGCTCTGGTGAGCTGGAGCCGTTTTTCTGTGACGGCGAGATGAGCGTGAAGGATGAGCCGAAGAGCGCAGGTATGCTCGTCTTCCTTTTCGCCCTTTTCAGTCTGCGTCTATTCTCGAGGCGAGATTGATCGCCTAGAGTGGCAAAACGTCAGCTCATGCATTGATCAACCGCAGGTAGATCCCGTCGCGACACATTGCTTAGGGATGTAAAAGAGATCCGGGTCGTCGAAGACCTGGATACACTCGAAGCCAGAACCGCAAGCCTCTGAAGTGGTACAACCGACGCTACATGCCCCGCCGCCCGCGTAGTTCATGCAGTAGTTCCCGCCAGCGCCGCAGTCTTCATTGGATTGGCATGGAAGGCATTGTGGGCCTGCATCCGTGTGAGGATTGAGCTTCGGACCGTTATCCACGCCGTGAACACCATAGTGCACATCTGGGAACTCATCATTGATGCCCTGAAGCATGGTGTTCCACGAGATTGGGAAGTGCCGGCCGGTCGCATCGGTAAAGGTAAACCAGTGTACAAATCGGTTGATAACTTCGTAGCCTGCAGAGAACGGCGTGGTGTTCACCGTGGTGACTGCATCGGTATTATCAAAAGTTCTCGCCGGATTTTCCATCAGCTTGTCCACATAGGTTCGATAGCTATTGCAGCCGTCAAACACGTAGACCTGATAGTCTTGGCGCATCTCAACATCCTTGAACTCGTCGTCATCGAACTCGTATCGAGGATGATAGTCGAGGATGAATCCAGCGTTGGATCCCGCATGTCCGCTGTAGATCACGATATCACGACTCTTGAAGCTTTCTTCCACAAGGTCGCGAAGCAGTGATTGTTCAGCCTCAGCATCGTTGTCCATTTGCGCGTGGTAGACGTAGACACGTCCCTCAACTTCGCGGCCTTCCACCGTTAGAGGGAAGACGAATGGACCCGAGTCGTGCTTGAGGTCTTCAAAGCTTGTGACGGTCTCGTGTTGCCAGTTGTTCTCGAGGAGGAACTCTACGGTCCACTTCGCGGTCTCGAGGTCGTATCGGCCTTCGTTGTAGTCGCCACCAAAGTGGATGGCGATATCGTAGACACCGTCTTTGAAAAGTTCGCTGTACGAGGGGAAGGAGTCGGTTGAGGGGCTCTCCTCGATCACGACTTCAACATCCTTATACGCTTCTCCGAGTTGGGACACTTCGAGCTTGAGTGCAAGTCCGCCCTCCGCCTCATTGATTGCGGCGAGCAGGTCGAGCGAACCCACAAACTCGAGGTGGAGATCCCAGGAGACCGTCTCACCTTCGATGGTGTTCTCGCCGACTTCTCCACCCTGATACGCAGGTTTGACGTAGATGAAGAATTTCTTGTCCTCTTCGGTGATGTTCTGATTCGAGTTGCGGATGATCTCTTCGATCTTTCGTTGTGCGCTTCGCGTCACATCACCGGTACGTGCACCGAGCAGTTCAGAGAGTTGCGCCTCTTGCTCCTCTGAGGTCAGATCCGCATAGCCTTGTGGAAGCGAGGTAGTGACACGGCCCTTGATGATGAACTCTTTGGCGTTGGTGGCCACATAGTTGTCGCCTTTGCCAAATCCACCGGGAATTTCAACTAGACCTTCGGGCGCGGACGGTGCGGATTCTTCGGCACATCCAAACACACCAAGACAAGATAAGGCACTCAGAGCAACAAATTTCTTCATTCGGAACATCCTTCATTTCAATTGCCCGGCGTTTGTACTCTATTTCCCACCAAAACGCCACAGTTTAGGAAGTTTCCTAGAGGTGTTCGATGATCGTTGCGCCGCTTTTTTCGAGGGCCTCTTGAATCCGAACGATATGGTCTGCGCCTCGGGTCTCGAGCTTGAGCTCCACGTGGGTGGTTCCAAACTGCTCACCTGAAGTGAACGTGCGGTTATGAAAGATCTCTAGGACATTGGCCTTCATATGCCCAACGACTGTGAGAATCTGTGCCAGCGCACCTGGACTGTCAGTGATCCGGACGATGAGGCGGCAGAGACGACCGGTGGCGACCAAACCTCGGTCGATGATTCGAGCGATGAGATTCACGTCTATATTTCCGCCGCAGACGCAGAGACAGACGGTCTTGCCTTTTGCATCGAGTTTCCCTGCCATCAAGGCAGCCAATGGCGCGGCTCCTGCGCCTTCGGCGAGCGTCTTTTCTTGCTCGAGGAGCAAGAGAATCGCGCTTGCGAACTCTTCTTCCGATACCGACACGATATCGTCGACGAGCGCCGAAGTTTGCCTAAAAGTGAGCTCACCCACCTTCCTAACCGCGATGCCGTCGGCGAGCGTTTGGCCTTCCGGCACTTGAATGACCTGCCCGTGTTTAAGCGAAGTGGCCATTGAAGGCAGCACTTCGGGCTCGACCCCCACGACTTTGACCTCAGGCTTGATACCTCGCACTGCGGCGAGAATCCCGGAGATGAGCCCGCCACCACCAATGGCCGAAACGATGAGGTCCACATCGGGAATTTGCTCGAGAATCTCGAGTGCGACCGTGCCCTGCCCTGCCATCACCGCAGGATCATCAAAGGGGTGAACAAAGACTCGCCCTTCTTCTGCCTGAAGCTCTTTTGCGTGGGCGTACGCCGCGTCAAAATTTGGGCCGAAGAGCACGACTTCGGCCCCGAAACTACGTGTGCGGTTGACCTTAACGAGCGGAGTGCCCTCGGGCATCACAATCTTCGTGCTGATCCCGAGGCGCGCCCCGTGAAGGGCCACGGCCTGCGCGTGGTTTCCGGCAGACGCGGCAATGACCCCCTTGCTCTTTTCTTCTTCGGTGAGAAGGGAGAGTTTGTTTGCAGCGCCGCGCTCCTTGAAGGAGCCCGTGGACTGCATGTTGTCGAGCTTGAGGTAGACTTCGCAGCCAAATTTCTCACTCAGGAGGGCACTGTGGGCGGCTGGCGAGTAAAAGATATGCTCTTTGATACGCTCACGAGCAGCTTGAACATCTTCGAGCGAAATCGGCAGGTCCGCCATAAGTCTCACCTTTGAATCGAGGAGCTCAGAACGAGTTCAGGACCGAGGTGGTCGCGTCGTTTCCGAACGCGATGAGCTCCCATTGGTACGTTGTCTCGCCATTATCCTGCGTAGCGTTGTATCGGACAAGGCCCCCCGGAACACTTTCGGTATTCCACCATCTTACGGTGGTGTTGCCGCTCTTGGTTTCAAGGAGGGTAGCCTGAAACTCGCCGGCCTCAGTAGTGATCTTCTCTTGGCCCTTGGTCATGCCCTCGAGGCTTTCCTCGGTGAGTTTACGGCCGGTGTTGATTTGCCAGTTCTGCGCGTCTTTTTCCTCAACCGGAATCTCGCGGGGCTCCTTCTCACCGGGGAGCATGGCGCGCATTCTCAGGACCTTGCGATTGCCTGCTTCGTCAGCGCTGCTCAGCATGGCTTCCATGATGACCACGTCTTCGCCTTCTTCGGTCTTGGTTCGAGTCTCTACGCGCCACCACTCGCTGCCGTCTTGGTTGGCACGGATAAGGCTTCTTTCATAAAGACTTCCCTCGGCTGTGCCATCCACTCTCCAGCGTGTGTAATCACCCTCTTTGTAGGTATCAAAGCCTTGATAGTAGTAGCCGCCATGATGGAACATCATGGAGAAAACGCTCATCGAATATGCGTACATAAGCGACGGGTTGTTTGCCAACATTCGCGCAGCAACGGCTTCTCCGATGCGGTCTCCGACCCTATCAGCGGCGCGATCGACCGTTCTGTTGACGGCCTTATCCACCAGATAATCGGTGTTGGGAAAACATCCACTGAGTGCCAATCCAGCAACCAAAACCAAAGCTCGTTTCATAGGTCCTCCAAAAAAAAGTGCCCGGCATCCAGCCGGGCGTCACAATACCATCCGTGGTCCTGTCACCCGAGGGTCTGGGTGACATGCGATTGTAAAATTAGGCCACGGTGACGCCATCACAAAGATATACATCTTGCACGGCATTTAGAAGTTCAACACCATCAGCAAAAGGCCGTTGGAAAGCTTTTCTGCCGAGGATGAGTCCCATACCACCAGCACGCTTGTTGATCACGGCGGTCGCTACGGCATCTTGCAAATCGTTGTCTCCGGCGGCGCCGCCACTGGAGATCAGACCGAAGCGCCCCATATAGCAATTTGCCACTTGGTAGCGCGTCAGGTCGATCGGGTGGTCGGAGCTGAGCTCAGAGTAGACTTTCTTATGGGTCTTTCCAAACGTGCTTCCGTCCGGGTTCTTAATGGCGTTGTAGCCACCATTATTGGTCGGAAGTTTTTGCTTGATGATATCTGCGTGAATGGTCACGCCAAGGTGGTTTGCTTGGGCCGAAAGGTCTGCAGCCGTATGATAATCCACGCCACCCGTCTTGAAGCCCGGATTACGTGTGTAGCACCAAAGAATGGTGGCCATGCCGAGTTCATGCGCGTAAGCAAAGGCGTTTGCCACTTCTGTAATCTGGCGATTCGACTCTTCAGATCCGAAGTAGATCGTAGCTCCCACTGCTACCGCGCCCATCTCCCAAGCCTGGTCGATGGTGCCGAACATAATTTGGTCATAATTATTCGGATAAGATAAAAACTCGTTGTGATTGATCTTCACAACAAATGGAATCTTATGTGCATATTTTCGAGCCACAGACCCAAGCACCCCAAACGTCGATGCAACAGCATTGCAGCCGCCTTCGATGGCAAGCTTCACGATATTTTCGGGGTCAAAGTACATGGGGTTTGGTGCGAATGAGGCACCTGCCGAGTGTTCAATCCCTTGGTCTACTGGAAGGATCGAAAGGTAGCCCGTATCGGCGAGTCGGCCGGAGCCGAGAAGGGTTTGAATGCTTCGAAGGACTTTTGGGCTGCGGTCGGTTGGAGCGTAAAGCCGGTCCACGGAATCTGGCCCAGGAATGTGCAAATTCTCTTTCGGAATAGTGTTCGAGGCGTATTCAAGCAGGTCTGCCTGAGGTCCAAGAATCTCAACGATCTTTGAGAGGTCGCTCATAAAAATCCTCATGGAAAGCACAAGCCTGTGCCGTCATCAATCAATCTACAAAAGTGAGCCACTCAGCATGAGTGGTCGCTGATCCACGAACGTGGTCGAAATACGCTTTTTGGAGGTCTTTGGTCAAGGGCCCCGGAGTGCCATCACCAATGGTTCGGTTGTCGATCTCGCGTATTGGCGTGACTTCCGCGGCTGTACCGACCACAAAAACTTCGTCAGCGACGTAGAGCATGTCGCGGGTAAAACGCATCTCTTTGACGTTCAGATCGCGGTCTTTCGCAAGCTGCACAATGGTGTCGCGGGTGATGCCGCCCAAAATCGAGCCACCGATCGGTGTGGTGATAATCTCGCCGTCACGGATCAGGAAGATATTCTCGCCGGATGCCTCGGAGACATAGCCCTCGGTGTCGAGCATAATCGCTTCCTGGTAGCCCTGGAGCATGACCTCACGCTTGGCGAGAATAGAGTTGACGTAATGACCGTTGATTTTGCCTTTAGCCATCATCGTGTTGACGTGATTCCTGGCGAAGCTTGAGACCTTGGCACGGATGCCATTTTGGAGTCCTTCTTCGCCAAGATACGTGCCCCATTCCCACGCGATCACGCTGACGCGGACTTTGTTAGTACGAGCTCCGAGTCCCATTTCGCCGTCACCTAGGAAGACCACGGGTCTCAAATAACAATCGCCGAACCCATTGGCTTTGACGGTTTCGATACATGCGCGCTCGATTTCTTCCTGCGAGAATGGAATTTCCATCAAGCAGATGTGGCACGAATCAAAAAGCCTTCGGATATGCTCTTTGAGTCTAAAAATCGCGGGGCGCCCATCTGCCCGTTTATAACACCGAATACCTTCGAACGCGCCCAGCCCGTAGTGCAACGTATGCGTCAACACATGAACCTTGGCGTCCGCAAACGGGATTAGCTCCCCATCGAACCAGATCTTGTCTGCTGAAATCGCCATTTGTGTACTCCTCAGAACTACATCTCAACGGGCACCATAGCCACGCTCAGACTCGCTACCACACCTGAGAGAATTATGAAAAGAGCCATATGTCTTAGCCCGTCCACCAAACCGTGCTAGCATCCACCAGAACCCAAGAAGAGGTACGTTCAATGGCGGCGAGCAAGGATGACGGACGTTTGAAGATCCTGGTGATCGATGATGAAGAGAGCATTCGCCATATGCTCTCCATGCTTCTCAAAAAAGAGGGATACGCAGTTCGTGTTGTGGAGGATGGTCAGGAAGGTCTCAAAGAGTTGATCGCCAACGCGTACGACCTTGTGATCTGTGACGTTAGAATGCCAAAAATGGGTGGACTTGAACTCTTGGCCGAGCTCCGCACGAGAGGCATCAAAACCACCATGATCGTGATGAGCGCGTTTGGTAATCGCGAGGTCGCCATCAAAGCCATTAAGGCCGGCGCCTATGATTATATCGACAAGCCTTTTCAGAAAGACGAGATCCTCCTGACGCTGGCAAAGGCTGAGGAGCGGCTTCACCTTCGCCGCGAGAACGCGATCCTCAAGAATCTTCAGCCCGACGAGTCTTTCGAGGGGATCGTTGGGAAAAGTGACGCGATGGATCGGGTGTTCGACGTGGTCCGCAAGGTGGCCCCCTTCGATTCCACTGTGCTCATCCAGGGTGAGTCTGGAAGCGGCAAAGAGCTTGTCGCGCGGGCCATACACATGCTTTCAAACCGAAGCGACAAGGCGTGGATTCCGGTGAACTGCGGTGCGATTCCAGAGAACCTGCTAGAGTCCGAGCTCTTTGGTCACGTCAAGGGAGCGTTCACAGACGCTCATGCTGATAAGAACGGTCTCTTCATCCAGGCCCACAAGGGCACCATCTTTTTGGACGAGATCGGTGAGCTCCCATTGAATCTTCAGGTTAAATTGCTGCGGGTCCTCCAAGAGGGTCAAGTCCGGCGCGTGGGCGATTCTCAACCCACGAACATCAATGTCCGAGTCATCGCCGCGAGCCTTAGGGACCTCAAATCTGACGTGGAAACGGGACGGTTTAGGGAGGACCTTTATTACCGACTCAACGTCATTCAGGTCAAAGTACCGAGCCTTCGAGAACGCAAGGAAGATGTCCCACTTCTGGTGGAACACTTCCTCAAGGTTCAGAACCAACGCCTTGGAACACACGTGAAAGGGCTAAGTCCCGAGGCCATGAAGATGATGATGAATTATGGCTGGCCCGGGAACGTCCGAGAATTACAGAACTGCATTGAGCGAGGCGTCGTTTTGGCCACCGGAGATCAAATCGATGTGTCGCTTCTTCCGGAACGGATTCGCGAGTCTCAAGATGCCGTACAAACCCTCTTCAAATCAGATGATTTTTCGATCAAAAGGCTTAGTGCTGCTCTCGAGCGCGTGCTTATCCAACGGGCCCTCGAAGAGACAGGCGGCAATCGTACCAACGCGGCTAAACTCCTCGAAATCTCTCACAGGGCACTACTCTACAAAATCAAAGATTACGGGCTAGAGGACCTATGACTAGAACAGCTCTTATTTTGGCGCTCAGCGCATTTTTCTTGGCGGACACCCAGGATGCCTTTGCTCAAAAGCATATGCGCTCCATGCCCAGAGATCGCTACGATAAGGCTCGCGGGAAGACTTCGGGAAAGACGTCAACCAAGAGCGGCTCTAAGCGCTCGTCCGATGAGATTACGGTCCCTGTCAACGTGGGTGTGGGCCCTGCCCTCTTTACTCTGACAGGCCCCGTAGCTGACGACCAGTTCTGGCATTATGGGCTTCGGCTCGACGTTTTTGCGGCGCTGAGTCCCGAGTTGATTCGCGAGAATTTGCACCGGGTTCCCCGTCAATACCGAAGCATGGCCAAGGGCATCAAAACGGAGGTTCGCTATTCTCCTCTTTGGTTCTTGCCGGAGTCGCTGATCATCTCGCCGTCTGACACCACGGATATTTACGGCGTGAATTTTAAGCCCATCGACCTAGGTATTACCCTCAATGAGTCGCCACGTCTGAGCGTCAGCGCCGGGCTCTTGTTGAGTTATGCCTACATCTCTTCTGAGACTCTGGAATCGCCGACCCATTTCTTAAGGCCGGGTCTTGGGCTGAGCGCGGAGTTGGAATTTCCAATTGCGGACGCGTTTAGGGTTTCTGTAGGTTGGCAAAGCTCGCTCTACCCCCCGCAAACTGTAGGCGGGCCGGTATTTGAGTGGGGTGATCTCGACGAGTCGATTTGGCATATCGGTCAAGCCTTCTTGCTCTTGCACTTCAGGTTCCCGTATACGACTAGTCTCTGATTGTTTTTGGGCGTAGAGAGCCCGAGTAGACGCACGAGACACATGAAACTTGTAGTTCCCATCGCCCTGCGCGAATACCCACACGCCGACGAAGCCCTCGAAGGCGACGATCTCTACATTGCGCAAACGGTATCCGACCCCATCATTTCTTCTTGCGGGCCGGGCCCGAAAGAGGCAATCGAGGAGATGCGGCGCGTTCTCTCGGACTTCTTGAGCCGGGTTCACCCGCGTTATTTCTGGGCTACACACGACCTCGAGCGCCCCTGGATCATCCGCGCACAATACCCGCTTTTTCGGGCTTCGATGTTCGATTGGCAGACAGGCTATAACCCACAGCTCAAAGAGTACGAGGTCGAGTCGGCGCTTGATGTGATGGTCACACCGCGTCCAGGTGGATTTCTGCAGATCAGTCTCCCGTCGATCGGCCTCGCCACTCTGGTACAACCTGAGCCGGAGGAAATGGCGGATTTTGAGGAGTTTGAGGGCGAGGTGTCGCTGGATTCGCGCCCGGCACTCAAAGAAGTCCTGGACGAGTTCGCGACCGACCTCAAAGAAAACCATCAGCTCACGCAACTGCATAGGCCTCGGCCTCTCGACATCTCGATTGTAGACGTCGAGGTGGAGTTCGAGCCGCTGGACCTAACGCGAATTGACCCCGACGAACTGTGGTCTGACGCATTCGCCAAAGAGTCCATTGCGTCAGATGACCCGGATGAAATCACCACCCCGACGCTTGATAGTGTGGCCCAAAACTACAGCCAGCTTGGGCTCTTTGAGTGTTTTGAGCGCGACGACGTGCGGCGCGAAGTTAAGGCACTACTGCTCGCCAAAGAGTCACAGCCGGTCGTGATCATCGGCGCGCCCCGCGTAGGGAAAACCGCGTTGATCCGCCACCTCGCCTGGGACCTCTTCTCCGATGAGAAAGGCGGAGCGATGTGGTTCTGTGACCCTCCGCGATTGGTGGCCAATGACCCTATGTCAGCGGGCTGGCAACAGCAGGTCAGGGATATCGTGGCCGAACTCGAGGCCACCAAAGACGTCCTATACCTCGGCCGACTGATCGAGGCGCTCGATGCCGGAAAGTACATGGGTAGCGACTACAACCTGGCGCAGTTCTTAAAGCCCACGTTGGTCGACCGCCGAATACGGGTCATCGCCGAGGCGAGCATTGAGGAGTGGACCGAGATCGAGCGGCGTGATGTGGGTTTTGCGCGATGTTTCACGACCCTTCGCCTCGAAGAGCTCCCGGCGATGGCGAATCATAGCGTGATCGCCAAAGCATCGGCGCGCGAAGCCAAGGCTTTGGGCATCACTCTTGAAGCTTCAGCCATTGAACGAGCCCGTCACCTCCAGTTTCGTTTTTCGACCGAAGGCAGCCCTGCCGGGCGCACCATCGACTTTCTCAAACGCACCTTGAAGCACGCAGCAAACCGCTACAAAACTACGGTTGGCGTGGACGATATCATCGCGTCTTTCTGCGCCGACACAGGGCTTCCAAGCCTTCTCGTCGACGACCGACGTGAGCTCGATATTGACCAAGTCGTGGCGCGTTTGATGACGCGCGTGAAGGGTCAAGATGAGGCCGTCAAACGAGTCGCCGATGTCATTGGCATCACCAAAACCGGGCTCGCCAGCGAAGACCGCCCTTTGAGCTCGTTCTTGTTCGTCGGCCCAACCGGAGTCGGCAAGACCGAGCTCGCGCGGGCCCTCGCGGAGTTCCTATTCGGAAATCACGAACGCATGATCCGCCTCGACATGAGTGAGTACAGTCATGCCGATGCGTACACCCGACTTATCGGCGAGGGCCGCGAAGATGGTGATCTCACGGGTCCTGTGCGGCGCCAACCGTTCTGCGTCGTGCTCCTCGATGAGATTGAAAAGGCTCACCCAGGTGTCTTTGACGTGCTGCTCCAGGTCCTCGGAGAGGCGCGCCTGACCGACGTCAAGGGCCGCGTGACGCGTTTTCAGAACGTGATTTTCATCATGACTTCGAACCTTGGGGTGGACTCATTGAGGCCAGCGATTGGCTTTGAACAAAATGAGAGTCAGGACAATTATGCTCGGCACTTTCGGCGCGAAGCTGAGCGGTTTTTCCGGCCTGAGTTCCTGGCGAGGATCGACCAATTCATCGCGTTTAGGGCGCTGACTCAGCCGGTCGTTGAGGCGATCGCGAGCCGAGAGCTCGAGTCCATTCACCAACGCGACGGACTTCGCGCCCAGGACGTAGATCTGACATTCTCAGACGAGCTACCGGGATGGCTGGCCGAACGGGGTTTCGATTCGAAATACGGTGCACGCCCTTTGAAACGTGTGATCGAGAGTGAAGTGGTCTGGTCAGTTGCCGAGGCGCTGGCGGCCAACCCCGCTGAGACCGGCATGTCACGTGCCGTAGATGTTTCCGTGAAAGCCAATCGCGTCAAGGCTCTTGTACGCATGGTTTCGGGGGATGCCACGGTTGCGAGTGCACGGCAGCAGCTCCTCTCACAGATCGATGAAATCTCGGATCTGAGACGTAAAGTGCAACGGCATATGCTTTCGCATATTTTCCTCGACCGCGAATGGGAGGTCGAACATTTTGACCTCTCGTCACAGTCGAGAACGTTCTGGAGTGATCCGCACGCACCGAGCCTGAGCCAGCGCGCCGAGACAGCACGAAAGGTCGTAATCCCTGTGCAGAACGTTGCCGCCGAGCTAGCCGCGCTCGAGGACCTTGCGACCGAGGCCTTCCACGCTCGTACCTTCGTGATTTCTAAGGACCTGACGGAGCGCCTGGACGAACTGAGGGACCGGGTCTCAAGGATTGGGCTTTCGCTTTTGCGTGCCGCCGAGGATGACCCCGACCGCGCCCTACTCTTCCTGATTTCGAAGCAGCATGATGACCCATGGAGAGCACGGCTCATCGAATGGTACAACAAGCGCGCGAAGACGAAGGGCTGGGAGGTTTCGCTCTGGCAACCGCTAGCGGATTGGCACGAAATGCCGAGACCCAAGGACCAAGAATGGGATATCGAAAGAGAATTCTGGGAAGAAGTACCGAAGAATCCTAGAGGCCTTGTGATCGGGCTTGAGATCACGGGTTATGCAGCGCGTCCGCTCCATATGGCCGAGAACGGATTACACCGGCAAATTGCCGTCGAGGGCAATCACGTTTGCGACGTGGTGGCGCTCGGGCCTTATGATGGTTGGCCTTTCCCGGACACGTTTACTCAGGCCCGTGCAAACGCTCAGGTCGTACGCTCGTTTAACTTCCGTACGTCCGAGATCACGATGCCGAATTCAGAGCCTATCAAGCTGGTTGCGGACAACCCGTGGCCTTTGATGGAAGAGACAGTCGAGAGCTTAGTCTGGCCGATGGTTGAAGACGATTGGGGTGAAGCGTGAAGAAGGAGTTTTACGTCTACGTGGCACAGACGAAGAAGGGACTTTATGAGGTATCCATGCCCTGGGTTCCTTCACTCGCGGAACCCCTGCGCGGCCCAAGTGCAGCACAACTCAAAGAAGAGTTAATGTTCCGACTCATCGAGCTTGCGCACACCTCATTGCCGCCGTTCTTGTTGGACAGGCTAATTCCACCGGTAGCACCGTATCTGAACAATATCTACGTCGAGATAGAGCGCCAGATCGAGCCTGACCGCCCACCCGTGTCTTTGACGGCCGTGATTCACGTGGTTGCCGGGTCTTGGGGTGAGGAGGAAGAGAAGCGCCTTTGGATCCCAAAAGCGCCGCAAGAGACCTTGGTTCTTCCAACCTTGGACGACTTGTACGCCACGGTAAATCAGTGGGTTCGCGACTACGCAGACGAACATATGCTGGACTCGCTCGAGCCCTTGCAGTCCATGCACCACGCGTATTTGGACACGATCACGGTCGATATTGGGTATCCGTCGCTTTTGGATGATGAGCGCGAAGGTCCGCCCGAGAAGCTCAGCGGTAGACTGACGAGGCCGGAAACTCTGGAACAGGTGGCCACCAATCTCTCCCATCGAGCCGAGGACTCGACCTTGAGCGCGGCGTACGGCCGTGAAAAGCTCGTCGACGAATTGGTAGATGTGTTCACGAGCAAACGCCCGATGAACGTGTGTCTGGTGGGTCCGTCGGGCGTTGGCAAGACGGCGATTGTGCACGAGGCAGCGCGGCGCGCCTGGGCCATGAACACGGCCTACCAAGAGCGCAAAGATATCTGGCAGAGTGCGGGGGACCGAATCATCGCCGGCATGAGCATCATCGGCCAGTGGGAGATGCGCACCGAGGCCATGTGCCGCGAGCTCAAAGAGCGAAAAGACGTGCTCTTTGTGGAGAGCCTTATCGGCATGCTTCATGCCGGAAAGACCACGCATGGTGACTCGAACGTGGCGAGGTTTATCGAGCCCTATCTGGAGCAAGACCATTTTGGAATCGTGACGGAGGCTACCGAAGAGACGTGGACTCTGGCGCGAAGCATGGCCCCTGGATTCGTGGACCATTTCAGGCGCATTCAAGTACCCGAGCTAGGCTACAAGGAAACTCTGGGCGTTTTGAGTGAGTTCATTCGAGACATCGAAGCGCATCACCAAGTTCGGTACACCGCTGATGCGATGGAGAGTGTGCTTCACCTCTCACGGCGATTCTTCCAGAACGATGCCTATCCAGGAAAGGCTGTTCGTTTGATCAAGCAATGCCAGTACGAGGCCCTACGCTACGTCAACGAATTCGACTGGGAATACCAGACCGAAGTGCGTGTGGACACGGACCTCGTTGCGCGCGTGGTTCAACGTCAAACAGGCCTTCCACTCACGATTTTGGAGCCTGGAAAAGGACGTGCTCCGGATGAAATCCGCAGGCAGTTTGAGTCCAGGGTTTTTGGTCAGCCAGAGGCTATCGAGGCCGTGTCTGCGCTAGTTGCCACGATTGAACAGGGGCTAAGCGACCCACGAAAACCACTCGGCTCGTTCTTGTTCATCGGTCCAAGTGGCGTTGGAAAGACGGAGACAGCCAAAGCGATAGCCACCGATTTGTTTGGGTCGGTCGAGCGTATGATTCGCTTCGATATGTCCGAGTTTTCTTCATCGATGGGTATTTCTCGACTCATCGGAACCTCACGAGATCCGGACGGAGAGTTGACCACGAAGGTAAGGCTTCAGCCGTTTTGCGTCTTGCTCTTTGACGAGATCGAGAAGGCGCATCCGATGGTCATCGACCTGCTTTTGCAGGTTCTCGGCGACGGACGTTTGACGGACGCAGCGGGGCGAAACGTAGACTTTCGAAATGCCGTGATCATCCTGACTTCGAACCTCGGCGCGGGTACCGAAGAGCGTTGGATGGGCTTTAGCGACACGAGCACGTCGGACCGAAGACTCCACTATTTGCGAGCTGCCGAGACCTTTTTCAGACCGGAAATTTTCAACCGTATCGACACTATTATCGCGTATCGGCCGCTTGATGCTGAGGCGCTCAGGCGAATCGCAAGACGCACGCTCCAAGGGCTTTTGGAGAGACGTGGACTTCGTCAGGCGCAGGTCATGGTGGACGTCGATCAGGCGTTGATCGACTACCTCGCCACGCGTTCGGTGGACAAACGGTACGGGGCGCGCACATTGGCGCACCGCATCGAGCGTACGCTTATCACGCCGCTCGCCGAAAAGTTGATTTCTCAGCCGGTGAGCCAAGATGTGACGCGAGTGGTCATCAGCCCTTCGGACGATGGAGTTCAGATGGATTTCATCCATTTGAACAAAGCTCCAAGGCCATCGGAGAAGGTTGCGCTCGCGCCGGCACCGAAGGAGCTCGCGGGTGTTGTAACGAGTCTGGAGAAGCTGCAAACGAAGCTACTCAACACGCTCAAAGACGCGCGTTTCAGCGAGATTTCGGCGCAGTACGAAACCATCCTCGACGCCATCAACAACGAAGCCAAACAAGGCAGCGTTTCGGCCCAACTCGCCGACCAGCTCACATCTCGCGAGCATGTAATCAACCAGATTGAACGGATCGAAGAGCGGCTACAGGGCCTGCACGACCCTAAAAATCCGGGTGAATTCTCGGTCCCGACCCATAGCGAGGAGACAAAATCGCGCCTCCAAGGTCTAAGCAAGATGCTGCGCGAGCTCGAAGAGGCGAGCATCTGGGCTGACGTTCAGCTAGAGAGCCTTGCGAATAGCGAGTCTGGGGTCACGCTCGTGTTTCAGGGGCTGAGCGGTCCTGCGGGCGAAATCATGAGTAAGTGGCACCGTTGGGTTGAGGTCATTCAGGAGAAGTTCGAACTCAACGGCTCATTTGCGTACCTCGACCGTTCCACGTGGCAAACCTCGCGCCCCCGAGACCTCGCACGTGCGCACGGCTTCGCCTTCAGCTCCACCGCTCCGGGCGCACGGGCAATTGCCCATTCGATCGGCGGTTTCACGTGGTGCCCAAGGCCCGCCTCAATCGGCCACCACGCGCTTTTGCATGTCGGGACGACCGATGAAGCGCATGTGAGCAGCGAAGCCCTTAGAGACGCTCTCAAGGCCAATGGCACGCCTCATATCGGTGAGGACTTTATCGAGTTCGTCGAGTCGGAAGGCCATCTCGAGGATGTCAGAACAGGCCTTCGTGTGCCTATTCCTGAGGACCGCGGGCAGAATCTGAACACGTTTATGACTCAGATTTTGGTGCCGAGATTGTACCTTCAAGACAAAAACGCGCATCAAGTTGGCGGTAAAGATTAGGAAGTTACATGCTTAAAGTAGTTTCATACAATGATGTCTCCCGTGTTCGGCGCGACCCCGTGGACGCCCAAACCCTGACGCATGCTGCAAAGATTGTGGAGGCTGTGCGTGACGAGGGCGACGCCGCACTCTCGCGCTTTGCGACCAATTTTGGAGACCTCGAGGCTGGAGCACCCCTGGTTATCTCGAAGGAAGAGTGCGAGTCCGCATTTGCCCAACTTTCTGTGGAAGATCAGGGCCTTTTGACACGCACGGCGGAACGAATCCGCGTGTTTGCGAATGCGCAGCGTCGAACCATTTCGGCAATGACCATGGAGATTCCCGGCGGCGAGGCCGGCCACGACGTGAGCCCGATGGAGGTGGCGGGTTGTTATGCGCCTGGCGGGCGCTTTCCGCTCCCATCCTCGGTTTTGATGACGGCCGTGACGGCCCGAGTCGCTGGTGTTCAGACGGTGTGGGTCGCATCACCCAAGCCTACCCAAATCACGAAGGCCGCAGCGTTTGTAGCTGGCGCAGACGCGCTTCTGGCCGTGGGCGGCGCGCAAGCTATTGCTGCGTTGGCGTACGGAACCGAGAGTGTTCCCGCGTGTGACGCCATCGTGGGGCCTGGCAATCGCTGGGTGACCGCGGCGAAACAGCTTGTAGCTGGACGGGTGGCGATAGACATGCTCGCTGGGCCTTCGGAGCTTCTGGTTCTGGCCGATGATTCTGCAGACGCTGTGACCGTGGCGGCGGACCTTTTGGCTCAGGCTGAGCACGATCCAGACGCGAGTGTGGTTTTGGTATCAACGAGCTCCGAGCTCATCGATGCCACGAACACGGAGTTGGCGGCCCAATTGGAGACTTTGCCTACTCATGAGACCGCCCGTGAGGCGCTGAAGAATAGCTACTCAGTCCACGTAAGATCTATTGCCCACGGCATTGAGTTGGCCAATCGCGTGGCCCCAGAACATCTTGAGGTGATGACCAGGGATGCGGGCAAGGTTGCAAGACAACTCAGGCATTATGGTGGGTTGTTCATCGGACATCATTCTGCCGAGGTACTGGGCGATTATGGGGCTGGCCCAAATCACGTGTTGCCCACGGGCGGAACCGCACGTTCTACCGGTGGATTAAGCGTGGCCACGTTCTTGAGAATGAGAACCTGGATGCGCATCGACAACCCTGAAGCTGCGCAAGGTCTGGTGGAAGACGCCATCACACTCGCGCGCCACGAGGGGCTTGAGGCCCACGCACGCTCAGCCGAACGACGTAAGTGAACACCACTCCATGGAGAGGTCCCAGAGGCGCTTTTCAAGGTCTGGCGTGACGACCTTGGACACGGATTTAGTGCGGCATTTGTCGTAGTAGAGCCCGTTGTCTTTGGCACATTCAGGGCTTCTCGCGCAGTAAATGGACGTCTTTGCTCCGTCCTCATTCGAGAGCATAAAGAGCTTCACAAATGACTCAATGGGGCCGGGAAGCCTACTCCAGATATTAGAGGCGACTACGCCTGGGTGCAGCGCGTAGGTATGAATACCTCTCTCGGCCACGATAGGTGCGAGCGAGCGGTTGAAACAGACATTTGCAAGTTTGGACTCACAGTACTCCGGGAACCCCGAGGTGGTTCGGGTCCGCTCTTGAAGATGGTCAAAGGAAATCCCTTTCACCCTCGTATGAGCCCGACTCGCCACGTTCACAATCCTCGCCCCTTGGTCCTTCTTCAGGTGGGGCAACAAGAGGTGTGTTAAGTAAAAATGGCCAAGATGGTTAACTCCAAAATGAAGTTCAAAACCATCCGTCGTAATACCCTGCTGCCCTGCTAGGCCGGCGTTGTTGATCAAGATGTCAATTTCCTGACCTTTAGCTGCCCACGCATCACCGAATTCTTTTACACTTTGGAGAGAGCCAAGGTCCAGGGGCTCGAAGCTGAGTTGGGCGTCCGGAAGTTCCGACTTTAGCGCCTCCATGGCCTCTTCGTTGCGCTCTCTGGAACGTCCGGCAAAGACGATATGGTGACCATCTTGGGCAAGTTCTTTTGCAGTGACATAGCCGATACCTGAATTCGCGCCGGTGATGATGATGGTTTTCATATGAACTCTCTGACCTTTAATTGCGACACAGTACGTTTCGTACCGCATTAGACACAGGAACGTTGAAGTACGAAACGTTTCGTACCGTAATGATAAGTTCTACTTCGCATTCCCAGGACGCCTCGTAATCTTGAGCGCGCGCTTATCTAGGACTCGCTCTACTTCAGCAAAGTCCACACCATGTCTAGCCAGAGCCACACTCAGGAAATAGATTAGGTCCGCGGCCTCTTGAGCCACGTGGTCGGCCTCCTGAGCATCCGCAAGCTCCCCTGCCTCCTCGACGAGCTTCGCTCTCAACAAGGCATCGTCTTCCAGAAGACGTTTGGTATAAGAACCCTCAGGCGCGCGCTCCAACCTCTCCTGAGTGGTCTTGAGCAGCCCCGAAAGCCCGCGGTAATCCCCGAAACAGGTGTCAGTCCCGAGATGGCAAAAACCCTCACCCTGCTGGC
The DNA here is from genome assembly GCF_007993755.1 of Microvenator marinus. Taxonomy (GTDB): domain Bacteria; phylum Myxococcota_A; class Bradymonadia; order Bradymonadales; family Bradymonadaceae; genus Allomicrovenator; species Allomicrovenator marinus. The sequence continues at coordinate 1,964,649 of NZ_CP042467.1, forward strand.
GCACCACAAATTTCAACGCGTCCCGGTCACAATCCAAGACGATCTCCAGAAGCTCCTGAGTGTTCCCGCTCGACTCCCCCTTTATCCATAGTCCCCGCTTTCTGCTCTGATACACACCCTGGCCGAGTTCCAAGGCCTTCTTAATGCTATCGAGAGATGAGTACGCAAGGCCGAGGCTTTGCCCTCGCTCGTCGGTCACCACAGTTGGCCAAAGACCATCAGGACGGTCTGACTTCAAAGGCGCGGCAATCGCAGCACCTAAGTCCATTGAGCCCGAGTAGAGAGCCATTCCCACTTGGGCGTGCACACCCAACCTATCTAGCTCCGCAATCTCTTCCACCGTGGTCACGCCTCCAGCGATGGTCAGTTCTCGCCCCTGGGCTGCCTCGATCAAGCCGGCCACGCGCCCCATATCCGTTCCCTGCATCCTCCCCTCTTTCTCCACAAAAGTGACAAGGAAGCCCGATACATAAGGGGCGAGTTCGGCCATTTTGTCGGTGATACTGGCGCCGGTCTTGGTTCTCCAACCGTCGACCACCACCTCCCCTTCCACGGCATCAAGGGCGGCAATCACCCTCTCTGCAGGGAGCTGACTCAGAATTTCTGGCGTTGCAGCAGTCCCCAATACGATTCGATCCGCGCCCAGATCTAACCACTTACGCGCGGTCTCTACGTCCCGGATACCACCACCCACACGGGCACGCACAATCTTCAACAACTCTAAGATGGTCTCAGTATTGTCTCCCTGCCTAAGAGCCGCGTCTAAGTCCACGATGGCAATCTCTCCAGCCATGGCAAACTTGCGCGCGATCGGTCGTGGGTCCCCTGCATCTATTTTGAGCTCTTTTCCGCCCACCAACTGGACGGCGTTTCCGCCCATGAGGTCAATACTCGGCACGATCATTTCATCAACTCCTGCTCTCGGGATACCGATGCCGCGAATCTATGCCCAATTAGACACGGCTTCAAGCATCGGCTGGAAGTTAGCCGCTTGCGTCTTGCCTCACGAGACGAGACTATACACCAATGATTCACCACCGACTCATCGCCCCCAATTTTCATGTCGGACCCTATCCCCACTCCGGCATAGAAGTGGCGCCGACACTCTTCGTTGACCTCACTCTCCCTGATGAACGACCCGGGTACGCTGAACTACTTAGCTCAACAGGTGCCCAACACCGACGGTTCCCCATCCCTCCGGCGGAAGAAGACTTCGATACTCGAATGATCCGACGGGCAATTGACACGATTGAGGCCGAACTCAACGATGGGGGAAGTGTCTATCTCCACTCCTCGGACGAGAGGCGAACGGGCTTCTTGATGTCATGTTGGCTCGTGGTTCGGGACGAATCGGAACTTGCTCTCAAGTCCGCTCCCGCAGAACTTGTGGGCCAAGTTCAAAAGTGGTGTCAAATCTGGAACCTTGAAGAGACCGTCCGGTCCCTACTTCCTGCACAAGAGACGGAAGATACGGACGATGCCATCGACGACCTACTCGCCTCTACCATTGACGAGTTCATAGACATCAAGAACCAACTGCTTATCTCGCCCGACCACCAAAGACATCAGGCGGTGGCACGCGGGCTTCAACGCATAGGCCACCCAGACTCGATCCCTTATATTGAGACGGTATTCGAACAAGGCTTCGACTTCCTTGCCTATACGTGCTCAGACCACGATGTGATTGCGAAATGGTTTAGCTGGCTCTTGTTTGATATCGGCACGCCTGAGGCACGAGCTCTTTTGGTAAAGCTTTCTAACTCTCAGAACCCTGATATCGCCAGGGAGATGACTTATCGCCTCTCAAAGTGGCCTACGTGATCAGTTGGAAAACCACTTGAGAACGTCTTGAACTCTCGGCCTCGCGTCCGCCCCTTGGAATGGCTGGCCATGCGCCATCACGAAGTTCTCAAAGGGCATCTCAAGAAAGGCCTTTACAGCCACGGACGCTGCGGCCCGATCTTTGACGGCAAACTTCACCAGACGACTTAGCGCAAGACGCCCACGCGTTCCCGTCAAGGTGGTCACAAACGCTGAGAATAGGTCCATCTCGGTGCCCAAATTGAAGACAATATCGCAGACAAGACCAGTCTTTGTGGGTTCGTGATAAAAGAGCCACTCATCCATAAGAGGTGCGCCTTTGACAGCAAACGCTTTGATGCCCAGGTCCTCAAACGCGTCCTCGCGGAGCTCCTCGTCAATTCGAAGGTCTGGTCGCTTTTTCTTGAGCCGTCTCGGTGCCCAAACCACCGCGTCTGGAAAGGCTTCCTGGGCTGCACCCATGAAAAGGTGGTGCATCAAGCTCGGTGAAACCAGTACATCCACGGAACCCAGAGCTTTGACCGCTTCGATGGTTTCAGCATCCATTCTGACCGGCGACCACATCCAGAGGTGTCCGGGACTCGTCTCGAAGATCACGGCTCGACAAGGGAGCGTGAAGCCCGCTGCTTTCACGGTTCCAGGTATCTCCCAGAGGCCCGGGACATCTTCAAAAATCTGCTTCAACATTTTAGGCTCCAGTTCCAATATTCAATAGGCTTCAGAGGCGCATCGCTACGCCCTGAGCCGCCATCGACTCTTTGACTTGCCTCACCGTCATATCACCATCGTGGAAGATTGAGGCGGCTAAAACCGCGCTGGCGCCTGCGTTAAGTCCATCCACAAAGTGCTCGGGACCATTGGCACCACCCGAGGCGATGATCGGCAAATGCGTGACTCGTGCGACCGCTTGAATCAACTCCAAATCGTAGCCTTCTCGCGTGCCGTCTTGGTCCCAGCTCGTGAGGAGACATTCGCCTGCCCCGAACTCTTCGGCACGACGAATCCACTCAATGGCATCGATTTCGAGCATCTCACGGCCACCTTTGATGACCACTTTCCACGAGTCTCCATCGCGTTTCGCGTCCACGGCAACAACCGTGCATTGCCGCCCGAAACTCTCGGAGATTTCACGAATCAGCTCGGGTCTTAGCACCGCCGCGGTATTCATGGTGACTTTGTCGGCCCCGGCTTCCAGGAGTTGCCGCGCATGGGTAACTTCTCGGACACCGCCCCCAATCGTGACCGGAATGGAGACCGCTTTGCGAACCTTTCGGACCGTCTCTAACTGGTTATCGCGCCCCTCGACGCTCGCGGAAACATCCAGAAAAACAAGCTCGTCTGCCCCTTGTTCCTCGTAGCGTTGAGCCATTTCGTCGGGGGCGCCTACATCACGCAGACCCTGAAACTTCACGCCTTTGACCACTCTGCCATGGCTGACATCCAAGCATGGAATGACTCGAACTCTTAGCATGATGCCTCCAGCCAACGCTTGATGAGGGCAAGTCCCCACGGTCCGGATAGTTCGGGGTGAAACTGGCAGGCTAGCAGATTGCCGCTCTCGACCGCGCTGTAGAAGATTGAATCATAGGTGGTAGTCGCCACCAGACTCGACTTCCCGTCGATACACTTGGGCACGTCAGTCCAACGGTAGGAGTTCGCAAAATACGCAAAACCAGTCTCCAGAAACCTTGCGCCTTCGGGAGCAACGACTTCGTTCCAGCCAAAATGCGGCACACGCACTGTGTCCGGAAATCTCTGAGCATGAGCCTCGAACACCCCGAGTCCGCCCACGCCGGGCGTCTCTTCACTTGTTTGCCCCAGGAGCTGCAGCCCGAGACAAATGGACATGGTGGGTCTATCTTCCGCCACTCTACTCACGAGGGCGTCCACTAGCTGGTGGTCGCGCAAGGCCTTCATGCCCGGGCCAAACGCCCCAACACCTGGCAGCATCACATGACTAGCCGATTCGACTTCGCTACCACTATGAGTGAGAAAACTCTCAGCGCCGCAACGGTCAAAAGCTGCCTTGACGGAAGCCACGTTCGCAACGCCCGTCGAAACGATTGCGACACGCATCAGAGCACACCCTTGGTACTTGGTATTCCGGCGCCACCGTCGGACCTCACGGCACCCTTGAGAGCAATAGCTACCGCCTTAAAGGCTGCCTCAGCGCGGTGATGGTCATTGTTTCCCTTGAGTACATCTACGTGCAAAGACATCTTGGAGGTCATCGCAAAGGACTCGAAAAAATGCCCGATATTCTCACATGAGAGTTCACCGATCTTCTCGCGCTTTAGCCCAAGGTCGATACTTGGCCACGGACGTCCTGAAAGGTCCACAACCGCACGAGCAAGCGCCTCATCAAGGGGCGCATAGGCGTGCGCAAACCGCACGATTCCTCGCCGATCCCCCAACGCCTCAGCCACTGCTTGCCCCAAGGCGAGCCCACAATCCTCAACGGTGTGGTGGTCGTCTACGTGTAGATCGCCTTTGCACTCAAGCTCGATGTCAAAGCCGGAATGCTTGGTCAAGGCGTTAAGCATATGGTCAAAAAACCCGATGCCCGTATTGATATTTGATAACCCCTGCCCATCCAGATTCAACTCAAGCCGAATCTCGGTCTCTAAGGTCTTTCGTTCGATAGATGCTTTCCTCACACGGCCTCCTAACAAGGGCGCCTAGTTGTACAGCTTTTTGCATCGGAGTACACTTGGGAACTGATGACTTGATTCGCGAGACCGCAGAGCGTTCTCATTGGCCTAGATGGAATTTATACAATGATATTTCAAAGACTTGCACCTCTGTCCGCATTATTGCTTACCGCTTGTATCGAGGCGCCACCCGCGACCTCACCACCAGACGTTCGCGATTCGGGTATCCCGATCGATATTGGAAATGATTTCAGTAGCGACCTCGCAACCGACCTCAACGTAGAAGACGCAACTCCTGACTCCAACACGCCGGACCAAAGCCAAGAAGCGGACGCAGAGTCAGACATTGCAACAGATATCGACCCACCCGAGTGTAGCGATGACACCACATGTGACGACGGAATCAGTTGCAATGGTGAGGAAACATGCGTGGAGGGTGTTTGCCAGCCGGGTACTCCCGCCGCGTGCTCTCCCCCTTTTATGCCAGTGCCCTGTCAAGAAATCGTATGCGACCCGGAGGCAGGACTTGACTGCGAGTTCGCTCTACTACCCGAAAATACGATGTGTGACGATGGCAATGCCTGCACCATGAACGACAAGTGCCGCGCAGGAGTATGCGCAGGATCGGCCCAACTCTGTACTGGAGGTCGAGTCTGCGTGGGCGGAAGTTGCACCTGCCCTGAAGGTTCTTTTTTATGTGACGGTTCGTGTACGTCTCAGTGTTGTTCAAGCCATCCTGAGAGCAACTGCAACCGAGGAGAGACAGACGCAACCGGCTGCCAAGAAGGCACCTATAAGCGGTGCCAGGCCGCCGTGAACAATCCACAACGTTGCGCATGGTCTGGATGCTATTGAAGCCTATCGAAGGCCTTGACAGGCTGTGATGGCGTCTTGGTCGAGCGAGGTTTCGTAGAGGTAGAGTCCGTTTACCTGGCTTCCGGCTAGCACGTAGAGATCGTTGCCCAGTGTTTCTGCACGCACAAAATTCATACCGGGGGTGATCTCGATCTGCGTCTCATCGAGGACTACGCCAAGCGGGCCCGCGTTGGGCGCCAAGTCCAAAACGTATGCCAAGAGGTTTTGGTCCTCCAGGTAGTCGATACTCTTGACCTTTCCGTCGAGGAGCTTCGTGGGTGAGGTGCAGTTCGTGACCCGAACAGCGCTCCCGGTGTACAACACGTTGTCCGACCCTCGAATCCCCTGAGGAATTCCCTGTCCACACTCCTCAAACTGAGGCGAAGCAGCGCCGGAAACGAGGTCGCGAGAAAACTTAGGAAGGAGCACAGGGGACCAAAGACCGAGGATCGTGGGACCACTCTCGGCGTTGACGAGGTCTGCGAAGAACCAGTCTACGTCCTCGCGAGGCTCAATATTCGTCACGCTCTCGGCATATTCAGCGTTTGGCGCTATGCGGATAATCCTAAACTCATCACTCGTCTTCAGAGCCAGAATCATGCTCCCGTCATCCTCAACGGCCGCGAAATTGGGTTGTTGCCCAGCGTAGGTCTTGATCTGCGTACACTCAGTTGGAGTGCACTTCAGAAGCTCCACTTCCTCTCCCAAATCGGCTCGAAAAACGTGAAACTCCAAAGGTTCTTCGGAAGTCAATGCCATGGACCCCGGCCGGCGCCTCATTTATGCCTGACGCTCAGCGCGATCCGTTCTCCGGTCCACGCATCGCGGCCTGAGAACTCGGACTCACGCAACGGGCATTCACTCATGTCGCAGCTCGCGCAACCTTGAGGCCGACACGCTTCCATATGCACCATGAGCTCCGCCTTGGCCCCAAACCGGCGGCGAATAGCGCGCTCCATAATCACGCTCGCCTCGTGCGTCTCCTCGATCGTCCAATAGCGTGGGAAGACCATGTGAAGGTCGATATGGATCGTCTGTCCAAGGCGATGCACTTTGGCGTGGTGCGGGGCCGTCCAGCCTTCTTCTCGCACCTCCTCTAAGACCTCTGCGATTTCGTTCAAGAGGTCGGGCGAGGCCTCGTCTAGGATGCCGCCAACCGCGCGCCGGACCACGCCAAAGCCTTCCCAGAGAAGCCAAATCGCCAGCAATCCCGCCACGATTGCGTCAATCACCACGATATCCGTGATGAAAACCAAGAAGACTCCGAGCGTGGCCCCGAGGCTTGTGACGGCGTCGGAGCGCAAGTGCACGCCATCAGCTTCCAACGATGGCGACTCCAACACTCGGCCAACCTTCATCAAATACGCGCCTACCGCGCCCGAAATCACCGCTGAGATCAACGTCAAGGCTGCACCGAGTCCGAGCGAGTGCAGCTCCGGAGGGTTTAAGATGCGCCAGCCCGAAACCGCCATGATGACGATCCCCGCCACGATCACCAAGATCCCTTCGATTCCCGCACTTAGATATTCGATTTTCCCGTGCCCGTAAGGGTGTTCGCGATCACGCGGTTGAGCACTCAGCCACACGGCGAAGAGCGCAAAACCGCTCGTCACGATATTGACCAGCGATTCCAGGGCATCCGAGAGAATGGCGGAGCTGCCCGTAAGAAAGAATGCCACCATTTTTGCAGCCACAAGCCCCACGCTCACAAGGAGCGCAAATACCGCCCACTGCAGCGCGCTATAGCGTTGGTTTGACGCCATCTTTTCTCACTTCGGCTTGCACCTTCGGGTTTGCTCGGCCATACCTAGCGGGCACGAATGAGGAAACCATGCCCAAATCACGTCTAACACAGTCCTCCTATAAAGTCCCTCGCGCACAGGCACCAATCGATCTGAGACTCGACGCCAACGAGGGCCGAGCACTCATCAGTGCGGCCGAACTCGGGGAGAGCGGGCCGCTGAACCGGTACCCCGATAGACGCGTGCTTGAAGAGATGATTGCGCACAGGCATGGGCTGAGCCCCGATGAAGTGGTCGTTACCAACGGCGGCGACGACGCCATCGACCGTATTTGCCGAGCCTATTTAGACTCGTCGTCGAATCTCGTCATGACCCTTCCGGGCTTCGAAATGATCGCCAAATACGCAAGCCTCTCTGGTGCCGAAGTCCGCCATCTCGAGTGGTGGAGCGGCCCATTGAATGCGGCGCGTCTGCTTGAGCTTTGCGACGCAGACACGCGTGTGCTGGCGCTGGTCACACCCAATAATCCAACGGGTGCGACCATCGAGGCTACGACTGTTTTGGAGTTGGCAGAGGCGCTGCCCGAGGCTGTGATTCTGCTCGACTTAGCGTACACAGAATTTGCGAATCAAGACCTTGAAAAGCTCGTTAGCCAGCGCGCTAATATCGTAGCCACCAAAACCTTCTCCAAGGCGTGGGGGCTTGCTGGATTGCGTGTCGGATACGCCATTGGAAGTCCCGAAATCGTTGGCACGATTCGGGCCGCCGGAGGACCCTACCCTACGTCTTCGCTGTCCATTTTCGCGGCGGAACAGGCACTCGGGAAGGCCGAGGACATGCGCGCCAATGTTGAACGCGTAAAGATGGAGCGAGCAGCCCTGGCGCTGCAGCTCAAAGAACTAGGGCTTCAAACCCTACCTTCACAGGCGAATTTCTTGCTCGCAGACGTCTCCTCCGCAGGTCAAAACGGGGCATGGCTTCGCGATGCGCTGAGCGGATTCGGAATAGGAATCCGCGCGTGGCCAGATAAGTCGGGACCCGTAGACTTGAGACCGTGGAGCCGCATCAGCCTACCCTGCGATGCAAACGACTTTGAGCGCCTTCTCCACGCCCTTGGTTGCGCGCTCAGCCCCGAAGCACTGCTCTTCGATGTTGATGGGGTATTGGTGGACGTCTCCGCATCGTATCGATCGGCCATCATCGAGACCGCCAGACATTTTGGAGTAGAGATCTCCGTTGAGGATATTGCCGCCATCAAGGCGCGTGGCAACGCCAACAACGACTGGGTCGTAACCCACGAACTTTTGGGTGCTGCAGGCACGCAGGTTGACTTTGAACGCGTCAAGGCGGTCTTTGAGGGGCTCTATCATGGCGACCAAGATACGCCCGGCCTCTGGACTCGAGAAAAGCTTCTGGTGGAGCTCGAGTTTCTCAAAACGCTCAAGACCGGATTCCGGCTTGCTGCCGTCACTGGGAGACCCAGAAGAGATGCTGAGCGTTTTGTAGCTCAGTTCGGTCTCGAAGGTGTCTTTGAGACCCTGGTGTGTATGGAAGATGCACCTTTGAAACCTAATCCAGCTCCGGTAAAACTCGCGCTGGAACGCCTCGGCGTAGAGAGGGGATGGATGTTTGGTGACACCCCAGACGATATGCGAGCCGCACGTTCTGCGGGCGTGCTCCCAGTGGGCGTCAAAGCGCCCGGAGAACAATCCGAGTCACACCTCTTTGGAGCCGGCGCTGCCTGGGTCTTAGAGAATGCCATGCACGTTTCGCTACCTTCCCGACCTGTGGAGAAAAGATGAAGTCCTTGAGTGCACAAGACAGAGAGTTTTTCGAGCTGGTCGAATCCGCTGGATTCTCCAACCCCTTTAGCGCTCAGCGGCATAACGTGGATCTGGCGATTGCAGGACTCGAGGCCAACGCGTCCCGCGAGAAGGCCATCCAAAGCATGTTGGCACAGGTCAATAAACGCATGCACCGGCTTGGCGATTTTAAGCTTCGTGACTTTGCACCCGAGGACAGACAACCGCTCAAGATGGCGGTGCTCTTTCAACTTTTCCACCAGTTTGCCGACCACTTTGACACCCATATCAAGGCCCAGGCCGAGGCCGGGCACAAGCCATTGAAACTCGCCTGCGGACCTGAAATTATCAGGGCGCTAGACAGGTATGGGTACACCGAAGTCAACGCGGGTAGAGTCATCAGCTTCTTCTTCCAGATTCGGCGCGCGTTTACTTTTTTGTCGCGCAACTTGGTCGGAGAGTCTCGCGTGATGCGCAACCTTAGAGAGCGCGCTTGGGGAACCGTCTTTACTCAAGACCTCGCCCTCTACGAGAGACTCTTGTGGAACCGACTCGAGGATTTCAGCACGTTCTTGATCGGCGAAACAGGCACCGGTAAAGGGGTAGTCGCCAAGGCGCTTGGCCAGTCGGGCTGGATCGAATACGACGTAGCCAACTCAAGATTTGAACATTCGTTCACGAGCGCGTTTGTGCCCGTCAATCTCTCCCAATTTGCGGAAACGCTCTTGGAATCAGAGCTTTTTGGCCACGTGAAAGGCGCGTTCACCGGCGCCGAGGAGTCGCGGGAGGGCGTGTTCAAGCAATGCCAAACTCACGGAACCATCTTCCTCGACGAACTCGGCGAGGTGAGCATTCCCATTCAAATCAAGCTCCTCAGGGTCCTTCAGGAGCGCGTCTTCTCACCCGTTGGAAGCCGAGAACAACTAGCCTTTCAGGGGCGAGTGATTGCCGCGACGAATCAGCCAGTGCATGAGCTGAGGGCAGATGGGCGGTTTAGAGATGATTTCTACTACCGCCTTTGCAGCGACGTCATCGAAATCCCGCCGCTGCGCGAACGTATTGCACAAGATCCGGACGAGCTCACAAATCTCGTTGAACATCTGGTGACCCGCATTGTAGGCGGAGCCGAGAAAGTGCTTTCCGACCAAGTCTTCGCTGCGATTGACCGCTTAGGCCCCGACTACGCCTGGCCGGGAAATGTGCGAGAATTAGAACAATGCATTCGGCAGGTCGTTGTGCGTGGGACGTATGACGGAGATCGCAAACCCAGGACTCAGAACCCATTGACTCTCTCCTTGTTGGAAGACGAGCTCGATGCCAACCAGCTCCTGAGCCACTATTGCCATGCGATGTACCAAAAGTACGCGTCTTACGAAGAAGTTGGGCGACGACTTGGCCTCGACCGGAGAACCGTAAAGAAGTACGTAGTTGAGTTCGAAGAGATAAACCCATGAAAATGGAGACATTTTGACCTATCAAGACATACTGGACTTCTGGTTTATGGGTCTCGACCCCGACCAACATTCACCATCCAAAGAGCAGATGGGTAAATGGTTTCGTGGAGGCCCCGAGCTCGACCAAATCTTGAGAGACGACTACTCGGGAACTTTGGAGAAAGCTAAGTCGGGTGAACTCGACGCTTGGGCTCAAACGCCAGAAGGTCTTGGGGCGCTCATCATCGTGTTAGACCAATTTCCGCGAAACATCTTTCGTGGAAAGCCAGAGGCGTTTTCTTATGACCCCATCGCCCTGAAGTGGGCCAAACACGGCATTCAGAATGGGTTCTCGCTCAAGGTACATCCGCTCTTGACCACGTTCATGTACCTTCCGCTAGAGCACTCTGAATCGCTTGAGGATCAGGAGCTCTGCGTAAAGCTGATGCGTGAGCTCTGCGAGAAGGCCAACCCGGACGCCCGTGAGACATACGAAGGCTTCGTGGACTACGCCGTAAAGCATCACGAAATCATCGCCGAGTTCGGCAGGTTCCCGCATCGCAACCACATTCTGGGGCGTGAAAACACACCGGCCGAGACTGAGTTCCTAAAGCGAGACGACGTGCATTTTGGGCAGAAGGTCTCAACCTCCAGATAAGGTTTTTGTTTAACCTATCGGACGGTTTCGTCTAAGATTCGCCGAACAACTCAAGACGAGCTCCATATGAAGTCGCGAATCATCGGTCCTGCCCTACTATTTATCAGCGCCTTAATCGGCACAGGCTGTCAGGGCGAAGCAAATACAAATAGGGAATGCACGCCCGAGTGCGGTGGCAAAGAATGTGGCACGGACGGCTGCGGAGGTATTTGCGGCATCTGTGGTCCTGGGAACGCATGCAACACGGATTTCCAATGCGAGTCGAGCTTTTGTGGGAACGGCAACGTAGACCCTGGCGAGACCTGTGATTCGGCCATCGAGTCGGGAGATGGCGCGTGCCCAAGCGCCTGCGAAGACGATGGAAACGCATGCACGCAACAAAACTTCTTTGGCGCGCCGCTCGACTGCGACGCACGATGCGCGAGCTTTGTGATCATCAACTGCGTCGATGACGACGGGTGCTGCCCGGAGGGCTGTACACCAAGCAACGACTTGGACTGCTCGCAAAATTGCAATAACGGCGTGGTAGATGAGGGCGAGTCGTGCGACCCGCCCGATACGTGCCCGACTGAGGCGGATTGTGATGACGGTGACGCATGTACCGTGGACACGCTGACCGGGAGCGCATCAAATTGCTCAGCCCAATGCTCCAACGCCCAGATCACCGAGTGCGTAAACGACGATGGATGTTGCGCCCCCGGATGCACACTGGAAGACGATAATGACTGTGAGTCCACTTGCGGTGATGCGCAGGTCACGGGCCAGGAGACCTGCGATAACGCCATCGAGGCAGGTATGGACGGCGCATGTCCGGACGAAGCCGCGTGCAACGATAGCGACGCCTGCACCGTGGACACGCTTGAGGGCGATCCCGACCTCTGCAACGCAAGGTGTGCCAACGCCGCAATCACAGCGTGCGTAGACGACGACGGTTGTTGCCCGGCCACCTGCACACCCGACAACGACAATGATTGCGATGCCGTCTGTGATAACGGAACCATCGAAACTGGCGAAACGTGTGACCCGATCGCAACGTGCCCCACGGCATGCGATGATAACGACGCGTGTACCACGGACACGTTGATGGGAGACGCGCAGATGTGTACGGCTGAGTGCTCGTTTGCACCTGTGACCTCGTGCTCAGCTACAGCTGATCAGTGCTGCCCGTCCAACTGCCGCCCCGACAACGACGCCGATTGCGCCGATCTCTGCCAGACCTACTGCACCCTGGCAGCCACCAATTGCACGGCTGAATACGAGCTCTATGCCGATACTCCAGCGTGCGAAGCCGCCTGCCAAGCCATGGTTGTGGGACTTCCAACGGATGATTCGGGCAACACTCTCTACTGCCGCATCACCAACCTAAACCTTGCAGAGAATGATGCTGCAACCTACTGCCCGAACGCCGCAGCCGATGGCGGCGCCACGTGTATCTAGAGAAGCGAGCCCTGGCGCGCGGTGTACCTCTTGACGTACTCCTTCATCCGTAGCTTCGACATGGCACTTTCGCTGGTCATGTAGCGAATCTTCCCAAAAATCTCACGCTCCGGCCCCCAGGCGCGATCGTAGCGGCCAAGAACCCAGAAAATCCCGGAGTAGGAATTGGGGTCGCGGCCATCCACCGCGTACTTGTTGTTGAGCTCAACCATGATTTCGAGCGCCACTTGAGGGGATTCGCTCCAATGGAGGATCTTCTTTCCCCAGAGCATCCTGAGGTAATTGTGGATGCGACCTTCCCGGATTAGCTGATTCTGTGCGGCGTTCCAGACATCGTCGTGCGTCTGGGCCTTCTCAAACTCTTCTAGGGAGTAGACCCATTCTCGTGGGTCACTCGCGTGTTCCTCCAGCGTTTGTTGGGCCCAATCGGGCAACGACTCGTATTTGTAGTAATCGTCCGGCCGAAGCGCGCACATATTAAAGCCTAGCTCGCGCCAGGTGATCAGTTCGTCGAGGAAAGACTCGGCGTGTTCGTCCATGCCCCACCAACCCGCGCGCGCGCCGTTCGCTTTGGCAGCAAGCTGCGACACCTTAAAGTTCGGTACGAGCTCCCGAAAGATCTCATGCGTTGAGATATGCCCAAAGTGTAGCCAAACCGAGAGTCCGCTCGCCACATCGTCGTCAGGGTGATTTCGGTCTTCGCCATAGCGTTTGAACCTAGACTTAAACGCGCTCAGGGCTTCCAGCGCAGCTTGCCTCCCACCTCTATAATCCACGGGCTTGACGGTGTGATCGAGGTCCAGCTCTTTGACCAGGGAACGGGCGTCTTCCAGACCTACCTCGTCCATCATGGGCCAATGACCGGTGTCCACTTCAGCTTGGCCGAGCTTGAGTCCCTCGAGCGGAGCCGGCTCTGGAAAGTCGTCAAAATGAGGTTTGAGCTCTTTCTGTAGGTGTCGGCGAAAATCATAGGCACGGAGGAAGACCTGAGGCGCAATCCGCATGGGGTAGAGCCCGTTAGAATCCACCATCTCCATCTTTACGTTGACCTTTGATGCCGCGGCGGCCGTCATTTTCGGAAGCATAAAACACGGGAAGTCGTCGGTGACGATGGCGCACGCATTTTTAGCCAGATGTTCCAGGAGCCCCTTTCCCTTGGGAATCTCTTTTTCAACGTAGGCCAGATAGGTCAAATCGGTGTCAGCGCCCGCAACATCTCGCATATTATCGAGCATACCTTCGAGGATAAACGCGTGAAGCCTTTCGCTCGCCCACTGGTAGCCCAGACGAAGGGCTTCGAGCACAACCAGCGGCTTGTTTTGCGCCTTCGCCAACTCAATCGCACGATCTAGCGAAAAATTATGCGACATCCGACGGTTGGCAATCATCCAGTACAAGACATAGTTGCCTTGCGTGTTTAGACCTTTGTCGTTCAAAGAGGTGATTCGAGATTGTGGTACGCCCAATTTTTAGCTCCGCTTGGTCGGCCTTAGGATGCACGAGAGGCCGCAAAGGAACTCACGCAAAGACAGAGAAGCTTGTTTTTTTTCAGGGCGTCCGGTAGACCGTCCGCGCCCCATTGACTTTAGAAGAGAATGTATGAAGAAGCCGACCCTTCAAGAGATGAAAGACGACGCCAACGAGATTTATGAGACGTATCGCGCAAGATTTGCTGGTCAGCCACGAGCGACCCGCAACCTGCAAGAGCTCAACGACCTCATTGCACGCCTTAGCAAACTCATCTCGAACGCACGTGAAATGGGTACCAATCCAGCCGTTGTGACGTTGATCGACACCGCTCAGGAAAACCTGACGCGTTATCGCGAAGAGCAAAAAGAGATTCGCGCAGCGCAAGAGAATCCCTACGTTATCGAAGGGGCGAGGCTCGCGAGTCAGGCGAACCGGGTGTTTGACATGTACACGCGGCACTACGCGGGACAAGACCGTGGAACTCGGGACGTACTCTTGCTCAAAGAGTTGGTCCAAGAACTCAACGAGATCGAGCGTGAGATGAACTTCATCGCTGACCACGGCGTCAAAGCGACTATTGAAGACCTCAAGACCGTGAAGACCCAGAAACAAGCCTACGAGACCGAGGTCGTGCAGATCGAGCGAGCTCGCGAGACGGGCACCCAGGAGGAGCAGGCGAGTCGTCTGGCTACTTTGGCCAACAACCAGTTCTCTCTCTACAACAGCCATTTCGCCGGGAAGCGCCGCCTTAGCCGCCGCCCCGAGCTCATCCAGCGCATGATCTCCAACCTTGAAGATTATCAGCGTCGGATGGAGCAGCTCGATAAAGATGGCTACTCCTCGGACGTGAACAAGCGAAACATGGAAATCGTTCGACAGAACCTTGAGATGTACCGCGGCGAGATCGTCGAAATCCGCAAAGCGCGTGAAGAAGTAACGCTCCAAGACCTCGCCGGCGTGCTCGGTGGAGCGGCCAATGACGTGATGGGCGAGTACCGCGAGCATTTCGCGGGGAAAGACCGCAAGACTCGAGAGCTTCAAAAACTCAGCACAATGTGCGATGAGTTGCGCGATATCGCGCTGCAGATGAATGCGATTGCACGAACAGTCGATATCGACTTCAATGAGAAGAACTTCGAAATCGTCAGCGAGTCACGCGCGATGTACGAAGCCGAGTACAAAGAGATCAAGACGGCGCAATCGGCGTCCTGAGGAGTAGCTCATGTCCCAATACGATACTTTCGTTCATGCCATGATTTGGACGTGTCGCACGTGCGGTTTCGCCTATTTTGGGGGCCAACCCAAGATGGAATGCCCCGTTTGTGAGTCGTACAAAACGAATTTTGTGGACATTCCACAGCATATCGAAGCCAAGATTCGCGAAGAACTTCCAGACAACCCGCCGAACCACCGAGACAACCGTGCTCGAAGGGTGGAGTTGATGGCCGAAGAGACCGTCAAACCCCGTGCAGCGGGCCGCATTCTTCCCGCCGCATCCGGCAACCATATGGACCCCTCCACGCCCGATTGAACCCGAACCAGACACCACTTGCCGAACGCATGCGGCCTCGCTCTCTCGCAGAGTTCGTAGGTCAGGGTCATCTTTTGGACCAGGGCAAGTTTCTGGACAATGCGATCAAATCCAAACGGCTGCCGAGCATTATTCTCTGGGGACCTCCAGGAACCGGCAAGACCACTCTCGCGGGGCTGCTCGCGCGTGAATTCGACGCACATTTTGTGATGCTTTCCGCTGTCCTGAGCGGCGTGAAGGATATTCGCGAGTCCGTAGAGACGGCGCGCCGAAACCAACAAGGCCTCTTTAAGAAGCCGACCATCCTTTTTGTGGATGAGGTTCATCGCTTCAACAAGGCCCAGCAAGACGCCTTGCTCCCTCATGTTGAGCGCGGAGATGTCACGCTCATTGGTGCAACTACTGAGAATCCCGCCTTTGAGGTTAATTCTGCGCTTCTCTCTCGCACACGGGTCTTGGTGCTCGAATCGCTTTCAGACGAAGCGATCAAGGGGATTGTTCTAAGGGCTTTGAGCGATGCTGAACACGGGCTTGGTGCGCTCCAACTTCGGATGAGTGATGAGGCTTTGGAAGCATTAACACATCACGCATCGGGCGATGCACGGTCGGCGCTAAACACCTTGGAAGTCGCGGCACAAGCGGCCAATCCTAAAGGCACCGCCGGACATATTGAGATCACCAAGGCGCATATCGAAAGCGCCGCACAACGTGTGATCGTCAACTACGACAAGGCCGGAGAGCAGCACTACAACATCGTCTCGGCGTTCATCAAAAGTCTTCGCGGAAGCGACCCCGACGCAGCCATGCACTATATGGTCAGAATGTTGGAAGGCGGCGAGGACCCTCTTTTTATCTTGCGACGCATGGTGATCTTCGCTTCCGAGGATATCGGGAATGCTGATCCGGCGGCGTTGCGTGTGGCGCTCGACGCTACGGATGCCTTCCGGCTCATGGGGCTTCCTGAGGGTGTACTCCCGATGACTCAGGCCGTGACCTACCTCGCGTGTGCTCCAAAATCTAACGCTGTTCTCACGGCGTATCGCGACGCTCGGCGCGATGTGATGCAGCACCCCAATGCGCCCCTTCCTAAGCATCTTCTGAACGCCCCCACCAAGCTGCACAAAGAGCTCGGGCACGGCAGAGGCTACAAATACCCACATAATTTCGAGGGGAATTACGTGGTCGAAAATTATCTGCCCGTGCCGCTCTCCAAGGCCATCTACTACCAACCCAGCGATCAGGGCGACGAAGCCAAGATCCGAGTCCGACTCGAGGAGCTTCGACAAGCGCGCTCCAACATTGCCCAAGGTGAGGATTAGCGGTAAACCGCCTCTAGTTTATGAATTGATTTGAGGTGTTCAATGATAAAGCGGGCGATTATTGCCGGCATCTTAAGTGCCGTCATCTTACCACTTTCTGCTCAGGCTCAGACCAAGCCGGTTCGAGTCTCCGCCAAGGCCATCGTCGGGTTTAATCATATGGCGCCGCCTAACGATCCGGCCGGCGAGCCTACGCTCCTAAGTGGCGCAGGCTATTCCGGACTCGGGTTCGGCGGCGGTTTGGGTGCTATGGCAACCGTGGCGAATCTTAGCGTCGGGGATCTCTATGTGGCGCTAGACTTTCTTTGGGTTTCACATAGCGGTGAAGGCTCGGCGAGCAGCCCTTCCACCGGTCAAAGTCGCACGGTGGTCTTTGATGCGAACACCATTCATCTTCCGATGATGGTAGGGATTTCCAACAAGTCAAAGAGCCTGAGTTACCGATTCTCACTTGGTCCAGAAGTCCTTCTAGGAATGGGCACCACATCGACGATCACCGAAGAGAATCTACCGGGCGATCCTCAACCATTGCTCACTACGCCGGTCACCCACGTGGGTGTTGGCGCGGTGATCGGGTTCGATTGGCAAGCCTCCGAAAGCCTCATCGTCCCAGTTGACCTCAGAATCACCTGGGACCCTAGCGTGGCCACAACCACGCGCGAGCGATTTGATAATTATCGTTCCGCAGCAGAGCCTGGGGCATATCAAGTGGCTTGGGACTGGTTCTTTGCTCTTAGCGTGGGCCTCGATTACCTGGTCCGAAACGAGTAGCCATGAGCGAGAAGAAAGACAAAGAGTTTGTGTCCCAGAACGAATTTGAAGAGATGTGGACCCAGGCACGGCACCGCGCAGGCCTTCAGGGCAAGTCGGGCCCGAGCCGAGAGCTCTTTATCTATCCCATCCTTGTGCTCTACGCCGGATTCTTCTTCGGCCCCTTCGGCACGGCGCTGATGGCGATGGCCACGTTAAAATGGCGCGTTCCGTTGCGGCAGGCTGCCATTTTCACGGGGCTAGCCGGCACGACATGGTTCATTATTCTTGGGGTTACCGAGTACTATTTGGGACGTTGGTCGGCGTTCGAGCTACAATTTGCGCGCTCGACGCTAAACTTCCTCTGCGGCATGTCCATCTACACGATTCTAAGGCTCTACATTCGTGAGACGCACTCGGCGTCGAAGCTCACTCTGCACCGTACAATCGCCGCCACCATCGTCTTGGTCGCCCTATTCTTCATCATCTCGCCGACCATGCACATCACGCTTGGTCGCTAAGATTCAAGACACTACAAGGACGGGAATCTCGGAGTTTCTCAAGACGCGCTCCGCCGTGCTTCCGAGGAACCAACGCGCAAAGCCTTTTCGGCCGTGCGTTCCCATCACGATGAGGTCGGCGTCGAGTTTGGCCGCCAATTTCTTGATCGCAGCATCCGGACGCCCAACTTCAACGTACGAATGCTCAACCCCGAGGGCGGCGAGCTCTTCCTTTTGGCTGGCGACAAGGGCGTCTACGTGCGGGCGAATATCAGCCATCAACGCACCAAGTGAAGGACGCACGACTTCGTGATCCACGTCCACAGCGTGCATCACGTGGAGCTCAGCCCCAAACCGATCCGCGAGGGATTTCGCGTGTTTCAATGCGGCCTCGGAGCCGGCACTAAAATCGGTGGCGAAGAGAATGCGCTTGAAAGGCTCCACACTTTTAAGGGGTGGAACCGCCAAAACGGGGACTTTGGTCTCACGAACCAAATGGTTTGTCGTCCGCCCAAAGAACAAGTGCTGCAAACGGCTCTCGCCAACTGTTCCAGCCACGATAAAGCTTGGCTTGCGCGCCTCTGCTTCCTCGATGATCGCTTCGGCAGGCTGTCCAAATCGCACCACGGTGGTGTAGCTCGTTCGCTCAGACTCAGGCACGGCCGCCTCGTAGGTCTTTTTGAGCTCTTCGTTTGCTTCTTTGGAAGCGGCCGATTCGATCTCGTCTGCAGTCTCGTAGAGTACACGCCAGGCGTTATCATCGCCGGCGAAGTCTACGGCATGCATAAGCGTTAGAGGCTCGTCAAAGCGTTGAGATAGTAGCGACGCTACCCTTACCGCAGACTTGGCGTTTTCTGAGAAATCTGTTGCAACTAAAATCGTCATGACAACCTCACCTTTGAAAATTTCTTGGTCACGGTAATTGAGCGTAACCCGCGCATCAATCGCCACACTCAAATCTCCTCACAATTGTGACAATTCCAAGCTCAAATCGACATCTAGCAGTTTGACCCTCCCTTACATGTAGGTATCATGCGCGTGAGATATTGTATCCGCGGCTCGGAATCTGTACTCTTTGTGTGGATGAGCTTTACTCGGGAGAAACCATGACGCGAAAACTTTACGTTGCAGCCCTGGCGCTGTTGATGATTTCCTGTTCTGACACGGATGGACCGTCGGGCAAGAAGACCGAATGCCCCTCTGGTCAGTCTTTTAATCCGGTAACTGGCCAGTGCTCGGTCGGTGGCGGAACCAACAACAACACGATTGGTGGGACGAACAACACCAATAATAATTCAACGGGCGGTAATACAGACCCGTTTGCGGACACAGACGGCGACGGATTCCTAGATCGCTTTGATAACTGCCCGGGAATTGCAAATCCCGATCAGGCGGACTCAGAGGGCGACGGAATCGGTGACCCTTGTGATAACTGCCCTGATATTGCGAACTTCGATCAGGCAGATTCCGACAACGATGGCGTCGGGGACGCTTGCGACCCTGATACCGTGGACCCGGGTTCACTCTACAACCCAAATCGTGATGATGACGGCGATGGTGTGCCTGATAGCGTGGATAATTGTGGAGGCGTAGCAAATCCTGATCAGGCGGACGCCGATGGAGACTCCCTCGGAGACGCCTGTGATAACTGCCCTAATGTGGCAAACTACGACCAAACCGACACTTCCGGTAACGGCGTGGGTGATGCCTGCTCGCCTCAGCCTGTCGGCCAGGTTTGCGGAAATCAGGAATCTGAGTTCACGCTCGTTGAGCCGAACATTTACGTGCTCCTCGACCGCTCTGGCTCCATGGGATTTGGTGGCGGCTCAGGGATCAATGCGGAGCCCATGCGAAGTGCCCGTCAAGCACTGGACCAAATCGCGGACCAACTTTCGGGCGATATCCGATTTGGTTTCGGAACCTACCAAACGGGTTCATGCCCAGGACTCGAGCACCGTCTCGATATGGGACTCCACGCACCTGCAACTCTGAAAGCATCGTGGTCAGGCGTCACGCCGGGCGGCGGAACGCCAACCGCAGGTGCACTTGATGCGCTTCGTACACAGAATCGTCTCGCTGAAGCTGGTGACCCGAACGACGCTGTCCGTACAAAAGCGGTTGTTCTGATCACCGACGGTGATCCGAATGACTGTGGCGGGCAGACCGGCTCGGTCAGCGCTGCTGCGGCCTTGTTTGCGCAAAACATCCCGGTCTACGTGGTGGCCTACAACTTTGGCGGTTTCGAAGGAAACCTCAATAACGTGGCACAAGCCGGCGGAACAGACGCTCCCGGTAACGACCGATTCTACACGGCCAATAGCCAGGCAGCCCTCGTAACGGCGCTTCAGAATATCGCAAGTGCCGCGATCTCGTGCTCGTACACGCTCAACCCAGTTCCGCCAGACGGAAACAAGATCTGGGTTGAAGTTGGTGGCAACTACATCCAGCGCGACCCTGCAAACGGCTACAGCTACGACGCGAACAACAACACGTTGACCATTCACGGCCAGTCTTGCACCACGCTTCGTTCACTCGATCCAAACGGTCCTGTGACGCCGCTACGCATTACGATGGGCTGCGCAACGCCTTGCGTACCGGGCGAGGAAGTCTGCGACTACCAGGACAACGACTGCGACGGCGAGATCGATGAAGGTTGCGAAGAGTGCAGCCCAGAAATCTGCGACGGCATCGACAATAACTGTAACGGTGTGATCGACGAGGGATGCCCAGACTGTAAGTTTGACGGAGAGTCCTGTACTGACGCCGCGGAATGCTGCAACAACTCGTGTGAGAACGGCGTTTGTGGTCCTCCATGCCGTCCGATTAACTCGACTTGCCTTGTTGATGACGATTGCTGCGGTGGCGTTTGCGCCAAGGGCCCGAACGACACTGTCGGTGTCTGTATCGGCCAGTAATGCCGGTCTAAAATTTGGCTAGAAGCGGCCCTTTCTGTCACGCAAAGTGCGTGGCATAAAGGGCCATGTTTTTGCTACCCGACCTCAACGAAATCCCCCACCTTTACTCGTCGCCTCTAGGGCGAGTATGGCGCCTTGAAGCCGAAGAACTCGGACTCCAAGACACCTTGCATTCTCATTTTTTGGTGCGGAAATTGCCGGCATCTGGCTCGTTTCTGACCACGTCTGCGATGCTTGGGTTGGCAGCAACCACTGAGTCGAGAGTTGGACGCCCCGCAACACACTGGCTGCAGGATAAAGGCGGTGTCTACATCGCCACGCCCAGTACTCCTCATCAGGTTCCGATCTTGGAATCGAGCGCTCCATTGACCTTTCACGACGCGGTCGAATCATGGCGCCCGATTGCGCTTGCCGTTCAGCATTGCCACTCGAAGGGGCTCACGCATGGAAACGTCAATCCATGGTCGGTGCACCGAGATAGAGAGCTCATACTGCTGGATGCGGGCACATGGATCGCGGACGCCCCGGGCGTTTCTCAATGGTGGCCACAGAGTGTGAGGCGCGCGGAGAGTCACCTTAGAGAATGCGGCACCAAAGATGATGTCTTAAACCTCGCACGCCTGCTTGTCTGGCTGACACGACCTGGCGATCCCGAGGCCGCACCAAGTCTTGAGCACCTGCCTGCATGGGCCATTGCGCCGCTCGCAAGTGTGCTCAATGACGAAGGGCATATCACGCGTGTTTCAGACCTACTCAAAGCGCTCGCACCAGCTCCCATCCTGAGTGAGTCCAACACCGAGGCTACGAATTCGGTGCTCTTTGCGCGCGTCTCACACGTGGAAGATATTCAACATCCGACCAAGGGGCCCGGCATCAAGTTCTGGCTGCTTCACCCGAGACCCGAGGCTGAAAACTCGGCAACCAGGGCCCAGGGCGCCTTTTTCTACAAAGCGTCTCACGGAGATGTTTACAATAGCATCGCCCATATCTGGGAGGGCGCTGAGGTCAATATCCTCGATGCTCTCGAGGTCGAGGACTCCAAAGGCCGCGTATTCTTGAGCGCGAAACCCGAGACGCTTCCGGTGATTGAGCCACATTGGCCAGTTACGGTCACTAATGTTCTCAAGGCCGACGGCTGCGTAAGTCGCATGCTCGTCGACACCCGAGAAGACGAGCTGCCGAATATCCACCTGATCTTCGGGTCCTTGGTCCACGAGTTCCTGGAGTACACGCGCCGAGATCCTGAGCTCGACTTCTACTCGCTATGGGAGCAGGTCCTTCCGAGGTACCGCGTAGGACTTCTGGCAGCCGGACTCGGCGAGTCGGACATGGAGAAGTTTGAAGAAGATGCTCGGGCTCATTTTAATAATATCGTGGCGTTTGCGAGGGGGCGCTCACGCGAAAGAAGCGTCGAGAATCCCACTTGGACAGGCGATTATGTGGAGGTGAGCCGGTACTCTTCGATCTTCGGACTCGAGGGCCGTATTGACCTTGTGACCGAGCACGAGCGCGACGGTTTGCAGATCGTGGAGCTCAAGACAGGGAGCGCACGTGAAGAGCATTTGACCCAGCTTCGCTCCTACAAGCTCCTCTGGGACCCGTTGGTCCAGGAACAGAAGAAGGAGGTCTCGGGATACCTGCTCTACTCCAAGGATGCGTCTATGCGCTCGGCTCCGCTCGAGGACCCGATGCGGGAGCGCAGGTTGCTTCGCGCCCGAAACGCGCTCGTCGCATGGCACCGAAGTTCGGCGCGCGATCCTACCATCATTCCGCAATATTTCATGGAAGTCCCGGAGGACTGTAATGCGCGGGCTTGCCGCTGGCGTAAAGAGACGTGCAAACGACAGACGGCCATTCTCGGTTTTGGACAGGTAGAGCCGGAACCTAAGACTTGGAAAGGCTTCGAGCCCGAGCTTGTGGCCCGCGCACAGACTTGGTGGGCGCACTTTAATCATCTCCTCGAGATGGAGAACTGGGTCGAAGGCGAAGAACTAGGCCTGATGCTTCAAACGGGACGGCTCCGTGAACGCATCGATGGCTTCAGAGCCGCTCCAGGGCTGGAACTAGGCGGCTTTGATCGTGCGTCTGGTCGTGTGAATTTCACCGGAGATCACCGAAACATTTTCCATATCGGTCAGACGGTGATTGCACATCGCAACGACTTCCACGGCTCTCATATTGTGCGGGCCCAGGTTGAGTCCGTTGGGCCCAATCACATCGAACTGGCCACTCAGGGAATGCCGGCCCCTGAGCAACTTCCGAGGTCAAACTGGATCTTGGACGTTCTCCCGATGCGCATTGGTTATCGAAGCGCGCAGAGGTCCATCTATCGAATTCTAGATCAGCAACGCCCTGAAATTTTCGAGGTTCTCTTTAGGCCCGAATCAGCCCAGGCCGCCTCATTGATGGAGGCCCAAGATTGTGACGATACTCTTGAGACTCTGGACGTAGAGCTCAATGCTGACCAGATGAATGCCGTGGTGCACGGGCTCAATGCACCTGTGGGGGCTCTGATTCAGGGGCCGCCCGGCACCGGCAAGACAACAGTGATTGCGCACCTTGCTCATGAACTCGCGCGCCAGGGTCAGTACGTCTTGGTGGCGGCCCAAACCAACACCGCCGTAGACACCATGCTTTCTCGAATCCTGGATGTAGGCTGGGTCGATTTTATCCGCGTGGGTACCCCTGAAAGGCACCCTCAACTCGCCGCGCGGCTGACCGCTCGTGGGCTTGCTGCGGACGAGTATTTTAGCGATTCGCTCGGACAGGTGACCCCGAAACTCGAACAACTCAAGAGACGGCTTCTCGAGGCGCCTATCACAGGAGTTACGGCCCACCGAGCTGCATCGAGCGACCTGATGTCCATCGCGACTCGAGCGCGAGGCCCCGTGCCTTGGGACGTGGTCATTGTGGACGAGGCCACTCAACTCACCGAGCCTATGACCCTTGCGGCCATTTCGCGTGCCAAGCGCTTCATCCTTGTGGGTGACCATCGCCAACTTCCTCCGGTAGTCCGGCACGAGAGCCTGATGACACCTTTTCATGAGGAGCTTTCCCGGCAACGCCTGAGTTCGAACGCCCCTCAACTTGACCTCTTTGGTGCCCCTGTGGTTCAGGAGCGGCCGATGGAGCTCAGAGGGCTTGACCAAAGCCTCTTTGAACGCCTCATCAATGCGGGGCTAAGTTACACCATGCTCCGCGAGCAATATCGTATGAACGAAGAGATTATGGCGTTCTCAAACCGTCATTTCTACGATTCTGAACTCTTGGCCCATCCGTCCGTGGCAAAGAGGCGACTTGAGATTGAGGAAAGCTCTCCAAATCCGATTCTTGCGCCCAACAATCCCGTTGTTTTCGTCAATGTGGAGCCCAGTGAAGTTACCCAGGGACGCGACAATCCCGACGAGGCGAAAGCCAGCGCTGAATTGGTGGACGCGTTGATTCAAGCCGGTGTGGAGCCTCGAGAAATAGGCGTTATCTCACCGTTTCGAGCTCAAGTTCACGCGATTCGAAAACTGCTCTTTGAGCGGCAGATTGCGGACGTGGACGTGGACACGGTGGAGCGGTATCAGGGCAGTGAACGCGACGTGATTCTCGTCAGCCTGGTCAAGACAGAGCGTGCCGGCGAGTTCATCTCAGACGCGAGACGACTCAACGTAACGTTGACGCGAGCGCGCAAGAAGCTAATCATCCTCGGCTATCGAAGTTGCTTGATCGGCGACCCTTTGATGCGAGCACTCATCGAGCAAGACGAAACCCTATGCGTAGATTGGCCACAACATTCCTGATCCCTTTGGTGCTCCTGATTGGAGCGTGCGATGAGGAAAAACCCCAAAAACCAGTCCCGTACGAACCTCTGAAGCCCAAGCCCATTGAGGCCAAGCGCGTTGAGCCCTTGGACGTAGAGAACGCCCCTCAACGTACCTTGAAGCTCGGCCCATCTGAGCGTTTTGAAAGTTGTACCGAGATCGCGCAAAAGGACGAACGCGTCATCTCGACCCTCGAATGGCGTGAGAATTTTCAAGCCTGGGCTTTAGCCTGCGACGCTGAAGTTGCTCAAAGGGGCGAGGATGGGCGCTATTACCTAGCGTGGATGGTGAGCCCGAACTCAGCGAACAAAGATCTGCGCGTAGCCGCATGGGATAAAGACGGCGCGTACCTATGGTCTTTCTTGCTCGATCGCTCGCGTGAGGCCGATGGTTTTCTGGCGAACTTCCGGAAGTCATTTGTCACGGAGCTCGGCCAAAAACATGTGTGCGCGGGAACGCTTTACGAAGGCGGGACTGACGCCGCATGCGTGGATTGGAAGTCCGGTGAGGTGGAGTGGAGCGGACGCATGCCATTTTGGGCAGGTATGGCGCCTCAAGGCGTGGGAGGAAGCCTCGTCGTCGCTGACTTGAGCGGAATCTCCGAGCGCTACCCGTACTCGGGGGCTGAGATGCGCCATCGTGCGCTCGACGCATCGGGAGGCCGCTCTGCGCTTTACGCGAGCAACGACTCTCACCTCTTCTTCTCGCCTCCACGAACCGAAGAACCTCGCCTGATCAAATACGACCTTAAGACTTTCGAACCACTTTGGATGGTGCCATTGGAGGCTGATGCAGCGCCTGGCCTCGGCACCGTAAGCTCCAAACACAATCTGGTGATCTTCAAGGTAGCCCGAGACTTGGTCGCCATGAGCACCGAGAATGGGAATGAAGTTTGGCGACTTGAAGTTGGTGAAGATCGACCTTCAATCGCGGAATTCGAAAACGGAATTCTTGTCCTTAATCGCCATCCAGAGCGAAACAACTCGCTCATCGCAATCTCGGGTGATGGAAAACTGCTCTGGCGCGCTGAGGTGCCGGCCGGAATTCTCTCGGTCCACACAGACTCCTCAACCATCCTCTTGCGAAGTGTCCGGGCGTCTCAAAGCATTCTAGAAATCGCCGAGGATTCAGAGTGAATCTGACGAGCCGCGAAATCTTTCGAGAGGTGCTGAGCACCTTTGGATATGTGCTCGTCGCGATCATCGCTTTCGCCGTGTTGGCGGGATTCATCCCTTTCATCTCGGAGTTGCTCTACGCCATCGTCGCATTCATCTTTATCAAGGCCGCTCAGCGCATGATGGACAAGCGTGAGCTGCCAAGCGAGGCCTGTGGAATCACGCATCACGGTATGCTCTCGGGAATTGCATGGGGGCTCGGCGCAACCCTTATCACCCTGCCCTTTTTCTGGGTCGGATACGTGGTCTGGGAAACCAAGGTCATGGAACGCGAGTACCAATTCGACCTCGAGAACTACTGGCATTGGCCCATCACGATGGAGGGTGAACCCAAAGGCTGGGGAGAGAGGCCCGGGGTGTGGGTATGGTCGCAAGAGAAGACGCTTCAGATTGGCCTAAAAAGGGCAGAATCGCCGCATTCATTGACTTTGACATCGACTTCACCCTTCGTCCCTGGGGTCGTGGGGCCAGTGGTTATCAAACCAGACGCAGCTTTCACATCCAAAACCCCTCAAACCGAATGGCAAATCATCCCTCGTGGCACATCACGAGCGCGGGTCTGGGTGACCCATACCCGTGATTTGAGCTTGGAGATAAAGCCCACGATCGGCACCGAAGTCTCTTGGACAATCTTCAAGGGCCGCGGAGCCAGTGAGGTCGACGGAGCACTTTTTGAGGCGTCCAAGGGCCTGTGGTGGATTCTTCTCTGGGTAGCGACTCAGTTTCTTTTGATCGCGTATCCAGAAGAGTATTTCTACCGCGGCTGGATGCAATCGCGGCTTGAGCTCGCGTGGGAAAAGCGCGCTGAGGAAAGAGGGACGACTGCCAAAGAGTGGTTCGGATTTACGCCGGCTATCTTCTTGACGAGTTTCCTTTTTGGCATCGGCCATCTGCTGGTTCCCATCGGCGGTGTGTGGATGGTGCAGCGAATGAGCGTGTTCTTCCCGTCGCTGATTTTTGGCTGGCTTCGCCGAAAAACAGGAAGCATTACAGCCCCAATCGTCTATCACGCGTTTGCCAATCTGATGGTTATCTTCCTGGCTGTCCACTTCTAGGGGTGCGGAAGTTTGATCTTCCACTTTTAATGGCAACTCCACCTGCCACTTGCCACTCAAAACCCAAATGGGTCACACATTTAGGGGGGGCCGCGCTGGCACTGGCAAACACCGCCACATTTGAGCAGCTCGACGACGACGCTCGGCTCGACAAGCGAGGCGCAAAGGCAATCGTAGAGAAGCGGCCGCTGACCTCTCTCGCACAACTCGACAGCCTGCCGTACGTCAACGCAGCACAGTTTGAGACCATGCTGACCCTCTCAAAATCTCTCGGCGTCTACGAAGAGATCAAGGTGGACTACCAGTACAACACCCGTGCGGAACGGTTCATCGAAGTCAAGACCACCACCGACTGGATCACGGAATCACACGCTTCGACCTCGCCGATGACACCAGATGTTGACCGCTATACTCGACATGACCACTACCACTACATCCTCGAGCTGGACAAAGAAGGCAATATCATTGGCGGTGAGTGGGTCGGTGCCTCCAAGACAAGCCACCCAGACTTCTTCTGGTTGCCAACGCGCGCTATCAGTGGAAACCCACATATTAGCCTCGAAGAAGTTCGCGAAATGGTCAAAGAGAGCCGTGGCGAAGTCTCGGACGGCACTGGCTACAAGAGCTTCACCAACACCAATCGCATCGCGATTCCGGACAACGACCCTGTGGGCGCGACTTCGGTTCTCGAGATTGCCGAAGCTGGCGCGGTGCGTGACCTCACCATCGACATCGACATTGCGCATACCTACCGCGGCGACCTCGTCATCGAGCTTCAGAAAGATAACGTGAAAGTCTTGATTTGGGACGGAAGCAAAGAAGCCAATGGCTGGGAAGACAACGTTGTCATCACCTCCGAGTCCGTGGACGGATTCCTTGGCGCCCCGATCACCGGAAACTGGACCTTGACGGTGCGCGACACGGCGGGAGCTGACGTGGGTGAAGTTGTAAGCTGGGGATTGAACGTCCTCGCGAACTAGCTCAAGCAACAATAAACCCTGATTCGAGAGTCAGAATGCAAGCAGTCTCGCTTGCATATCTGGCTCTTCGTGTTTTAGGGTTCTGCCGCAAACGTGATGACTAAAAGGAGTGCCGCATGGCTAAAGAATTTACAAATCTGGTCGAAATGTATGAGTCGAGCATCAAGGCTTTTGGACCGAACCCATTGTTCGGAACCAAACGCGACGGCGCCTACAAATGGATGACGTACCAAAAATTTGGTGAGATTACAGATTCATTTCGCGGGGCCCTTGCTACGCTCGGTGTCACAAAAGGGGATACCGTAGCCATCATCGCAAACAATCGCGTTGAATGGGCGGTTGCGGCGCACGCAACCTACGGACTTGGAGCGCGCTTCTGCCCTATGTACGAGGCGCAGATGCCCAAGGATTGGAAGTACATCTTGAACGACTCCGAGGCCAAAGTCCTCCTGGTTGCGAACGAGGAAATCTACAAGAAAACGCTTCCCTTTGTGGACGAAATCTCGACCCTTGAAAGGGTGATTTATTTCGACGGCAAGCCCGACCATAATGACGCCTACGACGCTCTATTAGAGCATGGCAAACACAACCCGGCAGACCTCGTCTACCCTGAATCCGAGGATATCTGCGGGTTCATCTACACCTCCGGCACCACCGGAAACCCAAAGGGAGTGCTGCTCTCACACGGTAACATCTGCTCGAACATCAACGGAGTTCAGTCGTTGTTGGACATCGACTCCAATGATGTGAGCCTCTCATTCCTTCCGTGGGCCCACTCGTTCGGTCAAACCGTTGAGCTGCACGTACTCTTCTCAAAAGGCGCCTCTATGGGCCTTGCGGAGAGCGTGAATACCATTCTGCAAAACCTCTCTGAGGTCCGACCTACCCTGCTCTTCAGTGTGCCGCGAATCTTCAACCGAATTTACGACGGCGTTCACAAAAAGATGGAGGCTGAGGGCGGTATCAAGCACACGCTCTTCACCGCGGGAATGGAGAACTCCGAAAGGCTCCGTGCGGCAGCTGACGCGGGCAAAGACGCGGGCTTCATGGTGAACCTCAAAGACAAGCTCTTTGATAAAGTTGTTTTCTCGAAGGTTAGAGATCGTTTTGGTGGCCGGCTTCGCTACGCTTTCAGCGGCGGTGCGGCTCTTGCGCCCGACGTGGCCAAGTTCATCGACAACCTTCACATCACGGTTTACGAGGGGTATGGCCTGACTGAGACTTCGCCCATCGTGACCTGCAACCGGCCCGGCGCACGTCGCATCGGTTCGGTTGGAAAGCCGCTTCCAGGCGTTGAGGTCATCCTTCAACACGTGGAGGGCTATGACGACCCGAACGTGGGTGAAGTCTGCGTGAAAGGCCCCAATATCATGAAGGGCTATCATAACTTGCCCGAACAAACGGCGGAAGTTATCGACGAGGATGGCACGTTCCATACCGGCGACCTCGGCCGCCTGGATGCTGATGGGTTCCTCTACATCATTGGTCGCGTCAAGGAGCAGTACAAACTTGAGAACGGGAAGTACGTGGTTCCTGCGCCGCTTGAGGAAGAGCTCAAACTCTCACCTTACGTCAATCAAATCATGATTGAAGGCACCAACAAGCCCTACAACGTGGCTTTGGTTGTGCTCGACCAGGACACACTCAAAGAGTGGTGTGCGGCTAATAATGTAGGTGAGTCGGAAGCCCTTAATCATCCTAAACTTCATGAGACCATGAAGTCCGAGGTCGACCGTGTGGGACACAGCTTTAAAGGTTATGAAAAGCCCAAGAAGTTCTTGCTCGTTTCCGAAGAGTTCTCCACCGAGAACGATATGCTAACGCCCAAGATGAGCGTGAAGCGACGCGTGGTGATGGAGAAGTACGGCGAAGCCCTGATGGCGCTCTACAACGAATAATGAGTCAACGAGTCCTCACATTTACCTTAATCGCGCTGGCCACCTTCTACGGTGGCCTCGCCTTTTTGGAGGCTCGGCAGGATGAGAGTTTCCGCAAACCCTCCATTGTGCTCAGCGAGGCGTGCGTGCTTGGATGGGCGGACGAGCCACCTCAGCCGCTTGTGCATTGCGCTTCGAATCCGGACGACCTCTGGCCGGAGAATCCCGATCTACAACGCGAGTATTTACTGAGGGTGGACAGGGCTGCGTGGATGTGCCCAGGCAAAGCGGAGCGACTTGCAGAGTGTGCGAGTTATTCTACTCGAACCAAGACAGCATCTCCGAACGTTCCGTCGCCCGAATAGTTCCATGTTCCGCGGACGCGATTATCGTCACCGTCTCGTTTTCCTTCTGCGATACCGTAGGTCACAGTTTGGTTGTCGACACGGAACTCCCAGCTCGTTGCGAACGTGTTGTCGAGCCATTGAGTACCACCCAATTGACCACCACCGGCCGGAGTGGTCATAGCCCAGGTACCCGTTGCGTCTTCCGCGTTGACGCGATGCTGAATGGTGAGCACGGCCACTACGTCTGAGATTTCACCGCCTCCGAGATCCTTTCGGAACTCCCACCGGCCGTTCATGAAGCCAGGGTCATCAATGTTGAGGTCGGGCTCATCGATATCTGGAGAGTCCATATCGACTTGTTCACCCATGTCCTCGACGGTCGTGGCGTTATTCGAGTTATTGTTATTGTTCGACATATTCACGTTATTTTCAGTGAATACGGGTGGGGGAGTACTTTCTTCTTCGCACGCCGTCATGAGTGGCAAAGACACGAGCACCAAACACAGCAATCTTTTCATTTCTGACCTCTTTTTGACTTTACTCATTCTAGCGCCCTTAGAAGTTTGTGCCAAATCCAACGCTCGCGCCCCCGCGTTGAGGGGATACGTAGATCTGGGCTTGCTCTTCTTCGGAACCAAGCAATTCGATGATGATTAGGGTGAGCCCGACTGCGCCCGCACCGGCACCCGCATAGAGCAGAATCTTGCCCGTGGATTGATCGGATTCAATCTGGTTCTTAAGCTCCGAGAACCGGGCAGGGTCACCGCCTGCGGCCTCGGCCTCTAGTTGGTCGATTTGGTCGGCAAGTGGCGCGTTGACAAGGAGTGCACCGACGCCGAGGCCTGCCCCAATCGCTGTCAGGCCGACACCCGTCCAACCCAAGGCACCAAAACCACCGCCTTTTGCAGGTTCCACCGGGTCGGGCTCCACAATCGACTTCTCTTCGACTTTCGCGATCTGACTCATTTGAGTGGCATTTTGATCGGAGTTTAGGCGGATGCGAAACGCGTTCATTCTGGCGTAGTTTCTAATCGCCACCTCGTCAGGCAAACCACCTTCTCGCTCCGCTCTCTCCGCGGCTTTGAGAGCCTCTTCGATATTGTCCATCTTCGCGTAAGAGAGTGAGATATTGTAGAGAAACATCGGGTTCGGGGCGAGGTTATACCCCTTGAGGAACTCCACGATGGCCTTGGAGTACTCGCCCTGAGTGTACCATTCGGCGCCCTTCTCGAAGTGCTTCTGAGCGATGGCAACCGGGTCATCCTGGGCCATCGATACGCTCGGAATCGCCAACGAAATCAGGAGCGCGAGTGAGAGTTTGCGTAGGTGATGAGTCACGTTCAAAGATCCAATGCAGGAAGGTTGATCTTGGTTTTGGGCTTTTCTTTTTCAGGTTCTGGAGCCTTCTCAACTGTCTTCTTAGGCTCCGGGCGTTTTTCTACTCTTCGTGTCGGCTGAGTCTTTTTCGGCTCTGGCTCCTCAACGACTTTGGGCGCCGGCTCCAGAGAAGCCACGAACGTAGAAGCATCTACCCAAACTTCGGGTTGGAAAGACTGAAACTCGAAAGGATCAGAGGTTTTGCCGTCGCGCACCACACGGATAGTCAGCGGGAACTTGACCTCATCCTCGTTGATATTCAAAGGCGCAAGACCCATCTGTTTGCCGTTGACCATGAGCGCTAGCCCTTCTGGCTTGGTCTGAATTCTGTACCGACGGCTCATCTTGGCCACTTCTTGGGCCTTTTCGATCGCAGGCTCAGGAGTTGGCTCGGCGGTGGCGATCGCGGGTTCACTGGTTGTTTCTGGAGGCTCTTCAACGGCGACTTCGTCGGGCCCTTGGAAAGCCGAATACGTTGCCATCGCGATGATGAGCACAAGCAAGAAGGAGATACCGCCGATGACGACTTTCTTGGAATCAGAAGGGGCGTCCTGAATTCCAGACGGGTCGCGGTAGAACTCTCGACTCCCCGTGATATCACGGGGGTTTGTGAAAGTTCCGGAAATCTCCCTGCTAGGCTCACCATTAGGGGAAATGTCTGCTTGAGTACGGCTCACCGCCGAAATCTGCGGTGTCGTGTGCCGAGGCGGACGGTCGTGTGTGGCATCGACAGGCATGATTTCGTCGGAGACGTCGACCATATCGTCATATCGGGGCGCCTCTTCGAAGACATGAGTGGGCTCCGAGGGCTCAAAAAGCCCCTTGATGCCAGCCTCATCCCATGTTTCCAGAGCTTCAAGCACTTCAGAGCAAGTAGTAAAGCGCTGTTCAACGTCCTTTGCCATCATCTTGTTAACCACGCGACGAAGCCCCTCGGGGACATTCGTCATGGGTGGAAGGGCAAACGACGTCGGGTCCAATTGCTTGCCGATAATCGTGACGCTGCTGTTGGACTCGATGGCCTTTCGTCCCATCAAGAGCTCGTAGGCCACAAGCCCCATGCTGTAGACATCACTGCGTGGGCTGAGGTCTTCGCCACGAATCTGCTCAGGAGACATATAGCGAGGTGTACCAATGAGAGCGCCGTCAGCCGTGAGATCTGCCTTGACTTGCGAGCCCGTCATCTTCGCGATCCCGAAGTCCAGGAGCTTGACTTGGTCCGGGCGTCCCACGTGCTCGAAGACCATGATATTTCCAGGCTTGATGTCGCGGTGCAACATCCCAAGAGCGTGGGCTTCTTCCAGACTTGAGAGAACCTGGCGCAAAATCTTAACGGCGCGGGCGGGCGCAAGGGGCGCCTCGGTCGCGATGAGCTTTGAGAGGCTAACACCGTTGACGTACTCAAAGACCATGTAGAGTAGGCCCGTGTTGGTCCGCCCATAATCAAACATCGTGATGGTATGAGGGTCGCGAAGCTTGGAGACCACACGAGCCTCCTGATTGAAACGCTCGACGAGTTTCTCGTCGTAATTGCCCTCTTCGCCCGGTGTAAGAATCTTCAGCGCTACTTCGCGTCCAAGGTCCTCTTGGTGAGCCTTGTAAACGCGCGCGAAGCCACCCGCCCCGATCATGGGCCCCACTCGGTAACGCCCCTCAAAAAGCTCTCCACTCTTAGGGAACGTAGCTCCTGAGGTGCTTTTCAGGCGTGTGTTCGAATCTTCGCCCATGTACGGTCTTGCTCTTAAATTGGATTTCTTATTCTCCCGTCACCTTAGCAATACACTCGAACCTGCGCAAGATTCCCAATGAGTCATGAAATCACCCTCAACACTGCAGAAAGTCTAGAGCAAATCGAAGTCGTAATCGATAAGAACGGCTGGAGGGAAGAAGGGCTCGTCAAGCTCAAGGACGGCTGGTTGATCGTTCATGGGGCTTTGGCGTCTGAGCGAGTACTGGTGCGGGTGGAGCCACGTCGACACCCAAGAGATAGGCGCCTCTATGCACAGGTTCTGGAGGTCATAGAGCCCTCCTCGGAGCGACACCCTGCAGCGTGTCATAAGTTTTTTAAGTGTCAGGGCTGCCAAACAAGAATGATTTCCTGGGAAAAAGAAAACAAAGCCAAAGAACAAAAGGTCGAAGAAATTCTCGAAAAGTTCGCTGGTGTTGTGGTGAATTGTCAGACCATTGCCCTGGATAACCACGCGCGACGAGGCGTCCGTATGAGAGGAAACCTCGTACACGACGGAGAGCGGCTTGGATTGAGGAGTTTTTCTAAAATCCAATCGATGTCCGATTGTGCGGCACTTACCCCAAAAGCCATTCAAGTTGTGAATTACTTCGAAGCGCAATTGCTCCGCGATGAGAGGCTCGAGTTCATGGCGCCTGAGTACGGGCCCTCGCTCGCGACCATCCACGTCAGTGAGATCGACGACGATCGACTGAAACGTTTTGAGGAAAACTCCATCGGCACCGGACTATCTATTATCAAAGACGGCGAAGAAGTTGTTCAATTCGGCCCAACCCAAACTACGATTGATTTTGCTGGTTCGCGACTCCTTGCGACGCGCCATTCGTGGGTTCCAGCGTCCGAAGAAGCGTCCGCTCCACTCTACGCCTGGATTCGAGAACGGTGCCCATCCGGCCACGTTGCGGTAGATCTCGGTTCAGCGATCGGCGGCGTCAGCGCTCAGATCGCGGCGAATTACCAGACGGTTTTTGGCATCGATCAAGATCGACATGCGATCGAAATCTATAAGGAGAATCTCAAGAGTTTCAACGCGCATGCCATTGCCGGAAAGTTCGAAAATGGGCTGCGGAAACTCGTTGAAATGGGCGTGGAACCCGACTGGATGTCCATCAATCCCATGCGTGAGCCGCTCGGTGACGCGGTCATCCGATGGATCAAACACCTGAGACCAAAAAACCTACTCTATCTTGCGCCCTCCCCTACTTCCGGCGCAAAGGATCTGGTGCAGCTGCTCGACACATGGACGCTCCAGGACGTCTGGCAAGCCAATGTGCACCCTCACTCGCACCACACGATGATGGTGGTCTCCCTCGTGACCACTTGAGTTCTGAGCTGAAGTCCCAGAAATTTGCTTGGAATTTATCATTTGTGAGGTTAAAGGTGGCGTAGAGGGAATCAAGCGAATGAATCACACCAAAATTGCGCGCATCCAACTCGCGGTGCATACTGTTAAGCGTAACCCAAACGTATCGGAAGACATGGAAGGTGCCCAGTTGTTGCTCATGGGGGCAGAGATCGAGATGCTCGAATTGCTCCAAGAGGTCCTGAGTGATTCAGGCTTTAAGTGTAAAATCCTTGAATCCCTTGACGATCTAGACGCTAGTGACGCCCCTCGGCTATTGATTTGTGACGAGCTCCAAGGGGCGCTCAATGGCGAGTCCGTGTTCGCTCAAGTCAAAGACGACTCCCAGCTTGGGTTCCTCCTGCTCGCCGACGATATCGCGGGTGAAAGGCTAGCTTCCTGTCTAAATATGGGGATGCACGAAGTCGTGGCAAAACCCTTTGACGTCCTGGAATTGCACGCTCGTATTTTAAGGGCGTTGAAGTACCTAGAGATGGCCGAAAAACCATTTTCATCCGAGGATTTGAGCCCTCCGGAGCAGGTCTCTGAGGTTTTTGAACTTCGCCCCTCTTTTGAAGGCGACCTAGAGTACTTGGGCCTGCCCGACCTTTTGTTGAACTTAAAACAAAACTCTAGAACCGGTGAGCTCACTGCAAATGTGACTGACGGTGATTATGTGTTCTCGTTTAAGAAGGGCGAGCTTGTTCGTGTAGCCGGTCCACGCGGCCTTAAGCACCGCAAAGCCATGTTTCGAGCACTACGAGAGACCGTGGGGCGATTCTCTTTTCAGGCGATGGACGACGTCAACGCTTCGAAGAGCACCAAGTTCGAGAACTTGGATAATTTGATCCTTCAGGCCATGCAAGAGGCCGACGAATATCCACTCTATCGGGAACGCCTACCGGCGGATCCCACGCCCGTTACTCTCACCGCCAAGGTCGAGAGTGTGAAGCTTCCAGATAGTACCGTGATTCAACCTCTTCTCGAGGGCCTGATTCAATCCACCACTGTGGACATTTTGATCCACGCGAGCCCCAAGACAGACCTTCATGCTGCCAAGGAGCTCAAAGAGTTGATGGATCAAGAGGTTATCGTGGAATCTGGGAGCGCTGAGGCTGCTTCCTGAGCCCAGCTTTTCAGCTGATTTGACAATTTGTCACGGGGATTTTCTCAGGCTTCTCCTGAAATGACAATTTGGCAAAACACGGGCACCCAACAAAGAACAAACGCCATCAAAACAACAACTTACAAAAAGGCACGAAAAATGCATCAGAGATAAATGATGATGATGCAATAAATCCCGTTGAAGGGGTTGTTTAGGCCTCGTCAGTTTGACAGGAAGATGATGGAACAAGCACTTCAGAAATACAGTCGCGTGATAGCTCTTGGCCTCATCGCTATCTTTTCGTTACTGCTCGCGATGGGAGCGAACGAATTGATCGCGATTCAACTCGCACCGTTTACAGTCCCGGACCTGCCGGAAACTGTGACTGAAAAGCAGCCAACCAAGAGACCGACCGCCACGCCAACTTCAAATTTCAAGCGCGCGATCGCGGACCGGTGCTTCTTCGGCTGCCCGGACGAAGTCGACCCGAACGTATGTGAAGAAGAATGTGCCGAAGGCGAAGTATGTCAGTCCGGAAAATGTGTGGCGGTTGAGCCGAGCGAAGAAGTCAGCTCGGATTTTGCGACTCTTAGTGACCTCAACGTAAAGCTCATCGGCTGTATGGTGGCTAAGAAGCCCGAGTACTCTCTCGCGCTTGTCACTGAGACAGCAGCCAACGCCACCTTCATCGTAGGAGTTGGAGACAGCCTGCTCGAGGCGGAAGTAATTGAGATTCGGCGCGACCGTGTGATTTTGAAGCGCAATGGTCGCCTCGAATATATCTCAATCGTAGATGCGCTTGCCGGCGCGCCTGCACCGTCTAGTTCCCCGTTAATTAATCGCCCTGCGAGCACCAACACCTCGAAACCTCAACAACTCTCTCCCTCCATCGCTGCGGCTGCTGAACTGATTGAAAAGGAGGAGGCGATGGCCAAGGAGGGCGTCAGAAGCCTGGGCAATAATCGCTACGAGATTGATCGCGCTGCAATCAACGAGCAGCTCGCCAATCCCGAAGTCCTGGCTAAACAGGCGCAGATCGTCCCCAATTACACTAAAGACGGGAAGAATAGCGGCATCAAGTTGATCGGCATCCAAC
Source organism: Microvenator marinus (assembly GCF_007993755.1). Taxonomy (GTDB): domain Bacteria; phylum Myxococcota_A; class Bradymonadia; order Bradymonadales; family Bradymonadaceae; genus Allomicrovenator; species Allomicrovenator marinus. The sequence continues at coordinate 2,001,443 of NZ_CP042467.1, forward strand.
CCTCAAGTGTCTATAGCAAGATCGGCATCAAGAACGGCGATGTGATTATGGGAATAGGCGGCGAGAAAATCGATTCGCAAGCCAAGGCCCTTAAGCTCCTCGACGGGATGCGCTCTCAAAGTAACGTAAAGATAGAAATCGAGCGACAGGGTCGGACCCAGTCGATCGAATACTCAGTAAAATAAGCCTTTTTTGACCTCCAGAACTGACGAAGTTGTGTCCAATGTCTAAGTTTTTGAAAACCTCGAAATTCCAGCTGGCGAGTGCCGCTCTCGCGCTTTCGTGCATTTTTGGCACTCCTATCGGAGCCCAGGCGCAGGACGCGGGCGAAGATCCGGTTGAGAAGTTTAATCTTCCGCCAAACTTTGACCCGAATTACCGGCCAAAACGCACACCGAGCAACACGCGAGTCACGATCGACTTTCGGCAGGCACAGCTCGAAGAGGTCGTGAAATTCTTCTCGGGAACGATGAATCAGAACTTCATCATCTCGGACAGCATCAATACCAGCAAGACCATCACCATCATCTCTCCGAAGGAGGTGAGTCTTGCAGAAGCTTACCGCGCATTCCTGGCGGCCCTTCAAATGAACGGCCTTACGATTGTGCCCTTCGGTTCGTTCTACAAGATCGTTGAGAGTAGTAAAGCGATCGTTGAGCCTCAGAAAGCCTACGGACCGGATGACCGCGTCCCGAACGAGGCGCGGATGGTCACCGCCATCATACCTATCGAGAATTCGGCGGTTGATGAAATCCAGCCCGTGATTCAGTCATTCTTGACGCCGGAAGCGAAAGTTATCCCGTTTGGTTCAAGCCTCATCATCACCGAGAACGGCTCAAACCTGCGCCGAATCCAGGACCTCGTCATCCGGCTCGACCGCGGAGACGCTGCGAACAAACTCTACGTCTACAAGGTCCAACATGCGGATGCTCCAGAAGTAGCACAGCGAATCGAAGAAATTTTCAATGCGCAAAAGGGTGGCACGGCCGCGACCAACCGACGCAACGCTCAGTCAAAAGAAGCAGCGACTGGCAGCGGAAGCGAACTCCAAGTCTCGATCTCCGATATCATCGCTGATGAGCGAACGAACCAGTTGATCATCATTTCGGACAAGAAGTCATTCGACCGAATTCGAGAGATGGTCGAGATCTTGGACGTTCCGACCGAAGTCGGGGGTCAAGTACACGTCAAAACCCTAGAGTACGCCGATGCGGAGGAGCTCGCGAGTACACTCTCGAGCCTCGCTCAGGGGGTTCAGCGTGCTAGTTCGCGCACGAATCCTTCGCGAAACGTCCGAGGCCAGCCCGCGGCCGCCGCGACTGGTGGCGACGTTGCAACCTTGCTCGCCGGGGAAGTTCAGATCACCGCATATAAGCCTACCAACTCGTTGGTAGTGGTGGCTGCTCCCCGGGACTATATGGCCCTTGAGTCAGTGATCGACCTCTTGGATCTGCCTCGACGTCAGGTCTATGTCGAAGCCGTTATCATGGAGATCGGGCTCGATACGAATCGACAACTTGGACTGGGCTTCAGTCTGGGCGCGGGGCAGGATTTCGATGCCCTCATCCCAGATAGCGCGGTGGAAGATGGTTTGATCACAGATACCCGTGGCCTCGCGATTGGACGTTCGAACTTCAACGGACTGGAAGGCGCGGCGTCTTCTGCGGGCGTCTTGGGATTGCTTGGACCGCAGGTGACCATCCCTGGTACCAGCATCTCTCTGCCAGCCTTTGCGCTTCTGCTTCAGGCCACTCAAACCGATAACTCGGTCAATATCCTCTCCACACCGGCTATTTTGACGATGGACAACGAAGAGGCTGAAATCGTGGTCGGTGAGCGCGTTCCGTTTCTTCGAGGCCTTGCAGCTGGAGCTGGAGGCATCGGCGGACTTCTTGGGTCTCTAGGTGGCGGTGCGGATGCCGCGACCACAGCAGCAGCTTCAGCGGCAGCCTCTTTGAGCGGCCTAGGTGGTCTCGGTGGACTCGTTTCTCCTATTGAGTATGAGGATATCGGTATCACGCTCAGGATTAAGCCTCAGGTCAATGAGAGCGAGTACGTGCGCCTCGAAGTGGACCAAGAGGTCAGCGATATCAAAGGAGCGGGCGGTCTTGGTGCCGGTGCTCCCACCACAACGCAACGAAAGATAAAGTCGGTGGTCCTGGTCAAAGACCAGGCCACGGTGGTCATTGGTGGACTTATCCGCGAGGTCGAGAACGAGACTGTGGAGAAAGTGCCCTTCCTTGGCGACATTCCTCTGGTTGGCGTGCTCTTCCGGAACACGAGCGTAATCAAGAACAAGCAGAACCTCGTTCTTATGCTCACCCCCTATATCATCGAGAACGAGGCCGACCTTCAGAAGATTCAGAAGCGCAAAATGGAAGAGCGAGAAGAGTTGTTGAAACTCTTCGGCCGCCGCGATCTTCAATACGTAAAGACGGTCAATTTCCAGAAAAAAACTGGTCTCTTGGACCGCATGAAGTCTACGATTGGTAGCGCGGTTGAAGAAGAAAATGCGCGGCAAGAGGCACTCAAGGCGTTCGAAAACCTCGGGCCTCGTTACCAGATTCTTGGTGAAGAGCCGATCGAGCCGGCAGCTGAGGACGCCCAACCAGAGAGTCAGACTCCTCCCGCCGAAGAACCAGCCCCTGAAGCGCCCGAGGCCCAGTAATGTATAATCGACTTCGCATCGGAGAAATCCTGGCTCGGATGGGGAAAGTCACGCCGGAGCAGATCCAGGCGGCGCTAAAGCTGCAAAGGGATAAAGGGCTGAGGATTGGCGAAGCTCTGATGACCATGGAAGTCATCACGGATGCGGACCTCGCCGAAGCTCTCTCGGAGCAGCTCGACTATCCGTACGCAAAAGAGATTCCTCTCGACTCGATCGATCTGACTCTGCTCGAAGGCTTGTCTCTCGGTTTCTGCAGGGATAACGGTGTGTTGCCTTATCGACGAGACGACGAGTTCGTCTATGTGGCCACCGATGACCCTCTGCGCCTCGACGTTTTGGACGAGATCAGGATGCTGGTTGGGACGCACACCGAACCGGTGATCATGCCGCGCTCAGTGCTCGCGAATATCATCAACTCCGCATTCGACCGAAAGAGCCGCCAGCTCGGCTCAGATCTTGACCAACTCGAGGAAGCTGAAACACCGTATGCTGAGGAAGCAAGCCTCGATATCAACGACTTGCTCGAAGCCGGCGACGATGATGAAGCACCGGTTATTCGCTTTGTGAACAGTCTCTTCGTGCAGTCCGTTCGCGAACGAGCGAGTGATATTCATATCGAACCAGGGGAACGTGAAATCACGGTAAGATTCCGAATCGACGGCGTTCTCAAAGAAATCGCTAGCCCTCCCAAGAGATTTGCTTCGAGTATCGTGACCCGCGTCAAGATCATGGCCGGCCTCAATATTGCGGAGAAACGACTCCCACAAGATGGAAGAATCCGAATCAAGATGGCCGGAAAGGATATCGATATTCGCGTCGCCACGGCACCGATGGTGCACGGCGAGCGCATCACGATGCGTTTGTTGGACAAGTCGTCGGTTCTCCTGAATATCCGCGACATCGGCTTCTCTGAGGACGACCTCAAGAGCCTCGTCAAACTCATCTATCGTCCGCACGGCATCATCCTTGTGACCGGCCCTACAGGTAGCGGTAAGACCACAACGCTCTATTCGGCGCTGAGTGAGATCAACAGCCCGGACAAGAATATCCTCACGATTGAGGATCCGGTTGAGTATCAGCTGCAAGGCATCTCACAGATGCAGGTGAATCCTAAGATTAGCCTTACATTCGCGACGGGTTTGAGAAGCTATCTACGCCACGACCCAGACGTGATCATGGTGGGTGAGATTCGTGACGTAGAGACCGCGGAGATGGCTATTCAGGCTTCATTGACGGGTCACCTTGTGTTTTCAACCCTACACACCAATGACGCCGCGGGTGCTTTCACGCGTCTGACGGATATGGGTGTAGAACCCTTCCTCGTGAGCTCCACGGTGATTGCATCACTTGCGCAGCGCCTTGTGCGACGCCTTTGTCCGACGTGCCGGGAGCCCTATCGACCGCTCGATGCAGACCTTCAAGAGGTCGGCCTGACCCCTGATGATCTTGAAAAATTTGCCAATGGACACGTCTTTAGGCCCAAGGAAGGCGGCTGCGATGCGTGTAACAACCTTGGCTACCGAGGACGTACGGGTATCTACGAATTGCTCTCCATGGAGGACAACGTTCGAAGCTTGGTCATGCAGCGGGCAGACGGCGGAACCATCAAGAAGGTCGCGACGAGCAACGGTATGAAGTCGCTGCGAGACGACGGCGCGCTCAAAGTACTCAAGGGCGTCACCAGTATTGAAGAAGTTATGCGTGTCACCCAAGAAGATGCGCATCTGGAATAAGAATTATGCCTGTTTACGAATACAAAGGACTGAACTCCACCGGCAAGGCTGTCAAAGGCATTGCGGACGCTGAGAGCAAAGTAAATTTGCGGCAGTCTTTGCAGGCCAAGGGAATCTTTGTCACTGAGATTCTCGAGGGAAAGGCCGCGAAGTCGCGAGCGAGCAGCGATATCGACATCAAGAAGATGCTCGAGAGGGTTTCGCTTCGCGATATCGCGCTGATTACCCGTCAGCTCGCCACCCTTCTTCGCGCCGGAATTCCGCTGGTTGAATCGCTCAATGCGTTGACCGATCAGGCGGACAAAGAAGAGCTCAAGAAGGTGCTTTCTGACGTGCGTCGCCAGGTCAACGAAGGCTCGTCTCTGGCGAATTCGCTTCGAGACCACCCAAAACTCTTCAGCGATCTCTACATCAATATGGTTCGTGCGGGCGAGTCGTCGGGTAACCTCGACACCGTCTTGGAAAGACTGACTGAGTTCATCGAAGCTCAGATTGAGCTGCGAGCCAAGATTATTGGAGCGATGGTCTATCCGATCATCATGATGTTCGTGGGCCTGGTCATCATGACCTTGCTCTTCACGTTCGTGATTCCCAAGGTTACCGCGATCTTCAAGGATCAAGGGGCAGCGCTCCCGATCCTGACCCGCTTCTTGATTTGGTCGAGTGAGATGTTCGCGAACTGGTGGTTCATCCTCATCCCTGGCGCCGTGGGTATGGTCGTTGGGTTCTTCAAGTGGAAAGGCTCAGACAAGGGGAAACCCATTTGGGACCGATTCATTCTGAAGGTTCCAGTGGCAGGTGGTCTGGTGCGAATGATCGCGATTTCGCGTTTTGCCCGAACACTCGGCACCTTGCTCTCAAGCGGTGTTCCACTCCTCCAGGCTCTAGATATCGTCAAAGATATTCTGGGGAACACACGCCTTGAGGAAGTTGTAGAAGATGCGCGCGTCAATATCCGAGAAGGTGAAAGCATCGCGCAACCACTGAAGCGTTCTGGGGAGTTTCCGCCGCTTGTGACCCATATGATCGCCATCGGTGAGAAGAGCGGCCAGCTCGAGGATATGCTCGAGAACGTGGCGATCTCTTATAACCAACAAGTCGATGTGAGGATTCAGGCACTTACGACCATGCTTGAACCCTTGATGATTATCTTGATGGGCATTGGCGCGGCGATCATCGTCTTCGCGATCATGCTTCCAATACTTCAGTTGAACCAAATGGTGGGCTAGGAATTTAGTCCCGCCTCCGGCGCGTTACGTGCCACAGAAAACGAGAGGAACGAAATGTTAGAACAAAAGAAAATCCGAAAGACATCTCTTCGACGCACCCTTGCCGAAGCTCGAGGTATGACCATCGTCGAGCTCATGATCGTGCTCACCATTATCGCCTCGATCATGGGTGTGGTTGGATTCTACGTCTTTGGTGCCATCGACCGCGCCAATGTCAAAGAAGCCCAAATCGAAATCGCGAACCTGACACAAATGGTTGAGTCCTACTACCTGACGTCGGACCCAAAGCAGTTTCCAAATGAGCTTGAAGACCTCGCAAAAGGCCCGTCAAAGCTGACGGAAAAGGTTCCTCAGGATCCATGGGGCCAGCCTTATATCTACAAGAAGACCGGAACGCGTGACTTCGAGATTTACTCCGTCGGTGCCGATGGTGTCGAAGGAAACGAAGACGACGTACGTGCCGCTGGAAAGTAAGGAATACCAACGTGAGACGCTTGCCCCATAGTCGACACGGAATGACCGTGGTCGAAATCATCGTGGTGATGGCCATCGTGGCCAGCATTATGGGGTTGGGTGCGTCCATGCTCGGCATGGTGGGTAACAACGACATGAAGAAGGATGCAAACCGTCTTTCTTCGGTCATGAACTACACTTACTCCAACGCGGGGATCAATAACTCGAGATACCGGTTGGTGCTGGACCTCGACACCGGCACTTATTATTCGGAAGTCACAGACCAAGCCCTGATTACGCAGAGTGAACGCGATGCCGACCTCGAGATGTTGACCGAGGAGGCCCGCGAGGCCGGAAGGCAGAAAGACCGCGACTCAGATCTCTTTGATGAAGAGGAAGAGAATCCGTTCGGTGTTAATCGCCGAGTGACGTTTGAGCGAGTCCAGAACGCACTCGTCAAAGACGAGAAGCTCTCAGAGGGGATTCGCTTCGACAAGATTTACTCGCCTAGATTTCCTGATGGCCCGGTCACCGAAGGCAAGATGGCCATAAGCTTCTTTCCCAACGGATATGTGGAACCTGTGCTCATCATCCTTCGAGACGACGATGACGGAGTTTATAGCTTGATCACCGAGCCTATGACGGGGCGTGTGAAGCTCTACGGGCGCGAGATTGAGGTTCCGGAAGACTTTGGAGAAGCGGAGGTAGACGATGACTAAACCCCGCGGATTTACGCTTTTGGAAGTACTCCTCGCGCTGGCTATTTTGGCGTCAGCCTTGACGGTGCTCCTCGGCACGGCAGCGAACTCGAGCCAACAGGCGGTCTTTGCCAACGACCTCACGATTGCCTCACAACTCGCTCGGTCCAAGATGATCGACATCGAGTACGAGATCATGGAAGAGGGATTTGATAGCACCGATCAGCAGCTCAGAGGGGATTTCTCTCGTGAAGGTCAACCCGACTACACTTGGGAAGCTAATATACAGGTGGTCGAAATCCCAGAATCGGCAAAAGAGGAGTTTTTGGCTCAAATCAACACCCAACTTTTTGGCGGTGACCAGGGCGCTCTGCAAGGAAATGCCGCGTTTAGCGCGATGTTGCCGATGCTCATCGCTGAGCTACCGACCATGATCAACAACATCGGAAAGAAGGTTCGCAAAGTTGATCTCGTGATCGAATTCTCGCGAGGATCGGGCAGGTTCCCTCTCAAAGTTTCCCAGTATGTAATCGATCCCAAACTCAACGAATTTAACGTCTTTGACGACTCCCCTGCATTGCAATGACTAAGAGAAGATTGCCATTGAGGGGTCGACCAAAGGGATTCACCATCGTTGAGGTGATGATCGCGATTGCCTTGCTGGCGGCTTTGACCGGCATGGTGTGGTCGAGCATTTCGGCGCTCTATCGAACTCGCGACATTGTGGAGGAACGCTCGGCGCGGATGCAGGCCGTGCGCATCACTATGGACCGTCTCACTAAGGAAGTCGCGAGTGCCTTCGTTGCCGGCCCTGAATTTGGCGGAGAAGAACTTCCAGGTGAGGAAGACCCAGAGGCCTCAACCGACCCGAGCTCCGAGATGCCCAAGGTATTTGGCATGTTCGGTGAAGAAGACAACATTCACTTCACGGGCTTTGCACACCAACGCACCGTAGAAGGCGAGCGCGCAGGATATGGCGCGGAAATTGGCTACTTCATTCGCGAAGATCGCGACGAGGAAGGCGAAAGTGTTCGCTACTTGATGCGGCGCGTCGACACCTCGTTTGATGAACGACTTGAACGAGGCGGCATTCTTCAGAAGGTCTTAAGAGACGTGGAGGAGATCGAGTTTGAGTATTGGGATCCCGGTGCCACCCAGATTGGCTCTCTCGAGGAGATTGCAGCAGAAGGAAAGTGGGTCGACCGATGGGATACGACGCGACGTGAGTTCGCGGGCAGACTGCCTACCCGCGTGCGCATCACTCTGACCCTTGCCCCGCTGGGTCCCATGAAGAACTCTCAGGTGTTCATGACCCAGGTTCAGACCGGAATGTCCGAGGTCTTGGAGTACTGATGTTGATGAAAATGATCAGCTTGGGGACTCTTAAGGCGTTGCGCGCGCTCGAGCAGCCGGCCAAACGCCCCACGAACAATCGTGGTGTCGCCATGCTCATCGGACTGATCACCATCGTGTTGCTTTCGGCCAGCGTGGTTGAATACACGTACGCAAATCGCATTCACCTGGCCCTCGCCACGAACGAGCGCGACCAACTCAAGAGCTACTTCCTCGCGAGGTCTTCACTCAACATCACAAAATTGTTGCTCTCGTTTCAATTTGCGCTCCAAAGTGAGTCTCGAGAGACCGAAGACGATATGGGGCAGCTGATCGGCCGAGCAATGCGGCGCTCCAACTTCCAGATGTATCAATACGTGGACCTTTTCATGGGACCGTTCAATTCTGGAAAAATTGAGAGTCCTGTTGGCGGAATCAATCTGAGCGACACTGGGGTGGAGGGTTTTGGAGACTTCACCGGCGAAATGGCAGTACGTGTCGTGCCGGAGGATGGCCGAATCAACATCAATAACTTTGCGAAGGACGAACTCGACGAAGGCGATTTGGCTCAGCTTTGCGCCATGGTTCTGGACCCAAGATACGACGAGATATTCGAACAAGAAGACGAGTTTGGCGAACTGATGGATCGGGCAGCCGTACTTCAGAATATCATCGACTTCATCGACCCTGACGAAGAAGGAATCATCCTCAACACAGATTGCACCATTCGCGGAAAATCCGGCGATGAACGCCGCCCTTATGATCGAGCGGGCGACCGAAAGATTCGCCCTCGAAATGCAAGATTGGTGGACGTATCCGAATTGCACATGGTGCACGGCGTTTCAGAAGCGTTCATGGAGACTTTCAAAGACCAGTTGACCACCTTCAATATCGGCAAACCCAATTTGAACGTGGCCCAAGCGCCGGTCTTCTACTCCGTTCTCTGCCAAAACATGGCTGTTCAAGGCAAACGACTTAGTCCGGGCGAAGCTCTCACACTTTGCTCAACGAGCCCGACGATCTCGTCTCAAGTCCTTTTACTGGCTATGGCACTCGATGGAATACGAGCCTTCTTTGAAAATCCTCTCTCGGTACTGCTGGCGTATGTTGGGTCCACCGAGAGCACGCTTCTACCCTCGGCTAAGAAGGGTCAGCCTGTGGCGTTTTTGAGTGTCAGCCAGTTCCCGGCTTATATCGAGGACTTGAAACAGAATCCGCTTTTGGTCGGCCAATTTATACAGTACTCGCCGCTTTACCAGCAATTGGTTCTGGCAAATCCCGGCATGATGCTCGACCCACTCAACCCTGCCGTTCCCGCATGGACAGTGGAGTTTGACCGCGCGGGACTCATGCGGTCGGTTACAACAACAACGCCCAAGATTTATCGAATTTACGCTTCTGGTCGTTACGGGTCGACCGAGAGCACAATCGAAGCCGTGATCGACTTCGACAAGACGGTGAGGCGTTTGCCGTCGGAAAAAGCGCTAGAAGAACAAGAATCAGATGCAGAGATTCTAAAAGAACTCAAAGATGCCCGCCGAGAGCAATTTAAAGAGAGCCCTAAAGGGCGCGTATTGCATTGGCGCGAATATTAGATACTGAGACAGATTTGCTAGGTAGTTGGAAAAAGCATGGCTAAACGAATCATCGCAATAGACATTGGAGCCTGGTCGGTGAAGGCCCGGGTCATGGATGTCAAAGACAACCTCGAGATTTACCGGGATGAAATCCGATTGGCGAGTTTCGGGAGTACGGTGAGTCCCGAGGAGGCTGACACTCAAACCGAGGCACCTGATGGCGCTGAAGCCGTTGAGGAAGCGGCTGAGGTCGAAATCGACTTATCGCCACTCGCGCAAGCCTTTGAGGCTATGGCTATTCATATCCAACCCTCCAAGGACGACGCCTGGGTCGTTACGATGGCAGGCACTCAAGCGATGTTGCTCTTCGTCGGGGTTCCTTTCGGTGAAAAACCTAAAGTGGCCAGTGTTCTTCCAAACATCCTCGTGGATCTTCTGCCATTTCCAATCGCGGAAGTTATTAGCGATTTCTTCGTTGAAACCATCGGAGAGACGCACCAAGCGGTTGTTGGAATCACAAGGCGCTCACAACTTTCGGCCTTCTTGGAGGATTTAAAATCGGGTGGAGTCGACCCGGCTAAAGTTGTCCCTCCCGAGCTGGCCATGGCGGTGGGCGCAAAGCAGTTTGTCGGCACCACCGATGTGGTTGCCGTGCTCGACATCGGTCATCAACACACGCGGGTTGTCGTGCTTCAGGAGCGGCGACTCCTGCACGCGAACACAATTCTCATCGGCGGCCAGCGGATCACAGCTGAGATTGCGAAGGCTTTTCGAGCTTCGACAGAAGAAGCGGAGAACGCCAAACATCAATACGCTCAGGTCGTACAAGGCCCCCAAGAGAACCCGCAGGTTGAGATCATCAGTCGTGCCGTCACAGACGCCCTTCGCCCGATGGTCCGAGACTTACGAAGGTCGCTACAGGCGCTTTACGCAAAGTCAGGAGCCGAGGTTCAAACTGTCTTCATCACCGGGGGTACGGCGAAGATTCGAGGCCTTGATGCGTGGTTAACGCGTGAATTGGGAGTAGAAGCACGAAAACTCCCCCTCCCCTCCAACCCAGTTTCATTGCCACTATACGGCGCAAGCCTTGCCCTCAACGATAAAGAAAAGCTGCTCAACCTCAGACAAGGCGCATTCGCGTTCAAAGGGAGTTCGCCCTATCTGAGAAAACAGGCGGCGATCTTTGGATTTGCTGCAGTGATTTTCGCTATCTTGATCGCGGCAAATCTCTTCCTCCAAAAAGCATCGCAAGAAGCCCGACGTGACGCCATGAAGGCAACTCTTGAGGCCCAGACTAAGAAAGTCTTTGGCGAGGCTCTCTCATCCCAGTCTGATATTCAGTCACGGATTGAGGGTGGGGCCGCGTCCGGTCAAGCTTTCATTCCCAAGATGAGCGCCTTTGAATTGCTCTATCAAGTCACAAACTCGGTCTCTCCTGAGATCGAAATGAACTTGACCCGGCTCGAAGTGGATATCGACAGAAAGATCATCCAGCTCATGGGCGAGACTTCGGATGCTCAGGCCGTTGACCAAATTGTGTCCGACCTAGAAAGACTCGAGTGTTTGCAAAACATCAAGAAAGACAAGCTCAGGGTCAAAAATGACGGCAAAGCAGATTTTGAACTTCAGATTGCGTCGGAGTGTTCATGAAAAAGCCAGTTCAAAAGCCGAAAGGCTCCGTGCTTAGTTCGATGTCCGAACGCGATCGCAAGCTTCTGATGCTCTTCCCGGTCATCATTGGCGTAGCCCTCATGGCGATTTTGGGCATCAAGTACTCTCAGTCGATTGACGCGATAGAGGCCGAAACCCAACGGCATCGAGCCGCGCTTGATTACCTCTCTCAAGAGGTTCCGGCTTACCTTGAGAGACAGTCTGGCGCGAAGGTCGCACGAAGTCATAAGGAAATGACCGAGGAGCAACTCAAGACGAACGATATCAAGCTCACGAGTTTCGTGGCCGAACACGCCTCCAAAGCCGAGATCACCATCACGAGTTACGACGAAGATGAGATGCCGTTTGGAGGCAGCGCCAAAGGTGAGGGCCCAATCATCACTGAGAGACAACTCAGGATTGAGATTCGCGAAGCAGAAATGGCTAAGCTTTTGGACCTTCTGGATCGAATCGAGAAATCAGACCAGCCCGTGTTCATCAAACGCTTGGATATTCGAGATGTTCGGGCAAAAGGGAGCGTCCGAGCCATCGTGACGGTCTCGACGTTCATTCAGAAAGAGAAGGCGACCTGATGATTTTAAGTTCCTTGGAAAAACCTATTGTCAGATTCCCGGTATATCTCTTCACCGGATTTGTGGTCTTTGCACTATCCATGGCACTGACGTTTCCTGATGATGAGATTAAAGACATCATCAGCGTCCAAGCGGAGAAGCAACTCGGACACAAGTATCGTGTGTACATCGGCGAGCTCGATCTCTGGCGCCTATCTGGAATCGCGCTGGAGAGCGTCTCGATCGAAGAGCGCGTGGATGAAACCGAAGAGGTCAATCCAGATCTGCCTCCCGAATTGCCCACCAAGATTAGGCTTCAAAGCGTGCGAGCTCGCCTCGCCCCCCTGGCTTCCTTGATAAATCTTGCGCCAACCGTGGTCTTTGATGCCGATACAGGTGGCGGAATCATCACCGGCGAGTTCGCATACGGGCAAAGCGAGTCCAAGCTCGGAGTCGAAACCCAGAAGCTCGACCTACGGCAGGCAAACTTGCTGACGACGTTGACCGGAATGCCGTTTTTCGGCGAGTTCGACCTCGAGACCGAGTTCATCTTTGACTCCAAGTTTCAGCCGGTTGACGGCTACGTCAAAGCCCGCGGCCAACAAATCACGATCGGACCCGCGACGATTCAGACCGATAAGTTTCCGCCGATGAGCTATTTTGAGATTCCGCAGACCAACTTCGGAACCATTCTCATCGACCTAGACATGGCTGAACCAGTCAACGAGCGAGCTTCAGCCACACTTGACTTCAATCGTTTTGAGTCGAGTGGACGCGATATTCGGATGGAAATGTGGGGTGATATCGGCATGGCACCTAAGTTTGGACGGGCCCGACCCAAGCTGCAAATGCGACTCCAACTCGACGACACCTTCGTCAAGGACAACTCCCTTTCGCCGCTGCTAAACGTGGGCGAAGTCAGAAAGGGCAAGGGTCGAGATTGGTACGGATTTACGTTGAACGGTACGTTTGACCGGATCCAGTTCAAAGGTTCCGCTGCCGCGTCGCAGGGCAACAAGGAAGCACCTGCTCAGCCCGAAGAATAGGTTCAATCAAACCCCGAAAGTGCGATTACATCGGCGATATCCTGTGTTCCCAGTTTCAACATCAAGAGCCGGTCTAGCCCTACGGCAACTCCGGCCGACGGCGGTAGTCCTTGAGACAAGTGGCGCAAGAACTCTTCGGGCATTGGAAGTTCTGGGTAGTTCAGTTCACGACGGCGCTCGATATCTTCGTTGAATCGTCTTCGCTGCTCTTCAGGATCGCAGAGTTCTTGAAACCCGTTGCAGAGTTCGAGGCCGTTCACATAGAGCTCAAACCGTTCCGCGGCGCGCGAATCATCCTCACAAGCCGCCGCGAGAACCGCCTGTCGAACTGGCCACCTTGTCACAAAAACTGGGCCCATAGACTCTAAAAACGGATCCACGTACTCAACCATCAGCTCGAAGTAGATTTGGTCCCAAGCGCCGTCCAACCGCACTTTGAGACCACCTGCACTACACGCCGAAACCAGTGTCTCTCTTGTTTGAGCCGCGAGGATATCGATTCCGCAGGACCGCAAAAAGAGCTCCTGCATGGTGATTCGTTCGATTGGACCTTCAAACTCCAAGAACGCCGAAACGATGTTCTCCACGTCTTGCATCACCGCCTCAACCGGCTCCCAGGCGCGATAGAACTCCAGAATCGAGAATTCTGGACGATGTCTCTTGGAGATTTCGCCATTTCGAAAGGCCTTGGTGACCTGAAAAATCCTCTCGTGCCCTGCTACCAGAAGGGCCTTCATCTTGAATTCAGGGGAAGTGTGTAGCCACTTTCGCGTCTCGCGACCGCCCGGCTCAGGAGAATAGATGGCGGGGAGAGGATCCAAGAAAACATCGGTGCCTGGTTCATCCACCAATTGAGGAGTCTCTACCTCCAAGAATCCGCGCTCTGCGAAGTAAGTTCGTATCTGCCCGTAAAGCCGCTGACGAAGTTCAAGTCCTGGTGTCCACCCTACCCCAGCCTCACCCCTCGAAAACGACTCGTAGCGAGCAACGTTGAGCTTCTCGCCGTCAAAGTGCCCCTCCACGCGCACAAGTTGTCCGTTTTCGAGCGGTAGTGGTCCTATGAGCACCGCCCCGTAGGCATTCGTCAACCGTCCTTCATGATACCGCCCTGCGGTGCACACAGAACCATTTTGAAGCTTGTGTAGGGGTTGATGCTCCATGATTCGACTTCTCCAGATGGCAAGCAAGACGGGAAATGGTACAAGAGGTTCTGATTCGATTGAAGAGGAGTTCACATGAAGTTTGCCGCGTTTTTGGCCATACTTGCTTTAGTTTCAACAGGCTGCGGTGAAGACCTTGGGTTTGGGCCCGAGATCGTCTCGATGACCGTAAGTCCCGACACGCTTTCCACCACTGAAACCGGGATGACAGACCAGTTCTTCACCATCACCATCGAGGTTTCGGGGTTCACCGATGAAATCGACGTGGAGGCCACGCGCGCATTCATCCAGCCGGATGAGGTGGACGCTGTGTACGAGTCTGCCACACTCGTGGGCAACACGATCACGCTCGATCGCATCGCAACTGGTTGGTTTCAAACTCTTCCCCCTGGCACCTATGATATCGGCGCGGAAGTCTCGACGGTCCCTGGCGACAACGGTCAACCCACTGAAGCCGTGGAGCGTCTGAACCTCACGACGGTAACGATCACGGAATGAAACGAACCGACGACCGAGCAAATTTAGTTCAGGCGTTTCAGGGACTCGTTGATGAGATTGTCCTGCTTGTCAGCGATCATTTGCGCCTCTTTCGGACGGAGCTCCGAAGAGACACATTGATCGCAGCCAAGTACGCGGCGGCTGCGCTCTTTTTCGGAGCTATCCTCTTCTTCTCGTATGCCATGCTAAATTTGAGCGTGGTGTTTTTCGCGGGGTGGGCAGCAGGACCTTTAGGGATGGCCGTCTCTTCATTGGTGCTTACATTGACCAATGTTGGATTTTCACTGAGGGCATTCAGATCTGTTGTGCAGAGGATTGAGCAAGATCAACTCGGCCCAAGATTCTCGTCAGCCGAACTCACGAGGAGCAAGGAATGGATCACCCCACAGACTTAGCGATACGACCCGACGATGACGTCTACGCCGATGAACTCGCCGAGATACGAGAGTCTATCTCAGAAACTCGAACACGGATTTCTAGGCGATTAGAATCGATTCAAGAAGAAGTTGAAGAGAAGCTTGATTGGAAAGCGTGGGTTAAAGAAAACCCTTGGAAAGCGACAGGAATCGCTTTCTCCCTTGGATTATATCTTGGCATTCGATAACCAAGATCAGATTGTTGCAAAGGTAAACATCGATGAGTGTAGAAAACACCGAGCCAAAACCGTCCATCGTGGAAAGCGTCCACATGATGGAGGAGCGTTATCATTCAACTCGTGAACAGCTCTACGAGGTCAATCGTCAGGCCCAGGTCATGATTCAAAAACACCCTGCCGCTTGCATTGCCGGAGCTTTCGCGGTGGGTTGGGTCATCGGCAAGTTGGCAAAACGACGTTGGCTCATCTGAGGAAAACCAAATGACTGAACAAGCAGAGATTACACAACGCGCTCAAGACCTCGCGGCTCAAGTGATTGATCCGGAAAAAGCCAAAGCGATCTGGGAAGAAAACCCGTACCTTATCCTCGGTGTTGCCGCTGGAGCGGGCTATCTCCTCGCTGGTGGGCTTGCAATGCCCTTCACGCGTCGTCTTGTGCGTATCGGCATGAAGGCCCTCTTCGTGCCAATCGCGGCCTCACAACTTAAGTCGCTGGCCACGACCTCCCCTGAACAGGAAATGATCAAATGAAAGGAGATAATATGGACCTCAAACGACTACTCGACCAGGCTCAGCGCTCCGTTTCTTCCACCTATGATTCGGGCATGGAAGCTTTGCTCGACCGAATGGGACTCGAGCACAAAAAATCCAATATGGAGAGTATGCTGCCAGTTCTAGGCGTATTCGGCGCAGGCATCGCAGTGGGCGCCGCACTCGGCCTTCTCTTCGCCCCTAAGCGCGGAGATGAGTTGAGAAACGATATCCGACACAGAATCGGCGATTTGCGTGACAGGAGTGTCGAACAAATCGACACCATTCGACACAAGAGCGAGACAATGCTCGACGCGGCGCCGAGAGTTACGCGGGAAGATGCTTGACCTCATCTGAGGCTAGCCGCTGCTGAACACTCTTGTTTTGCTCGACAGCCCATTTAGTGGGTACTGCATACATTACGTGTTCCTCGGGCTCTTCGGGCAAATAGATGACTCCCACGGGGTCGCCCGGGCCAAGCGTGGAATACGCCCCGTCTGTCGTAGAAATCGACCCGTGTCGAAAGCCTTCTCCAACTCGATATCGATAGGTGAGATTTGTTTGCTGGCCGGTATTATCACTCCAAAAAATACCCGTGATTTCGCCTAAAGTGTAGATACCCCGCCGATAGACATCAATTTCTATCCGGGCCTTCTTGGTCACTACGTAGGCGAGTGTTCCACAGACAAAGACCGCGAAAAGGCCGGGGATCGCAAAGACCGCACCACCCGAAAGATAGAGCGCAATCGGGAATGTCGTGACAAGCACCACGCTCGCGAGCGCCATCAAGACGATAAACAGATGGCTCTTCCCGTGATAGGCGTCGCGAAGGAAGAACCCAGGAAAAGGCCGAGGAGCAGGCAGGATCTCATGAGGAATCGGAAGCAATCCCGTGACCGACTTGGTCGGAACCATCAAGAAGCCCTCATCGAGGTCAGATTTCACTTCCTTCGCGCTCTGATAGCGGCGAGCCACCTCAGGCTCGGTTAGACGAAGCAGAATGCGCTCAAAACCCACCGTAATCGGCATCCCCGCAGGAATCTTGAAATGGTGAAGGCCCTCAAACAACTCACCGGGTGCCTGCCGTGTAATCAGCTGCACAAGAGTGGCGCCGAGCGCGAAGAGATCGGTCGCTGGCGTAGATTGCCCAGCGTACTGCTCAGGAGGCATATAGCCAAAAGTTCCAACAATCGTTGAACCCACTCCATCAGCAGTCACCGCCTCTCGCACAGCACCAAAATCGATCAAGACAATGCGCCCTTTAGAATTCAACATCAGGTTCGCAGGCTTGAGATCGCGATGGATCACCGGCGGATTGAGGTTGTGGAGATAGTCTAAGATCTCCAACGTCTGTAGGGCGATATCTCGAGCACGCGCCTCGTCGAATTCTTCTCCCTCATCCAAAAGGTCCTGAAGCGACTTGCCGTCGATGAACTCCTGAACCAGAAAGAGCCGTGGAGGGGACTCGTCATCACTCTCGATCGTGAAATCATTTAGATACGAGGGAATCCCCGCATGCTTCAAGGACTGAAGCGTTTGGCATTCTCGATGAAAGAGATCAAAGTCCTTCCACCGCTTCATTCGGCTCGGAAGTAGCTCCTTGATGGCCACATGAGCCTTAGTTGAGATATCTTGACCCAAGTAGGTTCGACCGAGAGCCCCCTCTCCCAGAACCTTGATGATCTCGTATTTTTCGTTATGCAACATACTTTCACCCAGTATGCCGGAGAGTTATCACAGATGTCTTGGTCAATCTACATGGACCGCCGTCGAACCAGCTACCAAGCCGTAGTCACCGAGTTGGAGAGCCTTGCTCGAAGCGTACCAGACTTAACGCTCACACTCGTACCCTTGGAAGCCGTCGAAGAGAGCTCCGACGCTGGGAAATTTCGAGATTTTGTGGAGATTGGGCAGGTCAAACACCCCTCCGATGAGGTCCTCAACTGGGTCGCGGAAGAGCTCGTCGATCAATTAGGGTGGGCTGTCGATATCAGACCCCTAGACTAGCCGATGTACTTGCCCAAGATGATGTCGAGGTTTTGTCGAGTCCACTCGGGAATAGCCTCAGGCTTGGTCATGATGGCGTATTGAAGCGCTTGAGAGGCGTCGCACTCGGCTTCTTTACCGAGTGGAATTGCGGGGATCACTCGCTTCAGGACTCGGCGCACGTTTGAAACATTCTGCCGAATAATCTCCATCACCTTCGACACGTCCACATGGTCGTCTTCGTGCCATACGTCGTAGTCGGTAGGAAGCGCGATGGTCGCGTAACACATCTCAGCTTCACGAGCTAAGCGGGCCTCCGGCATCGCCGTCATCCCGATTAGAGACGCTCCCCAGGCTCTATGAAGCTCGCTCTCCGCGATGGTGCTGAAGGCCGGCCCTTCCATACACACGTAGGTGCCGCCATCGTGAACCGTGATTCCCTCTGCCTTGACGCATTCGAGCAACACATCGCGCAGCATAGGGTGGAATGGGCGGCTCAAACCTACATGGACCGCGATTTCGTCGAACATCGAATTGGGTCGTTTGACCGTTTTGTCGATGATCTGGTCTGGAATAGCAAAATGCCCCGGAACAATCTCCTCTTTCAGAGATCCTACGGCACTCACGGTAACCAACCAAAAGACTCCAATGCTCTTGAGCGCCCAGATATTAGCCCGATAGGGAACATGTGTCGGACTGTGCTGGTGGTGTTGCCCGTGGCGCGGAAGAAACGCCACACGTCGTCCATCGATCTCGCCGATCACGATCGGAGCGCTGGGTTTTCCAAACGGTGTATCAATATCGAGCGTTTCAACGATATTGAGGCCCTCAATTTCATAGAGGCCGCTTCCACCGATAATTCCAATAGGGACGTTTTGTGACATGGTCTTGACTCCGAAAGAAGGTGGAGTCTTATTACCGTGAAGACAGCTTTTGGGCCAAGCCCCAAAAGAAAAACCCACGTTTTTCAACGTGGGTCTCAAAGACTCAAAGCGGCGGCTCTAGTTGGACTCAAGACACCGTGGGGTCGAAGCGATCGAGCAGTTCAGACACACATCAAATGGTACGTTGATGAGATTCGACTCGATCTCAGTACCGCTGGTGGTACGACCGGAAACTTGGATTTCAACCGAACCCGGTACGACCGCGCTTGGGTTTGAACCTGTCACTTGAGAGACGACTTGCTCCCATGTCCGAATATCCGCAGGCGAAATAATCGGCACGTAAGCTGCAGACTCGCCTCCGCCGCTGTCAACCGTCACGATGAAGTCGAACGACTTATCCAACGCATTGAATCCAGGCTGATTGCTCCCACTTGGGAAAGAAAAACTAACCTGCTCAACTTGGATTAAGTTTTGGTCGACGCGAAGGTTTTGGTTCTCGCCAATGGGAGAGTAGACGTCGCTGGGCTGCAAACGGTTTTGAAGCACCACGCTCATATCGAACGAGTTCGGAATCGAGCCGATTCCGTAACGAGCCACGGACTGCCCTTGCGTCTTGATCTCTTCGAGATTGATCGAAAGTCTCGACCACGCTCGTGACCGATCGGTGGAGATTGTGCAGCTCGCGCTCACAGTTCCTGCCTCTTCGTCTTCTGACACGGCGCCGTCAAATGTCACGGGTCCTGTCAAGAGTAGCGATGCGTCAGCATCAACACAGGCGGATGAGGTTAGCCCGACAAGCGCGGCTCCCAATATTAGGATTCGTTTCATCTGAAACTCCTGCACGTTTCTAATTTCTTCTCTAATCATTATAGCGCCTTCGATTTTTCTTTCCACGTTTTACCTCGAAGCCGACGAACCACCGATGGACTCTGCTCGATTGACGATTTTCGGTGTGATGAAAATCAAGAGTTCAGTCCGCCTCTCGCTCTCCGATGTGGTTCTAAAGAAGAAGCCAAGGATCGGAATCTTGTGGAAGAATGGCACTGCAGAGACGCTCGTTCCTGCGTTTCGTGTGTAGATACCACCGATCACAGTGGTATCTCCGTCCTTGATCAGGAGTTCGGTCTCAGCCTGCTTACGAATGATGGTTGGGTCTCCCCGTGCACCAGTGTTCTGGAAGTCGGGCTCGTTCTTAGATGCCGAGATCTGAAGCTGGATGTTGCCGTCAGGAGTTACCTGTGGCGTCACCGTCAACTCAAGAGTCGCGTCCACGAACACAGTCTGAACACCTGCCGCACTCACCACGCTGATCGGGATACTCGTACCCTGAGAAATCGTGGCTGGCTTGTTGTTCAGTGTGAGGATCTTAGGCGAGCTCACGATTTTGGCGTGACCAGCGGATTCGAAGGCACTCAAACGCAGGTTCAAGTTAACCGCACCACCCACACTACCCATGGTCAAGCCCAACGAACCACCGGAACCTGTACCCACTGGAGCAGGCAGGTTGACGGCAAAGTTCGGATTCGACGACGTTCCTGCAGTTGGAGCCTGGGCGTCCGTTGCACCACCAGCAATTCCAAGCACGCTCGGGAAGAGCAGACCGGTTGGGTTACCGTTCGCCTGTGAGAAGCTTACATCACCACCCCATTGGATACCCATCTGATGGGCGAAGGTGTCGTTCGTCTCAACAATTCGAGCTTCGATAAGGACCTGTGGGACTTGAGAGTCGAGACTCTCAACCAGTTGTCGAACAGCCGCAAGATTGTCCGGAATGTCCTTGATCACCAGGGTATTGGTTCGCTGGTCGATGGTCACCGTGCCTCGTGGGCTCAAGAGACCTGAAACCTGTGACTCCATTTCCGAAGCCTTGGCGTAGTTGACTGGCATCAAGAACACTTCGAGTGGTCGTGTCTGCTCAGCTGCAGCGCGCTGCTCAGCACGAGCAGTTTGCTCTTTGACAAGCGTGTCCTGAGGTGCAACGCGGATAACGTTTCCACGCTTCTCGAAGCCGAGTGAACGGGCCTGAAGCACAGTGAGGAACACCTCGTCGAGTGGAACACTGCGCAACCTCACTGTGACAGTACCCGAGACGCCCTGCCCCGACACAATGTTCACTCCACCTTCCTTTGCCAGAAGGCGAAGAACGTTTTGGATGTCTGCCTCGCGCAAATCGATGGTGATCCGCTTGCGGCTCATGCCAGGAACGGTGCTCACCTGAGTTGGGTCAGTGACAACGGATGGGTAACGCGGAGGTGCCGACGTGAACGCCGGGTCTGCTGGACGCGACTGTTCAGTCACACCCCAATCAACCCGTGTGTTCTCGGTCTTTGCGAATTCCCAAACGAGCGTGTTGCCATCTTGACGGACCACATCTGTGGCGTTCTCGCCAAGTTCCGCCTCTAGCCTTACGCGACCCTGCTGGTCCCGGAAGCTCGATACAAATCGCACTGCTCCCGATTCTCCTTTGTTGGCCACCGTGCGCTCAAGCGCTGGAGGAAGCTCAACATTGTTAAGAATCATGACAGCGCGACTCTCTTCCCAAGGAAGAGTCTCGAAGCTGCCCGGCTTCTCCATCTCGACGACGATTCGCGACTTCTGGCCTTCGTTCTCAAGTCGAATACCACGGACGTTATTTTCAACGTCGACGGGCACCGCTTGAGCCACGATTCCGCGATTCTCATTAGAATTGGATTTGGCTTCGGCAAGTTCACCACGAAGTTTCGCGATTTCCGCATCTTTCGATGCAATTGCCTGCTGAGCCCGTTCAAGGTCTGACTTAGCTCGGAGCATCGAAGCTTTGGAAGCCTCCATGTCCGCTTCGCGCTGAGCGAGTTCAGCTCTCACGCGCTGCTGCTCTTTCTCAAGTGACTTGAGTTCTGCAGCCACGTTTTGACCGGACTTCGACGAAGAAGCCAGAAGCTCCACTTGCTCACGCAGGCGGGTCTCACGCTCTTTGGCAGCTTGAAGTTCGCGCTGGGCCTTCTGATGCTCGGACTCCGCCTTCACAGCCTTAGAGTTGGCCTTGTTGAGCTCACTCTCAAGCTTCGCAGATGCCATTGCGGCCTGCTTCAACTCAGCATCTGTACGTGCGCTAAGTGACTTGGTCGCAGCCAAGGCCTCATCACGTTCCTTTGCAAGTTGAACAACCCGACGACGCTCGGCATCGCGCTCGCCTTCAAGCTTCGCAACTTGTCTCTCCAAACTCGAGACAATCGCTTCACGCTCTTGTACCTCTCGTTTGGTCGCTTCAAGTTCACGAGTTTTGGAAGCGATGGCATTGTTCAGCGCTTCACGCTGAGCACCTTGCGAACCTTCAACCTCTGCACGCAGAGCTCGAAGTTCTGACTCGGCTTTGGTCAGACGCTCACGCGTCTGTCCGAGTTCACGGTTTGCGGCCGTCACTTCGTTTTGGCTGCGTGCAACTTCGGCCTGGTATCGGCGCTCAAGCTCTTCAACCTTTTGCGTGTCGACCTTAGCCATGGCTCCTGCGGCATGACGTTTGGCGCCATCCACAAAGACCACAACGTCGTTACCATCGGTACGCACGTCGTAATGAGCAGCTTCGTCGAAGCCGATAATCACGCGTGTCACCGATTGGATGTTGTCCTTGAATTCAAGGAGGGCGACCTGTGAAATCACTCCGTTATTCACGCGCTCAGATTGGGCATCGCCCTTGAGTTCGCTATTCGAAATGTCGATGAACAAACGAGCGGGGTCGTTGAGTCGAAAGACCGAAAAGGTCGGGGTCGCCGATCCGTTGATACGGATCAGTGTTCCATCCTTTTGCTCCTCAACTTTCAACGCACTCACGCCGTTGATTCGGGATTCTACTTTGGAGCCCTGAGACTGCGCCATCGCCGGGCTCAACGGAGCACCGAGACCTATACACAGTGCCAGTGTGGCTAACTTCCATCTATTCATGTGACTCCTCAGTTCCTATACGACTCGTCAACCTTGTCTAGTTAATCTCAATTCAGTTCTGTGTTGGCGGAGCAAAGCCCTGCCCTGGTCCCAGCTGAGAAGGTGCCGCTTGGCCTTCATTCTCGACTGCGTTGGCACCAGGCGCCATCTCTTGAAAACTACGCTGCAATGCTTCGCGACCTTCTTCGGTTTGCATGAGTCTTTCGAGCGCTGCTCGTTCCTCCTCTGACAAACCACCTTCGCCCACCGCCAACTCCACGTCTCGTAGCTTGACGATGCGTTGAAGTGTTTGGGCATCCTCGTCCTCGCCACCTTCGATGACTTCGACTTCATTCTCACGAATATCCGCGATTACACCGCTGTTGCGGCCAATTCGGTCGCCGCGCTTAACGAAGTGACCAAAACCCGATGGATCAACAAACATCGCCGTTGGAACGGCAACTTCGCTGACGATCGCCACCAGCTTCAGCTGTCCGAGTCCAAATTGCTCGAGTGGCTCGAGCGCACGAACTTCACCGTCGATCGCCGTAGGTGTTGGTTGAACCACCTCTGGCGAAGGCATGAAGGGATTTCGGCGTGCTGTATCTGGATATTCAGGTCGCACGTACTCTTCCTGGGGAGCTGCCTCCGCGATATCCTCAACGACAGGTTGGGCCGGTGGTGGCGCCTGTGGTGGAGGTGGAGGCGGTTGCTGTACCGCATCTTCACACGCGGCAAGGCACATCCCGAGGCTGATCAATGTATATGTTATGACTTTCTTCATTATCAGATTCCTCTATGCCCTTATCCCTCGTTGGGTTTCGCGTAACGGAACGTCGTTCCACGAGTCTTGATCTTCAACTCGCCGTCTGACGCCATGCCTTGCCCTACGCGAACCATCGACAAATCCTTCATGTTTACAATCCGTGTCATTCGACCGATGTAATAAAGGAAGTTTGCAAGCTCGTCGTAGGTACCCGAAAGTTCCATTTCTACGGGAATTTCCACGTAAAACTGTTGTGGGCGCTCTGGTAGTCGCTTGAATATCATGATCTCCAAACCAGCCGTCTTCGCCTGGTTGTGAATTCTCTGGAGCAAGCTCGGGATCTCCGCGTCTTGGGGAAGCTTCTCTTGAGCGATCAAGAGTTGACGCTTCAACTTCTCGAGCTGAGCCAAGACCACGGCCCGGTTCTTCTTGAGTTGCTCGAGGCGTCCTTTCTCACGATCGATCTCAGTGAGTTGCTGCCGCTGCTTGTCGATGTCCTGACGCACAGGGTCGATGAGCAGGAACCAGAACCCAGCACCAATCACAACCATCAGAATCAATGGAATGATGATTCGCTGCGCAACCGGTAGGCCGTTGTATTTTTCAAAAAGGTTATTCATTTCTTTCGACCCTTCTTCCCTTTTGCCGCGGGTGCAGCAGCAGGAGCCTGTGGCTGACCTGTGTAGTTCAACTCACCTGTGAACTCGAAATCCACGTACTTAGCCGTGTTTCCTTGTCCACCTTTGGCAGTGACAACGTTGAGTTCGACGTTATTGAAGAACTTGCCAGTTGAAAGTCGCTGAAGGAATTCGGCCACATCGTCAGGATTGGCTGCGCCACCCTTGAGCTTGAACTTGGAGTTTGTCTCCTCCACGGTATCAAGCCATAGACGACGTGGGTCCCACTCGACGTTCCAATTCTTCTGAAGCTGAGCGAAGCGGTCTTCCTCGTTTCGTGGAGGACTCAACATCGCCTGAAGCTCGTCCATCATTCGGACAGGGCCCGAACGCTGGCGCTCAAGGTCATCGAGAACCTTGAGTTGTTGAGTGAGCTGATCTCGCTCTTTCTGCAGCTGTTCGGCATCTTTGACTTCTTCTTTGGCAGCTGCAACCTCACGCTGACCGATCGCCACCTTCTCTTTCAAGGAGGCCAGGTCGCTGCTTTGCATCGCATAGACTGCACTGAAGACCAAGAGCTCAAGCCCGATCAACGCGAGGAATACGAACAACGTCTTCTTAGCCGAGTCTCGGCGACGTTGTTGCTTTATCGGTAGTAGGTTGACGCGAATCATTTCTCGTTAGTCCTTCGAAGTGCAAGCCCGACAGACACACCAGCGATTGGAGCCCATTTCTGGACGCGCTCGGGTGAGAACTGTCTCTCGTCATAGGAAATATTTCGAAACGGGTTTGCCAGCTCTGCAGGAACCCCGCTAGTGCGCGCAATAATACGCACCAGTGACGGAATTGCTGCGGTGCCTCCCGAGACCACGATCCTATCGATCCTGCTGTCGGCCGCGGTGGCCGCATAGAAATCGATTGAACGCTGAATCTCAGCCGCCATATCTTCTGCTTTCTCACCGATGATCTTTTCGACCTCGTGAGGAAGAACCTCGTCACTCACATGACCAGGTGCCCCGCCCATTTTGTAGAGCTCGGCCTCCTGGTACGTGATGTTAAGCTGCTTTTGAATCTCTTCGGTGAGGTCATTGCCACCCATCGAAAGGTCACGCGTGAACATCGTGATTCCGTCGGTCACCACATTCATCGTGACGACTGAGCTTCCCACATCGAGCAGCACAATCGTTTCACCGCGATGGAACCCGTAATTTGCCTCGTACATATTCTGAAGGGCAAAGGCATCCACATCCATCACGGTAGGCTCCAGGCCTGCGTCCGCGGCCACACCAACATAATCATTGATCATGTCGCGTTTCGCAGCCACGAGCACCACGTCCATCTGCCCCTGGTCAGTCCTCGGTGCGAGAACCTCAAAGCCGATGAACACGTCCCTGATATCAAAGGGTATGTACTGCTCAGCTTCCCACTGGATCGACTCCTCAAGTTCTTCTTGGGTCATCAGAGGTAGCGTGATCTTTTTGATAATAACGGTGTTGCCCGAGACGCTCATCGCTGCCTCGCGAGTTTTCACCTTGTTGCGACGCAAGAGCTCCGCAACGGCATCTGTGACGACTGACGCATTCATTAACGCGCCGTCGACGATTGTCTCTGGTGGCAAAGGCTCGAAATCGAACGCTTGAAGCTGAAGACCTTTCTTCACATTCTTCAAAACGCAGAGCTTTACAGCGCTCGAGCCAATATCCAGGCCAATACAATTTTGTCCCTTGGCCATGCTTAGAACCTCTCAATATCCACAATAGGGAATGTTTGTCGGCATGTTGCCACGCAGTTTTCCTAGGTGTCAAGAAATCTACTTGCTTTGTGGACACACTCCACACCAGCTAGCTTTTCACGTTGTGCAAACTTGTCAAAATTTTCTATTACTGCTTTAACCCATTGGCTCACTTTTGTCTTTAAGGGATTCATTATGTCTACACATTCTTTACTTAAGCTCTACGACGCACTCCAAGTTTCACACGTGGCAGACGTCAAGACCTCGGGCCTCGATGTGCTCTTCCCACAAGGCATCACATGGAGTGAGGTTTTGGACTGTAGAATCACACCTTTCTCGGATCAGACCGTGGAAGAGAACTGTGAATTTGCGACCGAGGTACACAAGTTCTATATTCTCAGAGCCCCGGAGCAAGACGAACTGGGGTAAGTTTTTACCCCGGTCTTTTACACCATGAAGGTTCTGCTCTTTTTATTGACGGTTTTCGCTCTCGCCTGCGATCCCTCCCTAGATTCAAAATCTCCAGCACAACCTTTTGACCCCATTCGACACGATGTGGAAAGTTGGCGGCACGGGTTAATTGACGATCTACATGAGCGGCTTGACGCCCGCCTTTCCCACAAATTCGTTACCAAAATCCTCGATAAGGAAGCCAAACGCCCCTGGGGTGCGAGGCTAAAGGGCGGAATCAAGTACGCCGATCTCTTCCAAGAACTCTATGCCGACCACCAAATGGTCTTCGCGGGCGCCAACGGCCTCAACGAACGTGGAACCACACTTCTATCCTATCTAGAAGGCGCTAGTTTTCATGTTCTGGATCCTACCGACTACCATATCGAACGCGTGCGAAAGCTAAATGATTCATTCGGCGAGCCCGTGACACAGAAGCTCAAACTCAGCGGCTCGGATCTTGAAGTGATTGTAGGTTTTCTATCAAATGCCGAGGCAGACGGAGCCACAAAGAAACGCCTGCTCCTCGACGCCATCATCGAGGGGCGGATCGACTCACTTTCTCACCTTACGGACCACGTAAATTCGCGACGAGCGCTCATCGCTGAGCGAATGGAATCTGCGGCAGAACTCGAGTTGCGAATGGCTGATGGCGCCCTACGGTTTGCTCGCGACCTACGCCATTTTAACCTCGAGAGGCTCGACTGGAGAGAGATCCGTGACGGCGGTGGCTCGAAGAAGATCATCTACGGACGTCTCGCGAGGACTTTCGATGAACTTAAGAGCTCGAGTGAACCTCAAAAGGTTCTCGATGCTCTCTCTCCCCCCCACCCTCAATACAAGAGGCTCCTGCACGCCAGAACCCGCTACCAGACAATTGTGGCCGATGGCGGTTGGAAAGCGGTCCGCCCGTTTAAACTCGAAGAGGGTGCAAGCTCGGCGCGCGTCCAGGAACTCGCCGAAAGACTAGCAATAGAAGGCTACATCCAAACACCAGGTGAAACGTTGGATGAAGAGCTAATCTCGGCAATCCACACCTATCAACGCACCCACCAGTTCCGCGAAACGCTCGAGCCCAAAGCTGGGTTTTGGAGATCTCTCAACGTCGGAGCCGAGAAGCGACTCGCGCAGATTGAGACCACGATTCAAAGATGGCGAGAGTCGCGTTTTGAAGGCGAGCCAAACTATATCTTCGTCAACATTCCGGACTTTCACGCCGAGGTCTGGGAGAACAATGAGCGCAAAATGCGATTCCGCGTGGTCGTGGGCTCAAACCGACGCAGATGCGACCCCGTGACAAAGAAATGGGTGATGCCTGATGCGACTCCCACACAACTTGCGTTTCTCGACCACCTCGACGTCAACCCCTACTGGAACGTTCCGCGACGGATCGTTGAAGAAGAGTTCAAATCTCAAATCAAGAAAGATCCTGACTGGTTGAGCAAGAACAACTACGAAGAAGTTAAGACCAAGAAGAACGAGTGGATCCGCCAAAAGCCAGGGCCGGATAACGCCCTGGGAAAAGTGAAGTTTATCTTCCCAAACCCCCATAATACCTACATGCACGACACACCGAAGAAGAAGTACTTCGACTATCCGATTCGAGCATTTAGTCATGGTTGCGTACGCGTCGAAGAGCCCGAATCACTCGCGGAGTACTTGCTAGGCCGCGAAGAAAAGGCAGATCGTGGCGACCTAGAGACCCTGTGGGAAGAACTCAAGACCAAGAGGTTCCACTTTGATGAAAAGCTCCCGGTCTTCTTCGAGTATTACGTCACCCAGGTTGATGATGATGGGCACGTCCACTTCCTTGCCGATATCTACAAGAAGGATGCGAGACGTCTGAGCGAAGACAAAGACGCGTTTGATAGCTGTGCGTCGAAGCTTCCAAAGGCCGAGGATGATGGCGACTGGGATGCACCAAGTGATTCTACTTCCGACTTCGGTCCTTAATTTGGTTGTGCTCAAAACCAACACGGTTTAAGCTTCCGCTCTATATCGTTGTTCAATTTTCTCCGTTCATCCCCAGCGGTTGAATGTACCGTATTAAAACCGACATACGTCAGTATAAGTGCGACTCCGAAGAGAAGGTCGAGAAGCTTATTCGTAATTGGGTCATCCGGCCCAATGACCTGATCTATCTGGCCCAAACCCAAAGGTGGGCACCTATCGGAGAACACCCTCTTTTCGTCAAACTCTTCGAAGTGCTGGCGCAAGAGGAGGCTCAAGAACCCGAAACCGTGATGACCGAGTCCCCGCTCGAGAGCTCGGAGACACAAGCTGAGGGTCCAGAGGCTCCCCTCGATGAAGATGCGGAAGTCACACGCATCAAAGAACGACCAACCTTTGAAGATGAAGAAGACGAGGAAGAGCCTGCGAAGGACGTCCTGCAAACCGTCGAAGAAGAGGTAGTAGTCCCGACCCCGGAACCACCTACCCCACCGGAAGATATCGAAACTCCGGCTAAGACTGATGAAGTCACGGTCATGACCGCGAAAACGCTCGATCTCTTCACGACAGACGAGGTCTCAGAGGCCGAAGAATCGGAAGATCCGGCCGACCCGGCTCCAGATGCATTGCAAGAGATTTCGGAGGCTACCGCGCATTCCGGAGGGCTCTCCATCAAAAGCCCTAAAGTTGGGCGCCACGACCTACCAGAAGAGTTCTTTGCAACCAATGAGATCTCCACACCCATCAACCGCGAAGATGTCCCTCCCGTGGATGACCTCAAGGAAATGTACGGCACCTCGTCGGTTGATGATGCATGGGGCGAGTTGGCAGATGACGAAGACCTACGAGTCACGGAGCAGATTGAATCGCCTCTATCCAAGGACGAGGACGACGACCAAACTCTAGATCGTCCGCTAGTCGACCCTACACTCGTAGAGGAAAGCGCCCCCGCTGAGGTTGAAGAGGTAGACGAGGAAGTTGACGAAGAAAGCGACGATGAGTTGGTTGGTGCCAGCGATTCCGAAGATGACGACGAGTGGGAGGAAGAAGACCACCCGGACATCTCCGTGGAACTCTTGCAGAAGCATGCCTCGCGTATCGCCGATGTCTATAACATCCCTCTGCCGTTCACTGTGGCACCAAGCAGCGAAGACGAAGCAGCCGGACTGAAGCGGGCCAAGATTTCCAAGTCCGAAAAAGACCGACGGTTCCCCTACCCCAACGATAAGACTCTAAGTCAAGCCTACGTTCAAACCTTCGACTTAAGTCCTCCTAAGGCAGGACCAGACAAACGAATCATCGCGGCAGCAATCGTGTTTGTACTCCTGCTCATCGCGATCTTCGCCGCAATGTGACTTTCTCGTTTTGACTTGCTAAGATTGACGAAAGTGGAGGTATCTCATGCAAGCCGATTGGAATGGGCACGCGATAAAAATCACAGGGAACTGGACATTTAGATGGCTTTTCCTCGCCCCTGAGTATGAGCTCTGGATCGACGACCAAAGGATTGATCGAACGGGCGGGCCGCGACTCTCACCTAAGCTCGAAGCTATGGTCGAAGACGAAGGCGAGATTTTTCACATCGAAGCCGACATTCTTTCTATCGCTGGGTGGCGCCCAAAATGCGATTTAAGTGTCGGTGGTGAACTCCTAAAATCAGATAAGATCGAGGTCGAGAACTTCCTCAACCCCTTCTTGGTCATCTTCATCTTGGCCGCGACGTCCGTCATGCTCTACGTCGGCCCGACCGTGCTCCGAGACTTGATCAACTAAGTCAAAACCAGGTTGTCCCGGTGTATCGCCTCCTCAAAGCCACGATGACCTAAGATCTCTTCGAACTTTTCGCTGTGAACACCGCTGATCTTTCTAAGGTCGGACGCACTATATGAGCAGAGCCCCCTCGCGAAGACTTTTCCTTCGGGATCACACACGTCAACCACACTGCCGATATCCCATTCGCCATCTACCCGAAGGATGCCTTTCGGAAGTAGACTCGCGCCACGTTCTATCAGGGCACGGCACGCTCCCAGATCGCAAGAGATCTTGCCGACAGATACGGCCGCCGCACCGATCCAAATCTTCTTACCTTGAAGATGTTCTTGCGTAGGAACCAGCAAGGTTCCAGCGTCCTCTCCTCGACGAATCGTTTGCAAAATCCGAGGGCTCTTTCCGCCTGCAATCACTGTTGGAACTCCAAACCGAGCGGCATGCCGCGCCGAAGACACTTTGGAATTCATTCCGCCCTTGCCATGCCCACTCACGGAGGGACCTGCGATGCCTCGAAGGGTCTCGTCTTCAACCCCAATCGTTGATATTCGGGCGCCAAAAACCCTACCAGATGGACCGTCCGACACCTCCAACACGCCTTCCACATCAGAGAGAATGACAAGCAGATCAGCCTGAACCAACCCACACGTAATCGCCGCAAGGTGGTCATTGTCATCGAATCGCAGGCCTTCGGTTGCAACCGTGTCGTTTTCATTGATCACCGGAATGGCACCAAACTCGTCCACGGCTTCCAGAGCCATCCGAGCGTTCAAAAAACTTTCTCGCCTGTCGATATCCCCGCGCCCTAAGAGAATCTGAGCTGCACGTTTTCCATATTGAGCAAACTCGAGATCGAACATTTGAATCAACCGCGCTTGGCCAAGCGCTGCGTAGGCCTGCAAAGAAGGCAGGTCCTTGCGTTGCTCGCTGGCCACCTGGCGCCCGAGTGCGACCGCCCCCGAAGAAACCACGGTAACCCTATGACCGAGCTCAACCAGGCTTACGATGTCGAGCACCAGGTTAACGAAAGTCGGGCGATCCACATGAACTTTGTCCCGCAGGAGAACACCCGACCCAATCTTGACGACCCAGTGACGTCTATCTTTTAGTTCGCTTCGCTTCATGTCCCGTCTATATCCGCTTGCCGCACTTCGTTGCAATTCCACAAACACAAAAAAGCGGCCCGTCTTGGGCCGCTTTGGGTAGATCAGATTCTAGTTGAACTCTTACGAGCAACCACTCGTGGCGCCACAATTCGAGCACTTGTAGCACGCGCCACTGCGAACCATGATGGTCCCGCACACGTGGCAAGGTGGCGCATCCGCTTGAAGCGTAAAGACGTTGTTGTTCGCCTGGTAGACCACTTCACCGGCACGGGCCTTTTCAAACTTCGAAGTTGGCTCTTCCTTAGTTTGCGCGAGAGTCACCTTCTTTGGGGCCGCTTCCTCTGCCGCTTCAACACCCTCTCCGAGTGTCTCCCCCGGACGCCATGCGGATCCCTGATTGTTCAGGTAAACGCCTTTCGAATCCTCGCCCATGAATTTATCGGCGAGCCAACGGAAGATGTAGTCAGTGACAGACTTGGCAATTCGAATGCGTGGGTTATTGGTAAATCCGCTCGGCTCAAAACGAGTGTGCGCGAATTTATCAACAAGTACGCTCAATGGCACTCCATACTGCAAGCAGAGTGAAATCGCGGTGGCGAAGGCGTCCATAAGTCCGCTGACAACCGAACCTTCCTTGCTCATCGTGATGAAGATTTCGCCTGGTTGACCATCTTCGAAACAACCCACGGTGATGTAGCCTTCGTGCCCTGAGATCGAGAACTTGTGCGTAATCGAAGGCCTTTCATCAGGAAGCCTACGGCGGCGCTCAAAGGTCTCACCTGAGGCTACCTGTGCCATCACATTCTCTACGACCTTCTCTTCTTCGGTCTTGTCCATCGAAGTCGAAAGCGGCTGCGTTCGCTTGCATCCATCACGGTAGATCGCGATGGCCTTAAGTCCCAATCTCCAAGCCTCGACGTAGATTTCTGAAATCTCTTCGGCGGTGGCTTCGTGCGGCATGTTGACGGTCTTCGAAATGGCTCCCGAGAGGAAAGGCTGACAAGCAGCCATCATTCGCACATGCCCCATCGGGGTAATGCTTCTAAGTCCCTGTGCTGGCTTGAATGCACAGTCAAACACTGGAAGGTGCTCGTCCTTGAGACCTGGTGCGCCCTCGATGGTATCGTGGGTGGAGAGATAATCAACGATCTCCTTGCGCGCCTCCGCAGCGTACCCCAAGCGCTCAAGCGCCTGAGGAACTGTTTGATTGACGATCTTGAAGTAGCCACCTCCAACAAGTTTCTTGTATTTAATCAGGGCGATATCAGGCTCGACCCCGGTCGTATCACAATCCATCATGAACCCGATCGTACCCGTCGGAGCGAGGACCGTGACCTGACTGTTGCGATATCCGGCGCGCTTGCCGATCTCATACGCTGCCGCCCAACTCTCACGGGCTCCCTCAACAATTGGGTGGGAACTCGGAAGACCAACTTCCTCCACCTTTGCTTGATGCTTCTGAATCACCTTCAGCATCGGCTTCTCATTGATTGGATAACCCGTGAATGGCCCAATCTGCTCAGAGATTCTCGCTGACTGAGCGTATGCTTCACCACACATCACGGCAGTGATCGCTCCGGCCAAGCCACGTCCCTCTTCTGAGTCGTAAGCCAAGCCTCGAGACATCAATAGCGCCCCGAGGTTCGCGAACCCAAGGCCCAGTGGCCTAAACGCATGGCTATTCTTTTCGATCGCAGGGGTTGGATACCCGGCATTGTCCACGATGATCTCTTGTGCGGTGACAGAGATCTGAACAGCCCTCTTGAAGCTCTCCACATCAAAATCACCAGCCTCATCTTGGAATCGACGAAGGTTCAGAGACGCGAGGTTACACGCCGAGTTGTCCAAGAACATGTACTCGGAACAAGGGTTCGAAGCGTTGATTGGAGCTGTATTGGGGCAGGTATGCCACTCGTTGATCGTGGTGTCGTACTGCATGCCCGGGTCGCCGCAAATCCATGCTGAATCGGCAATCTCAGACATCAATTCTCGAGCATTGTAGGTGTCTACCACGCGCCCGTCGGTCACGGCCTTGGTGCTCCAAGTGTCGTTGCCTTCAACCGCCTTCATAAACGCGTCAGACACTCGAACAGAATGGTTGGCATTCTGATAGAAGATCGAGTCGTAGGCGCCACCAGGCACGTTGAAACCACCGTCATAACCCGCATCAATAAGAGCCCAGGCTTTCTTCTCTTCAACGGACTTGCTGCGCACAAACTCCAAGATGTCTGGGTGCTCGGCGTTAAGAATCACCATTTTCGCCGCACGACGAGTCTTTCCGCCCGATTTGATCACGCCAGCGAACGCGTCGTAGCCCTTCATGAAGCTCACAGGGCCACTAGCAGTGCCGCCGCCGCCCAGATGCTCACGGCTCGAACGGATAGTCGAGAGGTTGGTTCCCGTTCCGCTACCCCACTTGAAAAGCATTCCCTCGGTCTTCGCGAGTCCGAGAATGGACTCCATCGTGTCTTCCACCGAGTTGATGAAGCATGCAGACGCCTGTGGCTTCTTTTCAACACCTACGTTGAACCAAACCGGGCTGTTGAACGCGAGCTTCTGGTTCACAAGGAGGCTGGTCAACTCAGCGTTGAAAACAGCTGCGTCTTGAGAGGTCGTAAAGTAGTTCTGCTTCAAGCCCCACCCGGTAATGGTGTCTGCCACGCGGGAGATCAACTGCTTGAGGCTATGCTCGCGATCGGGTGAGTCAAGATGACCGCGGAAGTACTTTGAAACTACGACATTCGTGGCCGTTTGAGACCAAAATGTAGGAAACTCAACGCCTCGCTGCTCAAAGACATTCTCGCCCTTCTCATTACCGATGATGGCATCCCGCGTTTCCCACTCAATCTCATCGAATGGATGAACCCCTTCTTTGGAGAAAAATCGCTCAAACGTGAGTCCACGCCCAAGACCTTCAAATTTCCGGGGTTTCGCCGTCTTGGCTACCAAGTCTTCCGTGATTGTCGAATCGATACTCGTGGTCATTTTCTCTCCTTTCTATGGCTCCCTCATGGAACCTTCTGTGAAACGCCTCGATGCCGAAGCGCCGTGGTGGCTGCTGATGCTTTTTCGCTGATTCACTACTGGTCCGCGGACAACTTCCCCGTGTATTGTCCCAGACAACGCGAAGAAGATTTCTTTGTAGCGGACGGTCAGGATACTCCGAGCGATCATGGTGTCAACCCCTCAAAACACAATATCTAGTGGTCACATTCCAAATACACCACTACATATTGATACCGCGCTTCGAGCCTGTCCAATTTTTCCTCGCACTATCTGTAGCCTTTCGTGACTTTTGGAGGACCACAATGAGACGTATTTTGATTGTGGGAGGCGGTTTCGCCGGCGTTTCGGCCGCCAATGCGATCGCCGCTGGTCTTTCGCCTAGAAGACGCATTCAAGTTCAACTTGTATCGGATTCAGCTCATTTTACTTTCACCCCACTCCTACCAGCGGTTGCAAGCGGAAGCCTCGACCCTGCCTCCATTCAGGTGCCCTTGCATGATGCTTTGGGGGATCAAGTTGAATTCGAGATGGATCGCATCGAAACGATTGATTTGAGCGAAAAGGTCGCTCATGGAGCGTTCGAGCATCCCTGGGACTACCTGATAGTCGCACCGGGTTCTGTGCCTAGCCTTCCTTCAGACGCGTGGGAATCCAGCGTTCAGTCGTTCGGCAGCGCAACGGACGCGATCGCCATTCGTGAAACTCTGATTCACCTCACACAGACACCTGAACACTCCGATGCACCACTCAGAATTGTAGTCATTGGAGGGGGCCCCACGGGAGTAGCGCTAGCCGCTGAGCTCCAATCATTTCTCTTCGACGAACTCATACAAGATAGCCGGGCCCGTGAAGCGGCTGAGGTGCTGATCGTAGAACAAGAGGGAAATCTCCTTCCGTCACTACCCACACAAATGCGCGAGCTCACCGAGCGTCACTTTAAAGCGAAAAACATTCAGTTGCTCAAGGGTCAAGCGCACTCACCATTCGCGGGCGGAATCCACGTGGACAACACGAGGATCGAAGCACAGCTCGTCATCTGGTGTGGTGGTGTCAAGCCATCCCCGCTCCTTGAACAGATCCAACTCCCTCGAGCCGATGATGGAAGGCTAGTCGTTGACGAGAATATGAGAGCTCAATTTGGGATCTATGCCGTTGGTGACGCCGCACACTCAGACTGTCCCTGGTCAGCTCAGGTCGCAATTCAGCAAGCCCAAGTCGCAGCACACAACGCCCTCTCAGACGCATACGGCAGGTCGCACCGCACTTTCAGTTACTCCTACACGGGCGACATCCTGACGCTCGGTCGCTCAAATGCCGCAGTCTTTTATCAAGGGTTTGCTTTTGAGGGAAAGGCTGCTCAAACCCTTTTCAGGGTGATCTATGCAGCACAAATACCGACGTCAGTTCAAAAACTGCGTGTACTTCGAGATTGGATGGGCGCCAGAAGGGGAGCTCGCGCACTTATCTAGAAGGGAAGTCACTCGGGTTGCTTCAGCTTCTGCAATTCCCGCTTCAACATCTCTTCGGGACTCAGTTCGCCCTCAGTCTCAGCAGGCTTTTCTGCCGGCTTCTCAGCAGGCTTTTCTGCCGGCTTCTCAGCAGGCTTCTCCACCGGTTTCTCTGCTGGTTTCTCAACAGGCTCTTCAACAGCCTTCTCCACCGGCTTTTTGACTTTGGGCCTTTGTACCTTTTTCGGCGTTGGCTTTTCTTCAACCTTGGTATCAGTAGCCGCTTCTTCAGGTGTCTCGGCAGGAGGCTCAGTGGGTGCTGCGTCAGGCGAGGCAGCCGACTCTTTAGCCATATCGGCCTCTTCAGCAACCATTGGCTCCGCCCCGGCAGGCTCCTGCGGTACTTCTTCAACTTTGGTTGGAACCTCGGGAGGAGTTTCAACCACAGGCTCTTCAGGTGCAGCTGCTCCAGGGCCGGCTAAGAAGTACCATCCGGCACCTGCTCCAACCAAGAGAAGCACGACCAAGAGGCCAATCATGCCACCGTTTCCGCCCGACTCTTTCTTTGGAGGGGCCAAAAGGTCTGGATTAGGTTTTTCGTCTTCCTCGCCAGCAATCTCTTTCGAGAGATTCAAGCTAGGTCTGTCTTCAGTCAGGCCACCTAGATCACTGATCGTGGCCGCAATCGAGGATTCAATCTGAACGGAAGGCGCGGCGTCCTCTTCTATATCGTCCTCGTCCTCATCCTCGTCTTCAGGTGCCGCTAAATCATCTGCACCATCGTCCGCGGCCGCGGCAATATCTTCTTCCTCACTTTCAACGTCCTCAATGGCCGTCTCAGCAGCAACGATCGGCTCACTCTCAGGCTGCAACGCACTTTCTTCGAGTGCCTCATCAGCTTGTATTCCAAGCTCGTTGTCGACAACAGGGGACTCTGGCTCCGAAGACGCTGCCTCAGCATCCCCACCCATGTAGAAAAGTGGCGTGCCGTCGTGAGGACAAACTTCGGTATCATCAGCGTAATTTCGGCCACAAGTAGTGCAGAACTTCATTCAATCGCTCCTGACGACTCGGTATACCCGACTCAAATCATGACTCGTTTGGGCTTATTCGGAGGTGCACGTTACACCAGCTTTGGGAGTCTAACAACTTTGTACGATGCCCAAATCCCTTTCAACCCGATCTACAAAAGAAAAAGGCTCCCACAGAGGGGAGCCCTTTTCAGACGTTAGCCTTTTCGGGCTTACTTCTTTGCGTTGAACGCTGCGTTGAGACCTTTCTCGTTGATTTTGCCAGTGACTTGGCCACTTGCAAGACCAGATTTGAAAGCACCGGTTACGCGTGCGTTAAGGTTGCCCTTCTCGCCG
Organism: Microvenator marinus; assembly: GCF_007993755.1. Lineage (GTDB taxonomy): Bacteria > Myxococcota_A > Bradymonadia > Bradymonadales > Bradymonadaceae > Allomicrovenator > Allomicrovenator marinus. The sequence goes on from NZ_CP042467.1 coordinate 2,038,164, forward strand.
CTAAGGGTGAACTTTCCATCTTTGGAGAGGTCGCCTTTCAACCCAAGAGCAAAACGCTTTCCTTCGCGCTTACCAACGAAGTTAGCCGAGATCTTGTGATCGGAGGTGATGTTGATGTCAATTTTGGCACCTTCAAGACCGCCGCCATTGACAGCACCAGAGTAACGACCTGGATCGACAGCTGGCTTAGCTGGCTTCTTTTCTACCTTCTTTGCTTCCTCTGCTGGCTTGTCCTCACCAGCTTCTGCTGCGGCAGCAGTTCCGTCAGCACCTTCCGTCTTCAGCTTAGCAGCCAATTCTGGGGTGCAGTTCTCCATGCGTGACTTGATCGCCTCTTGCACGGTGGTCTCACCAGCAAGAGCCTTCTCTGCATCAGCAAAAGAGGTTTCGTCGAAGCCGTAGCGTGGGAAGACTTCAGCGAGAATCTCTTTCTGCTGCTCGGAATCTTCGATCTTTGCACGCACACAAGTTACCTCGTATGCCGCTTTGATGAAGACTTCCTTGTCTACTTCAGCCTTTGGCTCTTCTACAGGAGCCTCCTCTGCGGCTGGCTCTTCTGCAGGAGCTTCAACAGCTGGCTGCTCAGCTGCTGGCTCTTCGGTTGTTGGTGTCTCTTCTTTCTTGTCATCGCAGCCGACCAAAAGGCCGAGGACCAAAAGTAGACCGATGGGGAGTAACGTGCGCTTCATGGATTCTCCTTCCTATGACTCACTCGTTGGAGTCGTTAGTTCAAGTTGCCTTGCGGCAGGATTAAGAACGTACAGGGTCCAACAGGGATCTAAACGTTTCTTCTCTGCCGGATGAAAGCGTGTGTTTTACCCCGTTTCCTACAGGTGTCAAGCCTCTTCCTCGGCATAGTCATTAAATTGTCACACCGCAACTTGACTCGGAGGCGCATAGAGACAATGTTTCTGACCAGAACCTTGACCACGTTCGGACAATGGAACAGAAAAAACTCAAGTGCCCCGTCTGCAAGAAATTCGTCACATCAAAGCCAGGACAGCAGCCATTTCCATTTTGCTCTGAGTATTGTCAGGCAGTTGATTTGGGTCGCTGGATCAATGAAGAATACCGCGTTCCGGTTGATCAATCGTCCACCGAGCGAGACCTGCCCGGCGACGAGTTCGACGCTTAAGGGAACTTCGCACCGGCAGGCGTTGTCGAAGTCCTGGGTACGAAAGAGGATTACTTGAAACTAAGAACCAATATCTCGGACCTCGGATTACTACGTCCGCTGATCCTAACTCGCGGCCGTCTTTCAACGTCCACACTGATCGTGACTGGGATTGCAGTCGGCGGTGGTCTGGCTGCTGCGGTCTATATTCTAGACCACAGTACCAATGTCGTGCTCAACCTCGGTCTGATCACGATCACGATGATGTGTGTGATCGTCGCGAGCTACCTTCAGGCCGTGCTCGTGGGCGAATTCACTTTCACGGGGGACTGGAGAATGCAAGTCCTCCTTGGCGAGTCCGAGGCCGGAAGCCCGAGCGTAAAGAACCATGGTGCTGAGTTCACGATCATTCTCATCTTGGCGATGATCGCCAATCTCGGGCTCATCGAACTTGGCTCTGGCGGCTTTTTCGATAGATACCATAACGAAGGGTTCTTCGAGGTAAGGCTCCGCTCCCAGGACGCGGAAGAGCGCTTTCGGGCCCTGGAAGACTTAAGAGACCCCATGAACTATGAGTTATGGGAACGTCCTCGCGTCAAGGAACTGATTCTTCATCACCTGGAAGACGAAGACACAAAGACTGCAGAAACGGCTGTTTGGTTGGTCGGACACCTCGGCATTCTCGAAGGTAGAGAACCACTCTACAAGATGATTCAGAATCTCCATCCAGCGTCAGCCGAAGCGCTCCACTCTCTTGGCAAGCTCGGAATCCACGACGAATCAAGAGAACTGCTCGAGGAAGTAGCGTCACAATCGGACGACTATCGAATACCCGCACTTCGGGGGCTCGCCCTCATGGCGTCTCCACTCTCTTACGACGAGGTCCTCAAACTCGTCAGACATCAGAACGAAGATGTCAGAATCCACGCTCTGTGGGCGCTTCGTGCCATCGGAGACAAGGCTGGTAGAGAGCTCATTCACGTCCGGCTAAAGACTGATCCCTCAGAACGGGAGCGCTGCGCGCTTCTGGACGCCTTGAAATTCCTCGCTACCAAAGACGATATCAATTGGGCCCGGATGAATTTTGCGGACACACCCAAGAATCAAAAATGTACGCCGCTGATCTGGGAGGAGAGAAACGAGAAGCAACACTACGTCACCTTCAGCGATACCGTCCGAACCAAGTTCGTGAAGATCGTGGCAAATGTCGACTCAAAATCCCATCAGGATTGGTTTCAACGACTGGTCAATGACAAACAAGAGGAAGAAAACATTCGGCAAGTCGCCAATGAAGTCCTTAAGATGCTGCGAGGCGAGAACTAACGAATCTGGAGATACTGCCTGCAACGTCTCCCAAGGTTTGACTCAGGCTCAATCTCAACACACATTTTAAAACTCTCCACGGCTTTCGGATGGCCGTCGTCCATCATCATTTTTCCCAGATGAAAGTGCGGTTCCGCATAGGAATCGGGACAGCGTGTAATCGCCGTCTGAAACGCGTTCGCAGCCTCCAGCCTGTTGTTCTGGGCCAAATGAACCAACCCTAGATTGTTGTGCGCCACACATAGGCCCGGACGCAGGAAAACAGCCATACGTAGATGCTCCGCCGCCAGTCCATGACGCGCCGTCTGGTAATATGCCCAGCCGATGTTGTTGTGCGCCAACTCTGGCGTTGGGTAGAGAGGATTCTCCAAAAGACGTTCAAAATCAGTCTTCGCATCCTCCCATCGCTCCATAGACAGATAGAGCGCTCCGCGATTGTTGAGCGCGATTGAGTAGTCGGGATCGATTCGAAGAGCTTCGTTGAAATGAGCAAGAGACTTCGAATAATCTCGGCGCCCCATGTAGATAAACCCGAGAAGATGCTGAGCCTCAAGATGATTGGGATCCTTTTCGATCGCGGTCGTCAACTCCTTGATCGAGAGCGCAATCTCACGCGACTCAAAATATCCGGCCCCCATCTTGTAGTGCCAATCTGCACCTTGAACGAGCTTCTCGGATTTTTCCTCCGGTCCCGCGCACGAAACCGAGAAAAACATGATAATAAACAAAAGATACTTCACAATGGCCTCCATGGCTTCTTCGCCTTGCGTTAAGTACTCTAGACTCGTTTGGCGATTGAATCGAACTTATTTATGTCCGTTTCCCACTCAAAACTTAAGACCCTCATCGATGATGCGCAACGCGCGCTGCGTGGCAGCATACAGAAGATAGACCTTCACTCAGGTGACGTATGGATACTCTCAGTTCGCATACCTGGTGAAACGCTTAAGCTCCAGATTTCGCTCAATCCACCTGTGGCAAGGACGTCCATCGCCCAAACGCTTCCTCCAAAGCTCCCCGCAGATACGGCAACGATGATGCTGAGAAAGCATCTTCAAGGAGCCCGGATAAACGCTCTCGAGTTGGCCGAAGCAGACCGGATCGTGTTCGTGAGGATGACCAAAGATGATGAGAGTATAACACTCATTGTCGAGCATCTTGGGCTTCAACAAAACTTGGTCCTCGTCTCGAATTCGACACTAGTTTGGACCCTTCATCCCGATACTCGGCTATCCCTTGGGGGAATATACCACGCGCCAGAACCACCACCGTTGGTGCCTGATGACGAGAAACACGTTAGTGCCGACGCCCTAGAACGCGAGATGGTCGCGCTCGTTGACTCGCAGTTGGAAGAAGAATCCCGGTCGCAAGTCCTCCATGGTTTAAAACGTGAACACAAACGCGCCAAACGTCTGATCAAGAATCTAGAATCTGATCTTGAACGCGCAGTCGAGTCGGAAGAGAAAAAAAGAATTGCCGATCTGCTAAAGGCTTCCTTGGGCTCTCAATCCGAAAATCAACGTTCCGTAACGGTAATCGACTATTGGAACGACATGCAGGAGTTGGAGATCGAAATCCCAGCACAACTTTCCGCTCTCGAGTATGTCCAAGAACTCTATCGAACCTACAAACGACTAAAATCAGCAAAGGGACTCATCGAAGAGCGGCTACTAAAAGCTTATGAAGCGGAAAGTCACATCGCGTCAGGTCTAGAAGAAGCGCGTTCCTGCTCGGTAGAGGAGCTTCAGAAGTGGAAGCATCTGATAAAACCCTCTCCGCAAAAATCTTCAACAAAAACCACCATAACTCGTTTGCCCTATCTGGAGTTTACGGGCTCGAGCGGCGTCCGAATCTTGGTCGGCCGGTCTTCAAAAGACAACGACACGATGCGTTCCAAATTTGCCAAAGGCAACGATATTTGGCTCCACGCGAGAGATTGGCCTGGGTCGCATGTCATCCTCAAAACTGCTGACCATTCACTCCCTGACCTCATCGACGCTGCCCTCCTTGCCGCCCACTACTCAAAGGGCAAGAATGACTCGACACTGGAGGTGACCTGGACTCAAGTCAAACACATTAGAAAACCCAAGGGTGCTTCCCCAGGGCAAGTCTATATTGCTGGGGGGCAAACCATCGTTGTGGACCCCCAGCATCCGAGATTAAATGAGCTTCTGGCTCAGGGAAAAGGAGCCTGAATTATTCGAGCTTGAAAGGATAAGTAATGGGGAGGTCGTCTGAAGCCGAGGTTGCTGGGAAGCGCATGCCTCGCACGGCTTTCTGTACGCACGCGCCCACATCTGTTCCTGCAAAGCTTCCGGTCAGAATCTCCGCGTTGCTTACTCTACCATTCGGCTTGATATTGAACTTTACCCGCATCGTTCCAGAAAGCTTTCCGCTGTTCTGAGAGCGATAACACGTGCTGATTCGACCTGAGTTGGCTCGAATAACGCCCTGCACGTCATCTTTGCTCAACGACGTCTTTCCGCCAGACGAAGAAGCAGAAGTGGCCTTTGGAGCCTCCTTTTTCACAGCTTTCTTTGGCTCTTCTTTGGAATCGAGTTGGGCTAGAAGATTGTCGATGTTGTCGCCGCTCTTTTTTGCAGGTGCCGCAACAGCGACCGGCTCAGGGTCCTTCGTTTCAGTCTTTTCAGTCCGAGATGCCGTCCTCTTTGAACTCTTGCTCGAATCAGACTTTGCCGCCACTTTCTCTTCGCCATCACCCTCGCCTTCTGCAGGCTCTTCCATAGCTGCTTTGGCAGCTTCTTCTGCAGCTTTTGCGTCCTCAGCAGCCTTAGCGTCATCGCCACTTTCGCGCACGACTTCACGAACGATCACTTCCTTTTCAATGATCTGTTGTGGTTGGCCGCTGTCTTTAGTCAACAAGTAGGCAAGGACTCCACCAAAGGCCAGCAAAACTACAAGTCCAACCACACCTCCAATGATCATCGGAGTGTTGGAACGATGGCTTCCCATCGGCATGAGAGCAGGCATCGCCATGGTCCCTGTGGTGAAAGGGTCAACGCTTGGCGCGCTGTCATCACCACCGGACTTCATTGACTTGTGAGCGGAAGCAAGCGCACGGATGTCGATCAAACCCGAACCATCTGTGACTGGCACGTCGTCAGACTTCGGGGCTGAACCCGACACCGCCTGAACTTGGTCCAGACTGCTCAAACTAAAGAGAACTGAGTTCTCATTACGCTTCCCGATCATATCATCGTTGAGTACGGCAGCACTGCCACCAGAACCCGACGATGAGCTGCTCGGACCAGGCTCAGGGGATGTGAACCCAAGGAAGTCATCGTCACTGGAGGACTTGGAGGGAGCGGGGCTATCAAACGAGGCAAACATTCCCCCGCCCGACGAGCCAGACTCACCGTAGCCACCATCTTGCGATTTGGACTCGGAACCGAACGAGCTAAATGAACTCTGCTCAAAGCTCCCACCGCCGTAGCCTTCATCTGAGTATGCGTTACTGTCACCGCCATATCCCTCAGAGGGGTAGTCTCCTGCACCACCAAAGTCCGAGAACATATCGTCCCCGCTTTGTGTAGAACCGGTACCCAAGCCCCCAGTTGTCATCACCGAGGTGGCATCGACGTCGGCTTCTTCGTTAATCTGGGCTTGATAGTGCCCAAAATTATCCGAAATCTGCGTCGTCTCTTCGGGACCCGCTGAATCTGCACCAAGGTGCGCAAACTCCTCAAGAACGCTCAAGGGAACCCAGTCGGCTAGACCGTCTTTCCAAGCAAAACTTTCAGAATTCACCCGACCCGCTGCGAAATAAGACTCCACTTCCTCAACAGAAATAGGTCCAACCTGGTCACCGTCTACGACGACGTACCATTCTGCAGCGCTTGTATTGTTGGTAAGTGTTTGATCCGCACCATCATCATCGCCTTTGACCACGATAACGTTGCTGCACTTCTTGCAACGGATCTTGAAGACCTTACCTTGAACCTTTTCATCAGCGATCGAGTATTTTGCCCCGCATGCTCCGCAGACGATCTTCATGTTGGGAAATCTCCTTCCGCGGTCATCGACCACCGGACGTTGGTACAGATTTGCCTCTCCAGACTTACTGGAGGGCGCCTTCTTCAGCGGTTTCTCTTACCTTCGGAATGAAGCTTTTCTTCAAGCTCAAAAGCCGTTTGAATTGGGCCTTTTCTCTTGCTTCCGCTTTCATAAGGTCCGGGGTCTTCAACTGACCGTCGATCAACATATCGTCGAAATCGTAGAACTTAGACTTCGGCTCTTCTTGAGCCATTGCCGTTCCAGCAATCATCAACGACCCCAACACGAGCGCTGTGCACATCTTCTTCATCTTTCGCTCCATATCTTGTTCTCGATTGGTGTTTCGACAACAGTTTAACAAAGCCCCCCGACATCAGTCAATCTAAGGGGCCACCTTATCAACGTTTGACGTTGGAAAAGGATCTATTTAAGACTCAGGCTCAGCTTCAGGCGCTGGAGTCTTGGGCGCCTCTTGACTCGTCTGTGTCTTGAGGAAGTTAATCATGGCATTGTACTGAGTCTTTTTGTCAGCATCGTCCACGAGGGTCAGAAGTGTCTCGTAGTGCTTGATGGCCTCTGCCGGCTGCTTTAGGAAACTTTCGTTCAACTTAGCAAGACGCTCGTAGCTCGAAACATGCTTGCTATCACACTCACTTACGAAGAACTCATAGTCTTGAACTGCCTTCTCGTGTTGAGCCATCGCGAACGAACTGGCACCGCTTCCGAGTCGAGCGACACAATGCTGTGGTGCGATTCTCACAGCTTCAGTGAACTGCTCGTTTGCTCGCTCATAGTCGAGGTACTTGAGGAGGATCGCGCCAAGGTTTAAGCGTGCTTCCAGGTAATTCGGATCGACTTCGATGGCCTTCTGAAACGCCTGCACTGCAGCTGGAATGTTCTCCTCCTTCATGTACACCAACCCTAAATTGTTGTGGAGGTCGGGATCCTTGGCGTCGATCTTGATCGCTTTATTGAACATATACTTCGCAAGCGACGCGTTGTTTTGCTGCTCGTAGGCGATTCCCATGGTTTTGAGCGCGGCTACGTTATTGTCATCCTCTCGAAGGATCTCTTGAAGATACTCAAGCGATTTCTCTTGGTCTCCTCGTTGAAGTGCCAGCACAGCCAAATTGTTCTTTGCGTCCAAATTATCGGGATCGCGTGCCACAACTTCCAAGAAGAGCGGTTCAGCGTCATCGACCTTACCCTGCACGGCAAGAGATCTGGCCAAAGCCACCGTATACTCAAGAGCATCGGGATCGATATCTCTCGCGGAACGAAGGTGAGACTCAGCACTCGCAGCGTCTCCAAGTCTCATCTGAAGGATTCCCAGATTATATAGCGCTTCAGCAAACTCGGGCTCAAGACGCACAGCCGTCTCCAGGGCCTGAATCGCCTTCGAGTTGTCAGGGCGTTCCTTTGCCAATTCATCGATCGCCAACTGAAAGTTCTGCAAGGCTTCTGGCTTCATACCCAGTTCGGCAGCCGTTTGGTCGACGACGACCTTCTTTTCAACTTCGTCAGACTTCGTAGAGCCACCACACGCACCCACTGAGAGTGAAAGCACAAGCAACCCAATGATATTCTTCATCTTCATAATCAATTTCCCTTACTTGGACGCCTGAGGCTTCTCACTTCCCTGTTCAGTGGTCTTCGGCTCTTCTTTCGGCTCTGATGCTGCCTTCGCTGCATTACGAGCCTTGACCCGCTCAATCACCAAGTTCAAATCGGTCACGGGTTGTGGGATGTAGAAGTTCACCTTTTGGTGTTCGGTCTCAACGCCATCCTGCCCTGTGATTGGGTAAGCCTCGCTCTCGAGCTTTGAAATCGCCTCAGCAGAACGTGCACTCCACTCGTTGTACGCCTGGTACTGAAGCGCAAGGCGAAGGGCTGCTCGATAAGCAGTCAAAGCCTTTTCTTGAAGTGGGAAAGCATTGTCGTCCAAAGCCATCCGGTACTCATCCTCTTGCTCCATGGTCAAACCCTCGGGCATTGGAAGATTGTAGAGTTCGTCGGAGAAGTTTTTATACATCTGCCCGACACGGAAGGCACTAGCCGCAACCCAACGCGGGCTCTCCATCTGAATGACTTCAGTATAGATAGCCTCAGCCGCCTGCTCCAACTCACCCTTCTTGAGCAACGAACGCTGCAAGGCGCTCATCGGGAACCCAAGATTGACCTTGGTGAAGTCTTCGTAGATTCGCTCGGCCTGAAGGAATCGAGCCTCGGAGGCGAAGTAGCGTGTCTTCGCTTTATCCTCGCCTTCCAGGGTCTTCCAAGTATCCACAGACTTTGTCCAGAACTCGTCAGAGGCCTTCAGCCAGTTCTTATCTTTAAGCTCAACAGCCATCAGTCCCAGCTGTGAGAAGATCTCAACCTGTTCAACAGGTGTGACATCTTTGCGTTTCGAGAAATTGTTGAATCGCTCAAATGCAGACTTGTAGTCTTTCTTCTCTTTCTCGAGGTAAGCGAGGTGTAGTTGCAGTTCCTTTATGTTGTCGCGGTCTGGGTATAGCCCCATGTACCGCTCGTAAGCAGCAATCGAATCGTCCCACTTTTCCATAGCTTCGAGAAGCACACCGGAGTTGTAGAGCGCATCTGCGGCATTAGGATGGTCTTTGTATTCGACCTCATCCCCTTCTTCGTTGACATATTTCGTCTCCGCACCCATTCGCGAGAAGTAAGACGATGCGTTCACGAAGTCCGCTCGAGACTCATAGATAGCTCCCATCACAAAGAGTGCCTGCGGTGCCTGCAAACTTTTTGGATACTTCTCAATGACACGGTTGTACGTGGTGATGGCATCCTTGGTCTGGTTACCCGCCTCGTAAATGGCCGCGGCATTGAAGAGAGCTCCAGGTGCAAGCTCCGAAGTCGGGAACTCTTCAGCAAGACGCAAAAGCTCTTTCGCTGCCACATCGAACTTCTTGTCGTTCTTCAGCTCGATAGCTCTTTCGTTGATCGCGTAAGCAATCGCAGATTCAAGCTTAGGCTTCGGAGTGACGTCGAAGATCTTGTTTTCAAGAAGGTGCCGCGCCCACTTTTCGACATCATCCCAACGTTTCAAACGGTAGTTCGCCTCGAGTAGCGAATTACCTGCAAAACTCGCGTACCTGTGCTTAGGAGCGTTCTGGATGATGCTCTCGTAACGCGGAATACACTTATCGTAATGGCCGCGGCTCTTATAGACCTCAGCCGCCACGAAGTCGACCGTTGGCGTGACGTCTTCTTTCGGGAACATCTCCGCGAACTGGTCACTAGCTTTCACAAAGCCTAGCTCATACTTCAAGAGATCAGTTTTGGGGATCGGTGGAGTGTCCACGGACTCTGCACGCTGGTTTGTTGCCTCACGAGCGCGCTTACTCTCGTCGTACTTCGCCATCTCTACAAGAATTGAATCTGCGTGGTTTTGTTTCACCAACTCATTATACGATGACACAATCGCGTACGCCGAGTCTTGAACAATGGCGAGCGCGTCTTCTTCCTTCACGCCTTCGGGAACTTTTTCATTCTTATAAAGGTCGACAACTTTCTGATACTGCTCAGCAGCTTGTTCCGGCTGATTCAAGTTGATCAGCAAGATCTCCGCGAGGAAGAAATTCATATCGAAGGAAGCGGCCGTATCAGGGAACTTCTTAATATACTGCGTGTAATAACCTGCTGCCTTCTTGTAGTCATTGACGTCGCCCTTATCTTGAGCACGTCGGTGGAAAAAGTTCGAAAGGTAGGCCAAGGACGCATCAGTCAAGAGATCTGCGTTATTAACTGCCTTTTCTTCGTCCTTGTTCTTCTTCCACCAGGTTCCATCTTCCGCAAAATACGCAACGAAACGATTCATCTCTTTTTCAAGACCATCGATATCGTTGACGTCTTTCTTGCGCGCGATAAGGATAGACTCAGCCCATTGAGGAAGCCGTGGGCTGTCAGGGCGAGTCTGAATGAACCATTCATAAACCTCGACAGCCGTATCGTCCTTGCCCTGAGCCTCATACAGGCCGGCAAGTTGCCCAAGCTTCGTGTAGGTAAACTCTTCGCCCTTGCGCTTCATCAAATATTCGCGAAGCTCTTTCCAACCACCATCGATCTCCGCGAATGCAACAACCATGTCGTTGATTGCCTGATTCTGGAAACCTAGCTTGGAGTCCGTACGTTCGACCACCTGCTGGAATGAAGTGACGGACTCTCGGTACTCTTGGAGGTTGTATTGAACCCAACCAAGCTTGTAGAGCGCGAAGTCGTAGAGCCTGTTGTCTTTGTACTTCAGGACCGCTGAGTAGTTGTCCTTTGCCAGACCGAGCATTTCCTTCTCAAAGAAGAACTCGCCAAGTGCAAGATGTGCATCGGCCAAATACTTGGAGTTTGGATAATTCTTAACAAGTCTTTGAAGGTAGGTAACAGCCTCGGCGCCCTTATTGGCCTCAATGAGACCTTGTCCGAGTCGGAAAATGACTTCATCTAGGCGTTCATAACTCGGAGCCTGCTGAAGAATCTCTTTGTAGATTGCTTGAGCCTCACTGTAATCAGCAACAGGCTCGGCACAGGTCTTCTCATCTACCGTGCCTTTCATGGAAGCATCGAGACATTGATTGTACTTTGAACGCTCGCGGATGTACTCCCAGTTGCGGAGCTCCCACAGCAGCTCGGCCTTCTGGAACATCCAGTCAGGTTTTTGGTCGTTGTAGGGGTCACGCTCAATGATCGACGTGAGCTTTTTGATCATCCCACGGTTCTTGTCTTCGATCTTCCGCTTCAGCGAGTCGATCTGCTCCGGAGTCATCGTCTGCTCTTCGTCTTGAAAAGCTTGCTGATCCAAAGCGGGGCCTTGAGGGCCTTGCTCTTGTTTTGTCTTATCTTGGTCGAGACGATTCGAGCGCTCGGCGGCTCTCTTCAAAGCCTCTTCCTGTGCTTCCTTGTCCACGGAACGTTTGACTTTAACGCGGGACACATCCTGTGCAACCGCTGGAGCTACGCTGAGCCCACCGGCGGCAAGCCCTGCTAGAAAGATGGCGACTTTTAGATGTCTCTTCATTGTTCGATACACTCCGTGCGAAGGCTGCTTCGATAGTTGGGTACTTCGTCAATCCAGTACTCACCCTCGAATTCCCAACTCTGCCAATCGTCGGCGACGACAAGGAACGTTGTCCCCGTGTCTGCCGCAACTTCAGGCTGGTTTTGGTTTAACAACTGAGCTTCGAGCTGCCGCTTCGCTTCCGAATCGATCTCGAATGAAATCTGGGTGGCCTTCAAATCCCAGTCTGTTAGCTCACGGTCGAGTTCAGAGAGCTTCTGTTGAACCAGAATTCCCCCTTCTTCGACTTTTGTATTCAACTGTTCGTCCACTCGGTCCAAGACGCTTTGACCAAACTCTCCAAGAGAGGCGACGTTGGACTCTAGGGCAGCCTTCTCCTGACGGAGATTTTTGACTACCCGGTAAATATTGTAGAACTCTAGCGTATCTAGCACCGCATTTGCAAAAACAGGCGGAAGCTCTTGCCCCGACTGGCCCACTCGCATCATCGTATCCCAATAGGCCTTGGGTTCGGTGGTGTTCGTGAGGAATTCTGAGAGACGAGGCTGCTGGTCCATGTACTCTTTTTGGAACTGGGCCAAGGCCAACTGACTCTGATCAAATTTGCAGAGGTTGAGATAGACTGTCGCCTCTAGAACATAGAGATCTGGGTAGTACCATTTGGAGTAATACGGGCTGTTCAACGTATGAAAACTTCCGAGAGCGCGCTTGTAGTCGTTCTTCATGAAGTACGTCCAAGTCGTCTCAAACGAGGCCTGGGCGTTACGCGACGAATTCTTAGGAATCTTCTGATAGTAGAAAAGCGCCACGTCGTAGAGGCCGAGTTCGTACCAGGTACGAGCAAGCGCGAGGTAGCCCAACTGCAGAATTTCAGACTCTGTGTTGTTCTGAGCCTCGGCAGCTTCAATCGCATTCTGGAAGTTGTAAAGCGCACCAGGGATGTCGTTCACGGCCGGATCTAGACGCGCGATGCCCATGATGTAGAGGGCCTCTGGGAACTCGTCCGCTTCGACTGGAACTTTTTGGAGATACTCGATCGCAAGCTCTGAGCGACTATAGTCGAAGAAAAACTTACCCATGTAGTAGTTGAACGAGGCTTGGAAATCGGGATTTAAGTCTCCGATATAGAGCTGTGTCAACTCCTCGAGGATAGGTGGGCGATAGCCAATCTCTTGGGTGAGCTTGCGAAGCATCGCAAATGCGGCCACGAAATAGGGCTTGTCTGCACCCGCCAAGAGAACTTCCAAAAGAGGCTCTGTGGCACCTGAAAGGATCCCTTGGTTATAGAGTGAACGGGCCAAGCCAAAGCGCGCCTCGTACCACTCATCCGACTCTGGAGCAGGCTCAAGGCTCAAGAACTCGAGATAGATTCGCGCAGCTTCCATGTTGGAACCTGACTCGACCAATTCCTTTGCCTCGGGGAGACGCCGCGCCATTTGTTGCAAGCGTTGCTCGCGCTGACTTTCCTGCTCTTTCTGACGATTGAGCTCCTCAGCCTTGCGCATGACTTCTTCTTCGTACTCTTTAGCAATGCGCTCACGTTCGAGCCGCTCCTCCTCGCTCTCTTCTTCCGAAGGTGCGGGAGCAGGCTCAAGACTCACATCGGAGTCCGAAGGTGCGGGACCTGGTCCTGGCGCAGGGTCTGGTGCCGTTTCAGTAGTCGCCTCTCCAGAGACTCGTCCGGTGGCTTTGAGGTGATTGATGATATCCTCAGACACGCCCTCGAGCCGCAGTTCACCGACGTCTTCGGGTGTTAGCTTGAGTTCGGAGCCGGCGCCGTCAATGGCACCCTTAATGGCTTTGTCGTCGAGACCCAACTTGGTCATCTGAACGATCTGATTCTTGTCGAGAGCGCTTACGTCGGGGGATACAAAACACACTCCAACCAATGCCATTCCGGCAACGACCTTAGCGAAACTTTGACTTACTCTTATCGATCTCATGAATGCGATCCTCTTGCGTGTGCCAGACACCCGCTCAAACACGTAAAATAACTGCCTTTCGGAAAATTATTCCTCAAAACGTATAGGTGACCCCTGCGAGAAACTCAGCTGGGATCTGTAATTGCTTGAAGAAGCTCCCTTCGTTCGAGGAGCTCTCCGGACCCTGGTAGAAATAGAAGCGACCGTCGAGCCGGGCAGACCAGTTCGGCGTGAAGATGAACTGCAGACCACCGCCGAGCACTAATTCCGGCAGGATTTTGGACTCCGCTGCGCTCCGATCCGCCAATGGCCGCTCGACCGAAACCACGCCAGCTCCTGCGACCAAATTGAAATCAAAATGAGAGATTTTATTGTTCAAAAACGACCATTTTCCGTAGATCGGACTCCAAACAAATCTCGCGCTGGCGCGCCATAACATGCGGTCTTCGAGATCAGTCGCCGGGTCAAACGCTTCTCCCTTTGAGTTCTCCAGGAAGTCGTGGATCTCTGTCGTGTGCGTCAGTGCGCCCTCGGCATCCATGAATTGCCCACCGATCTCTAGACCGAGCTGGTCCGTAAAGTGGTAGCCCGCAGAGAGGCCAACAGGGATGTGCCACCAAAACGGCTCACTCGTCAGAAGACCAACGTGCAACGCAACATTGAATCGTCCACCACGTGAGTAGAGACGATCCTCGATCACTCCAAGCTCGCGATCCACCGACCAATAGTTATCGAGTTCTTCTTTGAGCGGGTCGATCTCTTCGGCAGAAACCTGCTGAGCAACCGAGCCCACTAGGGCGAAAATAAGAATTGCAAGTAAACGACTCATGTCTGTTTCCAAAATCGAATTAGAAGAACCAACCAAGACCAAGAGATGCTTCCGATGGAGTAGCAACGCCGCCCACACCAGCAACTTTCGCGAAGATGAACTGGCGGAAATCGATTCTCAAAGTGGCGTGATCGCCAAGGTAGAATGCCATTCCCGCACCAAGCGCGCCTTCGGGCTTGAACTCTTGCTCAGGCTCGGCGTTGAAATCTGGAACTGTCTCGGTAATCACCAACCCGGCACCTGCAAAGAGGTAGAGGTCAAAGTAATTCAAGATCGTGTTGTAAAACGCGGTCTTGCCGTAGAACGGGCTCCACAAGATTCCGAAGTTTGTATGAGAAATCTGGGTATCTCCGACCAAGATCCTCTGCGCTCCGAGACCCGGTGCGGGCTCGGAAAGAAAGTCTTCCAAGCCGGTCGACATACTGATCGCGTATGACGTTGCCAACTCAAGCCCAATATTTTCCAAGATGAAATAGTTGAGTCGAAGCCCAACCGGGATGTAACGCTCGAATGCGTTGTTCGGGATCATCCCGCCATACACACTCAGTGCGAAGCGCCCTTGCTTTTGGAACTCTCGTTTCTGAACGGTGTATACATCGCGCATCTGTGCCCAATACATTGGGTCTTCAGCCTGTCCCGACAAGGGTTGCGCAACTTCTTCGGCCGCCTCGGCAGCCTCGAAAGACTCCGCTGACTCGTCAGGTGCTTCCTCGACGACTGGGGCTTCTTCGACGGCAGGGGTCTCTTCAACCGCTGCGGGAGTCTCCTCGGCAGCCGAATCCTGAGCGGCTTCTGGTGCCTCTTGGGCATGTACCGCTGCCGAACCAAACGCTACGACCAAGAGGGCCAGCGCTGAAATCATGTTTTTCGACATCACATTATCCTTGATCATCACTTATGAAACAGCACCGCACGGGTATCTTGATCTTCAGTTTGAGTTCCGGCGTTCGGGTCACCAACCTGCGAGAGTACGAAGGTTTGCCTTCGCGTACCAACATCGACGCGGAACGATGCCTGAACTTTGTAGGGTTCGTCCGGAGCGACGCGACGGTTCTCGAAGGCATCGAGGGTGGTGTTAACTTTCCAGAGACCGTCCATCGCGTGCGGAAGGTATTGCATACGTGCACGGAGGGCGGTGGCCGAAGGCACGTAAATATAAGAACCGTCGGTCTCGCAAGCGATGCGCTGGTAGGCGTGAATCGGACCGATCCGTCCATTCTCATCACGCTGTGGCAAGCAGAAGGTATCTGTGCCGCCAATCTCTACCGCTCCTCCCGGTGTGGTAGAGTATCTGACAGGCGTGCGGCACTCTTCGAAGTTTTCGCAAGTTGCGTCACTTTCGCAGGGCTCTTGATCCTCGTAGTAACTTGGGTCATCGCGGAAGTAGGGATTTCCGGAGAGATCCTCTTGTACGACGTCCGAATCGAGGTGAACGATGAAGACTCGCGCATCCACCGCATTGGCAGCTTCGATGACTCGAGCTTCGTCAAACGCGTTAAGTCGCAACTCATCTGGACCGTCCACGAAGACCACAACGGTCTTTTCATAGTCTTCGAACTCAGGATCGCTCAAAGCGCCTTCAAAAACCGTCGACATTGCTTGGAACACGTTTCCGCGACGCTGACCTGGATCTTCCAATTGTCCAACAGCGGCGATTGCTGTGGTAGCCTGGTCAGCCCATGGACTCTCGCTCGTGGAAACTTCGGCGACGAGCGAACGAACATCAGCCGTAGAAGTCCCACTGAATTGCCAGAGTCCGAACACAGTACGACGCCCTTCGTTGAGGGCGAGGGCCGTGGCGCTTCGCCAGGTGTTCGCAACCTGCGAGAATGCTACGGCACGGCTCTTACTCGAGTCGGACGCACGTCCCGCCACGCGGTTGGTATCGGTGGTGCCTTCGGCAGTTCCGTCATTGTCCCAATCTGGATAGTAGCCAGCCAAATCGGAAGGCAACCAACCAGCCAGGGAGCCAGAGTTTTCGACAAGCATGGCGAAGAGTTGGGGCTTTTCAATATCAGCCTCAAAACTCACCTCGCCTACACTCAGTCCAAGATCGCGATTGCATCGCCTTAGACTTGCCTCGTCAACAGAGACGCCAGTGCTGCATGTAAACTCGTCATCAGGAAAAACACATGAGTCCGCGTCGCAGGCCACGTCGGGCAACTCGTAGAGCCTCCCATTCTCAAGCGCGACCGAATCACGGGTCAAATCTACCGGGATGTTATCGAGCACGTCTCCTGGGCGGATCGGCGTCGAGTCATCTGCGATCATTACAAACCGCATATCCGCTCCAGCCTCGGATCCGTCGCAGGACCCTGCCTCAGGCGTCATTCCCATAACTTCGATCCGACTGATCGCTCTCTCTTGGAAGCTAATACGTGCGACCGTATCGCATCCGGTCGAAAGACCAGCGAATCCCAAAATCACCCCTGTCGTCAAAGCAGCCTTTGCTCCAGAGAATGCCATTTTCTTTCCAAAGGTCATTCCAGATTTCCTCGGAATCCAGTGAAACTACACACGGTACGAGCCACACGCATTGTACCGAACCAAAGCAGGTATGCTCCCGCAGGTCGGACGTTCTACTTTAATAGTCGGAGGTTGGCAAGCTTCCCTACATGTCGGCACGTGGATTCATTTCAGCCCGGCAACTCTTGATCGCGGTCAACAAATCTGGCAAGAGCGTGCACCGACGTCACACAAAATGGATGTAACATGAATTATCTTAGAAAGATTTGCCTTTTGGTCGCACTCGCGTGCCTCAGCTCGCCGGCCGCGGCTCAAGTCGTACGAAACTTCGAGCCCGCTTTTTCCACCAACGACACAGGTGATATCTCCATCGTCGGGAACTCATTGCTCACCTGTCCGTCCAGCTCGCCGACTTGCACTCAGGCGCAATCTGGAAATGCCGACATCCTTCTCGAGCTCAACAATAATAATGCGTATGCGATGACGTACGTCGACGTGGATTCAGATGGGTCCACATTTAACTCATCCAGCGCGTCTTACTCCATTCCGACGGGAGCCAATGTTGTTTGGGCCGGACTCTATTGGGGCGGTCGAACCAATGCAGGGCTAGGGGGCTCGGCGGCACCCAACCCTGCAAACAAGGACACTGTAAAGCTTAGAGGCCCTGGCGCGACTGGGTATAGCACGATTACAGCGGCAAATTGCGACGTAGGCCTTACCCAAGGTGTATTTGACGATTATCAATGCCACGCCGTCGTCACCGGGAACATTCCCGACTCCGGAGGTTCTGTGAGCGTGGCAGATGTCCAACTCGGCACCGGAGAGAACCGTTTCGGTGGGTGGGCGCTCGTGATCGTTTACGCCGATTCGTCAGAGCCTTTGAGAAACTTGGTCGTATATGACGGGTTTGCGAACGTCCTTCGCGACACGGTCAACCCATTCGTCGTTGATATCCCAGTAAGTGGATTCAGAACACCTGCGCAGGGGGATGTGCGCACACGGATCGGTTCAGTTGTCTATGAAGGCGACCTCGACGCTCCGGGCGAGAGCTTCTCCCTCAATGGCACCAATCTCTCCGATGCGCTGAACCCGGTGGACAATTTCTTCAACGCAGGGATCACGAGTCTAGGTAGCCTCGTGACCGCAAGGTCTCCTTCCCATACCAACAACCTTGGGTTTGATATCGACCTTGTCGAAGTCACCAACGTTTTGGCCAATAACGCTACGTCAACCACCCTACAACTTACGACCACCCTCGATACCTACTTTCCAGGAGTTATCACATTTGCCACGGAAATCTTCGCGCCGAGGGTCACGGTTTCCAAAACTGTGACCGATCAGAATGGTGGTGCGATTCGCCCCGGCGACACCCTGATCTATAGGTTTGAGATTGAGAACACAGGAAACGACCCAGCAGATCGCGTTGTGCTAACGGACATCCTCCCCGCGGCTCTTTCGTACGTTCCAGGCTCGGCACGAATCGATGGCGTTCCAAGGACAGATGCATCGGATGCTGACTCCTATACTTGGTCGGCTGCTGACCGCGAAGTCGTCGCAAAGATAGGCTCAAATCCCGGTACAATCGGCGGCTCACTTGGAACAAACCAACTTGTAACATTGGTCTTCGAAGCTACCGTAAACGAAAACACTGAGGGTCAAGAGATCTCGAACCAGGCGAGCGTTTCGTATCGCGCACGCACGCTAGGGAATGACTTCACCACACTTTCGGACAGCGACCTTGGAAACGCAGGCAGCTCTCCAACCGTCGTTGTGGTCTCTGAGGTCGATCCCACCATCGCGATCACATCGCCAACAGACGGCACCTCAGTAAACGACAAACGGCCCGAGATCCGTGGTACGGCAAACCCCGGAGCAACCGTGGAGGTTTCCATCGATGGCGGTACCGCTGTCGAGGTGGTGGCAAACGCTCAAGGCGTTTGGAGTCTGACACCTTCTTCAGACCTCTCCGAAGGTGAACATCAGATCGAAGCTTCGACTGAAAACGCTGGCCAAACTGCTACCGATTCCACCTCATTTACTGTGGATACCGTGGCGCCTAACGTCCAGATCACAAGCCCAATCGACGGCTCGATCACTAATGAAACTCGCCCAACTATCACAGGACAATCCGATCCAGGTGCACTCGTTGAAATCACCATTGACGGCGGAGAACCTGCCACTGTGGTGGCCGACTCAAACGGCAACTGGTCCTACCAACCCGCCGACCCCTTGGGTCCTGGTGAACATGATATCGTTGCCGAAGCGAGCGACGAGGCCGGAAACACGGGCTCTGACTCCAGCAGCTTCACTATCAATCCAGATGCGTTTTCTCTGAACATCACGTCTCCAACCAACGGTCAAACGGTGACCGATGCGACTCCTACAATTACAGGAACAACTGAGCCAGGGGCTTCGGTTGAGGTCACGTTCCCAAGCGGTGAAACCATCACGGTTGTCGCGGATACTGCTGGGAACTGGGAAGCGACGCCTACACAGGCATTGATGGATGGATCCAACACCGTTTCAGCGACTCTTCCGGAGGTTCCTAACGGACCGAGCGCGAGCGTCACGTTTACAATCACTGAGGCAAATCAAGGCCTAGTCATTACGTCACCAACCCCCGGTTCGGTGATAACGCCTGAGCCGACCATCACGGGTACCGCTCAGCCTGGCGCGGTGATTGTCGTGGTTGTTGACGGTGAAGAAATTGGGAGTACCACGGCAGACGCTGACGGTAACTGGAGCATTCCAGTCGATGAGTCGCTGGCCCCAGGGGACACCACAATTGTGGTTACCGCGACAAATCCCGACGACACTGTGGAAACTGTTGAGGTCGATGTGATCGTGAATGCGGGTATGGATATCGAAATTCCTGACCCACCGTTCTCAGAGTCTATCACCTACTTGAGCGGCAATGGTTGCTCTCAGACCGGCGGAAGCCCAATGGGATGGCTTCTCGTCCTTGGGTTGATCGGAGTTCTGCGCCGAAGGATTTAGCGCTCGAGCACCATAGCTACGCCGAGCCCACCCGCTGCACATGCAGTCAATAGACCGTATTGCTCGTCGCGTCGCTCCATCTCACCTGCTAGTTGCATCATCAGCCTCGCACCAGTGGCGCCGAATGGGTGACCGATCGGAATCGACCCACCGTTGACATTGAATCGGTCGAGGTCCGCCTCCCCAAGCACATCAAGGCCTAATTTTTGGCTCAATTCCTTTGAGCTCCAGACCTTGAGGTTCGCCAATACTTGTGCTGCAAAGGCTTCATGCATCTCGACGAGTCCAATATCTTTGAGCTTGAGCCCAGCTCTCGTGAGGGCCTTGGGTGACGCGAAACTCGGTCCAAGAAGCATTGCAATCTTGGTCAAATCAAGAGCAGCGATCGCATGTGACTTGATGAACGCCAAAGGCTTGAGCCCCAACTCCTTGGCTTTACTCTCGCGCATCAGCAATATCGCAGACGCTCCGTCTGTGAGCGGAGATGCGTTGGCAGCAGTCACGGTCCCATACTTTCGATCGAAAACGGGCTTGAGCTTTGCCATCTTCTCGACGCTCGTATCTCCCCTCACCAACGTGTCAGCACTGACCACCTGATTGTACTTCTCTCCGGTGTTGACCGTGACCAACTCGGGGAATCGCCCCTCCGATTGGGCACGAGCCGCTCTTTGGTGAGTGATCTGGGTCCATTCATCTTGATCATGCCGAGAAACAGCGTATTCCTTCGCCATATTGTCGGCTGACTGACCCATTGAAAGCCCGGTTGTCGGCTCAGCTATACTCGGAACGTCGGGCTTGAGATCTTTGAGCTCGACTTCGGCAAACGCCTTGAGACGATCTTGAACGCTCTTGGCTTTAGATGCATCGTTGAGTGCGTGCGTCAGACTCAGTGTAAACCGCGCCTGAGCTGAGCTCATAGATTCTACGCCTGCCACGAGCACCGTGTCGGCTACGCCAGTCAAGATATCACCCACCGCGTTGATGGCGGCAGTTGCGCTCGAGGCACAGTACATCTGCACCGTGTAGGCCGGAATCTCGTTTGGAAGCTGAGAGCGCAGCACGACTTCTCGGGCTATATTTGGACCGTTCATTGGCGCCGACACGCATCCCACGATGCACTCATCGATCAGTTTGGGGTCCAAGTTGACGCGATTCAAGAGTTCGTTCACTGCAAAGCGCGTCAAGTCGGCTTCATTCAGATCTTTGTATTCGCTCCACGCCTTTACGAATGGTGTTCGCACACCCGCAATGATTGCTACGCGATCATCACCGCCCAGGCTCGGAGTCTTCTTCTTTCTGGTTGCCATCAAAAACCTCAGCGTGCGTAAAAGGATTGTTGTTTCTCGGCCATATCGACCAATATCTGAGCTGGACGCAGCCGACGCCCGTGCTTGTCGGCCAGGCGGTTCAGGCGCTCGACCACGTTTCTGATTCCTACGGTGTCGGCATATCGACAGATTCCGCCACGAAACGGCGGGAATCCCAACCCGAAGATCACACCGATATCAATATCTCTCGGGGACGAGGCGATCGATTCTTCGAGGCAGTAGGCGCATTCATTGAGCATCGCGAGCCAGATTCGGTCGCGAATCTCTTCCGTTTCGGGGTCGACTCTCTTCTTGCCGCCGGGCAGCTTGTCGTAGACGCTTGTATCAACACCCTTCGAATCCTCGCCGTAGAGGTAGAACCCCTTTCCATTCTTGCGCCCCTTTCGCCCCTCGTCCGCAATAGCCTGCAGGGCTGTGGGTTGATCCAATCGGTGTTTGAAGGCCTCGCCAAGGACTTTGGCGGCCTTTTGTCCCACGTCGATTCCGACTTCATCCATGAGTTTGAGCGGACCGACGGGGAATCCGAATTTCTCCATCGTGCGGTCGATCGCCTCCACGCTTGCCCCTTCTTGAAGGATCCAGCCGGCTTCGTTGATGTACGAGCCGATCACGCGGCTGGTAAAGAAGCCAGGACCATCCCCTACAACGATGCAGGTTTTACCCATATCACGGCCGACTTTCAGCGTGGTCGCAATTGCCCGGTCACTTGTTTTCGATGTCCGAATGATCTCAAGCAAAGGCATCTTGTGAACCGGACTGAAGAAGTGCATCCCAATAACATTTTCGGGACGCTGTGCATGTTCCGCAATCTTCGAGATTGGAATCGTCGACGTGTTGCTGGCAAAGATCGTCTCCGAGTTTCCGAGACTTTCGATGTCTTTCAGAATCGCCTGCTTCAGTTCGAGATCCTCAAAAACCGCCTCGACAATCAATTCACACCGCTCAAACCCATCGTAAGTCGTAGTCCCGGAAACTCTGCCCATGCAGATATCTGCTTCTGCGTGACTCAAACTCTTGCGCTTCACCTGCTTTTGAAAGAGCCCGTTCGTGTAGTTCAGCCCCCAACCTAGGCCATCGTGATCCCTATCCTTCAGGCGCACGTTGTAGCCCTTATAGGCAGCCAATTGCACGATACCTGCCCCCATCAAACCCGCTCCCAGCACGCCTAATCGCTCAACTTTCGTTGCCTCAACCTTTGCCGGAACGACTGGATCCTTGTCGATCTCATTCTTCATAAAGAAGAGGTTGATCAGGTTCTGGGCGACCTCGGTCTTCAGGAGCTCTACAAATGCCTTGGACTCGGCCTTCAGGCCCGCTTCAAACCCATCCGCCAACCCAACCTCGATGACCTCCAATGCTTTGAGAGGGGCGGGATAATGGCCACCGGTCTTCTTTAGAACCTGTTCACGCGCCTTGGAGAACACCAAGGTACGAGCCGGCGTGGATGCGACAAGCTTCATCGCAGCCCCCGTCGGATCTCTAACAACCGATCTAAAGTCCAAAGCCTTGTCGCGCTCTTTGTGCTCCTTACTAAGCTCTCTGACCTTCTGCGCTGCAACCTCCAATAGAATCGAAGGGTGCACAACCTCGTCGACAAGCCCGACCCTCTTTGCCTTTCGGGCGTTCAATTGTTTGCCTGTAAGAATCATGTCCAGGGCGACCTGCAGGTCAACAATCCTCGGTAACCTCTGGGTGCCGCCTGCGCCAGGAATTACGCCCAGCATAACCTCAGGCAGCCCCAGTTTGGTCTTTGGCGAGTCCGAAGCAATCCGAGCATCACAGGCCAGAGCCACTTCAAGTCCACCACCCAAACAGTTTCCATGAATCGCACTCACGAAAGGCACGCCCAACGACTCAAACTTGCCCATCAAAGCGTGCCCCTGCGAAACAAGAGCGTCCAAACCTTCTGGGTTTTGCGTGTACCGTTTGAGCTCCTTGATATCGAACCCCACGATGAAGTCCTTCTTTGCGCTATGGATAACAGCACCCACTAGCTTGGGCTCACGGCGTAGGTCCTCCAGAATTTCGTCCATACGTCCGGACATCGCGGGACTCAACGTGTTCACGCTCTCGTTCGCGACGTCGATACAAATGTAGCCGATGCCGTCTTCCACACGCAGCGAAACCATTTGATCGTCGATCTCTTTAGATTTCTTCATGAATTAGGTCCTTTAGCTGATTCGGTTAGCCTCTAGTCATCGCATTGAACTGATTTTGACGCAACGTGTCAACCAATTTTGAATGAGCGTTCACTAACTTTGTTTACGAGATATTCTCGGTTTGATTATCTTTCGGGACTCCTACAAGCTGACCCTAAGGCAAAACACTCGATATCATGAACATCTGGGGCCACGTAACCATGGGGGGAATCTTAGGCAGTGAGCGCCGCTTTGGCGCATTTTGCACACTCGCCCTACTTCTCGGATGTCTTTTCCCAGACATCGTCGATAAGCCCCTAAAGTTGATTGGAATCTACCCGTGGGGACGCACAGTGGGACATTCCACGCTGGTGTGGGCTGCGTACCACCTCAGCATCCAAACCATCAGGCCTGGGCGATTCTCAGCAGTCCTACACGCGTTCTCAATTGGCTGGATATCCCACTTTCTGGCGGATGTACTCGATGACTTCGCCCAGGGCGTTGAATGCACCGGGTATGTATTCACGTCTTGGATGGCATGGCCGATTTGGAACCCCGATATGTTTGACCTCAAGATATTCTCAGGCGGGAGGGAGTGCATCTCCACCTTCGAGGTTCTCTTCACAGTCTTGGGAGTCGTGTGGCTAGTACGTGCCAGGAAAGGCCGGAGATAACCTCATCGACGAATCGGTTCGGTGTTCCAGCGTCCCAAGAAACACAAAAACCCTGAGATTTCTCTCAGGGGTTTTGTGTTTGTAGAAAAATGGTTGGCAACGACCTACTTTCCCACCACCTCGCGGTGGCAGTATCATCGGCGCTGAGGAGCTTAGCTTCCGAGTTCGGGATGGGATCGGGCGGACCCTCCTCGCTATGGCTACCAACCAAAGTTTTCCCGGTCATTAACCGGTGAATGGGATGATGAAGTGTGAGCTTGTATTTTAATAAGGCGTTGTTTTTCTTCCTTAAGCGGTCTTTCGACGTGCTCGAGGAAAAACTGACAATGGTCTTGAGACATATTGAAAAATAAGCCTCTCGGTCGATTAGTATAGCTCAGCTCCACATGTTGCCATGCGTCCACTTGCTACCTATCCACGTCGTCGTCTTCGACGGACCTTCTAGTTGTTTAAACAAAGAGAGAGTTCATCTTGAGGGGGGCTTCCCGCTTAGATGCTTTCAGCGGTTATCCTGTCCGTATGTAGCTACCCGGCAATGCTTCTGGCGAAACAACCGGTACACTAGAGATACGTCCACCCCGGTCCTCTCGTACTAAGGGCAGTTCCTCTCAACTCTCTAACGCCCACGGCAGATAGGGACCGAACTGTCTCACGACGTTCTGAACCCAGCTCGCGTACCGCTTTAATTGGCGAACAGCCAAACCCTTGGGACCTACTCCAGCCCCAGGATGCGATGAGCCGACATCGAGGTGCCAAACCTCCCCGTCGATGTGAACTCTTGGGGGAGATCAGCCTGTTATCCCCGGAGTACCTTTTATCCGTTGAGCGATGGCCCTTCCATTCGGAACCACCGGATCACTAAAGCCTGCTTTCGCACCTGCTCGACTTGTAGGTCTCGCAGTCAAGCTCGCTTATGCTTTTGCACTCTTCGGCTGGTTTCCAATCAGCCTGAGCGAACCTTTGCGCGCCTCCGTTACTCTTTGGGAGGCGACCGCCCCAGTCAAACTGCCCACCAGGCAGTGTCCCTCGTCCGGATCACGGACGCAGGTTAGATATCCAGACATATCAGGGTGGTATTTCAAGGTTGGCTCCACCGATACTGGCGTACCGGCTTCAAAGCCTCCCACCTATCCTACACAGATATGCCCGAATATCACTGCCAAGCTACAGTAAAGGTTCACGGGGTCTTTCCGTCTTGCCGCAGGTAGACGGCATCTTCACCGCCAATTCGATTTCACTGAGTCCCTGGTTGAGACAGTGGGGAAGTCGTTACGCCATTCGTGCAGGACGGAACTTACCCGCCAAGGAATTTCGCTACCTTAGGACCGTTATAGTTACGGCCGCCGTTTACCGGGGCTTCAATTCGAAGCTTCGCAGTTACCCACTAACCTCTCCTCTTAACCTTCCGGCACCGGGCAGGCGTCAGACCCTATACGTCATCTTAACGATTTCGCAGAGTCCTGTGTTTTTGATAAACAGTCGCTACCCCCT
Source organism: Microvenator marinus (assembly GCF_007993755.1). Taxonomy (GTDB): domain Bacteria; phylum Myxococcota_A; class Bradymonadia; order Bradymonadales; family Bradymonadaceae; genus Allomicrovenator; species Allomicrovenator marinus. The sequence continues at coordinate 2,063,489 of NZ_CP042467.1, forward strand.
GCTCTCTGCAACCCTGTTCGGCTCAACGCCGCGTGGACGTATCACCTAATAGGGGCACACCTTCTCCCGAAGTTACGGTGTCAATTTGCCGAGTTCCTTAACCAGGGTTCTCTCAAGCGCCTTAGAATTCTCTTCCCACCCACCTGTGTCGGTTTGCGGTACGGGCTCCTTATAGACTACGGTACGAGACTTTTCTCGGAAGCGGCGTATCGATCCATTGACGTGCGGGTCTAAAAGCGACCCACTCTGCTTCCCCTCTCGGAACTAGCGATGCGTTTGTGGGACGAACCCTCCTACATCACCTTCCTACGGGGTTGCACCGGAAATCCAATATCCGGCGGACCTAACGTTCTCCGTCCTCTCTTACCATCAAACACCTTACAAGGAGGTACAGGAATATTAACCTGTTTGCCATCGACTACGCCGTTCGGCCTCGTCTTAGGACCCGACTAACCCTGGGAGGATGACCCTGGCCCAGGAAACCTTGGGTATTCGGCGAACGGGTTTCTCACCCGTTTGATCGTTACTCACGTCAGCATATGCGCTTCTAGAACCTCCAGGACTCCTCACGGTATCCCTTCGCAGGCGACTAGAATGCTCCCCTACCACTGTAAATAAATTACAGTCCGCGGCTTCGGTTTATGGTTTGAGCCCCGTTATATTTTCGGCGCGGATTCACTCGACTAGTGAGCTATTACGCTTTCTTTCAAGGGTGGCTGCTTCTAAGCCAACCTCCTAGTTGTCTGTGTGCTTCCACATCCTTTGCCACTTAACCATAAATTAGGGACCTTAGCCGGCGGTCTGGGTTGTTGCCCTCTCGACCACGGATGTTATCACCCGTAGTCTGACTCCCGGGATAATACTCTACGGCATTCGGAGTTTGATTGGGTTTGGTAATCCGGTGAGACCCCTAGCCCATTCAGTGCTCTACCTCCGCAGGTAAATCTCCCGAGGCTATACCTAAATATATTTCGGGGAGAACCAGCTATCTCCGAGTTTGATTGGCCTTTCACCCCTACCCACAGCTCATCCCCCATTTTTTCAACAATGGTGGGTTCGGTCCTCCATTCCGCATTACCGGAACTTCAACCTGGCCATGGGTAGCTCACTCGGTTTCGGGTCTAAATCACACAACTATACGCCCTATTCAGACTCGGTTTCCCTGCGGCTTCGCCTTCTCGGCTTAACCTTGCTGCGTAACTTAACTCGCTGACTCATTATGCAAAAGGCACGCAGTCACCCTGCCTTGCGGCATAGGGCTCCCACTGCTTGTAGGCTCTCGGTTTCAGGGTCTATTTCACTCCCCTCAAAGGGGTACTTTTCACCTTTCCCTCACGGTACTTGTTCACTATCGGTCGTTTGCGTGTATTTAGCCTTGGAAGATGGTCCTCCCAGATTCCGACAGGGTTCCACGTGTCCCGCCGTACTCGGGTATCTCACACAGGTGCATGCTTATTTTCACTTACGGGGCTATTACCCGCTATGGCTCAACTTTCCAGATGATTCAGCTAA